>NZ_CP021030.1:2927000-3642500 GCF_002117485.1 Rhizobium sp. NXC14
CATTTCGCCGTCGTCGGCTCGACCGGCGTCGGCAAGTCGACCGCCGTATCGCTACTTTTGCACAAGGCGATCGCGGCCGATCCGAAGCTGCGCGTGCTGATCCTCGATCCGCACAATGAATTCGCCGCCGCCTTTCCCAAGCACGCCGTCACCATCGATACGGATACGCTCGACCTGCCCTTCTGGCTGATGCGGCTGGAGGAATTTGCCGAAGTCGTGTTTCGCGGCCGCCCGCCCGTGCCCGAAGAGCTCGACATGCTGCGCGACATCATGCCGGAGGCCAAACGCGCCTTCCGCGGCAGCGACAACTCGCTGGTGCGCCGCACGACGGAAAAGAGCTCGATCACCGCCGATACGCCGGTTCCCTACCGCATGGCCGATCTGCTGGCGCTGATCGACGAGCGCATCGGCCGCCTCGAAGGCCGGGCGGAAAAGCCCTCCCTGCGGTCGCTGAAGATGCGCCTCATCGCCGCGATCAACGATCCGCGCTATCACTTCATGTTCTCCAACAACACGATCAGCGACACGATCACCGATACCATCGCGCAGATCTTCCGCATCCCCGGAGATAACAGACCAATCTGCACTTTCCAGCTTGCCGGCATTCCCTCCGAAGTCGTTAATTCGGTCGCCTCCGTGCTTTGCCGCATGGCTTTCGAAGTGGCGTTGTGGAGTGACGGCGCCATCCACATGCTCGTCGTCTGCGAGGAAGCCCACCGCTACATCCCGTCCGATCCGAACCTCGGCTTCATCCCTACGCGCCAGGCGATCGCCCGCATCGCCAAGGAGGGCCGTAAATACGGTGTCTCGCTGGGCATCATCACTCAGCGGCCAGGCGAGCTCGACCAGACGATCCTGTCACAGTGCTCGACGCTCTTTGCCATGCGCCTTGCCAATGACCGTGACCAGGAAATCATTCGTTCAGCCATCCCGAATTCATCGATCTCGACGACGAGCTTCATCTCCTCGATCGGCAACGGTGAGGCGATCGCCTTCGGCGAGGCGATCAGCGTGCCGATGCGGATGCGCTTCTCCCGTGTTGAAGAGAACCTCCTGCCGAAGGCCGCCAGCGCCAACAGCAAGCATAGCGAGGAAGATCCCGATACGGTCGATTTGCGCAAGATCGTCACCCGCATGCGGGCGGTGACCGTCGGGCCTGACATTTCGAATTTTCAGCAGAGCGTTGCGGCATCCATGCCAGATTTCGACGAGGCTCAGGAAACCGACGATGCTTCCGATGCCAAACCCGTTACCCCGTCGGCACCGGCTTCGGCGCCACTCCAATCCTACCGGCGCGAATTGCTGCCGCAGGCGCCGCGGCTGGACCCGGCCGAACCGGCCCCGATCGATCCGCGGCTGGACGCGCTGCGCCGCGAACTGCGTCGCGAGGAGCCGGTCTTTCCTCGGCCGGCGCCGCCGACCGACCAGCCGCAGATCACCCGCCGGGAACCCGGCCCGTCTCTGCGTGAAAGCATCCTGAAAAAGCCGCTGAGCAGCCTTTACAACAAGGATTGATGCTCCAGCGCGATCAACGGCCGGGCAGCATCGAGCACACGCTGGCGATCCGCCCGCCCGAGCGGCAGGAGCGGCCGGGGAAGCTCCGCCCGAACGCCAAGGAGATGCTCGGCCAGCATATAGACCACGCGAATGCTTCCATACGCCTTGAACACGTGCCAGAGCGGCTGCAGAAGACCATCGAGCCGGCGCGCCTCGCCGTCATTGCCGGCGATCGCGGCCTTGGTCAGAGCGAGCGCTACGCGGGGAAGAAGCCCGCCGATAACGCTGTACCAAGCGTCTGCGCCTGCAAGCAGTGCCTCCGCCGCACCCCAATCGCCGCTGTAGCCGATCGCGAGATCGGTCTTTTCCCGCAAAGTCGCAAGCTCGCCAAGCAAATCGCCGTCTGCCGGCAGCGGCATTTTCACCGCCTTGATCGTCTCGACATCGGAGAGGCGCTGCAGAAGCTCGCGGCTGAAGATGAAGTGCGTCGTGCCGGGATTGTTGTAGATGCAGAGCGGCAGTCTGGTTGCCTTGGCCACAGCGAGGAAGTGCTGGTAGGCCTCTTCCTGGGTCAGCGGCGTGTAGGAAACAGGCGCAAGCAGAAGCGCATCCGCGCCGGCAGCCTCGGCGTCCCTGGCGAGATCCACGGCATGATCCGTCCTCAGGGCGCCGGCGCCGACGAGGAGTGGAACACGGCCGTTGACGCATTCGACCGCCGCCTTGACGGCCCGCAGCCGCTCCTCGCGCGTGAGATAGGCGTATATCCCGGTGCTGCCGAGAAGGCCGATGGAGGCCACACCTGACTCGCACAGGGGGGCCAGCAAGCGGCAGAGCCCCTCAACGTCCACCCGGCCATCGGGATCGGCAGGCGTCGGCGGAAAGGCCGAGAGGCCATGGAACGTAGAAATGGCAGGCATGATGCGATCCTGAAAGACAGTTGATTGGCAACGAGCCAGACGATATCGCCTCATGCTAAAGCGTCAATCGCTCCCAGCTTTCGTCCATCTGATTGCGGAACCAGGTCATTTGCCGCTTGGCATATTGCCGTGTCGCCGCAGCCCCCTTCTCCAGCACCTCATCGCGGGTCATCTCGCCCTTCAGCATCGCCGCGATCTGCGACACACCGATGGCCTTCATGACGGGCGCCTCGGCCGGTAGGTCGAGCGCAAGCAGCGCCTTCACCTCGTCTTCCGCACCCTGTTGCAGCATCTTTTCGAAACGGCCATTGATGCGAGCATGCAGCACCGCCCGGTCCGGGAGAACGACTATCTTGCGGGCCTCGTCGGCATCGATCACCACAGGCCCGGACCGGACCTGGAAATCGGCGATCGAGCGTCCCGTCGCTTTGATTACCTCCAGCGCCCGGACGATGCGCTGACCGTCCTGGCGGTTGAGGCTTGCCGCCATGGCGGGATCGGCCTCGCAAAGCTCAACGTAAAGCGCATCCGGCCCCTCCTCCACGAGTCGCGTGCGCAAGTCTTCCCGCAGTACTTCCGGTATATCAGGCATCTCGGAGAGACCGCCGGTCAGCGCCTTGAAGTAAAGCCCCGTGCCGCCGACGAAAACCGGTAGCTGCCCGGCGGCCCTGAGGGCCGGCAAAAGCGCCGAGACATCGCGCAGCCAGGCGCCTGTGGAATAGCCGGCCCCCGGCGGCACGTGACCGTAGAGATGATGCGGCACGCCCTGCATCTCCTCTTCCGACGGACGCGCGGTCAGCACCCGCAGCGTATCGTAGACCTGCATGCTGTCGGCATTGACGACCGCGCCGTCATGGCGCTTGGCCAATTCCACGGCAAGGGCGGACTTGCCGCTGGCGGTCGGCCCGGTTATCAGGATCGCGTTCTCTACGCTCAGAAGGTTTTCCATCATGGCCCTCGTTGCCACGCTTGTTGCCAATCCGTCAAATCCTGTGCTTACTCCCAGCATTGCCGAACAAGCGGCCGAGGCAGTAACCGCTTCCGGCCTCTACTGGCTGGCCGACGGCGTTGCCTGCGACATCGCACTGCGCGACGGCGCGGATGCGCAAGCGGCCGAGGCCAATCTTCTCGCCGTCATTTCGAGCGCCCCCATCGACCTCGTCATCCAGGAGCAGGACAGCCGCCGCAAGAAGCTGCTGATCGCCGACATGGATTCGACGATGATCGGCCAGGAATGCATCGACGAACTCGCCGCAGAAGTCGGCCTGAAGGAGAAGGTCGCCGACATCACCGCCCGCGCCATGAATGGCGAGATCGCCTTTGAGCCCGCCCTGCGCGAGCGCGTCGCCCTCTTGAAAGGACTGCCGATCTCGGTTGTCGACGAGGTCATCGCCAAGCGCATCACGCTGACGCCGGGAGGGCCGGAGCTGATCGCCACCATGAAATCGAAAGGTCATTACACCGCCCTCGTCTCCGGCGGCTTCACCGTCTTTACCAGCCGCATCGCCGCCACTCTTGGCTTCGACGAAAACCGCGCCAATACGCTGCTGGACGAGGATGGCATTCTCTCCGGCTTCGTCGCCGAACCTATCCTCGGCAAGCAGGCAAAGGTGGATGCGCTGAACGAGATTTCAGCAAGCCTCGGCATTTCGCCACAGGAGGCAATCGCCGTCGGCGACGGCGCCAATGATCTCGGCATGCTGCAACTCGCCGGCTCCGGCGTCGCCCTTCACGCCAAGCCCACTGTCGCCGCTCAGGCGCGGATGCGCATCAATCACGCCGACCTGACGGCACTTCTTTATATCCAGGGTTATCGGAAGACCGATTTCGTGATGGGCTAAGAAGGCCGAAACGCCCCTCCTCCCGCATTCCTGCGCTCGTCACAGGAATGCGGGAGGAGTGGAGCGAGAACAGGAAGGCGGCACCTAGTCGCCACCGCCGCAGTTCTCCTATTCCATCGGCACCGCAACGAACCGCAGATCGCCGTTTGCCGATGCGATCATCAGCTGGGCGTTGCGGCGCCCTTCCTGTTTCAGCGATTTCACCTTGGCCGCGACCGCATCCGGGGATTTCATGAACTCCTGTGCCACCTCGACGATAACGTCCCCTGGCTTCAACCCCTTTTCGGCCGAGGCGGAGCCGGCCTCCACCTCCGTCACGACGACGCCGTCGACGCTTTCGGCGATGCCGAAAGCCTTGCGTGTTTCGGGACTGAGGAGCGACAGCGACAAACCGAGCACGTTCTTCGGCATGGCCGCATCCGGCGATACCTGGCCCTGTTGGTGCTGGTCCGGCGCCGGTGTGCCCGGTGCGGGCGCTGCCTGATCGCCAGTATCCGGCTGATCCATATCGTCGTTTTCGTCGGGATCAGGGGTGATCACGCCATCCGGCGCTGCATCGCCGGATGCCGCCTGATCGCTGTCTTCGAGCCGGCCGAGCTTCACCTTGACGGTCTGCTCCTTGCCGTCGCGCAGCACCACGACGTCGACTTCTTTTCCGACCGTGCTTTCCGCCACGACGCGCGGCAGGTCGCGCATTTCATTGACCGCCTTGCCGTCGAATTTCAGAATGACGTCGCCCGCCTTGATCGAGCCGTCGTCGACGGGACCGCCCTTGATGACGCCGGCGACCAGCGCGCCCTTGGCGGTGTCGAGCCCGAGACTGTCGGCGATGTCGTCGGTCACCGGCTGGATGCGCACGCCGAGCCAGCCGCGCCGCGTCTCGCCATACTGGCGCAACTGCTCGACGACGCCGGAAGCAAGTTCGGACGGTACCGAGAAGCCGATGCCGATCGAGCCGCCGCTCGGCGAGATGATCGCCGTGTTGATGCCGATCACTTCACCCTTCATGTTGAAGAGCGGCCCCCCGGAATTGCCCTTGTTGATCGCCGCATCCGTCTGGATGAAGTTGTCGTAGGGGCCGGCATTGATGTTGCGGCCGCGCCCGGAAATGATGCCGACCGTCACCGAACCGCCGAAGCCGAATGGATTGCCGATCGCCATGACCCAGTCGCCGATGCGCATCTCGCTGGAGTCGCCGAATTTCACCGATTTCAGCGGTGTCTTCGGCTCGACCTTCAACACGGAAAGATCGGTCTTCGTATCCGTGCCGATCAGCTTCGCCTTGAGCTTCGAGCCGTTGGCGAAATTGACCTCGATGTCGTCGGCGCCCTCGATCACATGGTTGTTGGTCACGATATAGCCGGCCGGATCGATGACGAAACCGGATCCAAGCGAGCTGACATTATGGTTGGGGCCCTTGTTGCCCTGCTGTTTGTTGAAGAAGTCGTTGAAGAATTCCTGGAATGGTGACCCGTCAGGGGCACGCGGCGCCGGGCCGACCCCTTCGTCATCCTTCACATTCTGCGAGGTCGAGATATTGACCACAGCATCGAGCAACCCTTCTGCGAGATCGGCAACGGAAGCCGGACCGTTGGTCGGCATGACGGTCTGAACCGGTGGCGTCTGCTGCGGCGTGGTAGATGCAGGTGGTGTGGGAGCAGCCGGAACAGGCGCGGCAACCCCGGGCGCTGCTGTTTCAGGCGTGGTTTGCGCAAAAGCCACCCCGCTCACGCCGGCTTGCGCCAGGATGGTGGCGCTGGCCAGAAGCGCGAGCGTTCGTCTGAAGGGCAAGCGAATCGTCGGGGCCATCAAGCTTCCTCATAAGGCGTAAATGCGCATATTCAGCACCAGCATAAGGCGGAATGATGGAGGGTGAAATCACCTTTTCGCGAAATCCCCGTGCAATCTGACGGACCATCACAAAAGCCCGGCCTTACCTCTTGAAATCGAAAGGGCCGGCGCTGGGCCGACCCTTTCTCGATCTTGGAGGGAAACAGATCCCGGCGCTTTCAGTTCGCCGGCTGGGCTGGCGCCGGAGCGGTTGTTCCGGGCGTTGCGGGAGCCGACGCAGCCGGGCTCGCCGGCGCGGCGCCGGCGGCGTTGTTGAAATAGCGGAAGAATTCCGAATCCGGCGACAGAACCAGCGTTGTGTCCTGCGACGAAAGCGTCGCCGCATAGGCCGCCATCGAGCGGTAAAACTCGAAGAAACCCGGGTCCCTTGAGAATGCCTCGGCGAAGACGCGGTTGCGTTCGGCATCGCCCTGGCCACGCAGGATCTCGGAGTCGCGTTGTGCGCCGGCGGTCAGCTCAACGACCTGGCGGTCGGCGATGGCGCGGCGGCGCTGGCCTTCCTCAGTGCCCTGCGCCCGCAGCAGTTCGGCTTCCGCCAGTCGCTCGGCCCGCATGCGGTTGTAGGTGCGCTCGGAAACATCCTGAGTGAGGTCCGTCCGGCTGATGCGCACGTCGTCGAGCGTGATTCCGAGCGTCTCCGCATCGGCTTGCAGTTCGTTGCGAACCTCGAGCATCATCGCCACGCGTTCCCGGGAGAGCGCGGCTTCGATGCTGCGCACGCCGTAGACCCTGCGCAAAGCGGAATCGAGGCGGGTACGAAGCCGCGCTTCTGCCGCCTCCCTGTCGCCCGAAACGGTTTCGCGGAAGCGGCGCGCGTCATTGATACGGTAGATGAGGAAGGCATTTACCTCATAAAATGCGCCGCCGGAAACCTGGACACGGATATTGTCAAGATCGAAGCGGAGTTCCTGCTTCGGCACGTATTGCACCCTGTCGGCATCGGCAAAAGCGAAAGGCAGCTTGAAATAGATGCCAGGGTCAGTCTTGACCGACTGGATTTCACCGAAGCGAACGACGATGGCCTGTTCGCGGGCACTCACCACGAAGACCGAGGAATAGATCCCGACCAGCACGACCGCCAGGAGGATCAGAATTACCGGAAGTCTGTTCGACATGGGTCTCAGCCTCCCTGCTGCTGTTGTTGCTGCGTCGGCCTGCCGACCTCATTGAGAGGCAGATAAGGCACGGCGCCCGCCTTTTGGTCTATGATCACTTTTTTGGAACCCTTCAGCACCTGTTCCATCGTTTCCAGGAACAGCCGCTCCCGCGTCACGTCAGGAGCCTTGGAATATTCGTCGTAGATCGAAACGAAGCGTTGCGCTTCACCTTCAGCCTCCTTGACGATCCGGTCCTTATAGGCCGCTGCGGCTTCGCGGATGCGGGCCGCGTCACCGCGGGCCTGGCCGAGCTTCTGATTGGCGTACTGGTTCGCTTCCTCCACGAGGCGCTGCTTGTCCTGATCGGCACGCTGCACTTCCTCGAAGGCATCGGCCACGTCGCGCGGCGGTGCGACGTCCTCGATCGTCACGCGGTTGATCGCAATGCCGGCGCCATAGCGATCCATCGTATCCTGGATGATGTTGCGCACTTCGGTTTCGATCGGTCCGCGATTGTCACGGAAGGCATCTTGTGCCGGGCGCCGGCCGACGATTTCGCGCATGGCGCTTTCTGAAACCTGCTGCAGCGTTTCAGCCGGATTTTCGAGACGGAAAAGATAGGATTTCGGATCATTGATCGTGTAGAGCACGGAGAACTGCACGTTGACGATGTTCTGGTCGCCGGAAAGCATCAGTCCAGCCGTCGAATTGCTGTTGTTGCGTCCGCCGATATTCTGCTGCTGCTCGGTCACCTTCACGATCTCGACCGCGTCCATCGGCCAGATGCGGAAATGCAGGCCGGGCATGGAAATCTCTTCTCTCGGCTTGCCGAAGCGCAGCTCGACGCCACGTTCGTCCGGCTGGACGGTGTAGACGCACTGGATCAGCCAGAAAACAGCGACGATCGCCACGACGATCGCCGCCACGCCACCATTGAAACCGCCGGGAACGATATTGCGCAGCTGATCCTGACCGCGCCGGATGATGTCTTCCAGATCAGGCGGTCCGCCCTTGCCGCCACGTGGGCGGTTCGGCCCTTGGCCCCATGGTCCCTGATTGTTACCGCCGCCGCCCCAAGGGCCGCCGCCGCCATTCTGATTGCTCCAGGGCATCAAAACCTCGTTGTTCGTTAAGTCTTCCCCGCATTCGGGACCGTGGGGGCTGACCGGCCGATGCGTTGGTGACCGTTATAGGTATCGCCGCACCGGCTTTCAACGCAGCGTGAGAAACTTGGTCAATTTAATTGGAAAATAGTTCGTTTTCAGGCGCGACGGCGTTCATAGACGACGTAGCGCGTGGGGTAGCTGTCCTTCTCGCCAGCGGGCACGGCGACTACCTCCCCCGCCTGCCAGACGCCCGCATCAATCGCCGGAAAAAACGCGTCGCCGTCAAGATCGGCCTCGACATGCGTAATGCATAGCCGATCGGCAAGATCGATGGCCTGAGCATAGATCTGCCCGCCGCCGATGATGCAGATTTCGCCGGCCCCGGTTTGCAGCGCCAATCTGTCGGCAGCGTCGATCGCCTCGGTCAGCGAATGGGCCATGCCGACATCGGGGTGTTCGATCGCTGCTCGTCGCGAAATGACCACGTTCGGCCGCCCCGGCAGCGGCTTGCCGATCGAGTCATAGGTCTTGCGGCCCATCACGACAGGCTTGCCAAGCGTCAGCGCCTTAAAGCGCTTGAGATCGCTCGATAGCCGCCATGGCATGTCGCCTTCCCGGCCGATGGTCCCGTTGCGTGCGACGGCGGCGATGATGGTCCTGCGGATTTCAGCCATGAAAAGTCCCGGCTCAGACGGCGATCGGCGCCTTGATATTGGCATCGGCCTCATAGCCGATCAGCTCGAAATCCTCGAACCTGAACCCGAAGATATCCTTCACTTCAGGATTGATCCGCATGAAGGGCAGCGGCTTTGGCCGACGCGTCAGCTGCAGCTTCGCCTGGTCGAAATGATTGTGATAGAGATGCGCGTCGCCGAGGGTATGGACGAAATCGCCCCCTTTGAGCCCCGTCACCTGGGCCACCATCATCGTCAAAAGCGCATAGGAGGCGATGTTGAAGGGCACGCCAAGGAAAATATCGGCGGAGCGCTGGTACAACTGGCAGGAGAGTTTGCCGTCGGCCACGTAGAACTGAAACAGGCAATGGCAGGGCGGCAGCGCCATCTGGTCGACCTCGGCCGGATTCCAGGCTGAGACGATGTGGCGGCGTGAGTTCGGATTGTTGACGATACCTTTGACGAGATTGGCGATCTGGTCGATATGGCCACCGTCCGGTGCCGGCCAGGAGCGCCACTGGGCACCGTAGACCGGCCCGAGATCGCCGTTCTCGTCGGCCCACTCATCCCAGATCGAGACGCCGTTCTCCTTGAGATAGCGGATATTCGTCTCGCCCTTCAGGAACCATAAAAGCTCGTGGATGATCGAGCGCAGATGCAGCTTCTTCGTCGTCAGGACGGGAAAGCCTTCCTCGAGATCGAAGCGCATCTGGTAGCCGAAGACCGAACGCGTGCCGGTGCCGGTGCGGTCGCCCCGGTCGGAGCCTTTTTCCATCACATGGGTGAGGAGATCGAGATATTGCTGCATGTCGCGCTGATTCCGTTTTCTCCAATTTAAGCCTTCGCTTTGAGGAAACCAATCGCAGGCGGATATTTTCCCGTTCTTTCTGTCGCCCGACTAAAGCTTTTATGACGTTTGCCCTTTCCTTGGACGACGGAAATCACTATATCAGCCCTGCTGGCTCTCGGGCCGGCTATGGCAATAAATGAGCGGTGTAATAAACCTATTGGACCCGGGGGCGGTACCCGGCGCCTCCACCAAAAACCGGCGGTATCAAGGCCGGCTTTTGATGGGGGCGAAATAGGATCGACAAGGGTGTAAAGATCGACTTTTTGCTCGGCATTGTACCGCCGTTATCGGGCTAAAATTGTAGTTGCAAACGACAACTATGCGGAAGCTCGTCTCGCTGCTTAATCGCGGTGTGACACTTCAATCAAAGTCCTAGTGGTTCGCACCTCTAGGCGGGGTCCGAAGGCACCTGGCAACAGAAGCCTTCACCTTCTCCCTCAGACTGAAATCATGTATGCTGATCTATGCGTGACTCGGCTCCGGACTTTCCCAAGGCGCCTGAACGTGCCATAAACCTTGTGAAAAGACTTCAGAACCGACGAAAGACAGGAAAAGCATGGGGCAGGATCATATCCGCTACGACATTCTGGCGCAGGATGCACTTCGCGGCGTCATCCGCAAGGTTTTGGCGGAGGTAGCAACGACGGGTCGTCTGCCCGGCGACCACCACTTCTTCATCACCTTCCTCACGGGTGCCGCCGGCGTGCGCATCTCCCAGCACCTGAAGTCCAAATATCCCGAGCAGATGACTATCGTCATCCAGCATCAGTTCTGGGATCTCAAGATCACCGAAACGCATTTCGAAATTGGCCTTTCCTTCTCCGACGTTCCGGAGAAGCTGGTCATACCGTTCAATGCGATCCGCGGCTTCTATGATCCCTCGGTCAATTTCGAGCTCGAATTCGACGTGCCGCTCGCCGACGGCGAGGAACTGCCGTCCGGTGAGATCACCGCCTATCCCGTCGACGCGGCAGGAAAGTCCGATGAAGCCGCCGGCGCAAAAACGGCCGACGGCGAAGAGAAAAAACCTGGCTCCGTCGTCTCGCTCGACTCCTTCCGCAAGAAGCAGTGATTTCAAAGGGAGGCCGAGCCTCCCTTTTTTCATAAGGATCAAGCCTCGCGCATGAGCGCCGAAATCATCAATCTGCGTCAGTTTCGCAAAAAGCAGGCCCGCTCCGAAAAGGAGAAGCAGGCCGAGCAGAACCGTATTTCCTTCGGCCGCACCAAGGCCGAAAAGCAGCTCACCCGCACTCTGAACGAGAAGGCCGACAAGGCTCACCGCGATGGCCGGATCGAGACGGATGACGACGGCGCATGAAGCTTCACGCAAAGCTTGAAGAGCCGGAAACGAATCGGCGATCAGCCACTTGCGCGATTTCCTTGAATCGATCCTCCAAGCCGATTGCGATGTGAACCGGCTGATGATCCGCAAGCACTCGGCGACACTGCATGACCATCGCACCAGCTTTTCGCTGGAAGATGAATTCTGGGCCGATCTGAAGACGATTGCGGCAAGCCGTTCCATGTCGCTTGCCGCCCTGATTTCCGAGATCGACGACCACCGCCCCCCGGACAGCAACCTGTCCTCAGCGCTGCGGCTCCATGTGCTTTCGTGGGCGAAGGCCGGCTGTGGCCGCCGGCCGTGACGCCGGGAATTCAAATAAAAATCTGAAATATCAGGCGACGCAAACCCCGCGCGTCTTCATTGCGCCTGAATGCCCGGCAGATGGTCGAAATCGAGCTGACCGGGCTGCATCTGCCCGGAGCGCCGGGCCGCCTCCGCCTCGGCAGCCGCCCTCGCCTGCGCATCAGCCTTGGCTTTTGCCTCCGCACGTGCGGCCTCCGCCTCGGCAGCAGCCTTCTGCGCAGCCGCCTCCTGCGCCAGTCTTCGCAGCCGCTCTTCCTCCGCCTGCCGTTGCCGTTCGATTTCGGCCGCTCTGACGCGCTCGGCGCCATTGAAACGATAGAGCGCCACCTCGCGGCGCAGGCGCTGCTTTTCGAGCACGATCGCCTGCAGCCGCTCGACCCGCCGCCGCTCGCGCTCAAAAGCACGCAGCGACAGGTAGCTGGTGATATCGGTCACGTCCATCGTCTTGCCGGGTGACGGCAACATGCCGGAAAAGTTCAGCCGTAGCGCCGGTTCGACACCAGGAAGCGCCTCCGCGCCTGGATTGAGGCCGATACCGACCGTCGCGCTGATCCGCTGCTCCGGCAAGGCGATCTGCGCGTCGGCGGTAACCCGGGCCAGATCGTTGGCCACGGTCACATTCTGCACCCTGAGCGTCCCGTCGGTGACGTTGAAGGGTATTCCGAGCGGCGGCAGCTTCGCCTCGCCGTTATTGAGCAACGTCTCGACGATCGGATGCACCTTGCCGGCGTTGATCTGTTCCTGCATTGGGTCGGTGGCGGCAAGCAGCGGCGGAAGAATGGCAAGGTTCAGTCCGCGTATGCTCATATCGCCGAGTCTCAGCTCCCCCGAACCATTGAGCGAGCTGGCGATCTCACTGATCGTCTTGCCCGAGGCCTCCATCGACAGCGACAATCCGAACTTGCCGTTGGCGACCGGCGCGCCGTCACGCAGCCAGATGACCCCGGCGAGATCGGAATCGGCAAGCGCCAGCTTCGTCTGCAGGAAACCGGTGCCGTCGGCATTGGTGAAGAGAAGATTGCCGGTGAGCTTGCCGCCTTCCCAGTTGCCGGCCATGTCGTTGAGCTGCAACTCGTCGCCCTTATAGGCGACGTTGCTGGTGAAATCGGACACGGCCGTTTCCGGCAGGCCGGGCCAGAATTCCTTGGCCGACAGCTTCACCCTGACGTCCAGATCCTTGAAGGTGGGCAGGCCCAGCGGCGCCTTCGACAGCGTGCCGCTGGCGGGATCGACG
This sequence comes from Rhizobium sp. NXC14, assembly GCF_002117485.1. Classification (NCBI taxonomy): domain Bacteria; kingdom Pseudomonadati; phylum Pseudomonadota; class Alphaproteobacteria; order Hyphomicrobiales; family Rhizobiaceae; genus Rhizobium; species Rhizobium sp. NXC14. Next base: position 2,939,716 of record NZ_CP021030.1, read on the forward strand.
ATCTGGCCGAACACCGCCTCGCCGAGCCAGCCGGCATCTGCCTTGGCAAGCGTCAGCTCGCCGCTCGCCGTTGTCTTCGCAGCCTTGCGATCGAATGTCAGCGCACCGGAAAACGCGTTGTCGGCCGCATGTCCCTTGAGATCGGACAAAACGATCTTGTCGCTATCGACGGCGGCATTGACCTGCAGGCCGAGCGGCAACCCCGTTCCGGTCTGCGGCAGGGCAATACCGTTCATGATGAGATAAGGGTCGATATCGGCGCTGTCGAGCGAAAGCGCGATCTGGCCATTCATGAAGCTCTCCGGCCGCACGTCAACCTTGCCCTTTGCGGTAAACGAGGTCCGGTCGGTCGCAAAGGTCAGCGCCGCATCGGCAGGATCGTTGCCCGACGCCTTAACCTTGAGGGTCAGGCGGCCATTCGCGCCGACATCGACCGGCAGCGGGTCGAGCCCGGCCTGACCGAACAGGATTGATGGCACGGCGTTTTCGAGCGTCGCCTCAAGGCTCGTCGTGCCGTTGCCGGTCAGCGCCAGGAGATCGGACATGCGGTAATCGAGGTTGACCCGGCTGCCGTTCGAGACGCCGGCCAGCGTCACTGTCATCGCATCGCCCTCGTCGCCGCCGAGCGTCAGCGCACCGCGCAACGCCGTATTGCCGTACCAGCCGGCATTGCGCACCAGCCGATCGAGCACGGGATGGTGCGGAAGATGCTCGCGCAGCATGGTGAAGAAACCGCCGGGATCGGCCGATTTGAAGGTGATCTCACCCGCACCCTTATAGTCGAGCAGCGAGCCTTCTGCCCGGCCGGTCGCCGTCAGCTCGGCGCCCGCGAGATTCTTGACTGACAGCCGGTCGACCGCAAGCGCCCCGTCGGCAATCGTGAAGGTGGTCTCGACATTCTCGGCGTCAACCCCGAAGGCGGTGAACCTGTCGGCCTTGAGCTGCGCGGCGATCTTATGGTCGAGGACATTGTCGCCGCTCTCCTGGCCGGTCGCGAGACCGGCCAGCGCCTGCAGCGCGTCAAGATCGAGCGTGTCGCCATTCAGCGCCACCGACAGCGTCGGCGTCTGGCCGGAGATCGCCTGCCGTTCCAGCCGGCCCTTCAGCGTCGCCGATCCGATGGCGATTTCGAGATTTTCGAAACGCTGCAATTCATGAGTCAGGCTGACATTGGCGGAAAAACCCGCCTGCCGCAATTGGCGGATGGCCGGGTCGACCGAGCCGGCCAGCCAGGAGGCTAGCCCCGTTGGCTGGTTCGAGGCAACCACGATCTGGCCGTTGAACGAGGGGTCTCCCTGAAGCAGGAGCTTGCCCTTGCCTTCCACCTGCGTGCGCCCCGGCAGCGTGCCGACGGCGCTGTCGATCATCCAGCCGGTACCGGCCGGCTCCAGCTCCAGTTGCACATCGCGTAGCGTTGTGTCGCCGGCAACGATGGCCGGCAGTTTGACGCTTGCCTTGCCGGGCACCTGCGGGATCGGCACCTGCGCGACGATATCGATCAGAGAATTCAACCGTTGGCGCGCCGAAACCGCGGCATCCCGCGTCGTCTTGCCGGCCGCGCCCTGATTGCCGATGCGGTTCACGTCTATCTGCTGCCCGTCGGCGGTCAACAAGAACTCAGGCGCGTTGCCGGTATCGAGTGTCGCTTCCCCGGTTATCACATAGGGATCGTCCGTCGGGCCGATCTCCATCCGGTATTCGGGAATGCGGATACGTTCGTTGGTAAGCTCGAAGCGGCCCTTGAGCCTCGGCGGCTGCTCGTTCTTGTTGGCCGACCTGGCGCTGTTGCGGTTTTCGATCGCCGCCGAAAGCTGGCCCTGATAGTTCGGCTTGCGGTCGACCAGCTTCAGTTCGCCGTCGAGATCGATACTGACCGGATGTTTGTCCGGCGACAGCTTCGTGCGCATGCGCAGCACGCCCTTCTCGTCCGGCTGGCTGCTCGAAACCGAGAAATTGCCGTGTTCGCCGTCGAGGGCCGCATCGCCCTCGACGCGCCAGGGGCCGGCGAGCGATTTGGCCGACATCTCCGCATTCAGGCCAGTGATACGGCGCGCCCGGCCCGACTGGTCGTCAAGGAAATCGACTTCGCCGCCGCTGACATGCACATTTTCCAGAACGACTGTTTTGGCCGGTATTTCGGCGCGGCTGCCGCGCATCCAGTCGAGTGTGCCGTCCTTGAGCAATCTGAGGCGCACCTTCGGATTGACGACGCGCATATCAAAGATCAGCGCCTCGCCCGACAGGAAAGGCGCAAGCTCGGCATCCATGGAAAATTGTTCGACCTTGACGATCGGCGTGCCGTCAGCCTCCTGACCGACACGCACGTCATGCAGCGTCACCGACGGAAACGGCAACAGACGGGCATCCACCGTGCCGTGGACGGTGACTTTCTTACCGATGATGCGGCTTGCCTGATCCTCGAAGTTCTTCCGGAAATCCGTCCAGTCGATGAACAACGGCGCAAGCAGCGCCACAAACAGCACTACGACGATCACTCCCCCCAGAAAGACGAGGAACCGGCCTACCAATGCAAGGATTCTCCATTCGGGATTGTGTTGCCGACACTGTTCAGGGTTCTGTTGTCGACACTAGCGCTATTCATGCGATGGGCAAGGCCCAAGTTCATGAGAATATTCCGTTTTCAGCCTTGGTGGAAAATCTTGCCGGGATTGAAGATGCCGTCCGGATCGAGCGCCTGCTTCACCTGTCGCATCAGATCCACCGAGCCTCCGAGCTCCTGCTCCAGAAAGGCCATCTTGCCTTGCCCGATGCCGTGCTCCCCGGTGCATGTTCCGTCCATATCGAGTGCCCGGCGGTTGAGCCGCTCAACGAAGCTCTCGGCCCTGGCTATGTCTCCGGCGCTTTTGTCATCGAACAACAGCAGCACATGGAAATTCCCGTCGCCGGCGTGGCCGACGATAGGGCCGAGCAGCCCATGTTCCTCGATATCCGCCTGCGTTTCGGAAACGCAATCGGCAAGCCTCGATATCGGAACACAAACATCGGTCGAAAGTGCGGCAAGCCCCGGCGCCAGCGCCCTCGCGGAAAAGTATGCGTTATGACGCGCCTTCCAGAGCTTGGTCCGCTCCTCGGCATTGGCGGTCCACAGAAACTCGCTCCCGCCACATTCAGCCGCAATCTCGGCGAAGGCTGCCGATTGCAGCGGCACGGTCTCGTCTGTGCCGTGGAATTCAAGGAAAAGCGTCGGGCTTTCGGCATAAGACAGCCCGGAATAGGCGTTGCACGCCCGCATCTGCACAGCATCGAGCAGCTCGATGCGGGCCACCGGAATGCCCATCTGGATCGTCATGATGACGGCATCGCAGGCCGCCTTGATGCTCGGAAAGGCGCAGACGCCGCCGGCAATCTTCTGCGGGATCGCCTGCAGGCGCAGCGTCACCGAGGTCAATATGCCGAGCGTGCCCTCGGCGCCGACAAAGAGCCGCGTCAGGTCATAGCCGGCCGAAGACTTGCGGGCGCGCCGCGCCGTGCGGATCTCCTCACCATTGGCGGTGACTGCCGTGACGGCAAGCACATTGTCCTTCATCGTGCCGTAGCGCACCGCATTGGTGCCGGAGGCCCGCGTCGACGCCATGCCTCCGATCGAGGCATTGGCGCCGGGATCGATCGGAAAGAACAGGCCGGTATCGCGCAGATGGACGTTCAGCGCCTCGCGGGTGATACCGGGCTCGACCGTGCAGTCGAGATCCTCCGCATTGACCTCGAGCACCCGGCTCATGCGGCTGAAATCGATCGAAATACCGCCGTTGACGGCATTGACCTGACCTTCCAGCGAGGAACCAGTGCCGAAACCGATCACCGGCACTCTGTGCGCTGCACAGGCCCTGACCGCCATCTTCACATCGTCGGCGCTTTCGGCAAAGAGAACGCCGTCGGGCAGTTGCGGCGGGATATAGGTGGTCGTATGGGCGTGCTGTTCACGGAAGGACTGGCCGGTCTGGAAACGCTCGCCGAAGCTCTGTTTGAGAATACCGAGCACAGCCGATATCCCCGGCTCGTTGCGTGTTCCAGTCTTTGCATCCTTCAGCGCCATCCCATTGATCTCCCTCCCATTCCGCGTGGACGAGACCGCGTCCCGCAGACTACTGCGCAGCACGTCCGTTCAGACGTACATCGACGCTGTAGAACTTTAAAATTGCTGCATAATTTCGTCTTACATCGATTCCGATTTAAGGAGATATGCGGCAGGCTCGGTATGGGGCAAGTCAAAGCGGCTGTCCAGTTAAGATTGGGAAAAGATTTCACTCCCCTTTTGTTGTAGACCAGGAGCCATGGACAGGCCGGGCCGACCGCCTCAGACGATCGGTGGATTGAGGAGCGCAAAGCCCTTCTGCCGTCGATAGAGGAAATAAGGATAAGGCGCCGTCACCGCGCTGACCGCGTCGAGCCTTTCGATCTGATCCTTCGACAGGCTCCAGTCGGCCGCGCCAAGGTTCTGCCTGAGTTGATCTTCGTTGCGGGCGCCGATGATGACGCTCGATACCGTCGGCCGGCCGAGCAGCCAGTTTATCGCGATCTGCGGCACGGTCTTGCCGGTCTCCGCTGCGATCGAATCCAGCACCTCGATGATGTCGAACAGCCTCTCGTCGTCGACAGGCCATACTGGGCCGTCTCGTGCAATCGGCTGGCGGCCGGCAGCGGCTCACCGAGGCGGATCTTGCCAGTCAGCCGCCCCCAGGCGAGCGGGCTCCAGACGAGCGCACCGACACCCTGATCGGAGCCGAGCGGCATCAACTCCCACTCATAGTCGCGCCCCGCCAGCGAATAATAGACCTGATGGGCGACATAACGCGGATAGCCCGAGCGCTCCGCCGCTGCGAGCGACTTCATCAGTTCCCAGCCGGAAAAATTCGAGACGCCGAGATAGCGGATCTTGCCTGCGGCGACGAGACTATCGAGCGTCGACAGCACCTCCTCGACCGGGGTCGAGGCATCAAAGGCGTGAAGCTGCAAAAGGTCGATATAATCGGTCCCGAGCCGACGCAGCGTATCCTCCGTCGCCCGGATCAGCCGCGCCCGCGACGTGCCCCAGTCCTGCGGCCCCTCGCCCATCGGCAGCGCGGTCTTGGTCGAGATCAGCACTGCGTTGCGCCGGCCGCGGATCGCCTGGCCGAGCACCTCTTCGGAAGCGCCGGCCGAATAAACATCGGCCGTATCGAAGAGATTGACGCCGGCTTCGAGGCAGATGTCGACGAACCGCCGAGCCTCTTCGGCATCGGTATTGCCCCAGGCGCCGAACAGCGGACCGCTGCCGCCGAACGTGCCCGCGCCGAAGCTAAGGACCGGCACTCTGAGGCCCGATGCGCCGAGATTTCTGTACTCCATCGATCTGTCTCCTGTGTCTCCTCCGAGATAGACCCGGCACTTCCGTTGATATAGATTGCGAAACAGAACATCATCTGTGACTTGAATTCATCATGGGCCGTCAGGACATCAACCGCTCGGGGGAAATGGAAGTCTTCGTCAGTGTTGTCGAGCGTGGCGGCTTTTCCGCAGCCGCCTCGGCGCGGCGCATGACGCCGTCGGCCGTCAGCAAGCTCGTCGCCCGGCTGGAGGCGCGCCTCGGCGCCCGCCTCGTCAACCGCTCGACCCGCAAGCTGCAACTGACGCCGGAGGGCTGCGCCTTTTATGAGCGCAGCATCGCGATCCTTGCCGATATCGCCGAGGCCGAACGCCAGGCTTCGTCAGGCGAACAGGCCTCGGGCCGCATCCGCATCAACACCAGCGCCTCCTTCGGTAATCATGTGCTGGCGCCGCTCGTGCCTGCCTTCATGGCGCTTCATCCCGCCGTTACGCTCGATATCACCCACACCGACAGGATCGTCGACCTGATGGAAGAGCGCGCCGACGTTGCGATCCGCACCGGCCCCCTGAAGAACTCTAGCCTGATCGCCCGCAAGCTCGGCACCACCGGCAAGCTCATCGTCGCCTCGCCCGATTATCTCAGGCGTCATGGCGAACCGTGTGGCGTTGCCGATCTCAGCTGCCATTGCCGCATCGGCTTTTCCTATGCCCGCGCCGTCGAGGGCTGGCCGCTGCGCGAGGACGGCGAAACGATGACGGTGCCGATCACGCCGGGCGTGCAGGTTGGAGACGGGGAAGCCATGCGCCATCTCGCGCTCTCTGGCGCCGGTCTTGCGCGGCTGGCCGCCTTCACCGTGCGCGCCGATATCGATGCCCGCCGGCTGGTGCCGGTACTGGAAGCCGCCAATCCCGGCGATATCGAAGAATTCTATGCCGTCTATATGGGACAGGGCGGACCGCTGCCGGCGCGTGTGCGCGCCCTGCTCGATTTCCTCGTCCAACATGTTCGACTCAGATGAGATAACAAGGACTTGATGCGGCGGCTTGAATCAAATTCGCATGCTGCCTCGCCGGAAGCCAGATTTCGCAATTGACCGCGCTCGCGGCGCCCGCCTATACCGAAGCAGCACCGACCGGCCCTTGAGCCGGCCTCTCTTCGTCATGCCGGAGCTTCCTCCCATCTTCAGCGTCAGGGCTTGGCACCGGCCGAGAAACATACGGGGATTCATGCCACTCAGCCACGCGCACCGCCTGCTGCGGGATGCCGGCCTGCCGAAATGGGCGTTGCTGCTCGCGCTTTCCACAGTCTTCACCATCTTCCTCGAACTCTTGGCCCTGCCCGCCTCGCTGCTGATCGGGCCGATGGTCGCGGCCATCGTGCTGGCGCTGACCGTCGGCAAGGGAAGGCTTCGCGTGCCACTTCTGCCGCTGCAGTTCGGCCAAGTCCTCGTCGGCCTGATGATGGCGCGCACCATCACCCCTGATATTCTCGGCACGATGGCGAAGGACGCGCCGATCTTCCTGCTGTTCATCTTCTCGGTCATCGCCATCGCCACCGGCCTCGGCTGGCTCTTGACGCGCTGGCAGGTGCTGCCGGGAACGACTGCCGTCTGGGGCTCCTCGCCGGGCGGCGCTTCCGCCATGGTCATCATGTCCGAAGCCTATGGCGCCGATGCCCGCCTCGTCGCCTTCATGCAATATCTGCGCGTCGTCTTCGTCGCCGTCGGCGCATCGGTGGTATCGCGGCTGTGGGTGGCGGCCGATGGCGGCGAGCCACCGCCGCTCGTCCTCTTTCCCCCGGTAGACTGGCCAGCCTTTGCCGCGACGATCGCCTTTACCGGCTTTTGCGCCCATGGCGTGCGGCGCCTGCGCATACAGGGAGGCATGATCATCGTGCCGCTCTTTCTCGGCGCCTTCCTGCAGGGCGTTGGCCTTTTGAAGATCGAGCTGCCGATGTGGCTGCTTGCCACCGCCTATGCGCTCGTCGGCTGGAGCATCGGCCTGCGTTTCACCCGCTCGATCATCAGCCATGTGGCGCGCGCCCTGCCGCGAGTCGCGGCCTGCATTGTGCTGCTGATGGCGCTCTGCGGCTGCATGGCAGCGGCACTGCACGTCTTCGCCGGCATCGATCCGCTGACCGCCTATCTCGCCACCAGCCCCGGCGGCGCCGATTCCGTCGCCATCATCGCCGCATCAAGCGATGTAGACGTGCCCTTCGTGATGGCCATGCAGACCGGCCGCTTCCTGGTCATTCTGCTGATCGGCCCGGCGCTCGCCCGCTTCATCGCGCGCCGTTCCGGCCTTGCGGAAAACCCCGTCTGAGACTGACCCACTGGCCGGGAGTGACGCCGTAGGCCTTCTTGAAATGGCGATTGAAATGCGCCTGGTCGGCAAAACCCGTCGCGGCCGCCACATCGGCAAAACCCTCGCCGGCACCTATCAGCGCCCTCGCCTGCTGCAGGCGCCGCATTAGCAAGTAGCGGTGCGGGCTGGTGGCAAAGGCCGTGCGGAAATGCCGTGACAGCGTGAAGCGGTCAAGGCCGGTAATCTTCTCCAGTTCGCCCGAGCGCACGGGCCTCAGCGCATGCGCCTCCAGATAATCGCGTGCTGCCCGTACCTGCCGCCAGGCGACCGTGCCCAGTGGCCGGCGGCGCATCTGCGAATGCCGTGACAGGCCGCCGGCGACGCGGCTGACGAAATCGTCGACGAAAAGCTCTTCCAGCTCCCGATCGAGTGCGCCGAGCGCTCCCAAAAGCACCTTCGCCAGCGCACTATCGGCAATCACGGGCTGCTCGACGAAGGGAAGCCCGATCTTCTCCGCCCCAAGGCATTCCATCAGCAGTGAAGGCTCCATGTATAGCATGCGGTAATGCAGCCCGGCCTCGGTCGCCGCCCCGCCGTCATGCTCCTCGTCGGGATGCAGCACGATCACCTGCCCCGGCAGGCTGAAGCGCCGCTTGCCGCGATATGTGAAAGTCTGAACGCCGTGCAGCGTGACACCAAGCGCATAGGTATCGTGCCGATGCGGCTCGAAGACGTTGCCGGAAAACTGCGCCTCGATCCGCTCGATGCCGGGAAAGGCGGGCGCAGTCAGGATGCCGCTGCCAGCGGGCGCGGCCAGCATGCCGCTGCCCACCTGCGGCTCGCACAAACGTTCAAGACCCTCGAAGACCTGCGGCGTTAGATCCTGGCTCAACGCGTTTCGATACCCTGATGAGAGAGACTGGAATGTTTGATACCAAAATTGCGATCGTCCTGCGAAACAATCTTGCCGGCTGGCAGAAGCTGAACGTCACAGCCTTCCTGTCGACAGGCATCGCCGGACAATATCCCGAGATCATCGGAGAGCCATACAAGGACCGCGCCGGCAATCTCTACAATCCGCTATCGATCCAGCCAATCATCGTGCTTTCCGCCGACGAAGCGACGATATCGACCATCCACCGCCGCGCGCTGGAACGTGAGGTAACCGCCTCCATATTCATCGAGGAGATGTTTGCCACCGGCCATGACGCCGCCAACCGCGCCGTCTTTGCCGAGTATGCCCCTGACGACGCCAATATCGTCGGCATCGCGATCAGAGCCGACAAGAAGATTGTCGACAAGATCACCAAAGGCGCGACGATGCAGCATTGATGCGATCAGCAGAAACTAAAGAGGCCGAGGGCGAGCCTGGCCTTCTGTTGTCTGAGAGAGCGCCTGCTCAGCCCTGCGTGATCGGCGCGATCTGGATTTCGACGCGGCGGTTCTGGGCGCGTCCGGCCTCGGTCGCGTTGGAGGCGACGGGCTGGGACGGGCCGAAGCCGACGGCGGAGACGCGGCGCTGGTCGATGCCCTGGCCGCCGAGATAATCGGCAACCGAAAGCGCGCGGCGCTGTGACAGGTCCTGGTTATGCTGCAGGCTGCCTGTCGAATCCGTATGGCCGTTGACGTCGATCAGGGTGCGGTTGAACTTGCGCAGCACGATCGCCACCGAATTCAGCGTCGGATAGAAGCCCGGCTTCACCGCGTCCTGGTCGACGTCGAAAGTGATGTTCGAGGGCATGTTGAGGATGATGTTGTCGCCCTGGCGGGTGACGGAGATGCCGGTACCTTCAAGCTGGGCGCGCAGTTCGGCTTCCTGCTGGTCCATGTAGTTGCCGATCGCGCCGCCGGCCAGCGCGCCGATACCTGCGCCGATCAGCGCTGCGTTGCGCTTGCCATGCCCGCCGCCGCCGACGGCCACACCGACAAGAGCGCCACCGAGCGCGCCGAGAGCAGCACCGCCCGCTGTATTGGAAACCTTCTGCTCACCAGTATAGGGATCGGTCGTCGTGCAGGCGCTGAGATAGCTTGCTGCGACAGCCAGAAGTATGAATTTCTTGATCATGGACAGGACGGTCTCCGTTCAAAACTGATGCGAGCAAATGGCAAGGAATACGGCAAGAAAATGAAGATGTTCCCTTGATAGGGGAATTTCAGGCGCCGAAACAGCAGCCATGTTGCAGCAAGGCACGGATATCACCAGTTTTTACCGGGTCGGCGGGCGCGCTTCGTTCTCCTCCTCGTTCCTGTGACGAGCACAGGAATGAGGAGGAGAAGTGGGCGCGCCAAATCTTCCTACGAGATACTCGGACTCCAAACAACAAACATTGCGGTGCCGCTCCAAGCGCCCAATCTCACCCTTAGAAATTCTGGAACAACTGCCTGACGGTGTCGTAGGTCGCATTGGCAATGTTCAGCGATTGGAGGCCGAGCTGCTGCTGCGTCTGCAGCGCCCTCAATCTGCTCGACTCCTCCTCCATGTCGGCATCAACGAGCCGGCCGATGCCGGCGGTGATGTTGTCGTGCAGCTGAGTGGCGAAGTCGTTCTGCAGCTCGATGCGTTTTTCCAGCGCGCCGAAGGCCGATCCGACCGTGGTCAGCTGCGTCAGGGCGGCATCAACCACGCTGATCATTTCGCTGAGCTGACCTTTCGTCGTGCTTGAAGAGACGGAAATCACCACCTGGCCGGTGGTGGTGCCGTTCTTGCTGGTCATCAGCACGTAGTCCTGCGAAGCGCCGAGTTCCGTAGCGAAATAGGCCGAGGTCAACACGCCGTATTCGCCGGAACCAGTGGCCCGGTCATCGATCAGGTAGCGCGCATCCTTGGACGTGGTCGCCCCCACAGGCGTGTTGTCGATATGGTAGCTCAGCATGCCCACGGAGACCGTACCGTCGGCATTGCGGATGAAGGAAGCCGGGATCTGGCGCGGCTGCGTCGGCGTCGCGTCATTGGTGAGGATCACCCAGTTGTCGCTGTTGAAGGTCGCCGATTCCGAAACGCTGCGCAGTTGCTCCTGCAACTGTTTGAGTTCTTCGTTGATCTTGTTCTTGTCGACCCCGTCCTCGGTGGCGGCGACGAGCTTGGCCTTGATCTCGGAGACAACGTCGATGACGTTCTGGACACCGGTATAGGCCGTGCCCATTGTCGCAGCCGCCATGCCGAGCGCGTCCTGGACCGCCGAAATGGCCTTGTTGTCGGTGCGCGCGGTGGTGGCGATCGACCAATAAACAGCGTTGTCGGCCGCTTTGGCAACTCGCATGCCTGTCGTGATGTGGTTCTGCGTGACCGTCATATTGCGATTGATATCACGCAGCACATGGAGCGCCGCATCAACGGAGACGCGCTGATAAATACTCACGGAACTAGACTCCAAAAACACAACAGAACGCAACTGAACAGGGATGAACCTTCCGCACAGACACTCATGTCCGGGGTCGCTGGGTCTCCAGCGCATTGCCTTCAAGAAACGAAGAAGGCCAGTCGGCTCCTGGCCACGATCATTGCCGCTTATGCTTAAAAAACGGCTAATCTTCAGAGGAAATTTATCTTATTCCGCAAGGCTTCATACACCATAAGAAACGCCGCCGAATGGCAATCCGGCGGCGTGTTCAATGCGGATGGAAGGCTTACTCGGCGGCCTGCAACTGCTCCTCGTCGGGCGCTGCGCGCGGCCCCGTCGCGACCGACATCTCCTCGTGCAGGCGCGCCTCCTCATGGGCATGCGGCTTGGCGAAGCGGGCAAGCAGGAGATAGGCGACCGGCGTGATGAACAGCGTCACCAGCGTGGCGAAGCCAAGGCCGCCGACGATCACCCAGCCGAGCGCCACGCGCGCTTCCGCACCCGCGCCGTGGGCAAAGACCAGCGGCACGCCGCCGAGGATGGTGGCGATCATCGTCATCATCACGGGGCGAAGGCGCAGCGCGCAGGCCTTCTCGATCGAAGAGCGCACGTTCTCGCCCCTGTCACGCAACTGATTTGCGAATTCGACGATCAGGATGCCGTTCTTCGCCATCACGCCGACGAGCAGCACCAGGCCGATCTGGCTATAGATGTTCAGGCTGGAACCGGTGATGATCAAAGCGAAGACGGCGCAGGCAAGGCCGAGCGGCACCGTCGACATGATGATTACCGATGAGAGCACACTTTCGAACTGGGCGGCGAGTACCAGGAAGATGATGACGATGGCAAAACCGAAGGTCAGCGTCATGCCGCTCGAATTCTCTTCCAGCGTCGCGGCTTCCGCAAGCGGCAGCAAACGTGCGCCGGGCGGCAGCAGGGGCTCGGCAAGTTCCGTCACCTGTCTCACGGCATCGCCGAGCGACATGCCGTTCTTGAGGCCGGCGGTGATCGCGACGGAGGCGAGCTGCTGCTCGCGGTTCAGCTGCGGCGCGACCGATCCTTCCTTCATCGTGGCGATGACGGACATCGGCACGATCTTGCCGTCACCGGTTTTCAGGAACACGTTTTCGAGATCCGTGGGATCATCGATAGGCCGCGTCGTCGAAGTCAAAAGCACGGGATAGGATTCCCCGTCGACGAAGACATCGACCACCGAGCGCCCTTCGAGCAGCGACTGGATCGCCGTCGATAGCCCCGTGATGTCGATGCCGAGATCGGAAGCACGCTCGCGGTCGATCGCCACCGACACCTGCGCTTGACTGGGCTCGTTGGTGAGCCGCGGCGTATCGTAGTGGCCGGTGGCGTCGAGCCCCTGCACCAGCTTGGCGGCCGCCGCCGTCAGCGCCTCGTGATCGTTCCCAACAAGCGCCATCTGCACGCCGCTGCCGGCGCCGCGGATGCGCAGGCTGTTGGAAGATATGGCGTTGCCGCGCAGCGCCGGCACCTTCGCTGCCGCCTGATTGATGTCGCCGACGATCTCGGCCTGGGTCCGGTGACGCTCTCCCCAGGGAGCAAGCGTCAGCACCATGAAGCCGCTGTTCAGCGAGCCGCCCTGCCCGGAGATCGAGAAGACGTTGCGGATGTCGCCGCTATCGACCAGCGGCTGCAGATATTCCTCGACGAGCTGCATCTTGTCGCGGGTATATTCGAGGCTCGATCCCTGCGGCGACGTCAGCCGCATCATCACCAGTGACCGGTCCTCCTCGGGCGTGAGCTCGCTCTTGACCGTCGAGAAGGCGATGAGCGCCGCGCCGGCAAACATCAACGAGACCAGGATAACCACGAAGGGCGCGTTGAGGCACCCGTGCAGTGCCCATTTGTAGCAACGGGCGAGCGCGCCGCCGAAGCGACCGAGCGCTCCGTGATCCTCAATCATCGGCTTCGTCAGCATGCGCGAGGCGAGCATCGGGCAGAGCGTCAGCGCCACGATCGACGATAGTCCTACCGAGAAGGCGAGTACAAAGCCGAATTCGCGGAAGAGACCGCCGACCTGCCCCGGCAGGAACGAAAGCGGGATGAAGACGGCCGCCAGCGTCGCTGTCGTGGCGATAACTGCGAAGAACACTTCGCGGGTGCCGAGCACGGCGGCCGCGCGCGGTCCCATGCCCTCGGCGCGCCGGCGCACGATGTTTTCGAGCACCACAATCGCGTCGTCGACGACGAGGCCGGTCGCCAGCACGATGGCGAGCAGCGTCAGGATGTTGATTGAGAAACCGACCATGTAAATTGCCGCCAGCGTGCCGATCAGCGCCACGGGCATACTGACGGCCGGGATCAGCGTTGCCCGCCAGTCGCGCAGGAAGAGATAGATAACCGCGGTGACGATGACGGCGGCAAGCACCAGCGCCAGCACCACCTCATGGATCGCGCCCTGGATGAAGACCGCATCGTCGCTGGTGATGGCGATCGTCGTTCCCTCGGGCAGCGTCTTCGATAGTTGCTCGACGGCCGCCTTGATGCCGGTCGAAATATTGAGCGTATTCGACTGCGCCTGACGGATGATGCCAAGGCCGATGCCGGGCTTGCCGTTCGAGCGCAGCGCCGTATCGCCGTCGCGCGGCCCGAGCGTCACCGTCGCGACATCGCCCAGCCGGACGCGGTCTTGCAGCATGACATCGGAAAAATCCGCCGGCGTCTGCAGATTGGCGGTGGCACGCACGACGATATCCTGCGTCGCGCTCTTCAGCGAGCCGGCCGGCACGTCGAGCGCGGCATTGTCGAGCGCCTTGGTAAGGTCGCCAATGGTGAGCCCGCGGCTGGCGAGCGCCCCCTGATCGACATCGACGCGGAAGACCTTCTCCTGGTCGCCATATTCCTCGACATCCGCGACGCCATCGACGGAGGCGAGGCGATCGATCACCTCGTTCTCGACGAGCTGCGTCAGGTCGTCCATGTTGAGCTTGGTGGAGGTGACGGCAAGGCGCATGATCGGCGAAGAATCCGAATCCGCCTTGACGATCTGCGGCGCATCTGCCTCGTCTGGCAGGTTCTGCGTGATGCGGCCGATTGCATCGCGCACGTCGTTGGCGGCGACGGCGAGATCGATCGCATCGGAGAATTCGAGCGTCACCCGGCTCTGGCCGAAGGAAGAGGTCGAGGAGATCGACTTCAGGCCGCTGACGCGGGCGACTGCACCCTCGATCACCTTGGTCAGTTCCTGGTCAATCGTCTGCGGTGAAGCGCCGTCGAAAGTGGTGCGCACGGTGACGACGGGACGGTCGACATCAGGCAGCTCCCGCACCTCGACGCCGACATAGGCTGCAAGGCCGGCGACGACCATCAGCGTATTGAACACCAGCGCCAGGATCGGCCGGCGAACGAAAAGCGCGGTGAAACTCTGCTTGCTCGACGCTCGGTCCTGAGGCAGTTCCGTCACGTTCATTGGGTGGCGACCTCCCCACTCGCGGCAACATCGGCGGAAACACGCACCGCGCCACCCTCACGCACGCGCTGCAGGCCCTGCGTCACGATCTTGTCGCCGTCCTTGAGGTCGGCCTTGACGAGAATGAAGTCGGGATTGCGCTGCACGACGCTCACGCGCACCTTGTGCGACTTGTCGTCGGTCACACGCCAGACGAAGGACCCTTGCGAATCCCACTGCACCGACTGCGGATCGACCGCCGGATATTTGTCGCCGGGGAATTTCATGCTGACGCTGAAGGACATGCCGGCGCGCAGCTCGTCGGAGGCATTGTCGATGCGGGCGCGCAGGCGCAGCGTGCGGCTTGCCGCATCAATGCGGTTGTCGACAGCCTCGATCACGCCGGAAAACATCTGCCCCGGTCTTGCCACCGACATCGCCTCAACCGGCTGGCCGACCGCAACCGTGTTGGCAAAGCGCTCCGGCACCCAGAAATCGACGAGGATTTCCGACCGATCGTCCAGTGTGACGATCGGCGTGGTTGTGGTGACATTGTCGCCGATATTGACGGGCACGATGCCGACGATGCCGTCGATCGGGGCCGTGATGTTGCGTCGGGCGAGATTGAGTTCGGCGGCCTGCAACTGCAGTCGCGCGCCCTGCTCGGCGATCTCGGAATCGAAGACGTCCATGCGCGACACGCTGGACTTGATGTTGTGATAGAGATTGGATTTCTCGACCGCGGCCTTCACCGCCACGTCCGCCTGGCCGCGGGCGATCACCTGCTCCTCGCTGTCGAGCTTGGCGAGCACCTGCCCGGCTTTCACCCTGTCGCCCGACTTGATGAGGATTTCGCGGATCGTGCCCGATGCCTGCGGCGTTACCGCGACGGAACGGATCGCATCGCCTGTACCGATGGCATTCAGCCGGTCGTTGACGACGCCCTGGACGACGGCTTCCGTCGCGACGAGAATGGCGCTGTTGCGCCCGCCGCCGCGGCGGTTTTGACCCTGTCCTTGCCCCTCGCCCCGTTGTCCCCGTGCCCCGGCGGAAGCACCGGCGTCCGCAGTCTCCTCGGCCTTCGGCGCAATCTTCGAAACGAGACTGTCGGGGATGCCGGCATCACGCATCTTATCGCCGGCGCCGGGCGCAAGGAAAACCCACGCGGCGAAGCCGGCAATGATGACGATGAGTGAAAGTATAAACTGCTTCCAAAAGGCCATTCACGTCTCCGGAGGGACTCGAGGTTGGACCAGGGCCGGTCGAAAGAGGCGCTGCGGGATCAAGCTTCCCATCTGGTGCGACAATATCGCGCGTTTACAGCTTACCGACAAGCATAAGCGGCCGGCATTACCGATTTGTAATATCAGCGAAGATTGGAAATAACCCGGCCGCTCACTTTTGCTTGAACGAAACTCGAAAACCTCTTGTCGCCGTCGTTACAGAAGCGAGATAACCAGCAAAACCAGTGAAGAACTAGCTATCGACGCAGCGACCACCGCAGGCCGATGGTTGCTGCGATCCCCAGTATCGGCCAAACCGCCCAGAAGGTCCCGCTCCAGGTGAGGACGTTGATGCCGATGATGCCGAGCGCCACAATCGCGAGCGTGGCCATCCTGCGGTCGAAACGCGTCTGTTCACGATTCCAGGCGAGCGCTGCAACAACGGCTATCGCAAGCAGTGGAAAGCGCGCCCAGAAAACACCCTGCCACGACAGGAGATTGATGAAGATCAGCACGAGGGCGATGACGCCAAGCACGGCAAACAGCCTCCGTCCGCCGGACACCGGCCTTGCCTCGGCCGTGACGGCGGCGGCTGGCTGTTGCCGGGAGGCGGGTCGTTCGGCAGGCGGCGTTTCGTCGCCTCCCTCGCCGATTCTCACCGCGTAGCTCGGCACGCCCTCTTCGACGTTCTTCACTGTCAGCGGCCCGAGAAACTCGAAACCAACAGCCACCTTTTTGCGCACCTGATCGTAGACGGTGCTTGATATTACGATGCCTCCGGGCGAAGCCGACGTCTGCAGCCGCGCGGCGATATTGACGCCGTCGCCATAAATGTCATCGCCTTCGACGATCACGTCGCCGAGATTGATGCCGATGCGGAAGAGCATGCGCCCGTCGCTCGGGCGGCCGGCATTGAAGCCGGCAAGTTCGTTCTGGGTATCGACGGCCGCGCGCACGGCTTCGACGACGCTCGGAAACTCGGCGATCAGTCCATCGCCCCAGGTGTTGACGACGCGGCCGCCATGGCTCTCGATCAAATGTGCCATCGCGTCGCGGCAGCGCTTCAGCGTCGCAAGCGTCCCCTCCTCGTCGGCCCCCATCAGCCGTGTGTAGTCTTGCACGTCAGCACAGAAGATCGTCGTCAGCTTCCGCCGCGTTTCACTCATTGTCGCTCGCCTTTGCGCTATCCCGAAAGGTCGCTGCAAGGTGGATTTGGGTTGAGTGGAGACCAATATGAACGATTGCAGCGGCGTTAAATTACGCAGCCTTTGTGTTTGTTGCCATCGATAATTGCCGATCGCCGCCGGATGCGGACAAAGGATGGAGGCGTACGATGCGCCTTAGCCCGACACGTTGCAAAAAACCGGATCATTGAACGATCTTGCGCGGGCTTGCCGTGTGTTCCTTCGCCACGCTGCTCGAACCGTCGATTTCCTGAAGCAGCACATCGTAGCCCCAAAGATCGGCAAGATGTTGCAGGACGAGCTTCGTGTCACCTTCCTGCAGATAGCAGCCGTTCATGACGATATGCTGCAGCAACAGGCGACGGTCGCCGGCGAGATCGACATCGACGATATCGATTGCCGGATCGGTCCAGCCGATATCGTATTCGCGGGAGAGCTGGCGGCGAATGCGCAGATAGCCGCGTTCATTGTGAATTGCCGAAACCAGCACACCTTCGGTCTGTTCCGGGTCGTCGTAGAGATGGAACAGCCGAAACCGTCGGATCAGGTTCGGACTGAGGAACTGGCTGATGAAACTTTCGTCGCGGTAATTCGCCCAGATGTCGCGCAGGACCACCATCGCGTCGCCTCTTCCCGCGATATCGGGAAACCATGCCCGGTCCTCTTCCGTCGGCTTCGTGACGATCCTCTCGATGTCCTGCATCATCGCAAAACCAAGCGCATAGGGATTGAAACCCGAGAACCGCCGATCGTCGTAGTTTGGCTGGAAGACGACATTGGCGTGCGACTTCAGGAATTCGAGGAAGTTGCCGTCGCTGATCTGCCCCCGCTCGTGAAGTCGGTTCATGATCTGATAGTGGACGAAGGTGGCGGTTCCCTCGTTCATCACCTTGGTCTGCCGCTGGGGATGGAAATATTGCGCGACGTGGCGCACGATGCGAAGGATCTCTCGCTGCCACGGCTGCAGCCGGGGCGCAGATTTCTCGAGAAAATAGAGGATATTATCCTGCGGGAGACCGAGCGCGGCGCGCCGCTTTTCCAAGCCTATGTCACCCGTCTTCTTCGCCTTCCCGACGGGAACCGTGCGCCACAGATCGTTGAACATCTGCTCCTCGTGGGCGCGACGCTCCTGTTCCCGCTTCTCCTCCTGGCGAAGGTCGATGGTGGTCTTGCCGGCATATCGATGCACCCCATGCGACATGAGCGCATGCGCCGCATCGAGCGTTCTTTCGACCGCCGTCTCGCCGTAGCGCTCTTCGCAGCGGGTGATATAGCCTTTGGCGAAATCGAGATAATCAAGAATTCCCTCGGCATCGGTCCAGAGCTTGAAGAGATAGTTGTTCTTGAAGAAGTGATTGTGGCCGAAGGCCGCATGGGCGGTGACGAGCGTCTGCATCGTCGCCGTGTTTTCCTCCATCAGATAGGAGATGCAGGGAGAGCTGTTGATGACGATCTCGTAGGCAAGATCGCGCATCCCGCGGCGGTAGAAGGTCTCGTGATGCGCGAAGTGCTTTCCGAAGGACCAATGACGGTAAAAGAGCGGCATGCCGGTTGAGGAATAGGCATCCAGCATCTGCTCCGAGGTAATGACTTCGATCTGGTTCGGATAGACATCGAGGCCGAGTTCACCGAGCGCGATCTCTTCGCACGCATCGTGGATGCGCTGCAGCGTTGCAAAGTCCCAGTCGGCCCCCTCGAATAGGAGCCGCTCTCTTGGCCTCACCGTCATGGTCATGGCGTCACCTTCGACTGTGCCTCACGTTTCTGGAAGAGATCGTGGAAAACAGGGAATATTTCGCTTCGCCGGCAGACCTTGCGCATTGAAAGCGGCAGCGGTTCGGAACGGATCCCATCATAGAGCATCCACAGCGGCGATCGCGATATTGAAGAATCGCCGCCCTCCTCGCCGACTTCGATATAGGCGAAATACTGGCATAGCGGCAAAATCTCGCGCAGCAGCTGCCCGGTCAGATTTCCGTCCGAATGGGCGTTGTCGCCATCCGAGGCCTGGGCACCATAAATATTCCACTCCGCCGGGTCGAAACGCGCTGCGATAATTGCCCGCATTGCGGCAAGCGCACTCGAAACCAGCGTGCCACCCGTCGCCGGGCCGTAGAAGAAGGTTTCCTCATCGACCTCCTCAGCCCTGTCGGTATGACGGATGAAGACGATTTCCACCTTCTTGTAGCGTTTCGACAGGAAAAGGTAGAGCAGCAGATAGAATCGCTTCGCGAGGTCCTTCATGTGCTCCGACATGGAGCCTGACACGTCCATCAGGCAGAACATCACCGCTTTAGCGACTGGCTTCGGCTCGTTTTCGAAGCGGCGATAGCGGACATCAAGCGGATCGATATAGGGAATGCGCCGGCTTTTTTCCGTCAGGGCTTTGAGTTTTGTCTCAAGTGCCAGACGGGTCTCCTCGTCCTTGCATTCCTCGATCTGCCGCTGCAGGGCTTCGATTTCTTCGCGGCGTGGGCGGCCAAGCGCAACGCGGCGCATCATTGCCAGCTTCGTCGTGCGGCCGACGGCAATGTTGGAAGGCGACCCTGATACGGAATAGCCGGCCCGGAACGGAGTTTCCTCCTCGGTTTCGGCTAGACGCCGCTTGGCGAGGTCTGGCAATTCGAGGTCGTCAAGGAACACATCGAGGAATTCCTCCCGCGTCAGTACGAAACGGAAGCCATCCTCACCGTCGCCCTCGCCTGCATCTTTTGGTTTTCCGCCCTTCCCGCCCGGCGGCCGCGGAATGATGTCCCCCTCGACGAAAGCCCGGTTCCCGGGCAGGATGTGGTCGGCAATGCCGCCTTCACCCCTTCGAAAGCTTGGTTCTGCCATCCCATCGATCGGCAGGCTGATCTCCCCGCCGTCGAGCACGTCTCGAATGTTTCGATTTTGCAGCGAACGTTTCACCGCCTGCTGCACGGCTCCCTTCATGCGTCGAAGGAACCGCTGACGATTTTCCAGACTTTTACCGCGCGGATTTAGCCGCCGGTCGACAATGTGCATAATGGCTCCGCATTAACTTGCCTGTTTGACGCGCATGTACCATTCGACGAGGCGCCGAACCTGCCGTTCCGTGTAACCTCGCGCGGCCATGCGCGAGACGAATTCGCTATGCTTCTTTTCTGTTTCCGAATCCTTCTTCGATCCGAAGGAAATCACCGGCAAGAGATCTTCGACCTGCGAGAACATACGCTTCTCGATGACTTCCCGGATTTTCTCGTAGCTCGTCCATGACGGATTTTTTCCGCCATTCGCTGCCCGCGATCTCAGTGAGAACTTGACGATTTCGTTGCGGAAATCCTTCGGATTGGCGATTCCCGCCGGCTTTTCGATCTTCGTCAGCTCCTGATTGAGGAGCTCGCGGTCGAGAAGCTGACCAGTATCGGGATCCTTGAAGTCCACATCTTCGATCCACGCATCGGCATAATCTACGTAGCGGTCGAACAGATTCTGTCCGTAGTCCGCATAAGATTCAAGATAGGCCTTCTGTATCTCGTTGCCAATGAACTCTGCGTAGCGTGGCGCAAGATCGGCCTTGATGAACTCGAGATAACGCTTCTCGACATCATCGGGAAACTGCTCGCGACGGATCGCCTGTTCCAGCACATACATCAGATGGACGGGATCAGCGCCAATGTCAGTCGTGTCGTGATTGAAGGTGGAGGCGAGCACTTTGAAGGCGAAGCGGGTCGATATTCCGTCCATGCCTTCGTCGATACCGGCAGCATCCCGGTATTCCTGGACGCTGCGGGCACGCGGATCGCTTTCTTTCAGGCTCTCCCCGTCATAGGTGCGCATCTTCGAGAAGAAGGTCGAATTCTCGTGCTTGCGCAGACGCGAAAGAACGGAGAAACGCGCCAGCATTTCGAGCGTTGCCGGGGCGCATGGTGCGTCCACCAGTTCCGATCCCTCGATCAGCTTTTCGTAGATCCTCTGTTCTTCTGTCACCCGCAGGCAATAGGGCACTTTGATCACACAGATACGGTCGATGAAGGCCTCATTGTTCTTGTTGGCCTTGAAAGTCTGCCACTCCGCCTCATTCGAATGAGCGAGGACGATTCCGGAGAAAGGTATGGCGCCGATATTCTCCGAGCCGATATAGTTGCCCTCCTGCGTTGCCGTCAGCAACGGATGCAGCATCTTGATCGGCGCCTTGAACATCTCCACGAATTCGAGCACGCCTTGATTGGCGCGGTTCAGCCCGCCCGAATAGCTGTAGGCATCCGGATCGTTCTGAGAGTAGGTTTCCAGCTTGCGGATATCTACCTTGCCGACCAACGAGGAGATGTCCTGGTTGTTCTCATCGCCTGGCTCGGTCTTGGCAATTGCGATCTGGCGCAATCGCGAGGGTTGTATCCTGACGACGCGGAATCGGGAGATATCGCCTCCGAAATCGTCGAGCCGCTTCAGGCACCACGGGCTCATCAATCCGTTCAGCCGCCGCTGCGGGATTCCGTATTGCTCCTGCAGGAGCGGGCCCATCGTCTCCGGATCGAAGAGATTGAGCGGGCTTTCGAACACGGGGCTGATCTCTTCGCCCGCCTTCAGCACATAGATCGGATGCACTTCCATCAACTGCTTCAGCCGCTCAGCCAAGGACGACTTGCCGCCCCCGACCGGACCGAGCAGATAAAGAATCTGCTTGCGCTCCTCGAGCCCCTGCGCTGCATGCCGAAAGAAGGAGACGATGCGTTCGATTGTCTCTTCCATGCCGTGAAAACCGGCAAAGGCCGGATAAACCCGGATCGTCCTGTTCATGAAGATCCTGCCGAGGCGCGCGTCCTTGGCGGTGTCCACCATCTGTGGTTCGCCTATGGCAGCGAGCAGACGCTCGGTGGCGTTGGCATAGGCGATCGGATCGGTCTTGCAGAGATCAAGATATTCCGAGACCGACATGTCGCTTTCGCGACGCGCTTCATAACTGCGGGTAAACGCATCGAATACGGATTCACTCAGCATGGGACCTCCATTAAGGTTATGCCGCAGGCTCTAAGCCGTATAACCATCGAGATGGCCACGGCGTTCCTAAGAATCAATAGTTTCGTAGGTATATTCCACGCTGACCGGCCGTTTGTGGCAATGCACAAAATTGTGCATGCACCGGTATTTTTTTACTCTACGAAACTGTTTCTTATTGTAGTTGAGAAAAGGGGCGTCGCGATATCAGCACATTTAGCGACGTGACATGAAGGTCAAAAAGGTGTGCAATAGCGCCCGTGATTCGAGCCGTGGAAAATCGGCGATTTCCCGCCGGCAAGAGCAAGCCGGCTCTGATTGCGGGGCAGTGAGCGCGCCCCCGCAGGATGAAACCGGGCGAAGTCACCCCTGCCCGGTTTATTGCGATCGCGCGCCTCCCGGCTCTCAGCCGTTGAACGCTTTCTCCAGCGCAGCCACATCGATCTTGACCATCCCGAGCATGACTTCGGTGACACGCCTTGCCCGCTCGCGATCTTCGTCGGCGATCATCTCGGAGAGAGCGCGCGGCACGATCTGCCAGCACAGGCCCCAGCGGTCCTTCAGCCAGCCGCATGCCTCCGGCGTGCCGCCATTGGCGAGGAAGCCATCCCATATCCGGTCGATCTCCGCCTGGCTATCGAGAAGAACCGCGATCGAGAACGAGTGGTTGAAGCTATCGAGCGGGCCGGCCTTCATCGCCAGGAAAGCTTGGTTGCCGAGCGTGAATTCGATCAGCTCGACGCTGCCGGGAGGCCCACTCGGCGTTTCCGCCGGAAGTATGGTGGTGCGGCCGATCCTGGAATCCGGAATCATCGACACGTAGAATTCGACGGCTTCGCGTGCCTGCTCGGCGAACCAGAGATTTGAAATGACCTTCGGCATAGACAGCCTCCTTGTTGGCGAGTATCCCGGACTTCTGTCCGTGCTTCGAGGACGTCTGGTCGGCGCCGGTTCCGACAGGCTGCGATCGGAATTTTTCGCCCGCTCACCCGCGGCAGCCTCGCCACCCGCACCCAGGCAATAGTGGTGGTTCGGGAATGAAAGCAGAACATCTTTTCTGGTCTTTCCTTCCCGAATCACTACATTACGCGCCATGAGCAATAGTTTCGACGATATTCCCTTCTTCGACGAAGAGCCCGGCGAAGTGGCGCGCAAGCCGCAGCCGTCCGTCGCTGCAGCCGGAAGACCCTCCGCTGGCGGCGGCATCGCCGCCCGCGCCATGGCGGCGCGCGACGGCGGCAAGCGGCCGGATTATCTCGCTGGACTGAACCCGGAACAGACTGAAGCCGTCGAAACGCTGGAAGGTCCTGTCCTCGTGCTCGCCGGCGCCGGCACCGGAAAGACACGCGTGCTGACGACCCGCATCGCCCACATCCTCAATACCGGCCGCGCCTTCCCGTCGCAGATCCTCGCCGTCACCTTTACCAACAAGGCCGCGCGCGAGATGAAGGAGCGCATCGCCCTGCTCGTCGGCGGCGCCGTCGAAGGCATGCCCTGGCTCGGCACCTTCCATTCGATCGGCGTCAAGCTTCTGCGCCGCCATGCCGAGCTGGTTGGCCTCAGTTCCGATTTCACCATCCTCGACACCGATGACGTCGTCCGCCTGATCAAGCAGTTGATCCAGGCCGAAGGTCTCGACGACAAGCGCTGGCCGGCAAAGCAGTTCGCCGGCATGATCGACACCTGGAAAAACAAGGGCCTCGGACCGGCCGATATTCCCGAAGGCGATGCCCGCGCCTTCGCCAATGGCCGCGGCCGCGATCTCTATTTCGCCTATCAGGCGCGCTTGTCGACGCTGAACGCCTGCGATTTCGGCGACCTGCTGATGCATCCGATCGCGATCTTCCGCAAGAATCCGGATCTCCTAAAGGAATATCACGGCCGCTTCCGCTATATCCTCGTCGACGAATATCAGGATACCAACACCGCCCAATATATGTGGCTGAGGCTGCTGGCCCAGCGCAGCAAGGGCGAGCCGCAGAATGTCTGCTGCGTCGGTGACGACGACCAGTCGATCTATGGCTGGCGCGGTGCGGAGGTCGACAATATTCTTCGCTTCGAGAAGGATTTCCCCGGCGCCAAAGTGATCAAGCTCGAGCGCAACTACCGATCGACCGAACATATCCTCGGTGCCGCCGCCCATCTGATCGCCCATAATGAAGGGCGTCTGGGCAAGACGTTGTTCACCGATCGCACCGATCCCGATGACGTCAAGGTGCAGGTTCACGCCTCCTGGGACTCCGAGGAGGAAGCCCGCGCCATTGGCGAGGAGATCGAGCAACTCCAGCGCAGCAAGCATCTGCTGAACGACATGGCGATCCTGGTGCGCGCCTCCTTCCAGATGCGCGAATTCGAAGATCGCTTCGTCACCCTTGGCCTCAACTACCGAGTCATTGGCGGCCCGCGCTTCTATGAGCGCCTCGAAATCCGCGATGCCATGGCCTATTTCCGGCTCGTCGCACAACCGGCCGACGACCTCGCCTTCGAGCGCATCATCAACACGCCGAAGCGTGGCCTCGGCGATACAACGGTGCGTGCGCTGCATGATTATGCCCGAGCCCGCGACATCCCGATGCTGGCGGCAGCGGCCGACATCATCGAAACGGACGAGTTGAAGCCAAAGGCGCGCAAAGCCCTCTTCGATGTGATTCAATCTTTCCGCCGATGGCAGGAGCTGCTTGAAAACACACCGCATACCGAACTTGCCGAGCAGATCCTCGAAGAGTCCGGCTATACCGACATGTGGAAGAACGACAAGAGCGCCGAAGCCCCGGGCCGTCTCGAAAACCTCAAGGAACTGATCCGCTCGATGGAAAGCTTCGAGTCAATGCGCGGCTTCCTGGAGCACGTTTCCCTCGTGATGGATGCCGAGACCAACGAGAACCTCGATGCCGTCTCGATCATGACGCTGCACTCGGCCAAAGGCCTGGAATTCGACACCGTCTTCCTGCCCGGCTGGGAGGAAGGCCTTTTTCCGCACCAGCGCTCGCTCGATGAAAGCGGCCGCGCCGGCCTGGAGGAGGAACGCCGTCTCGCCTATGTCGGCATTACCCGCGCCAAACGCCGCTGCCACATCTGGTTCGTCTCCAACCGCCGCATCCACGGTCTCTGGCAATCGACCCTGCCCTCGCGTTTCCTGGACGAACTGCCGGAGACCCATGTCGAGGTCGCCGAGATGGAACAGAGCTACGGCGCTTACGGCCGCGGCGGCTACGGCCAGTCCCGCTTCGACAAGGCCGAACCTTTCGCCAACTCCTATTCGACCCCCGGCTGGAAACGTGCGCAGGCCAACAGGACCGACGCCACGCGCGAGAATTGGGGCACCCGCTCCGGCCACGCCGTCGAACGCATCGGTTACGGCGAAAGCGGCCCGAAGGGGCGCATGATCGACGGCGAACTGGTGGCGAAGTCCACGTCCTCGGAGCCGTCGCGCTTCACCCTCGGCGACCGCGTCTTCCACCTGAAGTTCGGCAACGGCAACATCACCGGCATCGAAGGCAACAAGCTGACGATCGATTTTGATCGCGCCGGTCAGAAACGGGTGCTGGACGGGTTCGTCGAGCGCGTGTGATTTGCGGTGATACCGCGTGGGAACCCTTACCCGAACATCCGCATACTGCTGAGTCCGAGAATATCGTTCAGCAGGGCGATCCCCATTCCGACGGCGACGATCGACAGCCCGATCAGGAACAGTCGCCGAGCCCGGTCATATTTTGCGGCGAGCAGGGAGTCGCGCGCGAGCAGATCGGCAAACACCTTCACCTGAATGGCGATACCGACGGTCAGGAACAACATCGGTAGCAGATCGACGCGGCTCCAGTCATTGGGATTGGACACCCAGAGACTGATGAAATTGAGGGAGAAACCAAGAATGATCCCGGTCGCAGTCAGCGAGCCATTGCGGAAGGTGGCATCGATCTTTTCATCTGCTTGAGGCTCGGACATGGCTTCAATCTCGATTTGCTGATGAGCCAAGAAGGCAGAAATCGCGGCGGCGGGCAAGCTCGAGCGGACGTCGCCGTCGAAGACGGTGCTGCAGCACCTCAGCCGGTAAACCGATGAAGGCTGACACCGGGAAAATGAGGCTCTGCCGGGGAGATCCCGCAGCGTAAAACCTTCTGCTCCCGCCATTTCGAGAGGAGAGTCAGCGCGACCAATATCCCCGGTTGCATTAGCGTGTGCTTTTTCGACCAGCCACTACCGGAGGTACTAGAATTAACACTTGCGCACCCGCGCTGGGAAATCCACTAGTGGTGTGTTCGGTGCATTTGGCATTTGCATTGCAATAACGCGAAGGGATTGGCCTTGATGAAAGCGCTGCTGCTCGTCGATATCCAAAACGGCTTCTGTCCCGGCGGCAATCTGCCGGTGCCGGACGGCGACAAGGTGGTTCCCGTCGCAAACCGGCTGATCGACAGCGGCAAATATGATTTGATCGTCGCCTCGCAGGACTGGCATCCGCCCGGCCACGGCAGTTTCGCCTCTGCCCATCCGGGCGCCGCTCCCTTCGAGATGGGCGAATTGTCCGGCAAGCCACAGATGATGTGGCCCGACCACTGTATCCAGGGTACGCTCGACGCCGAACTGCATCCGGACCTGAGATCCGAAGAGATCGACCTGATCCAGCAGAAGGGCGAGGATCCCAGGATCGACAGCTATTCGGCATTCCGCGACAATGACCGGGATGCTTCGACCGGTCTTTCCAATTTTCTCCAGGAACAAGGTGTCACCGATCTCGACGTTTGCGGGCTGGCGACCGATTACTGTGTCAAGTTCTCGGCGCTCGACGCGCTCGAGATGATGCCTGGTGTGCGCGTGCGCTTCATCGAGGATGCAAGTCGCGGCATTACCCCCGAAGGTGTTGCCGCCGCTATCGATGAGATGCGGGCGCATGGCATCGCTGTGATTAAAAGCGCAGATGCCTTGCGCCAATGAGCTTGCGATCGCCGACTATTTCAACAAATAGGCGTCGAATGTCTCATCGCTGCCGGCAACGGGGCCGAAGCGCTTGACGAGGGTCGTTTCGCTCCGGAATGCGGAAATGTCCTCTGGCGTCAGGGACATTAGCCAATTGTAACTTTCGCGCAATGAGACCGGCGCGGCAATTCGGTCAAGCCGCTGTGAGAGAAGAATGACGACGGGGGCATGCTCGCTCTGCTGCAACTGCCGCGCCGTCTGCAGAATGTCGGCAAGGCTGAGAGAAAGCCGCGCATTGCGAGTATAATGCACAATGGCACCGAACCGTTCCTCTCTTAGAAGATAGGTGCGATTGGAAACGAAATAGGGCAAGGCTTCAACGAGATAGTCGGGATCCGCCATGATGATCGCATCCTTGAGATCAGGACGAGATTGAATGAACGAGCCGAGATCCTGGGCTCGGCTGAGCGGCATATCGCTGAAAAGGAATTGATGGACCCTCTCGATGCCGGAAGCGACCTGCAGCGCGAGCAATATCATCAAGCACAGACGCCCGATCTTCACGACGACGGCAGCTTCGGTGCCGGCAACATCGACGGGGCCGAGCCGAGGGGGCTGGGTCAAAGCGGTGATTGCGATCATGAAGACCAGCCACAGCGCCTGATGCCTGTAGCTACCTGGATAAACGAGCGTAAAAAGCAGGGAAAGCCCGAGGAGAACCAGTGCTGCTGCGAACATCGCCGGTCGCCGGTTGGCCAGCCCCAACAGACTGCCATAGATGAGTACAGCCATGAGCGACGCGAAAATCCGGGCGAGCAATGGATCAGCCACGATCAGTTCAAGGACCCGGTTGGGGTAGAATGCCATGAAATAGGAACTGGCCGCGGTAAAGGCAGAAAGGACAAGCAAAGCGAAATTCTTGTCCGCGAGATCGTTCTGCCCGGCATCGTTGAAGGTCGGATAGACCGTCATGACGCACAGAACAACGCCGACCGCGGCAATGGCAGCAGCTGTCACAAAGGCCCGATATGCGCTCAAAGGGGGTCTTGGCCGCGCCAGAACCAGATCGAAAAACCAATAGGCGAGAAAGCCGCCGACGAGGACGACCGAGTGGACATTGGTATTTGCCAGCAAGGCAAACAAAAAGCCGAGCAATATCCCGTTGCGTACTCCCCTCTCCCAGCTCAGGACGATAAGGAAGACCACCAGCATGCTGATGCCGTAATTTCGCGACATTGCCGCATAATCGAAAATCGAGAAGCTGCTGAACAGCGACAGCAGCATGATGGGAAGGGGCAGTTTCAACCGGAAAACAAGAAGGTAGGCGGCGGCCGCCGCAATCGTCAGTGCGACGATTTTCAAGACGACGGGTGAGCCGACTATGACATAGGCGGCGCGCAGCAGGATATACCACAGGGCAGGATGCCCCTCACCCTGCAGTTGGCGAAGCATAGCGGCGAAATTGTCTCCCTGAAGGGCCAGTGACAGTGCGCGAACTTCGTCACGCCATACCGTTTCGGACCAGCAAAGCGCAGACGCCAGCGCAAGCCAGGCGAGCAAGAGCATCGCGTTGGCAAGCCTGGCGGATCGTGGTTCATCAATAACAGAGACAATCAGGGCCAAATGACACCAACCTGGTGAAGG
Organism: Rhizobium sp. NXC14; assembly: GCF_002117485.1. Lineage (NCBI taxonomy): Bacteria > Pseudomonadati > Pseudomonadota > Alphaproteobacteria > Hyphomicrobiales > Rhizobiaceae > Rhizobium > Rhizobium sp. NXC14. The sequence continues at coordinate 2,968,034 of NZ_CP021030.1, forward strand.
AAAGCGCCGACCGTATCGCCGCAGCCATAATTTGGCGTTAAGCAGGCCTGCCGTCTGATTTTCAGGCGCTGGATTTCTGCTCTCTCTCGAGAAGATGGATATCTTCGGCCACGTCTTCCATTCTCTTCAATAAGGCAGCCTGGGCATCTCTCAGCCCTCGATTGTAGAAGTAAGGCCCTATCTCCTGGGTAAAAAAATCGAGCAGGAATTCGGCCGGCAGGGTTCCGATGGGATCCAGTTCGCGGTCGAAATAAGCGCGGATGCGCGAAACGATCTCAGCCTTTTCTTCCCTGGAAAATTCGATTTTCTGCATGCCTGGTTCTCCGACAAATGCAATCACGACGTTGATGCTTCAGCGAAATCGATCGGTCAATCAACGAAATTCAATTGCCGCGGAAGACCGTAGCCCATAAGGAAAACCTGAATTTCCAACAGGACACTCACATGAATCGCGCCGACTTTGTTGAAGGTTTGCGGGGCGGCTCGGCCGTTGCGCTGGCATCGGCGCCCTTTGGCGCGCTGTTCGGAGCACTGGCGGTTGAAAACGGCATGTCGCTTTCCGAGGCCGCCTTCATGAGCGCAACGGTCTATGCCGGTGCCAGCCAGATGGTCGGAATCGAACTCTTCGGCCACCAGGTTCATGCCTGGCTGATCGTGCTGTCGATCCTAGCCGTCAATTTTCGCCATGTGCTCTATTCGGCGGCCTTAGCACGCTACATCGGCCATTTCACCCCGGTGCAGAAGTTCTTCACCTTTTTCCTGCTCGTCGATCCGCAATTTGCCGAGGCGGTCAAGCGGGGCGAAGCCGGCAAACCGCTTACCTTCGCCTGGTATCTCGGCTTCGGCGTCATCATCTACATTCCCTGGGTGCTGATCAGCGTCGCCGGCGGCCTGCTCGGCGGCTTCATCGGCGATCCCAAGGCAATTGGACTCGATATCTTGCTGCCGGCCTATTTCCTCGGCATCGTCCTCGGCTTCCGCAAGCGCGACAACTTCCTGCCGGTGGCGCTCGTCAGCGCGGTAGCATCAGTGCTCGCCTACCGCTATGTCGGCTCGCCCTGGCATGTCAGCCTGGGTGCGGCCGCCGGCATCGTGCTGGCTGCCCTGCTGCCGCTGCCGCGCGAGGTGCCGGATCTCGAAGCCGACGCTCTTCAATCCGAAGTGCACGAGGTCTGAGCCATGGAATTCGATCTCCATATGGCGCTCGTCATACTCGCCGCAGCAGTCGCCACCTTCGCCACCCGCATCGGCGGTTATATCCTCATCACCCGAATGAAGAGCATTCCCCCGCGCATGGAAGCGGCGCTGAACGCCGTGCCGGCCGCCGTGCTGACCACTCTTGTCGCACCTGCCTTCTTCATTGGCGGCTGGGAATCGAAACTGGCGCTGATCGTTGCCCTCTTCGTCGGCCTGCGCATTTCCCATACATGGATGCTGGTTGCCGCTTGGGTTGTCGTGATGGCATGGCGCTACACGATCGGCGCCTGAACCCTGGCCTTGCGCCTGAAAGTGCGCGGCCTTGCAGCCCGAAAACAGTATTCCGCCGCCTGTTGCCTAATATTCGAGCGGCAGCGTCGCGTTTTCGAGCCACGCCCTGACGTCGGGATCGTGGATCAGCGGCATCAGCGCCTCGCATGTGCGGCGGTGATAGTCATTGAACCAATGCAGCTCATCATGGGTTAGAAGCTCGGGAATGACGAGGCTGCGGTCGATCGGGCAGAAGGTCAGCGTCTCGAAGCCGAGCATCGGCATGTCGCCGCCTTCGATCTCCTCGGCGCCGCGCACATAGATCAGGTTCTCGATGCGGATGCCGAAGCTGCCCGGCCGGTAATAACCCGGCTCGTTCGAAAGGATCATGCCCGGCAGCAATTCCTGCGTCGAAAGCCGGGAGATGCGCTGTGGTCCCTCATGCACAGAGAGATAAGAGCCGACCCCATGTCCAGTGCCATGGGCGAAGTCGGCGCCCGACCGCCACAGCGCGATGCGCGCCAGCGGATCGAGGTCGCAGCCGCGTGTACCCTTCGGGAAACGTGCCGTGCTGATCTGAACCATTCCCTTGAGCACCATCGTGAAGAAACGGCGATGCTCTTCCGACACCGTGCCGATCCCGACCGTGCGGGTAATATCGGTCGTGCCGTTGATGTATTGCGCACCGGAGTCGATCAAGAAAAGTTCGCCTGCTTCGATCATCCGGTTGGTCGCGGTGGTAACGCGATAATGCATGATCGCCGCATGTTCGCCGGCGCCCGAGATCGTATCGAAGGATATATCCTTCAGCGGATTCTGCATGCTCTGGCCGACTCGAGCGCGCACCGCCTCCAGATGTTCGGCAGCAGAAATCTCGCTTACGCTGCCCGGCTTCTCCTGCGACAGCCAATAGAGGAATTCCACCATCGCTGCTCCATCCTGCAGATGTGCAGCGGCCGAGCCGTTGATTTCCACGTCATTTTTCACCGCGCGCGGCAGCTTAGCGGGGTCGGCGCCCTCCACCACTTCGCCGCCCGCCTTGCGGATAATCTCCGCCAGCGCATGGGAGGCGATATCAGCATCGATCAGCACGCGGCCGCCATCCCTGGACACGGCAGCAAGCCTCTCTTCGAGCGCCGATGGCGGAAGTTGCGTGCATATCTGCCCGAGATAAGCCTCAGTCTCGATTCCAGTCTTGCGCTTGTCGAGGAAGAGTTCGGACCGCCGGTCGGCGTGGATGATGGCGCGCGCCAGCGGATGCGGCGTGTGCGGCACGTCGGCACCGCGGATATTGAAGATCCAGGCAATCGAGGAGGGATCCGCAATCAGCACCGCGGCGAGGTTCTTCTTCGAAAGATCAGCGGCAATCGTCGCAATCTTATCGCTTGCCAGCACGCCGGCTTGGGCGACATTCTGGATGGTGACGGCGCCGAGCGGCTCGGAAGGCCGATCGCTCCACAACCTGTCGAGCGGATTGTACGGCAGGAAGACCAACCTCCCGCCGATCTCCGCCAGTGCCCTTTCCAGACGCCGTACCTCCGCGCCGGCGTGAAGCCAGGGATCGATGCCGAGCCTCAGCCCCTTAGTTCCGTTTGCGGCAAGCCAGACATGCGGCGGCTCGTTCACCAGATCGCCGCCCGAAAACACCGAGCCGTCGACTTGTTCGGCGAGCTGCGTCACATAGCGCCCGTCGACGAAGACGATCGCCTGCGTCCGCAGGATCAGCGCGATGCCCGCCGAGCCGGTGAAACCCGTCAGCCATGCCAGCCGCTCGGAGCAGGCCGGAACATATTCGCCGTTGAACTCATCGGCGCGCGGCACGAGGAAAGCATCGATGCCTAGCGAATCGAAAGTAGCGCGCAGCGCCGAAACTCGTTCCTTGCCGAACTGCGGCGTGGAGGTGACTTCGAAAGACTGGAACATGCTGGAAATCCGAATGGTTGAAACGAATCTGGTTAACGGGATGCCGGCCATGTTAGCGAAATTTAAATCGATGGGGAGAAAAAGCGACGAAACGAGGCGAAACCGTTGGGCCTGCTCGGCATTTTGACGGAACTGTGACGCCAAAAGTTAATTTGGCACGCTTTATGCATTGGCCGCATGGCTCCCATGATGAAAACCCTCTGCCTCCGCATTTGAGAATAGCTATATAGCCACCATCGAACGGTTCGGATGAGCCAGCAAACAAAGGAAATTTTGAAATGACCGCCTCTCTCTCGCGCTTCGCATACAGCAGCCCGGTGCAGGCTGGCGAACGCCAGACTGTGCGTCACGTGATCGGCGCCCGCCGCCCGCAGAACGAGGACAGCCTCAAGCTTCTCGGTGCCGGCCAGCGCGTCACGCGCCACCAGGGCGCGCCCAGCTACGCCTTCTAAGCTTAAAGCCTGTCCGTCTCCTCCCTCCCGGACCGGCCTATTGGAATGCAGTAGAGCCCGCTCGAGCGCTCCTCCTCCTTCGAGCTCGCGGGCATTGACCGGAAGACCGGTCCAAGGCGGTGCCATCGGCGCCGCCTTTTTCTTTTGAGAACGGCACGGAAACCGCACTATCCTGTGGGACAACTGACGTCACGACTTGTTCCCTCCTCTCCCCAGCGGGGAGAAGAGGGAGTAAGTCGCACCCGTCGCCCCGATCCTCTCCCTCCTCAAGGCCGATCGAAATAAATCGTCACCCAGCCGTTCCGCCAGATCGTCCTGACATGGCGGAGCCGCGCGCCGCTATAGGCGGCGATCACCTTCCACCGTTGTGACGCGAGAATGCCTGAAAGGATCACCGATCCGCCGGGCGCAAGATGCGTGGCGAGCTTTGGCGCCATCCGAATCAAGGGCCGGGCGAGAATATTGGCGATGATGAGGTCGAAGGGGCCATTCTCCGAGAAGGCCGTCGAATGGAACCCCGGTGCGGTCTTCGTGACGATGCCAGACGCGATGCCATTGCGTCGTACGTTCTCAGCAGCGACCCGCGTAGCGATCGGATCGATATCGGTCGCAAGCACCGGGATGTTTTTGAGCTTACGCACCGCGATCGCCAGGACGCCACTGCCGGTGCCGAGATCAAGCGCATTGCGAACCCGGCGCGAACACATCACTGCATCGATCATCTCCAGGCAACCGGCCGTCGTTCCGTGATGGCCGGTACCGAAGGCTTGGCCGGCATCGATCTCGATGGCGATGTCACCGGAGCGGACCTTGTCTCGGTCATGCGAGCCATGCACCAGGAAGCGCCCCGCCCTGACCGGCTTCAGGCCCTCCAGCGATTTCGCCACCCAATCGACATCCGGGATGACTTCTCGCGACAGCTGAGCATCGGGAAAAGCGACCTTCAGCGCTGCCTCAATGCGGGAGCGCACATCCGCCTCGTCCTCGGCCATCATATAGACCGAGGCCTCCCATATATCCTTCTTCTCATCGATTTCGGTGGTGCCGATGGCAAAGTCTTCTTCGCCGAAGACTTGGGTCAGGAGATCGAGGATCGCTTCGGCCTGGCTTTCGGTGGTCGACACGTAAAGGCGGATTTCACTCACGATAGGCGGTCTTTCCCGTTTCCGTTGCCCGCCATCGGTCGAGCCAACGTCCCATCACGCTGAAGCCATCACCCCTTATGGACGAGATTCTCCAGCTTCTTTACCGCCGTGTCCGGATTTTCGCCATAGGCGATCGTTCCGGAAAACCGCCCGGCGGAATCGAGCAGGAAGACCGACGCAGTATGATCCATCGTATAGTCGCCGTTTGGATCCTTCTCGTCGACCGGCACCTTCTTGGCATAGACGCGGAACCCCTTGATGACCTCGGCGATCTTGTCCGGTGGGCCCGAAATGCCGGTAATTCGCTTGGAAACGTTGGACAAGTACTCGTTCATGATCTCGGGCGTATCGCGCTCCGGATCGACGGTCACAAAATAGGCCTGCAGATTGTCACCGTTGGGATCGACCTTCTCCATCCAGCCGTTCAGTTCGAACAGCGTTGTCGGGCAAACTTCCGGGCAATGGGTAAAGCCGAAGAACAGCGCCGTCGGCTTGCCGCGCAGCGCCTGCTCGGTGATCGGCTGGCCGCTTTGGGAAACCAACGTGAAAGGCACGCCGAAGGGAGCTTCCGCCACGACGTCCCGCGACTTCATGGAATAACTCACCGCGCCGAGAATCCCAGCAAGTATCAGAACACCGATCCAGACGGCGATGCGGAATCTCTTCATGGCGTGATCCTCGATCAGGCGGATGTGCCACCCGCCCCTGCCGGCGTGATTATCGTCTCGGCCGAAGGCGCGCAATTCAAGAATATGTTTTTTGACCCGTGATTAATTGTCTCACGAACCGCAGCCGTCGATCACCCGAAAGTCAGTCTGCCAGAGTTGGAGTTCATCAAAAAGCATTGCGCCTGAACGACTTCCCTTCTGCCCGAACCGACGGTCTCACAATAAACATCATTAGGAAAGGCTTAAGCCGTCACATCTATATTTAGCAGTGCGTGCGGCCCGGTCGAGCCGTTCTGACATGAAGTCTGCCGAGTGGCGAAACCTCCGGACGTCCGCATGAGGGTAAGAAAAACATAAACCCGAGCGGTTTGTGGAGGGGTCTTTTCATGACGAATTCATCGGTGCGCAAGAGCCTGTCGGTCAGCCAGCGGCTCTGGACTCTGGGCGGTGCGGCCTTCATCGGTTTCGGAACGATGCTCGGCGTCGGCTGGTACGAGAACATGCGGGTCGACACGGCGTTGCGCCGCGCCGGCGAGATCCAGGCGAGCGTCAACCATATCGGCGACATGCGGCTTGCGAATCTGACGATGGTCTTGGCCGCGATGGACATCATCGTCGACAAGGACAGCAAGGCCGTCGAGCCCGAGCGCATCAAACTAATCGGTGATTCGCTGACTGCTCTTTCGGGTGGTTCGAAAGAGATGCACCTTCTTGCGAATGAAATGCAAGTCGACAGCCTGTTGAAGAGCTATGACGCCGATGTCGCCGCAATCGGCAAGGCAATACGTGTCGATCTCGTCGCGCTGGTTCAGCAGGGCGCGGCTGATGCGGAATTCGACAAAATCGACGACGCGATCGACGGCGCCGGCGAAGAGCTGACCGCGACCCTCGACAAGCTCGCCGCTGAAGGCACGGTTTTCGCCCAGCAGCATGTCGAGCTCGCCAATGCCGTGTCGCGAGAGGCCCTCATCCTGCAGATCGGCCTCGGCGTCCTAGCCATCCTCGTCATGGGTGTCCTGCAATATGTCCATGGCGGCTCGATCCGGCGTGGCATCGGCGCCGTGCGCGAAAGCATGCAGCGCATCATGAACGGCGATCTCGCCAGCAACGTCGCTGAAAAGACCCGCGGCGACGAAATAGGCGAGATGGCTCGCGCCGCCGACGGCTTCCGCCTCGCCGCTATCGAGAAGCGCGACCTTGAAGCCCAAGCCCAGACAGACAGACAGCGCAGCGATGCTGAGCACCGTGCCCGCGAAGCCGCCAAGCTCGCCGACGCCGAAGCGCTCAGCGCCGCCGTCGCCGCTCTCGGCGCCGGCCTTACCCGCCTTTCGGGCGGCGACGTGACCGTGACCATCGACCAGCCGTTCCGCGAAGAGCTGGAGCGCTTGCGCCTGGATTTCAACCAGACGACCGCGACGCTGCGCAGGGCGATGAGTGACATCGCCATCAACAGCAGCTCGATCGAGGCGAACAGCCGCCAGATGCGCGCCGCCGCCGACGATCTCGCCAAGCGCACCGAGCAGCAGGCCGCTTCCCTGGAAGAAACCTCGGCAGCCCTCGACCAGATCACCGCCACTGTCCGTAACGCCACGAGCCGCGCCGAGGAAGTCGGCCACATGGTCTCTCACACCCGCGAGAATACCGCGAAGTCGGACATCGTTGTCGGTGATGCGATGGCCGCGATGGAGCGAATCGAGGGCGCCTCCCGCGAGATCGGCAAGATCATCAACGTCATCGACGAAATCGCATTCCAGACGAACCTCCTGGCGCTCAATGCCGGTGTCGAGGCAGCGCGCGCCGGCGAGGCCGGCAAGGGCTTCGCCGTCGTTGCCCAAGAAGTGCGCGAACTCGCCGGCCGTGCTGCGGGTGCTGCCAAGGATATCAAGACGTTGATCGGAAAATCCGGCGAGGAAGTGAAGATCGGCGGCGAATTGGTGACAGCCGCGGGTGAAGCGCTTCGCCAGATCGGCGAAGATGTTCTGCGCATCGACGAACATGTTAAATCAATCGTAACCTCTGCGCGCGAACAATCAGTCGGATTGAACGAAATCAATACTTCGATCAGCCAGATGGATCAGGTCACGCAGAAGAACGCGGCCATGGTGGAAGAGACGAATGCCGCAAGCCATACGCTCGCCGTCGACGCCGAAAATCTGACGCAACTGATCAAGCAGTTCAAAACCGGCGAGGGCATGAGCGCCCGGCAAACGCCGCGAGAGGCAACCGCCGCCTCGCATTCGAGACCTTCTCCCGCACGCAGCCTGATCGGCAAAGTCGCGGGCGCATTCAACGGCGGTTCTGCCGCCAAAGCCATCGCCGCTCCCGCCGGGGACAACTGGGAAGAATTCTGATCATGAACAACAACGCCATCAAGCAGTCGGGCGCCTATCTCGAAATCGTTTCGTTCCATCTGGGCGACCAGGAATTCTGCATCGACATCATGGCCATCCGCGAAATCCGCGGTTGGGCGCCGGTGACGCCGATGCCGCATACCCCGCCCTACGTGTTGGGCCTCATCAACCTGCGCGGCGCGGTGATCCCGGTCATCGACATGGCCTGCCGCCTCGGCATGAAGATGACCGAACCCTCCGAGCGCTCGGCGATCATTGTCACCGACATCGCCGGCAAGCTGGTCGGCCTGCTGGTCGAACAGGTTTCCGACATGATGACCATCAAGAGCGAAGACCTGCAGCCGCCGCCGGAAATCATCCCGGAAGCCCAGCGCGCCTTCTGCCGCGGCATCGTCGCACTCGAGAAGACCATGGTCTGCTTCCTCAACCTCGATACGGTCATCGCCGACGAGTTGAACCAGGCGGCTTGATATTCTTTTAGATACGAAATTCAAAGGCTCGGCTCGTCCGGGCCTTTCCTGTTTTTCGTCAGAAAGTACACATGCTTAGCGTGTGCGGTCCCTTACTCCGAAGGGCAGAGGGGTAGCACACCAAGCCTTCAAGTATGCGGAGACGGTGCGGCTTACCCCTTCTCCCCCCGAGGAGAGAAGGTGGCGCGAAGGGTCGGATGAGGAGGCGGACGGCACATCAGAAGAAAGGATCTCCAGCCCCTATGGCTTCCCATTCTTCCAAGTCACGCTCTGCCCATAAAGCGGAACGGTCGAGATCGACATCTTCGCCGAACCATCGGTCAATTGGCGCGAATGGGCGAGATAGATCAGCGTGTCGTTGGCCTTGTCGTAGATGCGGTTGACAACCAGCGTCTTCCAGATCAGCGACATGCCCTGGCGGAACACCTCGCTGCCGTCCTTGGAGAGGTCGATGTTGCCGATCTCGATTGGTCCGGTCTGGCGGCAAGCGATCGAATTGTTGGACGGATCTTCGAACCAGTTGCCGTTCTTAAACCGATCGATCAGGCTGCGATCGAAATAGGTGACGTGGCAAGTGATGCCCTTGACCTCCGGGTCGGAGAGTGCCTCGACGATGATGTCGTTGCCGATCCAGTCGACCCCGACCTTGCCGACGACTTCGGCCGAGGCGGCGCCCGCGGAAATAGCGGCGAAGGAAAATGCGGCGAGAAGAAACGTGCGAAGCTTGGTCATGGCGGCTCCCTGGATGATCCGCATTCTAGATAAGCATGCACCTGGGCTTTGCAAGAAATCGCTGTTGTTGCGGGGCGTTCAGGCCTTCCGGCAGGTGCAGGGCGCATAGCCACGCGCCGTCAGCCGCCCCGGCGTCATACCGATCAGCGCCGGGATTGCTTCCACGGCCTTCGCCTTGACCGCCCTTGCCATCTCGATCGCCGCAGCCGCGCAAACCGCCGCATCCTCGGCGGCATTATGGTGCATGAAGCGCAGCCCGAGATGCTCGGCGATCAGGTTCAGCCGATGCGAGAGGAAATGCGGCCAGATGCGCTGCGCCATCTTCAGGCTGCAGAGATAGGTCAGCTCAGGATAGGATTGCCGGTAGAGATCGAGGCTCGCCCGCCAGACGCTGAAGTCGAATGCCGCATTGTGCGCGATCATCGTCGCGCCGCTGATATCGTCGTAGAACTCGTCCATCACCTCGGGAAATTCAGGCGCATCCTCGACATCCTCCGGCCGAATTCCGTGGATCGCGATGTTCATGCCGGAAAAGCGCATGTCTCTGGGGCGGATCAGCCGCTCCTCGACGCGCGTCACCCTACCCTCCTCGATCCAGGCAAGCCCGACAGAACAGGCGCTGCCGCGCTGCTCGTTGGCTGTCTCGAAATCGATGGCAATGGTCTTCAAGGGTAAAATCCGAATCGTCTGCCCTACCGGCATAATGTCAGCCGGAGGCGAAGGCAAATCCCGGCCTATTGACATCTGCACGCGGATGGGGAAACTTTCGCGCATGATCAACTCTGTGACGCATACCATGCATCATATCGCCACGACCCCTCCAGGGTACGCGGGAGCGATGGTGCGTCACTAGAGCCTGCTGCTTTCATACGGAAGCATATCCTGAGTTTGTGAGGTAGTTTGCGCATTCTGCTGGCGAGAAGCAGTCGAGCATTTCACCAGCCTTGCGCCATGTCGCTTCGACTGTGCGAGGCTGTTCTCTCCTAATTAGGTGCTTAAGCTTGGCAAAGACTTGCTCGATGGGATTGAGGTCCGGGCTGTAAGGCGGCAGGAAGAAGAGGTGCGCGCCTGCGGCCCGGATGGCACGACGGACAGCTTGGCCCTTATGGCTGCCGAGATTGTCGAGGATGACGATGTCGCCCTTGGCGAGCGTGGGCACGAGGATCCTCTGGATATAGAGGGTAAAGAGTTCGCCGTTGATCGGCCCATCGATGACCCAAGGGGCGTCGATGCGGTCGCAGCGCAAGGCGGCAATGAATGTCAGGGTTTTCCAGTGCCCATGCGGAACCGCGGCACATAGGCGTTGACCACGCGGTGCCCACCCCCTGAGGGGCGCCATGTTGGTCTTGATCCAGGTCTCATCGAGAAAGACCAGCCGCTGCGCTTCGATCCGCCGTTGATGGGTCTTCCAACGCAACCGTTTCCTGGCGATATCCATCCGCGTCTGCTCGGCCGGCAGAACCGTTTTTTTTGAAACTCAGGCCCTCGGCCCGGACGAACACCCAAACGGCGCGTCGCTCGGTCTTGATGCCGCGTTCGGCCAGTTCCGCCACAAGGCCTCGCGTCGTGAACGGGCCGGATCGACAGCGCTGGCGCAGCCAGTCGGCCCGTTCGCCGGACAAAGTCCGCTGCTTGCGACCGCCGACGCGGCCGGGCGTCAGAGCGCCGGTCTCCGCAAGGCGCTTCTTCCACTTCGAAACACAGGAGGGAGCAATCGCAAGTGCTGCTGCGATCGATCGTATCGTTTCTCCGGTGTTCAGGCGCGCCATCGCCCGTTCGCGAAGATCCTCAGAATATGGGTGCGTCATCCTTAGGCCGTCCTTTTCCGGTAGGACAGAGAATCATATTTCAGCTGATTTGCGAATCTGCGATTCTGAAAAATCGAAGCGTGCTCTAGCCGTCCGATCATCCCGAGAACCCTGCCGAGGCGAGCAGGGTTTTCCAAAAAATCCCGGCTCTCCTCGCTGTAACCCAAGGAGAGATGCCATGCCTGAAAACGAAGAGAATGAACTCCGCGGCCGGGCGCCCCTGCCCGACGGTGTCGTCGTGCGAGCCGTGCGTCTTTCCGACGCCGAAGAGATCACCGATCTTATAAATTTACCGGGCTATCGGGCCGGCACGCTGCGGCCGCCTTACCAGCGGATTGAGGAGGTCCGCAAGAACATGGAAAACCCATCGGCGGGCGCGCTCAACCTTGTCGTGACTCTAAATGGCAAGATCGTCGGCAATTGCGGGCTCAACCGCCTTAGCGGCCGTCGCCAGCACGTCGCCAGCCTCGGCATGGGCGTGCATGACGACTTCACCGGTCGCGGATTCGGCCGCATCCTGCTTGGCGCGATGGTCGATGCAGCCGACGACTGGCTCGACATCAAGCGGCTCGAACTGACCGTATATACCGACAACGCGGCTGCGATCGCTCTCTACGAGAAGTTCGGCTTCGAAAAGGAAGGGCATCTGCGTGCTTTCGGATATCGCGCCGGACACTATGCCGATGCCTATACGATGGCGCGGCTGAGGACCTGAGTCGGAGGGGTCTATCCGCATCCCTCGTCATGCTTGGGCTTGCCCGGCTTATCACGAGCATTGGCAACGGGCGCAGCAGATCCTCGCACAAGGCCGAGGCAACGCCGAACAGGATGCGGGCATTCTGACGCCGGCTTCCTCATCCGCCAATCAGCGCCAGCCACTCATCCTCATCCATCGTCTGGACGCCGAGTTCGCGCGCCTTGTCGAGCTTCGAGCCGGCGCCGGGACCGGCAACGACGATGTCGGTCTTCTTCGATACCGATCCCGCGACCTTGGCGCCGAGGCTTTCGGCCCTTGCCTTCGCCTCGTCGCGGGTGAATTTTTCGAGCGAGCCGGTGAAGACCACGGTCTTGCCAGCCACAGGACTGCCCGTCGTCACCGGTTGCTCGGCCGCTGCGGGCGTCACTTCTTCAAGCAGACGGCCGATCACTTCGATGTTGCGCGGCTCCTTGTAGAACTCGACAATCGCGCGCGCCACGACCTCACCGATACCCTCGATGGCGTTGAGATCGTTCCAGGCGTCGCCGGAAAGCGGTGCGGCCTCCTTCATCGCGGCCGCAAAGGCTTCATAGGTGCCGTAGGAGCGCGCCAAGAGTTTTGCCGTAGTTTCACCGACATGGCGAATGCCGAGCGCATAGATGAAACGGTGGAGCGCAATGCTGCGCCGCTCGTTGATCGCCGCATAGAGCTTGCCGACGCTGACCTTGCCGAAGCCGTCGATATTCTCCAGCTTGGTCAGCGACTGCGCCTGGCGCTTCTCCAAGGTGAAGATATCGGGCGCCGTGCGGATCTGCAGCGACGCATCTTCATTTTCGAAGAAGAAGTCGATCTGCTTCGAACCGAGCCCCTCGATATCGAAGGCGTTGCGCGAAACGAAATGCTTCAGATGCTCCGTCGCCTGCGCCCGGCAGATGAAGCCGCCCGTGCAGCGGCGCACCGAATCCATCTTGCCGGTCTTCTCATTGACCTCGCGCACCGCATGCGAACCGCAGACCGGGCAGGTCTTGGGAAAATCATATGGCTTCGCCTCGGCGAGACGCTTTTCCATCACCACGTCGAGGATCTGCGGAATGACATCGCCGGCGCGCTGGACGATGACGGTATCGCCCTCGCGAATATCGTGCTCCTTCGGCCGGATGCGCTCGCCGCTATTGCCGATGCCCTTGATGTAGTCCTCATTGTGCAGTGTCGCGTTGGTGACGACGACGCCGCCGACCGTGATCGGCTTCAGCCGGGCCACAGGCGTCAGCGCACCGGTCCGGCCGACCTGGATCTCGATCTTCTCGACCTCGGTGAAGGCCTGCTCGGCCGGGAATTTATGCGCCGTCGCCCACCGCGGGCTTCGCGAGCGGAAGCCGAGGCGCTGCTGCAGTTCCAGGCTGTCGACCTTGTAGACGACGCCGTCGATATCGTAATCGAGATCCGGGCGCTTGAGGCCGATCTCGTCGTAATGCGCCAGGATGTCGGCGACCGAATTCAGCCGCTTCATCAACGGATTGACCGGGAAGCCCCAGTCCTTGAAGGTCTGCACCATGCCGAATTGCGTGTCGGCCGGCATGTCCGACATCTCGCCCCAGGCATAGGCGAAGAATTTCAGCTTGCGGCTCGCCGTCACCTTGGCGTCGAGTTGGCGCAGCGATCCCGCCGCCGTGTTGCGCGGATTGACATAGGTCTGCTTGCCCTCCGCCTCCATCTGGCGGTTGAGCGCCAGGAAATCGCTCTTGGCCATATAAACCTCGCCGCGGATTTCCACGACTGCGGGGACACCCTTCGGCAGCTGGTTGGGAATTTCGGATATGGTGCGGATGTTGGCGGTGACGTTTTCCCCCGTGGTGCCGTCACCGCGTGTCGCAGCCGTCGTCAGTCTCCCGTTCTCGTAGCGGATCGACATCGATAGCCCATCGATCTTCGGTTCGGCGGTAAAAGCAATCGACTGGTCCGGCAGGCGGCCGAGGAAGCGGTAGACGCTGGCAACGAAATCCTGCACGTCCTCCTGCGAAAACGTGTTGTCGAGTGACAGCATCGGCCGCGCATGGACGACGGGCGAGAAGGTGACCGAGGGCGCTGCACCGACTCGTCGCGACGGGCTGTCCTCACGGATCAGCTCGGGAAACTGCGCTTCCAGCGCATCGTTGCGGCGCTTCAGCGCATCGTAATCGGCATCTGAAATCTCCGGCTGGTCCTTGCCGTGATAGAGCGCGTCGTGGTGCGCGATCTCCCTTGCCAGCCGCTCGAGCTCGGCGGCAGCCTCTTCGATCGTCAACGTGTCGATGGCGGAACCTTCGGTGGACATGGAACATCACTCCAGAGAATCTGGCCAGAAATCTGCATTGTTTTTAGAGCAAAATCGCCGGATGAAAAGAGAGCCTGCTTACCCTGACCGGTGAGGACTGCCTACCAGCCTATTCCCAATCCAACGCGTTGCGCAGCCGGATGCCGCTGACATGCAGTCCGCTGTTCCACAGGCCTTTCAGCGGCTGCAAACTGTCGACCACCCGCAGTTCCACTCCGCGCGGCATGAATTCCCGGTCGAGCCGCGAAATGGCGGTGCATTCGATCGGAACTATACGCCGGCGAGCCACCCACATGCCCGCATCGCCGAGCTCCTCGAAACCTTCGGCCGGCAGCGCGTAACGATAAACTGTCACCGCCGAGAGCCGTTCCAGCCAACGACGCTCGACATAGGCTGCTGCCCGGCAACCTGCAAGCCAATGCCGCCTCTCGGCTTCCGGCGTCTCGGACGTGGCCCAGATCAGAATCCGCGGGCAATCTCGCGGAAAGAGATACATGAAGTCATGATCGGCATCGATCGCCCAGACGAGCGGACCGTTCAGCCATTCCTGGCCGGCCGGGCGGATTGGGGGGATGCTAACGGCACGCGGCTCGAACGCTGCGATGCCGGAGTTATCGCTGAAATGGAACAGGCGCATGGCAACGTATCGCCGCTAATCGGAGCAATCGGCATAGCGCGAAGCGGGGTATTTGTCAGCGTGCCGGCTGCGGCTATCAGCCGTTACCGGCCAGCAGCCGCTTCGCCGCCGCCCTCGCCTCTTCCGTTACCGAGGCGCCGGCGAGCATGCGGGCGATCTCCTCGGTGCGATCCTTGTGCGCCATCGTCGCGACGCGCGTGGCGATTTTTTCGGAACCCTCGGCCGCCGGCCCCTTGGAGATCAGCAGATGCGTTGCCGCCCGCGCCGCGACCTGCGGCGCATGTGTGACCGACAGCACCTGGACCCGCTCGGACAGCCGCTTCAGCCGCTGGCCGATCGCATCGGCCACAGCACCGCCGACACCGGTATCGATTTCGTCGAAAACGAGCGTTGGGGCGGAGCCGCGATCGGCGAGCGCCACCTTCAGCGCCAGCAGGAAACGCGACAGCTCACCGCCGGAGGCCACCTTCATGATCGAGCCGGGGCGCGTGCCGGGATTGGTCTGGACATGGAACTCGACGACGTCGATGCCTTCGGGAAGCGCCTCCTGCGCATCCGTGGTGATCTCGACCATAAAACGAGCGCGTTCGAGCTTCAGCGCCGGCAGTTCGGCCATTACGGCAGCAGCCAGCGCAGTGCCGGCTTGATGGCGCTTGTCGGAAAGCGAGCGCGCCGCCGAATCGTAATTCTCTCGCGCCAGACCGACCTCCGCTTCCAGATGCGCCAGCCGCTCCTCGCCTGCATCGAGATCGGCGAGATCAGCGATCATGCGCACCGCAAGCGCCGGCAGTTCGGTGACGGGCACGGAATATTTGCGCGACGCGGCTCTGAGCGCGAAAAGCCGCTCCTCCACCCGCTCCAGTTCTCGCGGATCGTATTCGGTCTTGCGCAGCGCTGCCTCGACTTCCATCTGCGCATTGGAAAGCTGGTCGAGCGCAGCATCGAGTAACGTCACGGTGTCTTCGAGCAGCCCGGGCGCTTCATGGCTCTTGCGCTCCAGTCTGCGCACCAGCGAGGCGATATGCGGCACCGGCGAGGCATTGCCGTTCAGGAATTCGGAGGCTTCGGCGATGTCGCCGGCTATTCGCTCCGCCTTCATCATCCTCTGCCTGCTTTCGGCGAGTTCGTCCTCCTCGCCGTCCTGTGGCGAGAGTTTCTCCAGCTCTGCCACAGAGGAACGCAGATAGTCAGCCTCGCGCGCCGCACTTTCCACCTTCTCGCGATGCTTTTTCAGCGTCCGTTCGCTGTCGCGCCAAATACGATACAGGCGGGAGACCTCAGCAACCTCATCGGTGAGGCCGGCAAAGGCATCGAGCAGGTTGCGATGGGCATTCGTGTCGACAAGAGCGCGATCATCGTGCTGGCCGTGGATCTCGACCAGCATCTGGCCGGCCTGGCGCATCAGTTGCACACCCACCGGTTGATCGTTGACATAGGCCTTGGTGCGACCATCGGCCGATTGCTGACGGCGGAAGATCAGGTCGCCCTCGTCGTCGATGCCGTTTTCACGCAGGAGCACCCGCGCCCCGTGGTCCATGCCGACGTCGAACACCGCCGTCACCTGGCCCCTGTCTTCGCCATGGCGCACCAGACCGCCATCGCCGCGCCCGCCGAGCGCCAGCGAAAGACTGTCGAGCAGGATGGATTTGCCCGCGCCGGTCTCGCCCGTCAGCACGGACAGACCGGTCTCGAAGGCAAGATCCAGCCGATCGATCAGGACGATATCGCGGATCGAAAGCTGGATCAGCATGGGACTTAGGAACCGAGCAGGAGTTTCTTGCCTGCCGCAGCGATCCAGGAGCCCTTGTTCTCACGCGGCTCGGCGCCACCTGTCTGCAGCAGCTTGTAGGAATCGGCGTACCACTGGCTGTCCGGATAGTTGTGACCAAGAACGGCTGCCGCGGTCTGCGCCTCGTCGACGATACCCATGGCGTAATAAGCCTCGACGAGACGGGCCAAGGCTTCCTCGATCTGGTTCGTATTCGGATATTTCTCGACGACGATGCGGAAACGCGAGATTGCGGCGAGATATTCCTTCCGCTCCATATAGTAGCGGCCGATCTGCATTTCCTTGCCGGCGAGCTGATCACGGGCGTAGCGGATCTTCGCCTGCGCGTCATCGACATATTCGGAGTTCGGGTAGTTGTCGATCACAGCCTGCATCGCCTCGATCGTCTTAGCCGAGGCGCGCTGGTCCTGGGTCACGTCGACGATCTGTTTGGAATAGGTGAGACCGATGAGATACTGCACATAGGCAGCGTCCTGGGACTTCGGATATTGCGACATGTAGCGATTACCCGAGGCAAGCGCATCATCGAGCTTGCCCTGGCGGTATTTGACAAAGGTGCTCATGACCAGCGCCTTGCGCGCCCATTCGGAGAATGGGTTCTCGCGATCGATTGCATCGAACTTGCGCGCTGCTTCCGCCATGTTGCCCGCCTTCATATTGGCAAGGCCCTGGGTGTAGAGCACGTCAGGCGGATCGGTTTCGAGGCCAAGCTTGGTGATGTCGATATCGGGATCCGACTGGCAGCCGGAGATCGAGGCGCCTGCGCTCAGCACCAGAAGCGATGCGAACAAAGCGCGCGCTGTCTTCATCATACCTTCAGATCCTGCATAAGCCATTCAAAAGAACCCCAATGCCGCCGCTCGCTCCACGACAGCCACGCCTCGCTGGCGTTTCTAGCCACAAATGTGCATCAAGAGCAACGCAATGATAAGGCATTAACGCATTTTTGTGGCAGCCGCCGCCGGATTGGCCGGCTTTTCACCTTCTTGCCGACCTGTGGCAGCTAAGCAACTGCGAGAAAATGCCTGTCACCACAGACTCGGGCCGACATAAAAAAACCGCCTCCGGGAAGAGGCGGCCTGGTCTTGAGAATATGCTGGAGGTCATGCCGACCAGGGAGCGAATTCCGAAGCGTTGACGGCGATCAGTTCACGAGCGGCGACGCGCTGGCGCGGCGTCGAGGTCTCGACCACCTCGTAGGCGGAGGGATCGGCGAGCAGCGCCTTCAAAGCATTGGCATTCATCTTATGGCCGCCACGATAGGATCGGTAGCAACCGATGAACTGGACGCCAGCGAGAGACAGGTCGCCAACGGCATCAAGCGTCTTGTGGCGAACAAACTCGTCCTTGGCATATCGCAGGCCTTCGACATTGATGACGGTATTGTCGTCCGAGATGACGACGGAATTTTCAAGCGAAGAACCGAGCGCATGGCCCGATGCCCAGAGACGTTCAACATCACGCATGAAGCCGAAGGTGCGGGCGCGGGAAAGTTCGGACTTAAAGACGGCGGCGTTTAGGTCGCCGGCCCACTTTTGCCGGCCGATCAGTGGGCATTCGAAATCGATCTCGACTTCGAAGCGCGTGCCGTCATAGGGACGGAATTCGCTCCAGGAGCCGCCATGCTCGATCCGCACCGGCTTGGTGATGCGGATATAGCGACGCTTGACGCCGAGCGAGATGAGACCGGCCTGCTCGATCGCTTCGACGAAGGGCAGCGAACTGCCGTCCATGATGGGCATTTCTGCGCCCTGCACCTCAATGAGGACATTGTCGAGGCCGAGAGCATAGACGGCGGCCATGACATGTTCGATCGTCGCGATTGAATGCGTGGGTGAGAAGCCGAGCACCGTGCAGAGGTCTGTATTGCCGACCTGCGAAGAGACGGCCTTCAGTTCGGTGATGTCGCCATTATCATGCAGGCGCTGGAAAACGACGCCAGTGTCCGCTTCGGCCGGGTTCAGCGTGATCGAGACATTCGCGCCCGAATGAACGCCGATGCCCGAGAGCGTCACCGGACGCGATACCGTCGTTTGAAAACCCAGCAAGCCAATAGCCATAAAATCTGCCTTTATTTTTCCGCTCCAGCGGTTGGTGCCACGGCGCGGTTATCATTCTTTCTGCAGAAAGAGCCTCGTCTAGACGACTCCCAGCGCAGTTTTCTTGCGCCATATTTACGTGCGCCGGCGCTCCAATCCAAATCACTGTTTCTTTCGTTTTGTTACGAAGTCACACGATTGATATCGCTCAGGAATTCTCGGCCGAAAACAGCAATGCCCGGGACCTGGATCCCGGGCATGAACGGTGCCGAAGCCCGCGATATTTCAGTTCGACTGGCGGCGCAGGAATGCCGGAATTTCCAGCTGATCGTCTTCCTGCATCATGCGAGCCTGCGGAACTGCACGACCCTGATCATCGAGATTGCCGCGGCGTGGCGCATAGAGGCTTGCCTCCGGCGACAACGGACGGCGCTGCTGCGATGCGGCCGGCGGCGCGGCGGTCATGTCGGCGGCAACCGCGTCATCGTCGCGGCGGCCAAGCGAATTGGTGATTCGCTTGAGCAAGCCCATTGGGCCGCGCTCTTCCTGCTGATGCGCCGAAGCCGGCTGCGTGCGGTGGTCGAGTTCAGCCTGGACGACCGGCGGGAAATCCTCGACCTTCGGCATGCGCACCGGTTCAGCCGCCTGCCGGATAATCGGCTCCTGTCGGATCGGCTGCGGCTGGATGGGCTGCTGCTGGACGGGCTGGCTCATCACCGGCTGGCTCATTACCGGCGCCGGAGCCTGCTGCTGCACCTGAGGACGCATGGCCGGAGCTTCCGGTGCAGGCGCGAAGATCTTGCTCTGCGGACGGAAGACTTCCTGCTGCGCAGCAGGCTGCTGGACGGGGGCGCTGGCACGCGGGGCCGGAATTTCGAGCTCACGTTCCATCTCGGATTGGCGGATGGTCTGCGCGATCGGATCGATGGCCTTCGGTGCCTGCATAACCGGCGCAGGCTGAACTGCGGCCGCTGCCGGAGCAACAGCCGCGGAGGGACGGATAGCGGGCCTGGCGGCCGGCTGGAAGTTGCGCTCGGCGGCTTCGCTGATCGCCCGGTCGATACCGGTCGCGACGACCGAGACGCGAATGATGCCTTCGAGCGATTCGTCGAAGGTGGCGCCCAGGATGATGTTGGCGTCCGGATCGACTTCTTCGCGGATGCGGGTCGCAGCTTCGTCGACTTCGAAGAGGGTGAGGTCGCGGCCGCCGGTGATGGAGATCAGCAGGCCCTGGGCACCCTTCATCGAGGTTTCGTCGAGCAACGGGTTGGCGATTGCCGCTTCGGCTGCCTGCAACGCGCGGCCGGCGCCGGAGGCCTCGCCGGTGCCCATCATCGCACGGCCCATTTCACGCATCACCGAGCGGACGTCGGCGAAGTCGAGGTTGATGAGGCCTTCCTTCACCATCAGGTCGGTGATGCAGGCAACGCCGGAATAGAGAACCTGGTCGGCCATGGCGAAAGCGTCGGCGAAGGTCGTCTTGTCGTTGGCAATGCGGAAGAGGTTCTGGTTCGGAATGACGATCAGCGTGTCGACAGACTTCTGCAGTTCCTGGATGCCCATCTCGGCCAGGCGCATGCGGCGGCCGCCTTCGAAATGGAACGGCTTGGTGACGACGCCGACCGTCAGGATGCCCTTGTTGCGGGCGGCCTGCGCGACGACGGGAGCAGCACCGGTGCCGGTGCCGCCGCCCATGCCGGCGGTGACGAAGCACATATGCGTGCCGTTCAGGTGATCGATGATCTCGTCGATGCACTCTTCGGCGGCCGCGCGGCCGACTTCCGGCTGCGAGCCGGCGCCGAGGCCTTCGGTGACGTTGGCGCCGAGCTGGATGATGCGCTCGGCCTTCGTCATCGTCAGCGCCTGCGCATCCGTGTTGGCAACGACGAAGTCGACGCCCTGGAGGCCCGCGGTGATCATGTTGTTGACGGCGTTGCCGCCGCCGCCGCCGACGCCGAACACGGTGATGCGCGGCTTCAGCTCTGTGATGTCAGGCTTTTGCAGCTTGATGGTCATGGTACCTGTTCCTTCTCTCTCTGGCCGCATCGCCACGCCGGCCAATTACGCAAATTTCAGAAGCTTTCCTTCAGCCACTGACCCATGCGGGCTATGCGGCTGTTATTTCCCCCAAGCGACATGAGCAGACCGCTCTGTGACGCATGTGTCTCCATGTCCGCGACCTGCGGATAGATCATCAGGCCGACGGCCGTCGAAAAGGCCGGGCCTTTGGCCGCCGTCGGCAGTCCCGAGACGCCCATCGGACGGCCGATGCGGACGTTGCGGGCCAGAATGCGCCGCGCCACCTCGGCAAGGCCGGTCAGCTGGCTCGCGCCTCCCGTCAGCACGACGCGTTTTCCGACGATCGGGCTGAAGCCGGAACGCTGGATACGGTCGCGGATCAGTTCCATCGTCTCTTCGATTCGGGCCGATACGATGCGCGAAACGAGCGCCCGCGGCACCTGCGACGGCTGGTCGCGATCGTCCTCGCCGATCGGCGGTATCGAGATCAGCTCGCGTTCATCGGAGGAATTCAAGAGCGCGGAGGCATGCACGACCTTCAGCCGCTCGGCATCCTCGATGCGGGTCGAAAGGCCGCGGGCGAGGTCTGTGGTGACATGATGGCCGCCGAGCCCGACGGCATCGGTATGAACGAGCTTGCCTTCGGCAAAGACCGAGATCGTCGTCGTGCCGCCGCCCATGTCGATCGCCGCACAGCCGAGCTCGACCTCGTCGTCGACGAGAGCGGCAAGGCCCGATGCATAAGGCGTCGCGACGATACCTTCGACAGAAAGATGCGCGCGATTGACGCTAAGCTCGAGGTTCTTCAGTGCCGAGCGCTCCGCGGTCACGACATGCATGTCGACGCCGAGCGCATCGCCGTACATTGCCAGCGGGTCGCGAATGCCGCGCTCGCCGTCGAGCGAGAAGCCGGTCGCCAGCGAATGCAGCACCGAGCGGTCCTGGCGCAGCGATTGCTGGCAGGCAGCCGAGAGCACTTTCTTGAGGTCGTTAAGCTCGACTTCCTGACCGCCGAGATCAATCGTCGCGGTGTAGATGTCGCTGCCAAGGCGGCCGGCCGTCAGGTTGACGATCAGGCTCTCGACGGTCAGCCCCGCCATACGCTCCGCCGCATCGACGGCAAGACGGATGACGCCTTCCAGCGCATCAAGATCGGCGATGACGCCGGTCTTGATGCCGCGGGAGCGCTGATGGCCGATGCCGATGATCTCGATATTGTGCGTGCGGCCCGGCAGGATCTGGCTTTCCTCGCGCGGCGTCAGCCGGCCGATCATGCAGACGACCTTGGTCGAGCCGATGTCGAGCACCGAAACGACATGCGACCGCTTCGACGAAAGCGGCTTCAGGCGCGGCAATCCGAAATGGGATGAACCGAACAAGCTCATATATTCTGCCCCGCCTTCTTCAATTCCTTGGTACGCTCCGTAACCGCCGCCTGCCGGCGGACCGCCGCTTCCGGCGTCAGCTGGATCGCGGTCCTGTCGGGCAATCTCAGATCGACCGCGGCGATGTCCCGCTCCAGGAGCTGATGCTCCTTGTCGAACTTCGAAAGCGTGGCCAGCGCCTGATCGATGCCGTCTTCCGGCAGCTTGACGATGACGCCGTTATCCATGTGTAGATCCCAACGACGGCCCGATATCCAGACATAGGCCTTCACCCGGGCCTTCACGTCGGGCCACTTCGCGAAGGCGTCGCCGAGCGAAGCCGCCGCGGTCTCGGCGTCGCGCCCGACGACGAGCGGCAGCGACGAAAATTTGTTGTCGCGCAACGGCGCAATGACGCTGCCGTTCTTCTCGATCAGCGAAAGCTCCTGCCCGTGCTGCCAGATCGCATAGGCCTCACGCTCCTTGAGCTTCACTTCGATCGTCCTCGGATAGATCTTTCGAACCTCGACATTCTCGACCCAGGGAAGGTGCGCGATCTTCCGGCGGGCCGCATCGACGTCGAGCGCGACCAGTGAGGTCGTGCCGTCGAGGCCGATCAGCTGCAGGATCTCGATTTCGGAGGTTTCCGAATTGCCGGAGACCTTCACATTCTCGATCGCAAAACCTGCGGCCGTCGTCGTGGCCTGCGCGACGGCTTCGGTGTGACCGCCGAGCGACATACCGTAGAGGCCGGTCGCAGCCAAAAAGGCAAGCGCCGACACCGTCCCGGTATGGGCCGGAATGTAGATGCGGCCGCTACCGAGGCTGATCAAGAAACGAGTGACGCGGCGCAGCGGACGCGGCAGCACGAATCGCTCTTCGGCTTCCACGATCGGAAGCACAGCATGATGGCTGGGGCGCCCTATCCTCTTGACCGTCAACGCAAACAAGACGCGTCCTCCACCATCCACCGGAGAAACTCACCAAAGGAATAGCCGGCATGACCGGCCATTTCGGGCACGAGCGAGGTAGGAGTCATGCCTGGCTGGGTATTGACCTCCAGCCAGATGATTTCGCCGTCTTCGGAGAAACGATCGTCGTAACGAAAGTCGGACCGACTGACGCCGCGACAACCGATTGCCTGATGCGCCCTTAGCGCCAATGTTTGTATTTTTTGGTAAATATTCGGTGAAATTTTCGCCGGGATGACGTGTTTTGAACCGCCCGCAGCATACTTGGAATCGTAATCATAAAAATTGTGTCCCTGCGGCACCACCTCCGTGACACCGAGCGCAGTCTCGCCCATGACACCGCAGGTGAGCTCGCGGCCGTAGACATAGCGCTCGACCAGCACCTCTTCGCCATAGCGCCATTCGGGCGAACTGACCACCTGCGGCGGATGGGTCTGATCTTCGGTGACGATCACGACGCCGAAGCTCGACCCTTCACGCACCGGCTTCACCACATAGGGCGGCTTCATCGGATGGACCGAAGGAAAAGCGAAACGATTGATGACCTGCGATTCGGCGACCGGAATGCCGGCGGCAGCGGCAACAAGCTTCGCCTTGTCCTTGTCCATCGCCAGAGCCGAGGCAAGCACGCCCGAATGCGTATAGGGGATCTCGAGATATTCTAGGATACCCTGGATGGTGCCATCCTCCCCGAAGGGCCCATGCAGCGCATTGAAGATGACATCGGGCTTCAGCGCCGCGAGCCTCTCGGAGACGTTGCGCGCCACGTCGATGCACGTCACCTTGAAGCCTTCGGCTTCGAGGGCCTCTGCGCAAGCCTTTCCCGAGGAAAGGCTGACAGGCCTTTCCGAGGAAAATCCGCCCATCAGGACAGCGACATGCTTGCGACTCATCAACACCCCCAAAAATAACTTCCACTTTTGAAATCGACGCTTGCGCGAAGCTGTCTGCGTCGTTCGCGCCTTTGCCGGGCCTCACATGCATTAGAGCATCATTATGGTTAATGAAGTGTTTACTTTCGTTAACTGTTAGCCCGGAGTTATGCGGCCTTTTAACTTTTGCTGATTGTGCAACCATTCCCTTCGCGCCCGGGAAATGAACCCGAGCGGAATCGAAAAAGCCCATTCATTCAACGACATATCCAATCGCGCTCAGTCGCGATGGAATCAGTCAACAGAATCGGGTGTCATCTCTCAGCCGGATACCGGCAACAGTGAGGCGGCGGCCCAGCGTCTCGATTTGATTAATGCAAAGGGTCTCGGCGCGGGCGTCACCGCTTTTCTATTGATGCCGATATCACTTCCGGCTAGCGAAGACGCATGGGTGAGCAGGGAGAAAATCATGCGATGCCTCGTCACCGGCGCAGCCGGCTTCGTCGGTAGTCCGCTTGTCAAACGACTGCACATAGACAAAACTTGCGAGCTCGTGGCGACCACGAGATCCCAGGCCTCTCCCTTTCCGCCTGAGGTAGCGCATTTTCCGATTGAAATTACCGACGGAACCGATTGGACAGCCGCGCTTGAAGGCGTCGACGTCATCGTCCATCTCGCCGCCCGCGTTCACATCATGAACGACCGCGCAGCCGATCCGCTAGCGGAGTTCCGCCGGGTCAACACCGCCGCCGCGCTCAATCTCGCCGAACAAGCCGCCCACGCCGGCGTGCAGAGGTTCGTCTTCATCAGCACCATCAAGGTCAACGGAGAACAGACCGACCGGCCGTTCCGGCACGACGACAGGCCGAACCCAATCGATCCCTACGGCATTTCGAAACTGGAATGCGAAATCGGCCTGCGCGAAATCGCAGCGCGCACCGGCATGGAAGTCGTCATCATCCGCCCGCCGCTGGTTTATGGTCCCGGCGCACGCGGCAACTTCGCGCTGCTCGTCAATCTTGTCCGCAGGAAATTGCCGCTCCCCTTCGCTTCGCTAAAGAACCGCCGCACATTGGTCGCAGTGCAAAATCTCGTCGATCTGATCATCGCCTGCATGGACCATCCCGCCGCTGCGGGCGAGACTTTCCTTGCTGGAGATGGCGAGGACCTCTCGACGCCTGATCTCATCAGGGGAATTGCCGCGGGGCTGGGCGTCAAGCCGATGCTGGTCCCCTTCCCGCCTGCACTGCTGCACATGGCGGCAAAGGCACTCGGGAAGGAAGCCGTCTATCAGCGCCTCTGTGGTTCGCTGCAGGTCGACATATCCCGAGCGCGCGACGTTCTCGGCTGGTCACCCGTCGTCACCCCGCGCGAAGGCCTTAAACAGGCAGTAGAATAGCTTATTCGCTCGTCACGCCCTGGAACGGGCGCACTTCCCGGCCGGGCATGAAGACGCCGAGGCGCTTGATTTCCCATTCGAGCTTGATGCCGTCTTTCTCGAAGACCTCACGGCGCACCTGCTCTCCGAGATATTCGAGATCGTAGCCCGTCGCCTGACCCATGTTGATCATGAAGTTGCAGTGAAGCGACGACATCTGTGCGCCGCCGATCACGAGGCCGCGGCAGCCTGCCTCATCGATCAGCTTCCAGGCCGAATGGCCCGGCGGGTTCTTGAAGGTCGAGCCGCCGGTTTTCTCACGCACCGGCTGCACCGTCTCGCGGTGATTGCGCACAGCGTCCATTTCGGCGCGAATCTGGGCGCGATCTTCCGGATAGCCCTCGAACAGCACCGAAGTGAAGATCAGATCGGCGGGTGCCTTTGAATGCCGGTAGGAATAGCCCATCTCTGTATTGGAAAGCACATGCTTGTTGCCCTTGCGGTCTACGGCGTTAACCTCGATCAGCCGCTCACGCGTCTCGACGCCGTTCGCCCCGGCATTCATGCGTGCCGCGCCGCCGATGCCGCCGGGTATGCCGTAGAAGAAATGAAAGCCGCCGATGCCATTGTCCATCGCCATCGCCGCGACATGCTTGTCCGGGCAGATGGCGCCGGCAAGGATGCGGTTTTCACCGGCCAGTTCGACGAAGCCGAAGCCCTTGGCCGACAGGCGCAGCACCACGCCGGGAATGCCGCCGTCGCGCACCAAGATATTGGAGCCAACGCCGACCACCGTCAGCGGCACCTCTTCCGGCAATATCTTCAGGAAGGCAATGAGATCGTCGACGTCATGCGGCTGGAACATCAGTTCGGCCAGACCCCCGGCCCTGAACCAGGTGACGCGATCCATGGGGGCATCCGGCGTGATACGGCCGCGGATATCCTTTACACCGTCTCCGAGAGACGCGAGAAGCTTTTCCCCATTCACCTGTTTCATGCGGACTTTCCCGATAGGCCTTCCAGTTGGTTGGGCAGTGCTGCTGCCCATGATGTGATGCTCCCAGCCCCCAACAGAACCACGAAATCGCCAGGCTTTGCAACCTCCGCAACCATTTGCGGCAGAAGCTCCGCCGAAGCGAGGAAGCGGGCGTCGCGATGGCCGCCGGATTTGATGCGCGAGACGAGCGATATCGAGTCGATACCTTCGATCGCATCCTCGCCCGCCGCATAAACGGGCGCAAGGAAGATGCTGTCGGCGTCGTTGAAGCAGGCGGCGAATTCCTCGAACAAGCTCGCGAGACGCGTGTAACGGTGCGGCTGGTGGACGGCGATGATGCGCCCCTTGCAGGCCTCGCGGGCCGCCTTCAGCACCGCCTTGATCTCGACCGGATGGTGGCCGTAATCGTCGAAGATCTGCACGCCGTTCCATTCGCCGGTCAGCGTGAAGCGGCGCTTGACGCCGCCGAAGGAGGCAAGCCCCTTGGCGATAGCCTCGCTCGATATGCCGAGCCGGTTGGCGACCGCGATCGCCGCCGTGGCGTTCGATATATTGTGGCGGCCGGGCATCGGCATGACCAGCCCCTTGAGCTCGGTCCTCTGGCCGGTGCGGCGGCGGCGGATCTCGACGTCGAAAATCGAGCGCGTGCCGTCGATGCGCACATTCTTGAAACGCACGTCGGCCTGCGGGTTCTCGCCATAGGTGATGATCTTGCGGTCCTCGATGCGGCCGACCAACGACTGCACCTCGGGATGATCAAGGCACATGACGCCGAAGCCGTAGAACGGCACGTTCTCGACGAACTGCCGGAAGGCGGCGCGCACGGCGTCGAAACTGCCGTAATGGTCGAGATGTTCGGGATCGATATTGGTGATGACGGCGACATCGGCGGGCAGCTTCAGGAAGGTGCCGTCGGATTCGTCGGCCTCGACCACCATCCACTCGCCCTCGCCCATGCGGGCATTGGTGCCGTAGGCGTTGATGATGCCGCCATTGATGACTGTCGGATCGAGCCCGCCAGCCTCGAGCAGGGTGGCGACCAGCGAGGTGGTCGTCGTCTTGCCGTGCGTGCCGCCGATGGCAATCGCATTGCGGAAGCGCATCAACTCGGCAAGCATTTCGGCGCGGCGCACCACCGGCAGCAGCTTTTCACGCGCGGCGATGAGTTCCGGATTGCTCTTCTTGATCGCCGTCGAAACGACGACGACTTCGGCATCGCCGAGATTTTCGGCGCGATGGCCTACGAAGACCTCAATGCCTTTGTCGCGCAGGCGCTGCACATTGGCGCTGTC
The DNA here is from genome assembly GCF_002117485.1 of Rhizobium sp. NXC14. Lineage (NCBI taxonomy): Bacteria > Pseudomonadati > Pseudomonadota > Alphaproteobacteria > Hyphomicrobiales > Rhizobiaceae > Rhizobium > Rhizobium sp. NXC14. Next base: position 2,995,419 of record NZ_CP021030.1, read on the forward strand.
TGATTGATCCGATCCCTGCACCTTGTGGCCGAGATTGTGCAGCACTTCGGCAATGCCGCTCATGCCGATGCCGCCAATGCCGATGAAATGGACGAGACCGATCGCCTTCGGCAGTTTCATGCGCGTGTCCTCTTGAATTCCGAGACTGTCTTGCCGGCGGCAATAGCCTCAACCATGTCGGCAAGCAAGTTCGCCGCATCCGGTTTTCCGGCGAGCTTGGCCGCCGCCGCCATGTGCGAAAGCTTGTCCGGATCGTTCATCACATGGCTCAGTATAGAGGCGATGCGTTCAGGCGAAAGCTCCGACTGAGGGATCACCTTCGCTCCTCCGGTCGCAGCCAGCGCGGCGGCGTTTGCCGCTTGATCATGGTCGAGCGCATGCGGATAAGGCACCAGAATGGCCGGGCGTCCGATGACGGAGATTTCCGAGACCGTGGAGGCGCCGGAGCGGCAGATCACCAGATGTGCCCGGGCAAGGCGTTCCGCCATATCGTTGAAAAATGGCGCGATATCGGCTCCCATCTCCAGCTTGGCGACGCAGCCGCTGACCATCTCCATATCCTCAGGGCGCACTTGCTGAGTCACCCTGAGCCGTCCGCGCAGGCCGTCGTCGAGCAGGCTGATCGCCGTCGGCATGGCCTTGGAAAAATACTGCGCGCCCTGGCTGCCGCCGAAGACCACAAGATTGAACGGCTCGCCGGGATGCGAGGGCAGGTAGGGCTGCTCGGCCGCGGCAAGGATCGCCGGGCGCACGGGATTGCCTGTTGCAACCGTCTTCTCGGAAAAAGCATCGCCGCTTTCCGGCAGAAAGCCGCCGGCAATCGCCTTGACGCGCGGAGCCAGCGCCTTGTTTGCCCGGCCCATGACCGCATTCTGCTCATGCAGCATCGAGGCAACGCCGAGCCGCGTGGCGGCCAGCAGCGGCGGCACGGTTGGGTAACCGCCAAAGCCGACGACAATCACCGGCTTCAGCCGCTGGATCAGCCTTTTGGCCGCTCGCATGCCGCTCCACAGCGTCCACAGCGAGCGGGCGACGGCGACCGGGTTCCTCGAGCCGATCGTCGCCGACGGCACGACATGGATCTGCTCGGCCGGGAACTTGCCGGCATAACGTTCGGCTCGGCTGTCGGTGACGAGATGCACCGAATAATCACGCTCCTTCAGCTTGAAGGCCAGCGCCTCCGCCGGGAACACGTGGCCGCCGGTCCCCCCGGCGGCAAGCAGCACGATGCCTTTGCTCATGACCTCTTACTCCGCGGGCATTCCGTGCGGGACGCGGAAGAGGCTCCGGTCCTGCGCACGTTTTTCCGGGCGATGGCGCGTCAGCGCCAGAATAAAGCCGGCGGTGACGCAGATCGCCACCATGGACGAGCCGCCGTAGGAGATAAGCGGCAGCGTCATGCCCTTTGCCGGCAGCAGCTCGAGATTGACGCCGATGTTGATGATCGACTGGATGCCCATCTGCAGCACGAGACCGGCGACGGCGAAGCGGTTGAAATCGTTGCGCTCGCGATAGGCATGCGACAGGCCGCGCAGCACCAGCACGGAAAACAGCGCGACGAGCGCCATGCAGAAGACGATGCCGAATTCCTCGGCAGCGACGGAGAAGATAAAGTCGGTATGCGCGTCCGGGATGATGCGCTTCACAATGCCCTCGCCCGGTCCCTGACCAAACCAGCTGCCGCGGATGATCGCCTCACGGGCCGTGTCGATCTGGAACGTGTCGCCCTCGCCGGTCATGAACTTGTCTATGCGCAGCGCAACGTGCGGAAAGACGTAGTAGGCGCCGAGCAGACCGCCGGCGCCGCCGATGCCGAGCAGCATGATCCAGATCCAAGGCATGCCGGCCATGAAGAACATGCCACCCCAGACAGCGGTCGTCAGGATGGTCTGGCCGAGGTCGGGCTGCGCAACGAGCAGCGCGGCGACAATGCCGAACAAGATAATGGCAAAGAGATTGCCGGGGATTTCAGGCTGACGCGCATGCTCGGCAAACAGCCAGGCGCAGACGACGACGAAAGCGGGCTTCATGAATTCCGACGGCTGGATCGAAAGGCCGGCGATCCAGATCCAGCGCCTGCCGCCCTTGACCTCCTGCCCGACGAACAGCACCAGCACCATCATCGCAAGCGAGATGATCAGGAGCAGGATTGCGGTTCGCCGCACCTGGCGCGGCGTCAGGAAGGACAGCCCGAGCATGACGGCGATCGAGGGGATCATGAAGGCCGCATGACGCTTGACGAAGTGGAAGGGTTCGAGCCCGATGCGCTCGGCAACAGCTGGAGATGCCGCAAACGACAGCATGAAGCCGATGCCCATCAGGAAGATGAACATCGCCAGGAAGAAGCGGTCGATGGTCCAGAACCAATCGGCCAGAGGCCCACGTTCCGCGCGGCTTACCATGTCATTTCTCTCCTATTGCCGGATCGATCAGCATCGTCATTCCGTCAAGGGAGGCCACATGGCTGACGAAGGCATCGCCCCTGACTTCGAAATTCTTATACTGGTCGAAGCTTGCGCAAGCCGGGGATAACATCACGGCGGAAGCAGCAGCTTCGTCGCGCTCCGCATCGGCCGCCGCATGTACGACTGCGCGCTCCAGCGTGCCGGAGATCTCGTAGGGCACGGCCTCGCCGAGGGTGGCGGCGAACTCCGCCGCCGCCTCGCCGATCAGATAGGCCTTGGCGATGCGCGGGAAATAGGGCGCCAGCGTCGTGATGCCGCCCGCCTTCGGCAAGCCGCCGGCAATCCAGTAGATGCGATCGTAGCTCGAAAGCGCCGGTGCGGCCGCATCGGCATTCGTCGCCTTCGAATCGTTGACGAAGACGACGCGGCCTCGTTTGCCCACAGGCTGCATGCGATGCTTAAGGCCGGGGAAGGAGACGAGGCCGGCGCGGATGGCGTCGGCGGAAACCCTGATGGCAAGGCAGGCGGCAACCGCCGCGGCGGCATTCTGCGCATTGTGGCTGCCACGCAGCGTCTGGATGCCGTCGAGATCGGCGAAAGGCAGCATGGCGCCGCCGGCGGCTTGAACGAGCTTGGTGCCCTCGGCATAAATACCGTCAGCCACCGCACTCCGGCGCGAGATACGGACCACTTTGACATTAGCCCGCTCGATGCGGTCCGCGATCAATGCCGAATGGCTGTCGTCGATGCCAACAATCGCGACATCGCTGCCCGCAACCATGCGTTCCTTGACGTCGGCGTAGTGCTGCATCGTGCCGTGACGGTCGAGATGATCGGGCGTCAGATTGAGCAGGATGCCCGCGGAAGGGTTCAGCGTCGGCGCCAGATCGATCTGGTAGGAAGAGCATTCGACGACGTAATAACGTCCCGCCTTCGGCGGATCGAGCGTCAGCACCGCCGTGCCGATATTGCCGCCGAGCTGGGTGTCGTAGCCGGCGGATTTCAGTATGTGGGCGATCAGCGCCGTCGTCGTCGATTTGCCGTTGGTGCCTGTTATGGCGATGAAGGGGCAATCCGGCGCATGGGCGCGGCGCTCGCGCACGAAGAGCTCGACGTCGCCGACGATGTCGACGCCGGCCGCCCGCGCAAGGTCCACTGTCCAGTGCGGCTTCGGATGGGTGAGCGGCACGCCGGGCGACAGCACGAACAGCGCCTGCTGACCCCAGTCGATATTGTGCAGATCCTCCGTCCGGATGCCTTCCGCCGACGCCTTGGCGACGCTGTCGGGATTGTCGTCCCAGGCCGTCACCTCGGCGCCGCCGGCGACCAGCGCGCGGGCAGTGGCAAAACCGGAGCCGCCGAGCCCGAAGAGCGCGACCTTCTTGTCCTTGAGCGTCGTGACCGGGATCATCGCCGCCTCACCGGAGTTTCAGCGTCGAGAGGCCGAGCAGAGCGAGGCCGACGGCGATGATCCAGAAACGGATCACCACCTGGCTCTCGGTCCAGCCCTTCTTCTCGAAGTGATGATGGATCGGCGCCATTAGGAAGACGCGCCGGCCGGTCATCTTGAAAAAGCCCACCTGGATGATGACCGACAGCGTCTCCATGACGAAAAGACCGCCGATGATTGCCATGACGATCTCATGTTTGGTGGCGACGGCAACGGTGCCGATGGTGCCGCCGAGCGCAAGCGAGCCCGTATCGCCCATGAAGATGGCGGCGGGAGGCGCGTTGAACCAAAGGAAGCCGAGGCCGGCGCCGATGACGGCGCCGAGCACGACGGCAAGCTCGCCGGTGCCGGGCACGAAATTGATCTGCAGGTAGTTCGCAAACACGACGTTGCCGGCGAGATAGGCGATGACGCCGAAAGAGGCGGCGGCGATCATCACAGGCACGATGGCAAGCCCATCGAGGCCATCCGTCAGGTTCACGGCATTGCCGGCACCGACGATAACGAATCCGCCGAAGACGACGAACATAATGCCGAGATTGATCAGGAAGTCCTTGAAGAATGGAAAGGCGATTGAAGAGCCAAAGGTCGAGCCCGCCGCCCCGGAGGCAAGGGCCGTGCGCATCATGAAATAGACCGCAATACCGGCAATGACGAACTCGATGCCGAGGCGCGCCTTGCCGGAGAAGCCCTTGTGACTCTGCTTGGTCACCTTGAGATAATCGTCATAAAAGCCGATCGCCCCGAATCCCAGCGTCACCAGCAGCGTGGCGACGACATAGACGTTGGAAAGATCGGCCCAGAGCAGCGAAGCGCCGACGATGCCGGCCAGGATCATCAGGCCGCCCATGGTCGGCGTGCCGGCCTTCTTGAAATGCGTCTGCGGCCCGTCGGCGCGGATCGGTTGGCCCTTGCCCTGGCGGATGCGCAGCGAATTGATGATCGTCGGCCCAAACAGGAAGACGATCAATGCGGAGGTGAAGAGAGCGGCCCCTGTGCGGAAAGTGATATATCTGAACAGATTCAGAAATTTGAAATATTCCGACAGTTCGACAAGCCAGATCAGCATTCAGGGCCCCTTGTTTACCCGATCAAAGTTCGCGTTGCGTGTCGGCAAATGCCGGGAACTTGTCAAGGAGCGCGGCGACGATCTTGCCGAAACCAATGCCCAGAGACGATTTCACCATCAACACGTCGCCCGGTGCGACCGAATTCAAGACATAGTCCGTCATGTCGTCCGTCTTTTCGCAATACTGGACGTGGACGCTTTCCGGCAGTGATTCCTTCAGCGCAGTCATTTCGGCGCCTGCGAGCCAGACATGTTCGATGCCGGCCGCAAGCAGCGGTCCGGCGAGATCGCTGTGGACCTTTTCGGCATACTCGCCCATCTCGAGCATGTCTCCGAGCACGGCGATACGGCGTCCGCGCCCAGTCGGCTCGGCAGCTGCGAGCAACGCGATCGCCGCCCGTATCGAGGCGGGATTGGCATTGTAGCTCTCGTCGATCAGCGTGAAGCTGCCGTTACCGCCGCCGATCGACAGCCGGTGGCGTTTGCCCCTGCCCTTTTCCGGCTTCAGCGTCGCAAGTGCCGCAATCGCCTTGTCCAGATCGGCGCCGACGATCGTGACGACACCGAGGGCAGCGAGCGCATTTTCGGCGATATGGCGGCCCGGCGCACCGATCGCCACCTCCAGCGTCTCTCCGCCGATCGTCAGCCATAGTGTCGAATTCTCGTCCGCACCGTTGAATTCCGCGAGCCGGAATTCCGCCTTGGCATGCTGGCCGAAGGAATGAATATGCTCGATGCCGAGCGACTGCGCCGTTCGATCGAGGAAATTGAACTGGTCATTGTCCCGGTTGAGCACAACATGGCCGCCGGGCTCGAGCCCCTCGAAGATCTCTGCTTTCGCGGCAGCGATCTCCTTTATGCTCTTGAAATTGCCGAGATGCGCCGGTGCGATCGTCGTGATGACGGCGACATCGGGACGGATCATGGCCACCAGCGGTCGGATCTCGCCGGGATGATTCATTCCGACTTCGAAGACGCCGTAATCCGTGTCATCAGGCATCCGCGCCAGTGTCAGCGGCACACCCCAGTGATTGTTGAAGGAAGCGACGGAGGCGTGCACCTTGCCCGATGGCGACAGCACGTGCCGCAGCATCTCCTTGGTGGTCGTCTTGCCGACGGAACCGGTGACGGCGATGATCTTTGCCCGCGAGCGCTCGCGAGAAGCCTGCCCCAGACGCCCGAGTGCCGCCAGCACGTCGTCGACGACGATCATCGGTACCGTCAGGCGGCCGAGGGCAGGAAGCCTCGCCTCGCTGACGACGAGAAGCGAAGCGCCGTTCGCCATCGCCATCGATGCATAGTCGTGACCGTCGACACGGTCACCCTTGATGGCGAAGAACGCTTCGCCTGATGTAACGGAGCGGCTGTCGATGGAAATGCCGGTGATGCCTTCGGGCAAAGTGCCGAAAGGGCGCCCCGCCATTGCTGCAATCATGTCCTCGGTCGTCCAGAGCCAGCTCAAGATTTCAGTTCCTCCAAGGCCTTGCGCACCTCCGCATGATCGGAGAACGGCAGTGTGACGCTCCCGATCGTCTGCCCTTCCTCGTGCCCCTTGCCGGCGACGATCAGCGTATCGCCGGATTTCAGCATGCCAACCGCCTCACGGATAGCCGTGGCGCGATCGCCGATCTCGGAGGCGCAACCTGCTGCCGCCATGATCTCGGCCCGGATCGCAGCCGGCTCCTCCGAACGCGGATTATCGTCGGTGACGATCACGACATCGGCAAGGCGGCAGGCGATTTCACCCATGATCGGCCGCTTGCCGCGGTCGCGGTCGCCGCCGCAGCCGAAGACGACGATGACGCGGCCGGTGGTGAAGGGCCTCACCGAATTCAGCACATTTTCCAACGCATCCGGCTTGTGGGCATAATCGACATAAGCAAGTGCGCCATCTTTGGTATGGCCGACCAGTTCGAGGCGGCCGGACGCGCCGACCAGTTTTTCAAGCGCCGCCATCGCGACCTTCGGCTCGACCCCCGTGGACATGGCAAGGCCTGCCGCGACCAGCGCATTGGCGACCTGGAAATCGCCGGCCAGTGGAATATCCACCTCGAAGATCTCGTCACCGATATGGATCTCGGCCGTCTGCTTGTGGCGGAAATGCTCGACGCGTTTCAGCGACAGATATTGACCCTTGCGCCCGACGGTGCGGACGTCATGACCGGCATCGGCAGCCACCTTGATGGCCTGCGCCGACCACGGATCGTCCGCGAAGACGACCGCCGGCGCACCCTTCGGCAGCAGCGTATCGAACAGCCGCATCTTGGCGGACATGTAGGCCTCGATCGTGGGATGATAATCCATGTGATCGCGGCCGAGATTGGTGAAGGCTGCGGCGGCGAGCCTGACACCGTCGAGACGGCACTGGTCGAGGCCGTGACTGGAAGCCTCCATCGAGGCATGCGTAACACCCTCGTCGGCGAGCTCGGCCAGCAGTTTGTGCAACGACACCGGATCCGGCGTCGTCAGCGCGCCATATTCATTGCGCGTCGGCGAAACGACACCTGTTGTGCCGATCATCGCGGCTGCATGACCGGCATGTGCCCAGATCTGGCGGGTAAAAGAGGCGACCGAAGTCTTGCCTGCCGTGCCGGTGACGGCGACCATGGTTTCAGGCTGCCTGCCGTAAAAGCGGGCGGCGGCGATGGAAAGAAAGCGGCGCGGTTCTTTGACCGCAAGCACCGGGATGGGAGCATCGACAGCCTGGGAGGTGATCGCGACGGCGGCCCCGCGGCCGGCGGCATCCGCGATGAAGCCCGCGCCATCCGCCTTGGTGCCGGCGACCGCGACAAAAGCAATGCCCGGTTCCACCTTGCGGCTATCCGAAGACAGGCCTGAGATATCAAGCAAGCCTGCCGGGCCTTCGAGCTGTGCTTCAAGTTCCGGAAACTGATCTCCGGCCAGGTCTCGCAATTTCATCGAACGCACTTTTCTCTCTTGAAGCCGGTTCACCCCTCGCGAATCGGCGTCGGTATTCATTCACACTCAATAAGACACCAGCAAGGCCGAACCGCCCTCCCCAAATTTCGGCTCGATGCCGAGAATGGGAGCCGCGCGGCGGATGATCTCACGAGCGATCGGGCCGGCAGTACCGGCGGAGATCGTTCCACCATATTGCTTTTCGCCTGTTTTCGGCTCGTCGCAGAAGGTGATGACGACATATTGGGGATTATCGATCGGGAAGGCGGAGATGAAGGAGTTGAAGTTGAGCGTCGAGGAATAACGCCCGTTCACCACCTTGTCCGCCGTACCGGTCTTGCTGCCGACGGCAAAGCCCGGCACGCGGGCGACGCGCCCCGACCCCTTGTAGCCATTGAAATCCAGAAGGTAGCGCACTTCGTCGCTGGTCGACTTCTTGAGCACCTGCTTGGCGATCTGATCGGCCTCTTCGCGGGTGCGCGGCAGGAATGTCGGCTCGATCAGTTTGCCGCCGTTCACCAGAGCAGCTGCCGCCACGCCCGTCTGCAGCGCGGTCGTCGAAACACCGTGACCGAAGGAAATCGTGATCGAATTGATTTTCTTCCAGACACGCGGCTGGCTCGGCATCTTCACTTCCGGCAACTCGGTCTGCATCTTCGTCAACAGGCCGAGTTTGGTCAGATAATCCTTCTGCGAGTCGATGCCGACGAGATCGATCACGCGCGCCGTGCCGATGTTCGAGGAGTACTGGAAGATTTCGGGAACAGTCAGCCAGCGGCGCTGCCCGTGAAAGTCATGGATGGTGAAGCCGCCGATATAGATCGGCTTGCTGGCGTCGAACGTGTCCGACATCTTCACCTTGCCGCTGTCGAGCGCCATCGCCAGCGAGAAGGTCTTGAACGTCGACCCCATTTCGAAGGTGCCGTTCGTCATCCGGTTGAGCCAGCCTTCCTTGGCGCCCTCCTGCGGATTGTTCGGATCGAAGTCGGGGGCCGATGCCATGCCGAGCACTTCCCCGGTGTGCACGTCGATAACAGCCGCGCCGGCCCCCTTGGACTGGAAATTGTTGACGGCGTTGACAACCGCATCGCGAACGATGTTCTGCACGCGCAGGTCGATCGACAGCCGCACCGGCTCGAGCGGCTGGTCGCTCGTCATCCCGACCGAGGCGAGATCGGCGAGCCCTTGGTCGTCGATAAACTTCTCCATGCCGGCCACGCCGCGGTTGTCGATGTTGACATAGCCGAGGATGTGCGCCGCGGTCGAGCCGCCGGGATAGAAGCGGCGCTTCTCCGGCCGGAAGCCGATGCCGGGAATGCCGAGCGCCAGGATCTGGCTCTGCTGCTTCGGCGTCAGCTGCCGGCGCAGCCAGGCGAAATGCGAGCTCTTGACGGAAAGCTTCTTGTAGGTGTCCTTGACGTCGAGCTCCGGCAGAACAGTTGCAAGCTTCTCCACCGCCTCGTCGACGTCAACGATCTTGTTCGGCTCGGCAAACAGCGAGACCGTTCGGATGTCGGTCGCCAGCACCTCGCCGTTGCGATCGAGAATGTCGGGCCGCGAGGCCATCAGCCGGTCGGGCGGCAGGATGCTGGAGACGACCTCCTGATCCTTCATGGCATATTCGACCAGACGGCCACCGATGACGACATAGACACCCATGAAGCCAAGGATCAGCAGCCCTACGCGGCTTTTTGCCTGCCCCGTCTTCTTCTTGCGCGACCCCTCGATGGCCACGCCGGCAGAAGGGCCGCCGAAGCGGTTATAGACGCCGGCGGAGAAATGCGCCTGGCTCTTCAGGACCATGATGCGGGAAAGAAACGACATTATTCCACCGACCCCGTTTCGATCTCGTCTGCTTCATCCGCCACCACACCACGCTGCTCGACAGCGTCGCGCTGCTGTGCCGCGCCGCGTGGCACGGGCATCGGCGGGGGCTGCGCTTTGCCGGTCGCGCCTTTGGCGCTGGCCACGGTCGCACCCTTGGCACCGGCTTTGGCCTCCGTTACGTCGGGTACCGGAACCTCGGATTTCAGCATCGGCAGCTCCTTCGCATGCACGAGCGCCGTCGAATCCGTCGGCTGCAGCTGCAATTCCGCATTGTAGGCGTTGACCAGCCGCTCCAGCCGGTTCGGCTGCGATTGCAGCGCCCAATCGGCCTTGAGAAGATCGATTGTGTCCTTCTCGAGTTTGATCTCGGCTTCGAGGCGATGAACCTCCTCGAGCTTCAATTCGGCGCGATGCTTGATCGTGTAGGTGACGGCGGCAGTCGCCGTCATGACGCCGATGAGCACGAGATCGAACGTTTTCAGCATGTCAACCTCCGAGCTTTCCGAGAGAGGCAAGATTGGGAAACCCGAAGAGCGACATATCCGCCGCCTCGGCGGCCGCCTCCGTCCGCAGGCCTGCGCGCAGCTTGGCGGAGCGGGCGCGCGGATTGGCTTCGGCCTCCGCCTCGCTCGCCGAGACCATCGGCTTGCCGATCGCCGTGAAGGTCGCCGCCCGCTCATGTGCGGCCGGCAGGTGCCGCGAGCCCGTCGCCTTGCCGGCGCGGTCGGAGAAGAATTTCTTGACGATGCGGTCTTCAAGCGAATGAAAGGTCACGACGACGAGCCGGCCGCCGGGCTTCAGAGCTCGTTCCGCCGCAAACAATGCCTGCGCCAGTTCCCCGAGTTCGTCATTGACGAAAATGCGCAAGGCCTGGAAGACGCGCGTCGCGGGATGGATCTTGTCCTTCATCTTGCGCGGGGTGACCAGCTCGATGAGGCCGGCAAGATCGCGGGTCGTTTCGAAGGGCTTTTCCTCGCGCCGCTTCTCAATCGCATGTGCGATTCGCGGCGCTTGGTTTTCCTCACCGAGAAAATGGAAGATGCGGATCAGATCCGCGACCTTGGCGCGATTGACGACATCGGCGGCCGAAACACCTGTTGCCGACATGCGCATGTCGAGCGGCCCGCTCTTCTGGAAGGAGAAGCCGCGCTCGGGCTCATCGATCTGCATGGAAGAGACGCCGATATCGAGCACGACGCCGTCGAGCCCGCCCCGCGGCGCATGATCGGCGAGATTCGAGAACTGCGAGTGAATGAGCGTGAGACGACCGGCATGGGCGGCAACCATGGCCTGGCCTGCGGCAATTGCGCTGGGATCGCGATCGAGCGCGATCACCTCGGCGCCGGCCGCAAGAATGGCCGCGCTATAACCACCCGCGCCGAATGTACCGTCGAGAATGAGCTTGCCGGGTGCGGGCGAGAGCGCCGCGAGGACTTCATTGAGAAGAACAGGAATGTGACGAACCGGTCCGCCACCGGCATCAGCTGAACCTCCGCCAGGATTCGTCACCATTCCGTTCCCTCGTTCCTTCAGGAACGCTTGCCCGCCAGCTTGCGCTCCCCTCGTGCCTGCGCCTGCGCAGCCAAGAATACCTGCGGCTGCCAGAGCTGAAAATGATCCGCCCGACCGACGAAGGTCACTTCGTCCGAGACGCCGGTGAAGTCGCGGATGAAATCCGTGACCATTAGCCGCCCCTCGGCATCGAGCTTCATGAAGACCCCGCCTCCGTGGATCAGAAGCGACATCGCGTTCGCGTCCGGCGAAAACGGATCTTCCGCAGCAATCTGCCGCTCGAATCTTTCGAGAAGATCCGGGCCACCGACGCTGATTGCCGGAAACACAAAGTCCTGGAAACAGTAGAGCTCCTGGACGTTGCGCTGCGCCAGCACGGAACGGAATGCCGAAGGCACGGAAACCCTGCCCTTGGCGTCGATCCTGTTGGTCGCGTTCGAAAGGAAGCGGCTCATGACTCGAAACATCCGTTTCCGTAGGGAGCCGGACAAAAAGACGCCCGAAAGTCCCAATATCAGGCACAGCTTCGCAAGCCGGATGAACCAAATCCCACCCGACGCATCCGGAAAGGAAGACGCCTTTGCTTTGCGATGAATGGGCAAATGATTGCCCTGATGCAGTGCGCATTTGGGATAGCATGGGACCATATGGGCGTCAATGGGATACGCCCGTTTTGCAACGGACGCATGATCAAACATTTATAAGCTGTTAAGTTTAACAAAGGGTTAGCGGCGCCATTTTCAGCTTGGCGCGCATTGGTAGCGTGACACAAACAAACAACCAAAAACTGCATTAATTTAGCTTGAAAACAGCTGGTTTCAGCAGCTTAGGGTGAAGTCCCGGCCCTGCCGCAGCACGGATGTTAATCGCCAGTTGGCCTGTAAGCCGGGTTCTGTATGGCTCCGGCGTGAACCGGAACGTGGCAGCCATTCCTCTGGGGCAGCGCTCGCACGCTGCCTCACGCAACCCACCCGGATGACTGGCCTGGAAACCGGCCGGAGAGCCTTTCGGCCCGCCGCGTCATCCCTATTCGGTCTTGCTCCCGGTGGGGTTTACCGTGCCATATCCGTTGCCGGAGATGCGGTGGGCTCTTACCCCACCCTTTCACCCTTACCTGTCATGACAGGCGGTTTGCTTTCTGTGGCACTTTCCCTGAGGTCGCCCTCGCCGGACGTTATCCGGCACCGTGTTTCCGTGGAGCCCGGACTTTCCTCACCTTACCGCCTTTCGGCATTGGTAAAGCGCGGCTGCCCGGCCAACTGGCAGGGCTCCCATAAACGAGAGAGCCCGTAATTGCTACTGAAATATAGGGGACAGGCTTAACGGAAATTAGGTGTGAAATCCGTGGAGTAGCCCTGTTCGTTGATTCTGCCTGACAAAAGCAGCTCCGCGCCGAGCCTGCCGATTTCGTCCGAACTCTTGGCCGAGGTGCCGGCGCAGCCCGTCAGCACCGCAATCCTGGGCGAAGAGGTATAGCCGATCATCGGATAGCTGCTTTCCGTAAACGAGACGACGCAGGCGGCCGTCGAAATCGACAGCGGCGTCATATCAGGCACGAGGTCGGCGATGATGCGCTGCAGATGCGAGCGCACGCTCTCGCGCCCTTCGGTCCTGAACCAGCCCCGCATCTCGATGTCGTTGTGTAAAATCAGATCGTCGGGATCGCCGCCGATCTTCAGGTAGAGTTTGCCATCGGGATAACGGATCGGCGGCAGCAGATAGATGTGGATGCCGGGCACGTCGAGAATGAGTGACGGCATCGCCCCAAGCCGGAGCGCATCAGCCTCGCCGACCTGGAATAGCGTGACGGTCCGGCCATAAATCGTCATGGCAACTGGCCGTGGCAACAGATTCTCGGCAATGGAAAATCCGCCCGCCGCCAGCAGCACCTTTTCACCGCGATAGGTGAGGCCTCCGGCAGTGTTGACGGTCGCCAGCCCGCCCTCCTCGCGGATCGAGACCACATGATCCCGGATGACAGTCGCGCCTGCCCTTTCTGCCAGCAGTGATTGCGCATTCACCAGTTTGCGGGGACTGATATGTCCGGCGCCTCTCGCCTCGAACACACCTGCACTGCCGGCGGGAAAGGCAAAGAAGGGAAATGAAGTCTTCAATCCGCCCACGTCCAGAAGCCTGGTCTCGACGCCGAGCGAAACGGCGGCCTGCCGAGTCCTTTCAAGATAATCGCTTCCATCAGGCGCGACGACGACGCAGCCGGCCTCCCGATAGAAGTCGATGCCGCTCTCGTTCGCGATCTCCCGGTAGCGACCGATCGAGCGATTGGCGAGCAGCGCCCAGTTGCGGTCGGGATCGATGGTGCGGGTAATGCGCCCCTCGTCGTAATGGCTGGCGAAAACGCCTTGATGCGCCTTGCGATCACCAGGCTCGTCCGGGCCGATCACAGCGACACCATCCGTCTGCCGCGCCAGATGCCGCGCGGCAGCGGCTCCCATCAGCCCGCGGCCGACGACGATATATTTGAAATCGACTGCCATGATATTCCTCTCAAGTGAAGACTGGCGTCAGCTCGCGGCCGAAATCCTCATCCCCGAGCCGCCCTTCCCTGAGAAGCACGGCGCCGAGACGCCCGAGTTCATCGGAGGATTTGGCCGCGACGAAATTGCCGCCGGTCAGCACTGCGACCCGCGGCGACGGCGTGAAGCCGACGTAGGGATAACCGGTCGGCGTGAAATTCGCCACGCACGGAGCCGACGTGGCCGGACAGCCGGCAAGCTCCGGCATCAGTTGCAGGGCGATGCGCGAGAGATGATCGCGCTCGGCCACACTGCCGTCGGAACGGAACCACGTGCCGGCCTCTTCCAGCCGGCTGAAGGAAAGCGCTTCGGTATCGCCGCCAAGCTTCAGATAGGTCTTGCCGTCGGGATAACGCACCGGCGGCAGGATATAGATGTGGTCCTCCTCCCGGTCGCCAAGCACGATGGTCGACGGCATGTCGCCGAAAACCGCCATCTCGCGCTCGCCGATTTCGTAGAAGACAACGGTGCGCGCCATCACTCTCAAATCGACGGGACGCGGCAGCAGGGCATGGAAATTGCTGAAAGCCCCGGCCGCGACCAACACGCGCTCGGCGCTGTAGCTTCTGTCGCCGGCCGTCACCTCGACATGGGAGCCTGTATCGCGCACCGACGTCACGGTCGCGTCGATCAGCAAGACGCCGCCCTCCTCGGCAAGCTTGGCTTGCGCGCGCACCAGGGCCCGCGGATTGATGTGCCCGGCGCGCTTGCGCTCGAAATACCCAATGAAATCAGGACCGAGGGTAAGATAGGGAAAACGCTGCCCGAGCTCCGCCGGCGCGACGGTTTCGATATCGCTGCCGAGCCTTCGGCTGACGGCCAGCGCCCTCAGAAGAAAATCCTGCTCATCCCTAGGCGGCGGACCGGTAAAGAGGCAGCCGACTTCCGAAAAGAAGGAAATGCCGCTCTTCGCCTCGATCTCGCGGTAGCGCCCGAGCGCCCGCGCGGCGAAGGTTCCCCAGGCAAGATTGCCGTCGAAGGTGCGGGTAATGCGTGCTTCGTCATAATGGCTGGCAAAGACGCCGTGATGGACCTTGCGCTCCTCGGGCTCCGGCGGGCCGATCAGCGCGATGCCGTCGGCCATGGAGGAGAGGTGCCGTGCCGCCGCCGCCCCCATCATGCCGCGCCCGATGACGATGAACCTGAAATCGACTGCCATATCTCACCTCATCTCGAGGTGGCCCACCTCGTTTCGAGCTGGGATATCATGGCGCGCGTGCCGATTCATATCGCAAAAACAGTGGCGGAGGATTTTCCTCCGGTCCGCTCGGCGGCTCAGTCGAGCATTGCCAGGACCTTACCGCAATACGTCTTCGAGACCGGGTTCATGCGCGTTGCGCCGTGGCCGGCATTATACTTGAGGATGGTGTTGCAGGTCTCTCCACCACCGAGATCATGAGCAGCAGCCAGATATTTCATGCCGTACTTGATGTTGGTTTCCGGATCGAACAGCCCCTTGGCGCTGCCGGAATAACCCATCATGCGGGCCGTTGCAGGCTTTATCTGCATCAGGCCGATTTCACCGTGGCTGCCACGTGCATTCGGATTGAAATTGCTTTCGACGCGGATGACCGCGGTCGCAAGCGCAACCGGTACAGCATATTGGTTCGCATATTTGCTGATCAGCGCGGAATAGGAATTGCCGGAAACATTGGCGACGGGATAACCGCTCTGGCGTTCGACCGTCTTCAGCGGGCGTTCCGCCGTCTTGAGCGGACGCTTCGCCGGCTTGACCGAACGTTCCGCTTTCTTCAACGGACGCTCTGCCTTCTTCAAAGGACGCTCGACTTTCTTCACCGGCGCATCGGCTCGCACACCCCAATCATTCGCAAACGCAAAGCTATTTCCCGCCAGCACCATGCCAACGCATGTTGCAGCAACAACAATCAGTTTTCTCATGTAGTCTTGAACACTCCGACCCAAAGAATTTCCGGACGCGCGCCTCGCTGTCATAATGAATACCAGATCAAGGACCGATCGGGATTCACGGTAATTCTTATCGTTTCACATATCGCTCGTGGTTTAACTCGAAAAACAACCCCGAGCACCGCTTGGCGGACGTTCTTAGACCATCGCAATGAGGAAATAATAGGGAAATGATGTGGCAGGCCGAATTTCGCGCTGCAATGCGGAATTTCGCGTCTCAGTAATTTCCGAGAATCAGGAGTAACGCGGTAGCGCCGACAGCAGCCGGTGCAGCGTGTCGATTGTCGAGAAATCGGCAATCCCGTCCACCCGTTCGGGCCGGAAATGTCGCTGGAAGGCTTCCACGTCGCCCGCCGTCTTCTGGGAGAATTCCCCCGTAATTTCAGTGCCGTAACCATAGAGCGACAGCATCGACTGCAGCGCTTCCACCGGTTGGCCGGCGTCCCCGCGCTGAAAGAAACGCCCACCGGTGATCGTCGCTGGCTCGACCCAATGGCCCACACCCGCCCGATGAAGCTCGGCCCATGGGAATTTTTCGCCCGGATCGACCTTGCGAATCGGTGCGACATCGGAATGCCCGAGCACTCTTTCCGGCGCAATCGACCAACGTTTGACACAGTCGCGACACAATTCGATGACTGCTGCGATCTGCTCCTTCGGATAGTCGGGAAGGCCGCCGGGATGACCGGCATTGGCAATTTCGATCCCGATCGACAGCGAATTGATATCGCTCTCGCCGTGCCAGCTGCTCTTGCCCGCATGCCAGGCGCGCCGCGCCTCCGGCACGAGCTGAATCACCTCGCCATTCTCGTGCACGAAATAATGGCTGGAAACCTGGCTCTCGTCCCGACAGAGCCAGTCGAGCGCACCATCGGCCGTCGGCATACCGGTATAATGCAGCAGGATCATATCGGGACGGCGCCCGTCCGCCCGCTCGCCGTGGTTGGGAGACGGCCGCACGTAAGCGCCTCGGTAATCGGCCTCGAAAGAGGTCATGCGGCGCGGCGTTCCTTCTCGATCGCCGCATAGGCTGCGTTCAGCGCCGCCATGCGCTCGTTCGCGATCAAATGAAACTCCTTCGGCACCCCGCGCGAGATCAGTCGATCTGGGTGGTGCTCGCTGACGAGGCCGCGGTAACGGCGGCGGATCGTCGGAAAATCGTCGGAAGGCGACACGCCGAGCACCTTGTAGGGATCGCCGCCGGACGAGACGTGGCGAGCGGCGATCTGCTCGAAACGTGTCTCGCTCATCTGGAAGATCTCGGCGATATGGCTGAGGAAATTCAGCTCCTTCTCGTGAATCAGCCCATCGGCCTTGGCAATGTGGAACAGGCCATCGAGCACGTCTTCCAGCACCGGGCAATTGGCCGCGCAGGTAACGCAGAGCGTCGAAAGCCGCTCGGCATAAGCTTCGTAGCCGGCGACATCCTGGCGCGCGAGATTATAGAGCCTGGCAACATTCTTGGCCTGATCTTCGGGAAATTCGAAGATCTCGCGGAAGGCCTCGACCTCTTTCTCGCTGACGACGCCGTCGGCCTTGGCCATCTTGGCCGAAAGCGCAATGATCGCCACGGAAAACGCCACTTTGCGCCGGGTTTCGGGATCTCCTTCGAAAACCGTTCGGATTGCCTCGACGACCGCGGAAAGCGCATTGCCCGCGGTAGTGCCAATGGCATTCAACAGTTTTTCCCAGAAGGACATCGAAAATCTCTCGCACGCTTGTCAAGTATGAGCAATCAGCTTGACCAAAGAATCTGAGCCTTTGCAAGGCGACGATTGGTCGTAGGATCGAAAACAGTTTTCACAATTCGGTAATTATTGCATCGCAGCAAGCGGTCGGTCGCTTTCGCCGGATCTGCCGTAAGAAAGTGCCGCACGATTCCACTCGATACTTAGCCGCCGATTTCCACAAACAGTTCCCGACAAGCAAAGCAGGTTAAAACGATTATATCGATACTTCGCGCCACCTTCGCCGTTCAACCCGGCAAAAAGCCGCTTTTTTCGTAAATTCTTTACTTTACAGAGCCCTTTCCCTGCCGCATCCATGCGCTAGCTAACGCTGCCGCACTGAACACCATAGGAGGGATCATGGCCAAACAGAAAGTCGCAATGCTGACCGCCGGAGGCCTGGCGCCCTGTCTTTCCTCCGCAGTTGGCGGCCTCATCGAACGCTACAGCGACGTTGCGCCCGAAATCGACATCGTCGCCTATAAGTCCGGTTATCAGGGCGTGTTGCTCGGTGACCGCATCGAGATCACCAGTCAAATGCGGGAAACGGCGCCGCTGCTGCACCGCTATGGCGGCTCACCGATCGGCAATAGCCGCGTCAAGCTCACCAATGCCGCGGACTGCGTCAAGCGCGGCCTTGTCAAGGAAGGCGAGAACCCGCTGAGGGTCGCCGCCGAGCGTCTTGCCGATGACGGCATTACCATTCTCCATACGATCGGGGGCGACGACACCAATACCACCGCCGCCGACCTTGCCGCCTACCTCTCCGCCAACGGCTACGACCTGACGGTCGTCGGTCTGCCGAAGACGGTCGACAACGATGTCGTCCCCATCCGCCAGTCGCTCGGCGCCTGGACGGCCGCCGAAGTCGGCGCGCATTTCTTCGACAATGTCAGCAACGAGCAGACGGCCGCGCCGCGCACGCTCGTCATCCATGAGGTGATGGGCCGCCATTGCGGCTGGCTGACGGCAGCCACCGCCCGTGCCTATCTTCAGCGCACCAGCCGCAACCAATATGTCGACGGCCTGATGATGGACGCGCATCTGAAGAGCATCGACGCCGTTTATCTGCCCGAAATAGCCTTCGACCTCGACGCCGAGGCCGCCCGCCTGAAGGACATCATGGACCGCACCGGCCATGCCACCGTCTTGGTCTCGGAAGGCGCCTGCCTCGACGCCATCGTCGCCGAGCGCGAAGCTGCGGGTGAGACCGTCAAGCGTGACGCTTTCGGTCACGTGAAGATCGACACGATCAATGTCGGCGCCTGGTTCCAGAAGCAATTCGCCAGCCTGCTGAACGCAGAGCGTTCGCTGGTGCAGAAATCGGGCTATTTCGCTCGCTCGGCCCCGGCCAACGCCGACGACCTCAGGCTGATCCAGAGTATGGTCGATCTCGCTGTCGAAAGCGCGCTCAATAAGGTTTCCGGCGTCACCGGCCATGACGAAGCGCAGAACGGTAAGTTGCGCACTATAGAATTTCCCCGCATCAAAGGTGGCAAAGCTTTTGACCTGTCGACGGCATGGTTTGCCGAAGTCATGCACAATATAGGCCAGAAATACAAAGAAGCATGATTGACGGACGGTTAATATGGTGTCTTTGCTTGTTCCCGACGGAATAGGAGGAGATTCCATGTCGCTTGAAGCCTGGCTCGCTTTTGCTGCCGCATCCGCCATCATGCTGGCCATACCGGGACCGACGATACTGCTCGTCGTCTCCTATGCGCTCGGTCATGGCCGTCGGACGGCCTTTGCGACGGTGAGCGGCGTGGCGCTTGGCGACTTCACCGCAATGACCGCGTCCCTGTTCGGTCTCGGCGCGGTGCTCGCCACCTCCGCCGCCCTCTTCACCCTCTTGAAGTGGATCGGCGGCGCCTACCTGATATGGCTGGGAATCAAGCTCTGGCGGGCTCCGGTGATTGGCGAGCCGGTCGCCGACAACGACAATCTGCCGGAGGAAAAGTCGCTTAAGATCTTCCTCCACGCCTATATCGTCACCGCCCTTAATCCGAAGAGTATCGTCTTCTTCGTCGCCTTCGTGCCGCAGTTCCTCAATCCGGCCCTGCCCTTCTTCGGGCAGATGACGATCATGGAAGCGACCTTCCTGGTGCTGGCGATCCTCAACGCCGCCACCTACGCTTTTCTGGCCCATTCCGCTCGCGGACTGATTCGCAAGGCGAGCGTTCAGCGCGCCGTGAACCGCACCGGCGGCACCCTGCTGATCGCTGCAGGCGCCGTCACGGCTGGGTATCGCCGTATTGCGGCTTAGAAATATTCCGTGGTTGCCGGAATGCAACGAATAGGTTAATGGGGTCATCGGGTTTAAGCTTTTTAGTAACTTTTATAACGCTGCCGGGGCGGCGCGATTTCACGAAAGTGACGGAATGGTAGCGATCGGATTGTCCGGCCTGAAACGCAGTCTTGTCGTTTCTACGGTGCTCTGCTGCGGCGTGATCACCGGCTGCACGAGCGTCGAATATACCTCTCAGGCCGAACTGACAGCCGCTCAGACCGTGGTGCCGACGCCGAAGCCCGGCGAAGATGCGATGCTTGCCGCAGTCCCGACAGCTGAAGGTGCTGCCGGCCAGGCGATCGCCGGCAGCGTTCTTCCCCAGGCAGCTCCGTCGCTCACAGCAACGGCGATGCCGACCGCGCCGGGCTCCCAGCCTGCCGATCTGACCATGCAGCCCGGCATACAGCCGGCGGCCTATGCGCAGATCCCCCTGACTCCCGAGATGACAGCGATCCAATCCGTCGTGCCGACGCCGCGCCCGGGAACGCCGTCACAGCCGGCGACGCAGCTTGCCTTTGCCGCCACCCCGCAGAACAGCGCGCTTGCAGCACTTGCCGCAGTCGACACCACGCCGCGTTCCATGGATTACGGCTTCGATGAGTCAGGACCGATCGATCCGCCGACGGCTCCCCCGATGTTCAGCGACGACGACAGGGACGATGCTCCGACCGTCGAGAAGAGCTTCGTCACCAAGCTCATCCAGAAATATTCGAAGATCTATGAAATTCCCGAGACGCTGCTCCACCGCATCGTTCATCGCGAGAGCCGCTACAATCCGAAGGCTTACAACAAGCGCGGCTATTTCGGCCTCATGCAAATCAAATACAACACCGCCAAATCTATGGGCTATGACGGTGCGCCGGGCGGCCTCTTCGACGCCGAGACCAACATCAAATATGCCGCAAAATATCTGCGCGGCGCCTGGCTCGTCTCCGACAACAAAGAAGACGACGCTGTCCGCCTCTATGCGCGCGGCTATTACTACGACGCCAAGCGCAAGGGCATGAATGATGTCGCCCAGGGTAATTACTGAAACCTGGCAGCTACCAAAACAAACCAATTGAAACAGCGGTCGTAACCTACGGCTGCGGCTGAGCCTGCCGGTGTGATTCGGCTTGCTGTTGCGGCGCTCGCGCTTGCGGCAACGCCGCCAGGACTGCCTTCAGCAGCGTCTGCGGTTGATAGCCGAGCCAGCCCGGCGTCAGGCCGAGCCGGACGACGATCAGATTGGCGGAAGGCACGATCGCCATGCTCTGCCCGTCATGCCCCATGAGCCAGAACGTATCCTCGGGCAGCCCGAACGCGGCGCTCGAGCCACCGGGCGCAAGCCAGGCCTGACCTTGCGTATACCGGCCGTTCGACGCCGCCGTCGGCGTGCGCATGGCGCCGACGAAGCCCTCCGGCAACAGCCGCTGGCCGTTCCACACGCCATCCTGCAACAGGAACTGCCCGAAGCGGGCCCAATCATGCGCCGTCGCGTAGAGATAGGAGCTTCCGACAAAGGTGCCGCGCGCGTCGAGTTCGAAGACGGCACTCGTCATGCCGAGAGTGGAGAAGAGCGCGTCGTGCGGATAGGAAAAGGCTGCCGGCGCATTGCCTACCCTGTCCATCCAGATACGCGACAAGAGCACCGCAGTGCCGCTCGAATAGCGGAAGCGCTGCCCCGGCGGCGCCTCTATCGGGGCATTGGCCGGCAACGACACCATGTCGGGGTCGAGATAGAGCATGCGCGTCACATCCGCGACATCGCCATAATTCTCATTGAAGGCAAGGCCGCTCTCCATGCCGAGCAGGTCGGAAACCTTGATATTGGCGCGGGCATCGTCCTTCCACTGCGCCAGAAGATGATCATCGTCGAAGGAGATCTTGCCGTCGAGCATCAGCCGTCCCAGGATCGCGGCATTCACCGTCTTCGTCATCGACCAGCCGATCAGCGGCGTCTTCGCGGAGAATCCGGCGCCATAGGCTTCGTCGACGATGCGGCCGTCACGCACCACCACGATCGCCCGCATCGCCGGGCCGGAAAGTCCGGCATCGCCCAGCAGCGAGGCGATCTTCTCGTCGGGATCACCTACGCCCTCGCCCTGCGGCCATAAGGCATCATTCGTCTCCGCTTTGACCGTCGCATCGAAGGGCATGGCATTCGCCGCCGCCTCGAAGTCGCCGTCCGGCACGCTCGTACAACCGAGACCGCTGCGATAGAAGGCGTAATTCGGCGCGAACAGCCCCATGAAGCGCGCCGTCACACGGCTGTTTTCGCGATCGACGCTTACACTCATCAGCCGAAGCAACGGATTTCCGGGCGCCTGGACATCGTCATGGAGCACATCGTCCGCCTCCCGGCCGGCAATGAAGACATTGGAGCAGACGATCTTGGCGGCATAGCCGCCGCCGACGCGCAGAAGCTCCGGCGGCCGGACGAACAGCCAGGCGGCGCCGGCAACGACGATGAGAACGACAAGGAGAGCAAGCGCCTTCAGGACACGCAGGACAAATCGCATGGCATTCCTCCGAATGCTTGGAGAGAAGCAGGAATTCCGCCTGCCGGAAAGGGCACGGCGCGAAGAATATTCCGTCACCCAATCACTTTCCGAGGAGGGCGACGTTCTCGAACGGCGCAGGCCCACAGCCCACGTCATCAAACTGTAGCAGTGGCGCGCTACACGCCCTGAACGCTAAAAAGGTGACAGACTCATGTCAGAATTTGCACCGGATGCCGGCTTCCGCAAGAACCGGAAACTCAAGGACGCCCTTCTCCGCCACAAGGCTTTTTCGAAGGAGGGCTTCTCCGAGCGGCTCTTCGGTCTTCTCTTCTCCGGCCTCGTCTATCCGCAGATCTGGGAGGATCCGGATCTCGACATGCAGGCGATGGAGTTGAAGCCCAATCACCGCATCGTCACCATCGGTTCGGGCGGCTGCAACATGCTCGCCTATCTCTCCAAGGCGCCGGCTTCGATCGACGTCGTCGACCTCAACCCGCACCATATCGCGCTGAACCGCCTGAAGCTTGCCGCCTTCAAGCACCTTCCCTGTCACGCCGATCTCATCCGCTTCCTGGCGATGCCGAACGAGAAATCGAACAGCCGCGCTTATGATCAGCATCTCGCTGCCAAACTCGACGAGGCGACGCGCAGTTACTGGAACGGCCGCAAGTTCGGTCGCCGCCGCGTCACTGTCTTCGACCGCAACATCTATGAAACCGGCCTGCTCGGCCGCTTCATCGGTGCTGCCCACCTCCTTGCCCGTCTGCACGGCGTCAAGCTGCGCGAAATGACCAAAACCCGTTCGATCCGCGAGCAGCGCCAGTTCTTCGACGAGCAGATCGCACCCCTGTTTGAAAAGCCGGTCGTACGCTGGATCACCGGCCGCAAAAGCTCACTCTTCGGCCTCGGCATTCCGCCGCAGCAATATGATGAGCTCGCAAGTCTTTCTGACGATCATTCGATCGCGCCGGTGCTGAAGCATCGCCTGGAAAAGCTCGCCTGTCATTTCCCGATGCGCGACAACTATTTCGCCTGGCAGGCCTTCGGTCGCCGCTACGGCACCGAAGAAGAAGGCCCGCTGCCAACCTATCTGAAGCCGGAGCACTACGAGGTGATCCGCGCCAATATCGACCGCGTCAACGTCCACCACGCAAGCTTCACCGAACTTCTGGCCCGCGAGCCGGCGGCTTCCCGCGACCGTTATATCCTGCTCGACGCGCAGGATTGGATGACCGACGGACAGCTGAACGACGTCTGGCGGGAGATCACCCGCACGGCGCGCGAAGGCGCTCGCGTAATCTTCCGTACCGCCGCCGAAAGAAGCATCATCGAAGGCCGTCTGTCACCTTCGATCCGCGACCAATGGGATTATTTCGAAGAGAAGTCGCGAGAGCTGACCGCGCTCGATCGCTCGGCGATCTACGGCGGCTTCCACATTTACGGGAAGAAGGCGTGAGCAAGATCGGAGCCGAGACGGCAGGAAAGGGCGATCAACATGCCAGCCTGATGGATGGCATGTACCGCTACCAGCGCCATATCTACGACCTGACCCGCAAATATTACCTCCTTGGCCGCGACAGCACGATTCGCAATCTCGACGTGCCAGACAGCGGCACCCTGCTCGAAGTCGGCTGCGGTACCGGCCGCAACATGGCTTTGGCTCACAGGCATTTCCCGAGCGCCAAGCTGTTCGGCCTCGACATTTCCCAAGAAATGCTGATCTCGGCGCGCAAGACCTTCGCCACGAAAGCGACAATCCCGGAATTCCGCGTCGCCGATGCCACGGCGTTTACCCCGCGCGAATTCGGCGTCAGCGGCTTCGACCGCATCCTGATCTCCTATGCCCTGTCGATGATCCCGGACTGGGAACGCGCCGTCGATGCGTCGATCGCCGCACTCAATCCAGGCGGCCAGCTGCATATCGTCGATTTCGGCCAGCAGGAAGGCCTGCCGCCTTGGTTCCGCCGCATGCTGCAGGCCTGGCTTGCGAAATTCCATGTCACTCCGCGCGCCGATTTGCAGGAGGTCTTGGAAGCGCAGGCCGAGGAACACAATGCGCGATTGTCCTTTGAAACAGTCGGCGGCGGTTACGCCTGGCGGGCGGCCATTATCAGCAGGCGCTCATAATTCGCTTGAAACTAACCGATTTTTTACGTTGATATGATGAAAAGAGGGTTATTCCTCTGCTGGGCTCGTCATTTTCGAAGGTCAGGCTGTGGGGCAAAGAGATCATTCGGTTCACGACGGGATACCCATGCGCCGGCTTTTGTTTTGCGTTCTGCCCCTGGCCATCCTGCTGGCGGGCTGCTCCTCCTCCGGTCATGACTATCTCGAAACCGCATCGATAAAGCCAAAGACGCGCTTCCAGGACACCGATCCTCAGGATTTCGGCTCGAAGCATCCGCAGCAGAACGCGATCCACGGCATCGACATTTCCAAATGGCAGGGTGACATCGACTGGGCGACGGTGAGGAATTCCGGCGTCGGCTTCGCCTTCATCAAGGCGACGGAAGGCAAGGACAGGGTCGATCCGCGCTTCGACGAATATTGGCGCGAGGCGCGCGCCGCCGGCATCCCGCACGCCCCCTACCATTTCTATTATTTCTGCTCCTCGGCCGATGAGCAGGCCGACTGGTTCATCCGCAACGTGCCCAAGGAGGCCATGCGCCTGCCGCCGGTGCTCGACGTCGAGTGGAACGCCGAATCGAAGACCTGCCGCTATCGTCCCGACCCGGTAACGGTGCGCTCCGAAATGCAGCGCTTCATGGACCGGCTGGAGGCCTATTACGGCAAGCGCCCGATTATCTACACCTCGGTCGATTTCCACCGCGACAATCTCGCCGGCTATTTCCAGGATTATCATTTCTGGGTCCGCTCGGTGGCGAAACATCCCGAAGTGACCTATTCCGACCGCCGCTGGGCCTTCTGGCAATATACCTCGACCGGCGTTATTCCCGGCATCAAGGGGCCGACCGACATCAACGTCTTTGCCGGCAGCGCAAAGAACTGGAACAATTGGGTCGCGGCCGTTTCCAAGGATAGAAATTCTTAGTAACGTCTTTCAATCTTTCTTGCTTCCGTCACATTCCTCTGTGAAAGCGACGGATATCCATTTGCTATAAGGACCACCTTCATGCACCGCTCGCTCGCAAGCCGCTCTGCACTCGCCCTCCTGTTTGGCCTTGCTTTTGCAGGCGGCGCGGCCGCCCAGCAGGCGCCCACGGCCTCGGCTCCGGCAGCTCCCTGCGGCGGCGATCTGTCGGCCTTCCTCCAGGGCGTCAAGGCTGATGCGGTCGCCGCAGGAGCCAGCGCCGCGGCCGCCGACGAGGCGCTGGCCGGCGCCGAAATCGATCCCAAGGTCCTGAGCCGGGACCGCGCCCAGGGCGTCTTCAAGCAGACCTTCCTCGAATTCTCGCAGCGCACTGTTAGCCAGGCCCGCCTCGACATCGGCCGCCAGAAGATGAAGCAATATGCCGACGTCTTTGCCCGGGCCGAGCAGGAATTCGGCGTTCCCCCAGGCGTGATCACTGCATTCTGGGCGATGGAAACCGATTTCGGTGCCGTCCAGGGCGATTTCAACACCCGCAATGCCCTGGTGACGCTATCGCACGACTGCCGCCGCCCGGAGCTCTTCCGCCCGCAGCTGATCGCCTTGATCGAAATGGTCGAGCACGGCGACCTCGACCCCGCCACCAACACCGGCGCCTGGGCCGGCGAGATAGGCCAGGTTCAGATGCTGCCGCGCGACATCATCGCCTATGGCATGGATGGCGACGGCGACGGCCATGTCCGCCTGAAGCAGAGCGGCCCGGACGCCATTCTGACGGCAGCGAAATTCATCCAGCATCTCGGCTTCGAGCGCGGTCAGCCCTGGCTGCAGGAAGTCACCCTCCCCGACAACCTGCCTTGGGAGAAATCCGGCCTTGGCGGCGCAATGAAGGCGAGCGAGTGGTTCGCGCTCGGCGTCAAGCCGCGCGACGGAAACACGGCCTTCGGTGAGTTGGAGGGCGATCTGGTCCTGCCGCAGGGCCGCATGGGACCGGCCTTCATCGCCTATCCCAATTTCAAGATCTATCTCGAATGGAACAAATCGTTCATCTACACGACGTCGGCCGCCTATTTCGCCACCCGCCTTTCCGGCGCCCCGACCTATCTCAAGGGCACACCGGAACAGGGTCTTGCCAACGACCAGATGAAGACGCTGCAGACCAAGCTGCAGTCACTCGGCCACGATGTCGGCGAGATCGACGGTATTCTCGGTTCCGGCACGCGCATCGCAATCCAGAAGGAACAGCAGCGCTTGGGCATACCGGCCGACGGCTGGGCGACGCCTGCCCTTCTCAACGCTCTCTGATCGCCTCCGGCACTTCCGCCGCTCGTTTCGCAAGAAACGGGTGGTGCCGCTTACCGTCCGCGTTAAAGCATAATGCTGAGGAGCGACGCCGGGTCTAGACGATGCGGCTTTGGGTGGAGGAAGATGGCATGGACAGCAAAATGAGTGCCTGGATCTGGAGCCTGCTGCTCCTGCTTGGTCTTATCTGGGGCGGCTCCTTTTTCTTCGCGCGCATCGCCGTCCAGCATATCCCGCCGCTGACGCTCGTCTTCCTCCGTCTGCTGCTGGCCGGGCTGGCGCTGCACGTCTATATCGCCGGCCGTTTCGATATCTTTTCGACCCTGAAAGCCCGCTGGCGCGAATTCCTGATCCTCGGGTTGATCAACAATGCCCTGCCGCATGCGCTGATCTTCTTCGGCCAGACCCGCATCGGCGCCGGCCTTGCGGCGATCCTGAACGCGACGACGCCGATCTGGACCGTGCTGATTGCCAATTATCTCACCTCCGACGAAAAGCTGTCCTCGGCCAAGATCGCCGGCTGCCTCGTCGGCCTCGCCGGAACGATCGTACTGGTCGGCCCTGGCCTGTCGGCCAGCGGCCAAGCCCCCCTCTGGGCGCTGCTGCTCCCTGTGCTTGCCGCCATCTCCTACGGGTTCGCAGCCACCTACGGCAAGCGATTCAAGGACGTTCCGGCACCAGTCACCGCAGCCGGCCAGTTGACCGCGTCCTCGCTGATCACCTTGCCGCTGTCGTTAATGGCCGATCGCCCCTGGACGCTCTCCTTGCCGCCGCTCAATATCCTGCTCGCAATCCTGGCGTTGGCGCTGGTGTCGACCGCCTTCGCCTACATTCTCTATTTCCGGATCATGGCGGCGGCGGGCGCCACCAACGCCTCGCTTGTCACCCTGCTGGTGCCTCCAAGCGCCATGCTGCTCGGCGTGCTTTTCCTCGGAGAACGGCTGGCGGTGGGCGAATTTACGGGCATGGCGCTGATCGGTTTGGGCCTTGTCATCCTCGATGGCCGCGCCTACCGCCTGCTGGTGAAAGCTGCCTGAAAGCTGGTTGCATATTCCCTATGTTTTCAACCGGTTGCCGAGCCGCCATGTTTCGGGCGCATAGGTAAATCCGCAATCGCCCGATTTAACGCCGCGTTAAAATCTGTGAACAAAAATAAGCACGAAATCATCTCGTGATATCAATAATTTGCGAAAACACTATTCGCCTCATCCGCCGGCCGCTTCGGCAGCGCAGCATAAAATCCGCTTTTCAATCGACATATTTCAGACATAATATCGGCCGGTTAACGCGAGGAGACAGACATGGGACTCACGCAATCCTTGAATGTTCTGTTGGTCAGTGCAGCGTTTGCTTTCGTTCTGTCCATGCTCTTTATTTGAGCTGACGGGCTGGTAGCGCTGATAGTGCCTAAACTCCCCTGATCAATCCGCCAACGAAAAGGCGCATGTCCCGCCCGACATGCGCTTTTTCACTTTTGAACATCTGAAAGGATCAGGCGGCGGCGCCCGCGCTCTTTGGCGCCCGACGGGAGTAGCCGAGGTTGTCGAGCACCGCGGAAACCAGCGGCGCGCGGTTCATCGTATAGAGATGGAAATCACCGATGCCGCGCCGGACGAGATCCTCGATCTGCTCGGCAGCAACTTCGGCCGCGACCTTTGCCCGATCCTCAGGCTTGTCGTCGAAGCCCGCGAAACGCTCATCGAGGAAGGCCGGGATGACCGCGCCACAGGCGCCGGCGAAACGCTTCAGCTGCGTCAGGTTCTGGATCGGCATGATGCCGGGCACGATCGGGATCGAAATGCCGGCGGCGCGCACCCGCTCCAGGTAGCGCTCGAAATTGTCGTTGTCGAAGAAGAACTGCGTCAACGCCCTGTCAGCGCCGTTATCGGCCTTGCGCTTCAGCATCTCGATATCGGCGGCCGTATCACGGCTTTCCGGGTGTTTTTCCGGATAGGCGGAGACGGAAATCTCGAAATCACCGACCGACTTGAGACCGGCCACCAGTTCCGCGGCATTGGCGTAACCGCCGGGATGCGGCTGATAGGGCGCACCGACGCCGCCAGGCGCATCGCCGCGCAACGCCACGAAATGCTTTACGCCGACCTTGCGAAACGTATCGATCATTTGATGCGTTTCCTCCTTCGTCGCACCGACGCAGGTCAGGTGCGAAGCGGTGGCAAGCGGCGTCTGCGACAGGAAGCGCGTCACCGCCGACAGCGTCGGCGCCTTGGTGGTGCCGCCGGCGCCATAGGTCACCGACACGAAATCCGGATCCCAGTCCTGCAGCTTAGCGACGGCATCCCAGAGCTGCGCCTCCATTTCTTCCGATTTCGGTGGAAAGAACTCGAAGGAGATCCCGAAGTTGCGCCCGCGTCCTTCGCTTTTCAAAGCCATGTTCATACTCTCCCGGCAAATGTAGCTTCGGCGCCTTCGCTGGTCTGCGAAGCCATGAGGCGCCTCGGATCGCGCGCGAGCCAGACGGTGACCGTCAACCCCTGCCCGCCCTGCTGACCCGGATGAAGATCGACGACCTGCTCGACGTCGAGCCCGGCTTTGCGCAGCCAGTCGGACATCGCCTGGTGCGAAAAGCCGAGACGGACATGGGCATGTTCGTCGCGGAGATATTCGAGCGTGTGCGGTGCGAGATCGATGACCACGAGCCGCCCGCCCGGCCGCAGCATGCGCGCCGCTTCCGCGATCGCAATCTCCGGCTGGTCGAAGAAATGCAGCACCTGATGGATCGTCACCAGGTCGAAATCCTGCCCCTCGAACGGAAGGTTGAGGATATCGGCGTGGCGCACCGTCGCCTTGGTGATACGCGACTTGTCGAGATTGGCGCGCGCCACGCTCAGCATGTCGCGGCTGGCGTCGACACCGACAGCGCGGCGGTAGAGCCCGGAGAGGAGTTCGAGGATGCGGCCGGTGCCGGTGCCGAGATCCAGCAGCGAATCGATCGGCTGGTTGCCGAGCAGCCGAATGACGGCGGCGTCGACCTCCTCATCGGCCGCGTGCAGGCGACGAAGCTCGTCCCATTCGGCGGCGTTGCGGCTGAAATAGGCCTGCGCCCGCTCGGCCCGCTGGCGCTTGACCTGTGAAAGCCGCTCGCCGTCGCGAAGGATGGTCGGATCATTCTCGGAGACGTGTCTCAGCAATGCCCGCACCAGCATGGCCGCCTTGCCGTCCTGTTTGAGGCGGAAATAGGCCCAGGCCCCTTCCTGATAGCGTTCGATCAGTTCAGCCTCGCCGAGCAGTTTCAGGTGGCGGGAGATGCGTGGCTGCGATTGACCGAGAATTTCGGTAAGATCGGTCACCGTCAGATCGCCGCCGTCGAGAAGCGCCAGAAGACGCAGACGCGTGGGTTCGCCGGCCGCCTTCAAGACGTCCACCAGCCCATCCAGTCCCAGCTTCAAAGGTTCGCTCATCATCAGCCCAATCAAGATATAAAGATATCTTTATGTGATTTGAAAAGCGGTGGCAAGCGGCAATTCACACTGTTCGCGAAATTGCCTGCGCAAATTGCGACAGGGCCCGAGATGAAAAAGCCCCGGTCGAACCGGGGCCTTGCAAGCAGAAATAAAGCAGAATCAGCGCGTCAGGCGCTTGTGAGCCTGACTGCCAGGATTAAGGGCGTCGGGGCCGAGGCGGCGGATCTTGTCCTGCTCGTAATCCTCGAAATTGCCTTCGAACCATTCGACATGGCCCTCGCCTTCGAAAGCCAGGATGTGCGTCGCCAGACGGTCGAGGAACATGCGGTCGTGGCTGATGATGATGGCGCAGCCGGCGAAATTCTCGAGCGCGTTTTCGAGAGCGCCGAGCGTTTCCGTATCGAGGTCGTTGGTGGGTTCGTCGAGCAGCAGAACATTGCCCCCGGCCTTCAGCATCTTGGCGAGGTGCACGCGGTTGCGCTGACCGCCCGAGAGATTGCCGACCTTCTGCTGCTGATCACCACCCTTGAAGTTGAAGGCGCCGCAGTAGGCACGCGAGTTCATGTCGAACTTGCCGAGCTTGATAATTTCGGCGCCACCGGAGATTTCCTCCCAGACCGTCTTGTCGGCGGCCAGCGCGTCGCGGCTCTGGTCGACATAACCGAGATGCACGGTCTCGCCAATGCGGATCGAGCCGCTATCCGGCTTTTCCTGGCCAGTGATCATCTTGAACAGGGTCGTCTTGCCGGCGCCGTTCGGGCCGATGATGCCGACGATTCCGCCCGGCGGCAGCTTGATCGACAGGTCTTTGATCAGCGTGCGACCCTCGAAGCCCTTGGTGATGCCTTCCAACTCGATGACCACCTGGCCGAGCCGTTCGCTGACCGGGATGATGATCTGCGCGTCGCCGGGACGCTGCTTCTCGGCCGCCTCCACCAACTGCTCGTAGGATTTGATACGCGCCTTCGACTTGGCCTGGCGAGCCTTCGGGCTGGAAGCAATCCATTCCTGCTCGCGGCTGATCGCCTTCTGGCGCGATGCCTCTTCGCGGTTTTCCTGCAGCATGCGCTTGGCCTTGGCCTGCAAATAGGCGGAGTAGTTGCCTTCGTAAGGGATGCCGCGGCCGCGATCGAGTTCGAGGATCCAGCCGGTGACGTTATCCAGGAAGTAGCGGTCGTGGGTGATCATCATCACGGCGCCGGGATAGTCGCGCAGATGCTTTTCGAGCCAGGCGATGGTTTCGGCGTCCAGATGGTTAGTCGGCTCGTCGAGCAGCAACAGATCCGGCTGCGAGAGCAGCAGGCGGCAGAGTGCGATGCGGCGGCGCTCACCACCGGACAGGCTGGTGACCTCGGCATCGCGCGGCGGGCAGCGCAGGGCTTCCATCGCCATCTCGACTTG
The DNA here is from genome assembly GCF_002117485.1 of Rhizobium sp. NXC14. NCBI lineage: Bacteria > Pseudomonadati > Pseudomonadota > Alphaproteobacteria > Hyphomicrobiales > Rhizobiaceae > Rhizobium > Rhizobium sp. NXC14. Next base: position 3,026,738 of record NZ_CP021030.1, read on the forward strand.
GCTTTCCAGATCCCAGAGGTTCTGGCTGTCGATGATGTCCTGGAGCTTTGCCCCCTCTTCCGCTGTCTCGTCCGAGTAATTCATCATCAATTCGTTGTAACGATCGACGATCGCCGTCTTCGCGGCAACACCTTCCATGACGTTCTCGAAAACCGTCTTGGTGGGGTCGAGTTTCGGCTCCTGCTCGAGATAGCCGACTGTGGCACCCTCGGCGAGCCAGGCTTCGCCGGTATACTCCTTGTCCTGGCCGGCGATGATGCGCAGCACAGTGGATTTACCGGCGCCGTTCGGTCCGAGGATGCCGATCTTGGCATCCGGGTAGAAGGAAAGGTGGATGTTCTCCAGGATCTTCTTGTTGCCATAGGCCTTGTTGAGGCCGGACATATGATAGATGAATTGACGTGCCATGCTGCGCTGCTCCGGGCGGGAAACTTCGTTTCGTGCCGCTATGTAGGCGAAACAGCGCCTGTGAGCAACGCCGAAACCCGTTTACGCCGGATTCCGGTCAGAAGCCCGCCGCATCGACAACGCCCTCGTCACAGCCGAACGAGGTTTTTCCCGCCCCCTGGATCAGATCGGCAAGGCTTGCGCTTTTGGCCGATGCCGCTCCCGCATCCGCAGACAGTCCGATCGTCAACTCGCTGATCAGCCTGACACTGCCGGCTCGCCGGCAGCTCATCTTGACGCGCTCGCCCGCACCCGGCCCGAAGCTTTTGTCGAAAGCAGCCTTGATCGTCTCCGCCTTGACCGTCTTGCCGATATTGGCGGCAAATAGATCGCGCACGGCCGATGTGTTGAGCGCATCCACCAGATGGACGCCGACGCCGAAATAATCCTCCACGCTCATTTTCATGCAGGTGCCATGCTTTATCCATTCGTGCCGTTCGAGGCCGGACTGCGTGCCGGGCATCGCCTTTGCAAGCGACGCCTTCGCCTCGGCCGAAAGCGCGACATCAGGCAAAGTATCCCATTTGCCGTCCTTGTCGGCAGCCTTCTGATCGTCGCTGACGCCGCAATAATCCTGCCGCATCGGCCACAGGCCATGCAGGGAGAAATTCGTCGCGTCATGGCGCTCGCCGGTCTGGCTGGCGCATTCGGGCTTCTTCTGGTTCGTCTGGCAGAAGGCGGGCTGCCAGCTCGCAGCAAGAATGAAACGGGTACGGCCCTCGGCCTCCTGCGCCACGGCAGCGCCGGCAAGGATCATCGACACGGCGAATGTAAAGGTACGCAACTGCATGCTGCTCATTTCAACCCCCAAAAGAAGAACAATGCAGGAACAGATAAGCACAAAGCGTAAACGGCAGCAACCCTGAATCGCAACTATCCTGCAATTTGTTCTCGACTGCGTCGTCGGAAACAGTCGGCTGTTCCGGGAAGCTCCCTGTTCTTGAGTTACCGCACGGACGCTGTCGCACTTATGGTTGCAGAATATTCTGCTCAAATCGATTCCGCTTTAAGGAATTATGCAGTAGCGATCTGCTCTGCTGCGGCAGGGAGGATCCGGATGTTTTCTGATACGCAAAGGCTCGCCATAGGGGAAGCGTCTCTGGCCTATCACCATGCCGAAGCCGCCGCTCCGGCACGCGGCATCCTGTTGATATCGCACGGCCTGGCGGAGCACTCGAAGCGCTATGGCCGCTTTGCCGAGGCGATGGCGGGGCGCGGCTATCACGTCTATGCCCATGATCACCGTGGCCACGGCGAGACGACCGCGCCCGACGCGCCGATCGGCCGCTTCGCCCGCTGGAATGGTGTCGATCGGGTGATCGGCGACGTCATTGCCATGCGCGCCCATGCGGCCTCGCGCAATCCCGGCCTGAAGGTGATCCTATTTGGCCATTCGATGGGCGGCCTCATCGCGCTCAATGCCGCCGTCACCGCTCCGTCCGACTTCGATGCTGTCGCCGTCTGGAATTCGAATTTCGCAGTCGGCCTTGCCGGCCGAGCCGCCCAGGCGATCCTCCTTGCGGAACGTATGCTGAAGGGCTCCGACGTCCCGAGCGGCCTCTTGCCGAAGCTCACCTTCAAAGCTTGGGGAAAATCGATCCCGGACCGCCGCACCGAGTTCGACTGGCTGTCGCGCCACGCCGATGAAGTCGACAAATATATCGCCGATCCGCTCTGCGGCTTTGACGCATCAGTCTCGCTCTGGCTCGATCTCTTCGAGCTGACTTTTCGCGCGCCGCAGAAACTCCATCTGGATCGGCTGCCGCGTGATATGCCAATCCATCTCGTCGGCGGCGCCGATGATCCCGCGACGGAGAGTGGAAAAGCCGTGCGCTGGCTGTCAAACAATTTGAAAGCCAGAGGCTTCTCTCGTATCAGGACAGTGATATATCAGGGTATGCGGCATGAGACGCTGAACGAAATTGGCGCCGATGCGGCGATCGCAGCCTTCGCGGACTGGTGCGAAGAGGCACTCGCGACATCCAAAGCCAGAAAGAATCCGTCATGAGTAGCCCCTCCGCCCGCGCCGCTTCGTCCGCCTCCGAAGTGACGATAGGGCTGGCGCTGATGTTTCTGTCGGTGATGGTCTCGCCGCTCATCGATATCTTCGCCAAGCTTGCCGTCGTAACCGTCCCGTCAGCCGAGATCACCGCCGGCCGCTTCGTCGTGCAGGCGCTCTGCATGCTGCCGATCGTGCTATGGAGGCGCAGCTTTGCCGATTTCTCTTGGCGTCAGAGCCTGTTCCACGCCATCCGCGGCTTCATCATCACCGTCTCGATGATCTCTTTCGTCACCACGTTGAAATACATGGCGGTCGCCGACGCGATCGCGATCTTCTTCATCGAGCCGATCATCGTGACCATCTTCGGCGGCATTTTCCTCAAGGAGACGATCGGCTGGCGGCGTTACACCGCCTGCGGCGTCGGCTTCTTCGGGGCGATGCTGATCATTCAGCCGAGTTTCGAAGAGGTCGGCTACATCGCGCTCCTGCCCATCCTGACGGCGCTCTGCGTCGCGACCTTCGTGTTGATGACCCGCGTCCTCTCACACAGCGAGGACCCTTGGTCGATGCAGTTTCAGATGGGCATCTGGGGCTTGCTCTTCTGCACCCTCCTGCTTTTTATCGGTGAAGGAAGCGGCTCCGATCTCTTCGATCCCGTCATGCCCGTAGGCAGCGCCTGGTTCTATGTCGCCGGCGTCGGGGCTATGGCCGCCACAGCCGGAATCCTCGGCGTCTACGCCTATCGGGCAGCACCGGCGTCGACGCTGGCGCCGCTGCAATATTTCGAGATCGTCTCAGCTACGATCTTCGCCTGGCTTGTTTTCGGTGACTTTCCGAATGCCGTCAAATGGCTCGGCATCACGATCATCATGGCGTCGGGCTTCTACATCCTCTGGCGAGAGCGCCGCTTTGCTTCAAAGCCCTTATCCGATACATCTGAGGTGACGCTGGCGCCGTAGACACTGGACGGGAGGACCATGACCGAGACCGCGACGAAAAAGCCGCCGCTTACCGGTATCCGGGTGATTGAGCTTGCCCGCGTGCTGGCCGGCCCTTGGGCGGGCCAGATGCTCGCCGATCTCGGCGCCGACGTCATCAAAGTTGAAAATCCCGATGGCGGCGACGATACTCGCCAATGGGGGCCGCCCTTCGTCGAAGGTGCGGACGGCGAAAATCTCTCGGCCGCCTATTACCACGCCACCAATCGCGGCAAACGCTCCATCACCGTCGACCTCAAGAGCCCTGAGGGCCAGCAGCTCGTCCGTCGTCTCATAGCCACTGCCGACGTGGTAATCGAGAATTTCAAGGTCGACGGCCTCGTCAAATACGGGCTCGATTACGACAGCGTTCGCGAGGTGAACCCGAGGCTCGTTTATTGCTCGATCACAGGCTTCGGCCAGACCGGCCCCTATGCCGGCTTCGCCGGCTACGATTACATCGTTCAGGGCATGTCCGGCTTCATGTCGATAACCGGCGAGCCGGACGGCCAGCCGATGAAGGCGGGCGTGGCGATCGCCGACATCTTTACCGGCATCTATGCCGTCTCGGCGATCGAGGCCGCCCTGATCCATGCCTTGAAAACCGGCGAAGGCCAGTTGATAGACATGGCCCTGCTTGACGTGCAATCGGCCGTGCTCGCCAATCAGAACATGAATTACCTCGTCTCCGGCGCCGCACCGCCCCGCCTCGGCAACGCCCATCCGAACATCTCGCCCTATGAAGTCGTACCGACGGCCGACGGTTATCTCATCCTGGCCGTCGGCAACGACGGCCAGTTCCGCCGCCTCTCTACCATCCTCGGCCTGGAGACGATCGCGGATGACGAGCGTTTCTCCACCAACAAAGCCCGCGTCGCCAACCGCGGCGAGGTGCGTCGCCTGATCTCCACCGAGACGCTGAAATGGCAGAAAGCGGATCTCCTGAAGGCCTGCGAGCAGAACGCGGTTCCGTCAGGCGCGATCAACACAATCGAGGAAATGTTCGCCGACCCGCAGGTGAAGGCTCGCGGTCTTCGCATCGACCTTGCCGATTCCGCCGGCACCGTCATCCCCGGGGTCAGGACGCCAGTCGTGCTGTCGGAAACACCTTTGCGCTACGTCAGGCCCAGCCCGCGTCTCGGCGAGCATAGAGAGGAAATTCTGGCGGAACTCGCCGAGCTTGAGAGGAAGGCATCGTCATGAAGAAGGTATCATCATGAAAAAGACGGGCGGGGAATTGATTGTCGAGGCGCTGAAGGCAAATGGCGTCAAACGCCTCTCCTGCGTGCCCGGCGAGAGTTTCCTCGCCGTTCTCGACGCATTGCGCGACAGCGATATCGACGTCCTCGTCTGCCGGCAGGAAGGCGGGGCGGCGATGATGGCGGATTGTTGGGGCAGACTCACCGGCGAACCGGGCATCTGCATGGTGACGCGCGGCCCCGGCGCCACCAACGCCTCCGCCGGCCTGCATATAGCCAAGCAGGATTCGATCCCGATGATCCTCCTGATCGGCCAGGTGCAACGAGAGGCGCGCGAACGGGAGGCTTTTCAAGAGGTCGAATTCCGCCGCGCCTTCACCGAATTCGCCAAATGGGTTGGTGAGATCGACGCCGCCGCCCGCATTCCCGAATTCGTCACCCGCGCCTTTGCGGTCGCAACCTCCGGCCGTCCCGGCCCCGTGGTGCTCACCCTGCCGGAAGACATGCTGCGCGACGAGGTCGAGGCGCCCCGCGCCAGGCGTTATGCCAGAGTCGAGGCCCATCCCGGCCGCAGCCAGATCGACGACTTTTATGTAAGACTCTTGAAGGCCGAACGGCCGATGGTAATCCTCGGCGGCACGCGATGGGATGCCGATGCCGTCGCCGATTTCGCAACCTTCGCCGAACGTTTTCAGCTGCCGGTAGGCTGTTCATTCCGCCGACAGATGCTGTTCGATCATCTTCACCCCTGTTATGCCGGCGATGTCGGCATCGGCATCAATCCGGGGCTCGCCAAGGAGATCAAGGAGAGCGACCTCTTGATCCTGCTCGGCGGCCGCATGTCGGAGATGCCGTCCTCCGGCTATACGCTGCTCGACATCCCCTACCCGGCCCAGTCGCTCGTTCATATTTATCCGGACCCGTCGGAGCTCGGCCGCGTCTATCGTCCCGATCTTGCCATCTGCGCCAGCCCCCCCGATTTTGTCGAAGCACTCGCCGATCTCGAAGCCCCAGCCGAGCCGCGCTGGGCGGAGCGGACCGCGCATATGCATCAGGTCTATCTCGCCTGGTCGAAGCCGCCGGCCACGGGTCCGGGCGCCGTCCATATGGGACCGATCATGGAGTGGCTCGAAAGTAATATAGGACCGGAAACGATCTTCACCAATGGCGCCGGCAACTACGCCACCTGGCTGCACCGCTTCCATCGTTTCCGCCGATTCAACACACAGGCAGCCCCCACCTCCGGCTCGATGGGTTACGGCCTGCCGGCGGCAGTGGCTGCCAAGCGGCTCTTTCCCGAGCGCGAGGTCATCTGTTTTGCCGGCGACGGCTGCTTCCTGATGCACGGCCAGGAATTCGCAACCGCCATCCGCTACGATCTGCCGATCATCGCAATCGTTATCAACAACGGCATGTACGGCACGATCCGCATGCACCAGGAGCGTGAATATCCCGGTCGCGTCAGCAGCACCGATCTGACCAACCCCGACTTCGCAGCCCTTGCCCGCGCCTATGGCGGCCACGGCGAGACGGTGGAAGGCACAGAGGAATTCGCGCCGGCTTTCGGGCGCGCACGCGCAAGCGGCAAACCGGCGATCATCGAGGTGAAGCTCGATCCGGAAGCGATCACACCGACCAGAACGCTTTCGGAAATCGCGCAAACAAAAAGCCGGTAAGGTTGCCCCACCGGCTTTGAGAGACGGAACTGCGGCGACCTTAGTCGAGCGCAGCCGTGACGATGAACTCGACCTTGTACTTCGGTGCGGCGAGCTTGGCTTCGCTGGTCGCGCGGGCCGGCGGATTGGTCGGATCGATCCAGGCTTCCCAGGCTGCGTTCATCTCGCCGAAATAAGCAATGTCGGAAAGATAGACGAGGGTCTGCAGGATCTTCGACTTGCTGCTGCCGGCGGCCGCCAGCAGACGGTCGACTTCGGCGAGCGCCGACTTGCATTGATCGGTGACGCTTTCGCCCTCGCCCACCTGGCCTGCGAGGTAGACCGTGTTGCCGTGAATGACGGCGCCGCTCATACGTGCGCCGACGTCGATACGCTTAATGCTCATTATCGTCTCCTGGGTGATGGGAAGTGGCGGCGCTGCGGAGCAGCGCCTGAAAATCAGCGTCCCGCACGATGCTCAACTGCGGATATGGTGGGTTTTCTGGTAGATCGCCGTCGAGCGCGCGCCCGAGCGGCAGTAGCCGAGCATCGGCCGTGGAAATTCATCGAGCGCGTCGACCATTCCCTGCACCGCCTCTTCGGTCACGCCCATCGGTCCAACCGGCACGTGGGCGATATCGAGTCCGAGCTCTTTGGCACGCGCCTCGATGACGGAGAATGATGTCTGGTCGGGGCTTTCATGGTCGGGGCGATGGCAGACGATCGATTTGAAGCCGAGCGCCTTGATCTCGTCGAGGTCCTCAAGCGTGATCTGCCCCGAAACCGAATATTCATCGTCGATCTGGCGAATATCCATCGTCTTGTCTCCTCAAAGATCGTGGGCTGATGGTCTACGACGGGAGGCCCGCAAGCGTCAACAACACTTCACTCACAGGAACGCAAAGGTCAGCGCATAGCTGCGGCTTTCGCCTGGGGCGAGCATGTTAAATTCACCGGCCGCCTGAAGCTCGTCGCGCGATACCCAGCGATGCGACACCGGCTCGATGCCGATAATATGAGCGGGCGCCTTCTGGTTTCGCCAGACCTGCAGATAAGGCAGCGTATCGGCGCGGAAGCGCACGCTGAGCGTCCTGCCGCCGATTGCGGCGATCGGCCCGAGCCGGACTTCCGCCAAGCCCTCCGCCGTCGCCGTCGCCGGCACACAGAAGATGCCGCCCGGCTCCTCGCCGAATGTCCAGGGGAAGCCGCCAGTCTCCAGCATCCGGCCTTCGAGCCGCGTGCCGTCGTCCAGCCATTTGCCGCCGACATTCATATGGTACATCAGGAAGGTCGGCACCACCTGATCGCTGGTATTGATAACCCGGTCTTCGAGCCGCACCTCGCCGTTCACGCCGTCGATCCGCCACAGCCGCTCGATGCGCTGCGGCAATCCCTCGACGGTGATGATGTCGATATCGGCGCGGCATTCGGCATTGCCATTCTCGTATTTCGTCCACAGGATCTTGGCGGCGTGGCCGGAGGCCGATCCGTGCAGCGGATAGACCTTGCCGTCGGCACGGCCGGCGATCGGCTGGCGATGGCGGATATGATCCGGCCCGCAGGTGAAGAGAAAACCTTCGAGCGAGTGGTCGATTCGCGGATCCCCATCGTCGGGAATGGCGCGCTTTGGCGCGATATCGACGCCGTCGACGATGCATCCGCCGATATCCAGCACCGATGTTTCATCGAGCATCAGGCGCGGCCCGCTTGCAGTGGCAAATTCGATCATCTCGGGTCTCCTCAAGGATTTATCGGCCGCCGTAGCGTTAGGTTTCGCACTGGCCTTCGTCAATCGGCGCCGTTCTCCTCTTGCGCTTTTGCCGCAACCGTGGATTTTGCGGAACGGACACAAGGATGCAAACGTTTATGAGTAAAAGGAAATCTTAGGGATTTTCATATTTTGTTCAGCACGCTTTCATAAATTCCACACTAGCGTCAAAATTCGCGGGTGTGTGTCGGCCCAGTCACTGTTCGAGGTGTGAGACGTGAATCGCTTTTTGAAGTCGGCATTTTCCCTTGCGGCCCTGCTGGCAGCCGTTGCGGCTGCAGCACCGCAGGCTGGCGCGCAGCAGTTTCGTGACCGCCGCCAGAGCGATGTCGTGCTGGTGACGCCGAACGGCGAAATCCTCGATTATGTCCCCCGCGGCTTTGCCTATGCCCGCGACCGCAGCGGCAACCGCGTGCTGATCGACGCCTACGGCAACGTCGTCGCCACCGAAATGCGCGCCCGCGGTTACTATCCGCCCCGGTCCCGTCCAGGCGAGGTCTATGCCGACCAAGGCGGCAACGATCCTTACTATGCCGACGACAACCCCTATGGCGACACGCGTTATTCCGAGCGTGGCGCCGTCACCGGCGGCATTCCGCGCGACGCAGCGATCGAGCGCCTGCCGCTCGGCGAGGAGCCCTATCCGGACGATAACAGCATCGGCAATCCGCAGTCGGGCGACGATTACGCCTCGATCGATCCCGATCAGCAGATCCCGCCCGCCGATGCGCCGAAGGCAGCACCCGACGAGCCCGTGATCACGCTGAAGAACAAATCGAAGCCCGAGATCGTCGCGCTGCAGGTCTTCCTCGACCGCGCCGGCATCTCTCCTGGCGTCATCGACGGGCACATGGGTTCGAACGTCACCAAGGGCATTTATGCCTATAATCAGATGACGGGGTCAAATCTCGATCCCAATGACACCGATGCCATTCTGGAAGAGCTGCGCATGAACGGCGGCCTGCCCGTCGTCAGCTATACGATCACGCCGGCCGATGCCGCCGGCCCCTTCGTCGCGGAGATCCCGGAAGATTATTCGCATAAGGCGCTGCTGCCGTCGCTCGCCTATACCTCGACCACTGAAATGCTGGCCGAGCGTTTCCATATGGACGAGGCCTTCCTTAAGGAGATGAACCCCGGCGCCGATTTCAGCGTTCCCGGCACGGTGATCAAGGTCGTCAATCCAGGCGAGATGAAGACCGGCGAGGTCGCCCGCATCATCGCCGACAAGGGGCGCAAACAGGTTTTCGCCTATGACGGCGCCGGCAATCTCATCGCCGCCTACCCCGCTTCGATCGGCTCAACCGACACCCCCTCCCCGTCCGGCACGGTGACGGTCGAGCGCGTCGCGTTCAATCCCGGTTATACCTACAACCCGAAGATCAACTTTCAGCAGGGCGCCAACGACAAGATCCTCAACATCCCCCCAGGCCCGAACGGCCCGGTCGGCACCGTCTGGATGGCGCTTTCCAAGCCGACCTACGGCATCCACGGCACGCCAGAGCCCTCCAAGATCGGGCGCACCCAAAGCCACGGCTGCATTCGCCTGACCAACTGGGATGCAACCGAGCTTGCGAAAATGGTCAAGCCCGGTGTGACGGTCGAGTTCGTCGACTGAGCCAAAGCCAAACTGGTCACAAACGATAAGGCCGCCGGATCGCTCCGACAGCCCTTTTGTTTCAATGCTTGTGTATTCAGGCCGCTGTCGCCATGCGAGCCGAGGCGGTCAACCGAACAGGCACCTTGCGCATGATTTCCTCGGCGAAACAGGTGGCGTTCTCACGCGCCTTGTCGAGATTGCTGACGCGCGTGGGGTCCATGGTCTGCAGCGTGCCGCCACAGTCGAAGATGTCGCGGAAGGCCGAACGTTCGATGATCGCCGTGTCCAGCACCGGCACGTGCCGCTCGCTGAGCAGCGACTTGACGAGCTGCAGCGCCCGCGTCGTCACCATCGAGTTGACCCGGGTCAGCACCACCGAATGACCGATCTTGATGCCCGCCTTCTCGTCCAGATACTGCAGCAGTTCGAGCACCTGCGCGCCGCCGCGCGCATCCATGGCACAGCCTTGGATCGGGATCAGCACGTGATCGGAAAGGCCGATGGCGGTGGCAAGCAGCGGATTGCGGGCCCCCGGCAGATCCACAATGAAATAGTCGGTATTATGCTTGTTCTCGCTGATATGCTGCGGCAGCGAGGCGGTCGTCACGAAATCGATCACCGAAATATTGGGCACGTGCCCCGATATCTCGTGCCAGCGTGAAATCCAATGCTGCGGATCGGCATCCAGAATGGTCACGCGATAGCCCTGACGGGCAAGCTCGGTCGCTAGCAGCAGAACAGCGGTCGTCTTGCCGGCGCCGCCCTTGGTATTTGCGAATGTAATGACTGGCATGTTCGGTCCTCGGAGGAAATGGCGCGAGCCGGCATCGCTCTTGTGCGCACTGTCGGAGCATCGTGCGGTTAACCCATCCTTTACAATCATGGTTAACAAATTGCGAACGCGCGCGGCGAAATTGCAGCCTGTATTTTTCACATCCCTAAAATTCAGGATGTTTCCGAGACGAAAAGGCCCGGAAAGCAAGAGCTTTCCGGGCCGGTCTGCAGGTCCGCCGCGATCTTGTCAGAAGCAATCCTTGAAAAGCGCCTTGGTATTTTCGAGCGTCATCGCCACCGGATTGCCGCCGGCGCTCGGATCCTCGATCGCCATGGCTGACAGTTCGTCGATGCGGTCGGGCGCGATTCCCATCGCCGTCAGCGTCTCCGGCACGCCGAGCTCGGAACGAAGCGTCAGCACATAGTCGTAGAAGCCGTCAAAGCCGCCCGATATGCCGAGATAGGCGGCTGCACGGCCGATCTTCTCCTCGATCGCGGCGCGGTTGAAGCGCAGCACCGCCGGCATGACAACCGCATTGGTCATGCCGTGATGGGTGTTGTAGACGGCTCCGATCGGGTGCGAGAGCGCATGGATGGCGCCGAGCCCTTTCTGAAAAGCGACCGCGCCCATGGCGGCGGCCGACATCATGTTGGCGCGGGCTTCGAGATCGGTACCTTCCCGATAGGCGCGCGGCAGGAATTCCTTGACGAGCCGCATGCCTTCGAGCGCGATGCCGGCCGACATGGGATGATAGAAGGGCGAGGAATAGGCCTCCAGGCAATGCGCGAAAGCGTCCATGCCGGTGCCGGCGGTGATGATCTTCGGCATGCCGACGGTCAGTTCCGGATCGGAAATGACCACACCCGGCAGGAACTTCGGATGGAAGATGATCTTCTTCACATGCGTGACGGAATTGGTGATGACGCTGGCGCGCCCGACCTCCGAACCGGTGCCCGCCGTCGTCGGCACCGCGACGATCGGGGCGATGCCTTCGAGGCTCGCACGCGTCCACCAGTCGCCGATATCCTCGAAATCCCAGACCGGCCGCGTCTGGCCGGCCATGAACGCAACGCACTTGCCGAGATCGAGACCTGAGCCGCCGCCGAAGGCGACGACGCCGTCATGGCCGCCGTCCTTGAAGGCCTTGACGCCGGCATCGAGGTTCTTCTCGTTCGGGTTCGGGTCGACGTCAGCGAAGATCGCCCGGCCGAGGCCGGCATCTTCGAGGATATCAAGCGCGGTTTTGGTGATCGCCATCGAGGCCAGGCCGCGGTCAGTGACGAGCAGCGGCTTTTTGATGCCGAGGCTCTTGCAGGCGTCGGCCAGCTCCTTGATGCGGCCCCGGCCGAGCTTGACCGATGTCGGATAGCTCCAGTTTGCGGTGATGTTGCTGCTGCTCATGCTGTGACTTTCTTCAGGTGGAAGGATTTCGGACGCGTCAGATTCTGGAAGCCGATGATCGACAGCGAGCCGCCGCGGCCGGTCTCCTTGACGCCGGTCCAGCATAGCGCCGGATCAAGATAATCCGCGCGGTTCATGAAAACAGTGCCGGTTTCGATCTCGCGGCCGAGACGTGCTGCCCGCTCGGCATCTTTGGTCCAGAGCGAGGCCGTCAGCCCATACTGGCTGTCGTTCATCAAAGCGAGCGCTTCCTCGTCGCTCTTCACCTTCATGATGCCGACCGCCGGGCCGAAGGTCTCCTCGCGCATGAAGGCCATGGAATGGTCGACATCGACGAGGACCTGCGGTGCGAGATAGGCGCCGCCGTCATCCTGGGGAAAAAGCTTGGGGTCGACAAGCGCCTTGGCGCCCCTGGAAACCGCCTCGGCGATCTGCTCGCGCACCACCTTCGCGAAACGCTTGTTCGCCATCGGCCCGAGCGACGTTTCCGGATCGAGCGGATTGCCGAGCTTGTAGTTCGACACCCAGGCGACCGATTTCTCGACGAAGGCGTCATAGAGCGATTCATGCACATAGATGCGCTCGATGCCGCAGCAGCACTGGCCGGAATTGTAGGTCGCGCCGTCCATCAGGGTGTCGACGGCCGCATCGAGATCGGCGTCTTCCATCACGTAACCCGGGTCCTTGCCGCCGAGTTCGAGGCCGAGGCCGGTAAAGGTGCCGGCTGCGGCCCGCTCCATCGAGCGGCCGCCTTCGACCGATCCGGTGAAGTTGACGAAGTTAAAGCTGCCGGCGGCAATCAGCGCCGACGTCGTTTCATGGTCGAGGAAGACGTTCTGGAACACGTCTTCGGGAACGCCGGCTTCGATGAAGGCCTGCACCAGCCGCTCGCCGACGAGCAATGTCTGCGAGGCATGTTTCAGCACCACCGTATTGCCGGCCATCAGCGCCGGAGCGATCGTGTTGATCGCCGTCATATAGGGATAGTTCCAAGGTGCGACGACAAAGACGACGCCGTGCGGCTCGCGCTCGATACGGCGTTCGAAACGATCGCTCTCTTCGACGACGAGCGGGGCCAGCGCATCCGCCGCAATCGATGCGACATAGTTGGAGCGCTCGTTAAAGCCCTTATATTCGCCGCCATACCTGATCGGCCGGCCCATCTGCCAGGCAAGCTCCGGCACGACGACGTCGGACATCTCGTTCAGCCGTGCGGCGCCTTTCAGGACAAGCTGAACTCGTTCTTCAAGCGGCCGTCTCGCCCAGGCCTTCTGCGCCTCGCGGGCGCGCGCCACCACGTCCTTGGCGGCGTCGAGCGAAAGTGCTGCGCGCTCCGCGTAAACCGATCCGTCGACCGGTGAAATGCATTGGATCATTGCCATGATCGATTTCCTGTCCTCGTATCATTCAAAATGTGGGTGGGCGACCGCCCCTCATCCGCCTGCCGGCACCTTCTCCCCGCTCGCAGGGAGGAGGGATATGCCGCACCATTTTCCGAACTCTCGAGCGATCCGTGTGGCAAGTCCCCTCTCCCACCAAGCGGGGAGAGGGTTAGGGTGAGGGGCAAGCAAACCCACAAAACGCTATTAAGCTCTTTCGAACCCGCGCGCCACTTCCCAATCGGTGATGCGGCGGTCGTATTCTTCCTGCTCCCATTCGGCAGCACGAGTGTAATGGTCGATGACGTCGTCGCCGAAGGCTTTGCGTAGCATCCCCGATTCCGTCATTTCAGTCGTTGCCGCGCGTAGCGTGCGCGGGATTTCGCGAATGTCCTTGCCGCCATAGGCGTCGCCGACGAAGGGGGCTTCGAGCTCCAGCTTGTTCTCGATCCCGTCGATACCGGCGGCAAGCAGCGCGGCGAAGGCGAGATAGGGATTGAGATCGGAGCCTCCGACCCGGCATTCGATGCGGATACCCTTGGTCTCCTCGCCGCAGAGACGGTAGCCGGCAGTGCGGTTGTCCTTGCTCCAGATCGCCTTGGTCGGCGCAAAGGTGCCGGCCATGAAGCGCTTGTAGGAATTGATGTAGGGCGCCAGGAAATAGGTGATCTCGCTCGCATGGGCGAGAAGCCCGGCAACGTAATTGTGCATCAGCGGCGACATGCCGTATTTGCCGGCATGGTCGAAGAACAGCGGCTTTTCCTCGAGGCTCCAGAGCGACTGGTGGATGTGCGAAGAGCTGCCGGCCGCATTGTAGTTCCACTTCGCCAGGAAGGTGATGGCCTTGCCCTTCGACCAGGCGATCTCCTTGCAGCCGTTCTTGATGATCGCATGCCGATCGGCCATGGCGAGCGCATCGGCATAGCGCACGTTGATCTCCTCCTGGCCGGCGGAGGCCTCGCCCTTGGAGTTCTCGACCGGAATGCCGGCGCCCTGCAGTCCGGTGCGGATCGCCCGCATCACCTCTTCTTCCTTGGTGGTCTGGAAGATGTGGTAGTCCTCGTTATAGGCGCTGGCGAGCTTGAGATTGCGGTAGCCCGAGGCATGCGCCGCCTCGTAGCTCTGGTCGAACAGGAAGAATTCGAGCTCGGAAGCCATATAGGCCTTCATGCCCATGTCTTCGAGCCGCTTCACCTGCTTCTTCAGGATCGCGCGCGGCGAATGGGCAACCTCTTCATGGGTGTGATGGTCGAGCACGTCGCAGAGTACCAGCGCCGTACCTTCGAGCCAGGGAATGCGGCGCAGCGTCGAAAGATCCGGCTTCATCGTATAGTCGCCGTATCCCTTCTCCCAGCTCGTCGCCTTGTAGCCGGAGACGGTTTCCATCTCTATGTCGGTCGCCTGCAGGTAGTTGCAGCTGTGCGTTTCTTTCCAGGCGCTCTCGACGAAATATTCCCCCTGGAAACGCTTTCCCATCAGCCGGCCCTGCATATCCACCTGGCAGGCGAGAACCGTATCGATTCGCCCTTCGGCAACATCCTTCCTAAGATCGTCGATTGTGTAGCTGCTGCTCATGATTGATCCGCCTGAACTGGAATTGAAGAAATCGGGGCAACGAAATCGCATTCGCTCGGCCTGGTATCACGGCCCGATGCCTTTTCGTTGATCCGGTGATGGGGCCGCAGGATGCGGCCCCGCCACTTGAGAGGGAAGCCTCGATGCTTAACGTTCGCCGCTTTCGCCGACGGCCGCCTCGGCCGCCGCGATCTCGGCCTGGCGCTTCGCCACGTCGGCGCCGATCGGCGGCCCCTTGAAGCGACGGCTCTCGAAGCCGAACCAGACGATGCCGGTGACCACGAGGAAGCCGACGGTGATGTAGAGCGCCCATTCGTTCGGCGGCTGGATGCCTAGAATGAAGATCAGCATCATCGCTATGATCGACAGCACCGCGAACAGCTTGAAGACGCCCTCTCCGAGGTTCCACGGGCCCATTTTGTCCCACTTCGACGTGCCCCAGGCGAAGAGGCCGAGCGTGATCGGGATCGCGAAGGAGAAGAATAGGAAGATGACCGTGCACGAGACGACGATCGTGTAAACCGGGGTATCCCCGATCGTAACGAGCGACGAGCCCCAGACGAACAGCACCGACAGGATCGAGCCCGTCCAGATCGCGGCAACCGGGGTACGATACTGCGGGCTGACCTTCGACAGCGCCTTGGAGGCCGGCAGACCGCCGTCACGCGAGAAGGCGAAGATCATGCGGGAGACCGAGGTGACGGTCGCAAGGCCGCACAGCCATTGGCTGACGAAGATCGCAAGATAAAGGAGGTCCTTGACGACCGGGTTCACCTGGCTGTCCATCGCCCAGAAGAACACGTTCCAGCCCTGTTTTGCCGCCTCATCCATGTTCGGCAGCATCAGCACGAAGGCGCACAGCATGATATAGCCGAACAGCGCCGACCATAGAACCGAGGCCACCATGCCGCGCGGGACCGAATGGGCGGCCTTGACCGTCTCCTCAGATGTATGCGCCGAGGCGTCATAGCCGGTGATGGTGTAGATCGGCAGCAGCAGACCGAGAAGGAAAACCCAGGCGCCCGAGGTGGACGGCCAGACGTTGCCACCGACTTCGCCGGAATAATTGGCGAAGGTGAAGAGACGGCCGAATTCATAGGAGGGCGCCGCGAGAAGGCATACGACCGCCAGCGCGATCGAAGTCGCGAAGATCAGGTAGCCCGAAAAGTCGGTCAGCTTCGCAGTCAATCCGATGCCCATGTGGTTCACCAGGGCCTGAGCGCCGGTGATGATCACCAGGAACAGGATGCGCACCGTCGTGGAATCCGTCAGGCCGAGGTAAGTTGTGCCGAAGGAGCCCATGAAGAAATAATAGGTGCCGACATTGATGGCGCCGAGCACGGTGACGAGACCAAGCAGGTTGAACCAGGCGGTCAGCCAGCCGGTGAAGCGGTTGCCGAGAATCGAGCCCCAGTGATAGAGGCCGCCAGCCGTCGGATAGGCGGAGCTGATCTGCGCCATGGCGACGGCGAAGACGAGCGAGATGAAGCAACCGACCGGCCAGCCAATGCCGATCGCCGCTCCGCCGGCGCCCGAAGTCGCCTGAGCCAGCGAATTGATGCCGCCGGAAAGAATGCAGATGATGGAGAATGATACGGCGAAATTCGAGAATGAGCTCATTCGCCGTTCGAGTTCCTGGGCATAGCCCATCGAATGCAGGATGTGCACATCCTGCTTCTTATCAAGCTCGGTATAATCCGACATGACTTCCCCCTGTTCACGATCGGCCGCGGAATTGCGGCCGATTCAGTGCCAATTGCCCGCGGCATTTTCGCCATGCGGACGTCCGCAGATAAACTGCTCCCTCGGGTCTTCTCTTTTTTATTCAGGCTTCCAGGCTTTGCTGGAGAAGTCCTGTCAGATAGTCGGCCATGACCCTTTGGCCGCCATCGTCTGCGATGAGGTCGTTGCGGACCTCAATCATTACATTGCGCAAGCCGTTCGAAAGCCCGTGCAGGATCAGCGTGTGGGTCACGCCGTCCGCAGGCCCGTAAGGCTGGTTGCGTTCAGTCCTGTAAAGCGGCGCGCCGGCCGCAGCCTCCAGCATGCGGTCGGCGAGCCGGCTGTCCTCATCGTGCAATATGCCGAGTTCGACGGCGCGTTGCCGTCCATGATAGACCGGCGTGAAGCTGTGCATCGTCACGATGACGGTATCCTGCCCCCTCGCCCGACGATCGCGGATCAGTCCGCGGATGGCATCATGGAAAGGCACGTAAAGCGCATCGGTGCGCGCCAGACGCTCCTCGGCGCTCAAATCCTTGTTGCCGGGAATGGCATAGATCTCGCTGGTTTCCGGCATGGCGCCCAATGAACTTGGCGGCCGGTTGCAGTCGTAGATCAGCCGCGAGAAGCGCTGGAAGACGAGAGTCGCGTCGAGCGCCTGCGACACACCGTGGGCAACCGCGAGCGCACCCGGATCCCAGGCGATATGGCTCGACAGCGCTTCGTTGGGCAGGCCTAGATCGCCGAACCGGGCAGGAAGCGTCTTCGAAGCGTGTTCGCAGACGAGCAACACTGGGCTCCGGCCGTCGATGCGTTCGATCCCGACGCAATCGCCATCCGCTTCGCTGAGGATTTTTGGCCGGGCCAGCACCAACGGCGCCACTCCTATCCCTTAATAAAAGCTTTATAGAAAAGAATTCTTCAGCTTTTGGCGACTGTCAAGCAGTCGCTGAAAATTTCTTTTCATGACAGTGGTTGACATGGATTGTGACAGCGTTGTTAACTTTGGTCGGAGGAGTGGCGCCAGACCACCCCCGGGGAGCAAGATCAGGTGACCACTGCGTCGAAGACGGTTTCGGACGTCATACATTCGCATCTCGGCGTGTTGACACGTGCCGAGAAACAATTGGCGGAAAGCCTTCTCGACAATTATCCGGTTTCCGGCCTCGGCAGCATCACCACGATCGCAGAGAACGCCGGCGTTTCTACACCGACCGTCGTGCGGATGGTGCAGAAGCTCGGTTTCAAGGGCTATCCCGATTTTCAGGCACGCCTGCATCAGGAGGTCGAAGCGACGATTTCCAATCCCATCACCAAGCACGATCGCTGGGCGCAAAACGCGCCGGGCACTCATATCCTCAACCGTTTCGCCGATGCCATCATGGGCAATCTGCGCCAGACACTGACCGATCTCGATACGGCGACCTTCGACAGCGTCGCCTCGCTGCTGTCGGATCGCAAGCGCGGCCTCTATTTCGTCGGCGGCCGCATCACCGGCGCGCTGGCCGAGTATTTCTTCACCCATATGCAGGTCATCCGGCCGGCCACGACACTGCTGTCGTCCAATTCCAGCAGCTGGCCGCAATATGCCCTCAACATGAACGCCGGCGACATCCTGATCATCTTCGATATCCGCCGCTATGAGCAGGAAATGGTCAGCCTTGCCACCGCCGCCCGCAAGCGCGGTGCCGAAATCGTCGTCTTCACCGACCAATGGGCCTCGCCCGCTGCCAAACTCGCGCGGCACGCTTTCCGCGTCCGCATCGAAGCGCCATCGGCCTGGGATTCGTCGGTCGTCACTCTTTTCATTGTCGAGGCTCTGATCGAGGCCGTCCAGAATTCCACCTGGGACGAGACGAAGGAGCGCATGAAGACGCTGGAAGGGCTGTTCGAGCAGAGCAGGCTTTTCCGCAAACCGGGTTAAGAGGGCAAGGCTAAAAGAGAGGGAAAAACAAACGCGGACTTGGCGGAAGTGAACGATGCCGTCGCAAATGAAACATCAGTCACAAGCGCCTGCTATTCCGGCAAAACTAACGTCATCCAACCGTCACACAAGCTTCATGTAAGCTGATTAACAGCATCGCCAGACACTGAAAACCCGAAGGAGAACAACAGTGATCTCTAACATTTCTCGACTCCTGTCGCTTTCTACTGCGATGATCGTGGCTTCGACCGCGATTGCCGCCGCAGAACCGAGCGCAGAACTGATCGCCGCCGCTAAGAAAGAAGGCACGCTGACCACCATCGCTCTCCCGCACGACTGGTGCGGCTACGGCGAGGTCATTGCGGGCTTCAAGGCCAAGTACGGCCTCGAGGTCAACGAGCTGAACCCGGATGCCGGCTCGGGTGACGAAATCGAAGCGATCAAGGCCAACAAGGGCAACACCGGCCCGCAGGCCCCCGACGTCATCGACGTCGGCCTCTCCTTCGGCCCGTCCGCCAAGAAGGACGGTCTGATCCAGCCTTACAAGGTCTCCACCTGGGATTCGATCCCGGACACAGCAAAGGATCCGGAAGGCTACTGGTACGGCGACTACTACGGCGTTCTCTCGTTCCTCGTGAACAAGGATCTCGTCAAGGAATCGCCGGCTGATTGGCCCGACCTGAAGAAGAGCGATTACGCAAACAGCGTCGCGCTGGCAGGCGATCCGCGCACCGCCAACCAGGCTGTCCAGGGCGTCTACGCCGCCGGGCTTTCCGCATCCGGCGGTGACGCTGCCAAGGCAGGCGAAGAAGGCCTGAAGTTCTTTGCCGAACTGAACAAGGCCGGCAACTTCGTGCCCGTCGTCGGCAAGGCCGCTCCCTTCGCGCAGGGATCCACACCGATCATCATCGCCTGGGACTATAACGCGTTGTCTTGGGGTGAAGGCCTGAAGGGCAACCCTCCGTTCGAAGTCGTCGTTCCGAAGACGGGTGTCGTCGCCGGTGTATACGTGCAGGCGATTTCCGCCTTCGCTCCGCACCCGAACGCCGCCAAGCTCTGGATGGAATACCTCTATTCCGACGAAGGTCAGCTCGGCTGGCTGAAGGGCTATTGCCACCCAATCCGCTTCAACGATCTTGCCAAGAACAACAAGATCCCGAAGGAACTGCTCGATAAGCTGCCGCCGGCAGCAGCCTATGAAAAGGCCGTCTTCCCGACGCTCGAAGAGCAAGCGGCAGGCAAGGAAACCATCACCAAGAACTGGGATTCCGTCGTCGGCGCCAACGTTAAGTAAACTCCGATCCGGCCTCCCCGCCCCAGGGGCGGGGAGGTTTTCTCACTCCGATGCCCAGGATGAGCTTTTCATGAGTACCGTTTCAACGCCGATGGTGAGCAGCGCCCCCTTGATCAACAAAGACCGCGTGATCGACTGGCTGGGCATTGCGCCCTTCATCATTTTTTCTCTGCTGTTCCTGATCATCCCCACGCTCTATCTTGTGGCGGGCGCATTCCTGACGCCCGAGGGCGATTTCACGCTGAAGAATATCGGCGATCTTTTTACTCCATCGATCATGAGCGCCTACTGGATCAGTATCAAGGTCTCGGTGGCATCCGCCCTTGGCGGCGCGCTGATCGGATTTTTTCTCGCCTGGGCCGTCGTGCTCGGTGGTCTGCCCGCCTCGGTGCGCTCGACGCTTTTGACCTTTTCCGGCGTAGCCTCGAATTTCGCCGGCGTGCCGCTTGCCTTCGCCTTCCTGGCGACGCTCGGCCGCACCGGCCTCGTGACGGTATTCCTGCGGGAATGGTTCGGCTTCAACCTCTATGGCACCGGCTTCAACCTTCTGTCCTTCTTCGGCCTAACCATCACCTATATGTATTTTCAGATCCCGCTGATGGTGCTGATCCTGACGCCGGCGCTCGACGGCATGAAGAAGGAATGGCGCGAGGCCTCCGAGATTCTCGGCGCCACCAACCGCCAATATTGGATGATGGTCGCCCTGCCGATCCTGTGGCCGAGCCTGCTCGGCACCACGCTGCTTCTCTTCGCCAACGCCTTCGGCGCCATTGCCACCGCCTTCGCGCTGACTGGCAGCTCGCTCAACATCGTGCCGATCCTGCTCTACGCGCAGATCCGGGGCGACGTTCTGCACAATGCCAATCTTGGTTACGCCATTGCGCTCGGCATGATCGTCATCACAGGCGTCTCCAACGTCCTTTACCTCATGCTGCGCATGCGCGCCGAGCGGTGGCAGAAATGAAAACACAACGTCTTGGAGCCTGGATCGCCATCATTCTCGGCGCATCCTATTTCATCATTCCGCTGATCGGCACGATCGAATTTTCGCTGCGCATGCGCCGCGGCGAATACAGCCTCGACGCCTATCAGTCGGTTTTCTCGGACATACAATTCCGCGAGACCTTCGGCTACTCCATGCTGATGGCGTTGCTCACCATCGTCTTCGGCATGCTGCTCGTGGTGCCGACGGCGTACTGGGTGCGCCTGCGCCTGCCGCAGATGCGTCCCGTCGTCGAGTTCATCACGCTGCTGCCGCTCGTCATTCCGGCGATCGTCATCGTCTTCGGCTACCTCAGAATGTACAATTCGTCATCCTACTTGCCGCTGACGGGTTCGACGACCGGGACCAACGCCCTGCTGGTCTTCTCCTATATCACGCTGTCCCTGCCCTACATGTACCGCGCCGTCGATACTGCCATGCGCGCCATCGATGTCCGTACGTTGACGGAAGCGGCCGAAAGCCTCGGCGCCCGCTGGACGACCATCATGTTCCGCTGCATCTTCCCGAACGTCATGAGCGGCGTACTCTCCGGCGCCTTCATCACATTGGCGATCGTCATGGGCGAGTTCACCTTCGCCGCATTGCTCAACCGTCCGGCCTTCGGCCCCTATTTGCAGCTCGTCGGCGCCAACAAGGCCTATGAACCTTCGGCGCTCGCCGTCATCGCTTTCTCGATCACCTGGCTCAGCATGGGCCTGCTCAATCTCGTTTCCCGCTTCGGCAAAGCCCGCCCGGCAAAGGCTTAAGGTAACCGGCTCATGTCTTTCCTCACTCTGAATAACATCCAGAAATCCTTCGGCCCGGTTCAGGTCGTCAAGAATTTCAACATGAACATCGAGAAGGGCGAATTCATCTCCTTCCTCGGCCCGTCAGGCTGCGGCAAGACCACTGTCCTGCGCATGATCGCCGGCTTCGAAACCCCGACCGGCGGCACGCTGACCATCAACGGCAAGGATCAGAGCGCGCTGAAGCCGAACCAGCGCAATATCGGCATGGTCTTCCAGGCCTATGCCCTGTTCCCCAACATGTCGGTGCATGACAATGTCGCCTTCGGGCTCAAGGTCGCCGGCGCGCCGAAGCCGGAGATCGACGCCCGTGTCAAGGAAATGCTCGGCCTGATCAAGCTCGATCATCTCGCCGACCGTTACCCCTATCAGCTGTCGGGCGGCCAGCAACAGCGCGTGGCGCTTGCCCGCGCGCTCGCCGTTAAACCGCAAGTGCTGCTGCTCGACGAACCCCTCTCCGCCCTCGATGCCAAAATTCGCGTGTCACTGCGCGAGGAAATCCGCCAGATCCAGCAGCAGCTCGGCATCACCACTGTCTTCGTCACCCACGACCAGGAAGAGGCGCTGTCGATTTCCGATCGCATCGTCGTCATGAATGCCGGCAAGGCCGACCAGATCGGCTCGCCCTTCGAGATCTACAACAAGCCGGCCACACGCTTCGTCGCCTCCTTCGTCGGCACGCTGAACCTGATCGAAGCCGAAGTCGTGGACCCCGACGCCAATGTCATTCGGATCGGCGATCAGAAGATCACCCTGAAGCAGTCGGTCGCAGCTCACAAGGCCGGCGAAATCATCTCGCTGGCGCTGCGCCCGGAAGCAGGCTCGCTCTCCGACACCGCCAGAAGCGACACGGCGCTGACCGGCCAGGTCGTCTCGGCTCACTTCCTCGGTTCGGTCATTCGCACCCGCATGAATGTCGGCGGCAACGTCATTTCCTTCGACATGTTCAACAGCCCCGGCGTCACCCCGCCGCAGGCCGGAGAAACCGTGACGCTGCGCTTCATGGCTGCCGATTTGCTGATCATCCGCGACTGAGTTCACCAATATAGCTCACGCAAGAGGCGCCGCGAAACGGCGCCTTTTCATTGTTAGGAATGATCGAGGAGAGGTCGTGACCGCCTGAAACACCCGGCGCGGTGTGCCTCTCTACGCCAGGGGCAAGTTTGGCTTGACCACTCTCGGTCATCCCAGGCCTTGAGCCTCGGATCCATGCCCGTAGCTGCTGATGGATGCGGTTTGGATGCTCGGCTCAAGGCCGAGCATGCCGGAGTGTGGGGTTGGCTGGTGGAACAATCGGGCGCAGACCCTCATGTCAGGAATGCCATCTGCCAGTGAAACCCACAATGCCGGCCTATCGCCAAACAATTGACAATGCCGCTCTCACCGAATCGCCCGGTCGTCCGCGTCAAAGCGATGCACACGCGCTTGATCCGGCGTCGCATAGACGATCTCATCGGGCTCATACTGGTGCTCGCCGAAAAGGCGCGCCGTCAGCAGGCCGCACTGCTCGGATTCCAGATAGATGATCGTGTCGGCGCCGAGATGCTCGACATGCACGACCTTCGCACGCCACGTCCCCTGCTCGCGCGACAGTGTCATGTGTTCGGGACGCACGCCGATCGTCTTGGCGCTATGATCGCCCACCTTTTCACCGGGGACGAAATTCATCTGCGGCGAGCCGATGAAGCCGGCGACGAAGACGTTGGCCGGGCGGTTGTAAAGCTCCATCGGCGAGCCGATCTGCTCGATCGAGCCGGCATTCAGCACGACGATCTTGTCGGCAAGCGTCATCGCCTCGACCTGGTCGTGGGTGACGTAGATCATCGTCGCCTTCAGGCCGCGGTGCAGCCGGGCGATTTCGAGCCGGGTCTGGACGCGCAACGCCGCGTCAAGGTTGGACAGCGGCTCATCGAACAGGAAGAGTTCCGGCTCGCGCACGATGGCGCGGCCGATGGCGACGCGCTGCCGCTGGCCGCCGGAGAGCTCGGCTGGCCGCCGCCCCAAATAAGGCGCAAGCGAGAGCATGCCGGACGCCTTGCCGACCCGCTTGTCGATCTCGTCCTTGGCCGTTCCCGCCTGTTTGAGGCCGAGCCCCATATTGTCCTTGACCGTCAGGTGCGGATAAAGCGCATAGGACTGGAACACCATGGCGATGCCGCGCTTGGCCGGCGGCGTCAGCGTCTCGTCGCGGCCGTTGATGACGACGGCGCCCGAGGTCACGTCCTCGAGGCCGGCGATGCTGCGCAACAGCGTTGATTTTCCGCAGCCGGACGGCCCGACGAAGATGACGAATTCGCCATCCTTGACTTCGAGATCGATGCCTTTCAGCACCTCATGCGTGCCATAGGTCTTGCGGATGGATTTGAGTTGAAGCGATCCCACTGTGTTTCCCTTACAATCTGACCGGCTGGCCGGTACGCACGCTCTCGTCGGCGGCAAGGCAGATGCGCAGCGACGCCACCGCATCCGCCATATGGCGATCGAGGTTCAGGTCCTCGCGGATCGCCCTCAGCATGAAGGCCTGTTCCAAGTCGCAGAGCGCCTGATGACCGGGCTCGCCTGTCATCCTCATATCCTGGTCGGGCCTGATGAATTTGCCGTCCGGGCCGGTTTCAGCCGTGTGCAGACGGATCACCGAGGTCTTGGTGTGCGTGTCTATATCGTCGGACTTGGCATTCGGATCCATGACGATCGACACTGCGCCCTTCGGCGACATTACATCCTTCACGAAAAAGGCTGTCTCCGAGATCATCGGTCCCCAGCCGGCCTCATACCAGCCGACCGAACCGTCCTCGAAAAGCACCTGTAGGTGGCCGTAATTATACATGTCGGCGGCGATTTCATCGGAGAGACGCAGTCCCATGCCGCGCACCTCGACGGCTCTCGCATCGGTGATCTGGCACATGACGTCGACATAATGCACGCCGCAATCGACGATCGGCGGGGTCGTGCGCATCAGCGACTTGTGCGTCGACCAGGTCGGACCGCTGGACTGCTGGTTGAGGTTCATGCGGAAGACGTAAGGCGGGCCGAGCTTGCGCGCCTCTGCTATCAGCTTCATCCAGGACGGATGATGGCGGAGGATATAGCCGATCACCAGCTTTCGCCCCGCCTTCTCCGCTGCCGCAACGACCCGCTCGGCATCGGCGACGGTGGTCGCCAGCGGCTTTTCCACGAAGACATGACAACCGGCCTCGAAGGCGGCGACGGCATAATCGGCATGGCTGTCGGAATAGGTGTTGATCGAGCAGAGATCCGGCTTCAGCTCCGCAAGCGCCGTCGCGAAGTCGGGATGAACAGTATAGCCCTGCAGCGCGGGCTCCAGCTCCGGTGTCGAGCGATTGACGAGACCGACGATTTCGAAGCCGGGATTGTTGTGATAGGCGAGCGCGTGGCTGCGGCCCATGTTGCCGAGGCCCGCAACGACGACGCGGATCGGTTTCTCCTGGTTCATTTGACGGCTCCCGACGTGATGCCGCGGATCAGCTGCCGCGAGAAGATGACGTAAAGGATCAGGATCGGTAGGATGGCTAGCGACAGGGCCGCCAGCACCGCATTCCAGTTGGTGACGAACTGGCCGATGAAGATCTGCGAACCGAGCGTCACCGTCTTGGTGCTTTCGGCAGGCGCCAGGATCAGCGGAAACCAGAGGTCGTTCCAGATCGGAATCATGGTGAAGACGGCGACTGTCGCCATGGCCGGGCGCACCAGCGGCAGCACCAGGCGGAAGAAGATCGCATATTCGGAAAGCCCGTCGATGCGCCCGGCATTCTTCAGATCGTCCGAAACCGTGCGCATGAATTCCGACAGTATGAAGATCGCCAGCGGTATGCCCTGCGCGGTATAGACGAGGACGAGCGCCGTCAGCGTATTGACGAGAGCGGCCGCCACCATGCCCTGCAAGATCGCCACCGTGCCGAGGCGGATCGGGATCATGATGCCGATCGCCATGTAGAGCCCGAGCAGCAGATTGCCGCGGAAGCGGTATTCAGACAGAGCGAAGGCGGCCATGGCGCCGAACAGCAGCACCAGCAGGATCGAAACAACAGTCACAACGAAGCTGTTCTGGAAATAGGTGGCGAAATCGCCCTGCCCCAGCACCGTCTGGTAGCCGACGAGGCTGAAGGTCGACGGCGTCGGGATCATCAGCGGTTCGCGGAAGATCGAGTTACGATCCTTGAACGAGTTGACGATGGTCAGGAACACCGGAAACAGAGCGACCAGCGTATAGGCGCTGAGCGCCAAGTGCACGAGGCCGGTGCGGATCGGAGATGTGCGTGCCTTGGACATGCGCGCTCCTCAGAACTGGTAGCGACGCATGCGCCGCTGGATGACGAAGAGATAAAGCGAGACGCCGGCGAGAATGATGAGGAACATCACGGTCGCGATCGTCGCACCCATCGAGCGGTCACCGAGCTGCAGCTGGAAACCGAAGAAGGTGCGGTAAAGCAGTGTGCCGAGAATGTCGGTCGACATGTCGGGTCCGGCAAGCGCGCCCTGCACCGTGTAGATCAGGTCAAAGGCGTTGAAATTGCCGACGAAGGTCAGGATCGAGATGATGCCGATCGCCGGCAGGATGAGCGGCAGCTTGATCTTCCAGAACTGGGCCCAGCCGGTGACGCCGTCACATTCGGCGGCCTCGATCACCTCTTCGGGAATGCTGAGCAGCGCTGCATAGATCAGCATCATCGGAATGCCGATATATTGCCAATTGGAGATCAGCGACACGGCGATCAGCGCCGAACCCGGCTTGCCGAGCCACGGCGCGAACAGGAATTTCAAGCCGATGAGGTCGAGCATCCAGGGCGCCACACCCCAGATCGGCGACAGGATCAGCTTCCAGATGAAGCCGACGATGACGAAGGAGAGCAGCGTCGGCAGGAATATCGCCGTGCGGTAGAAGGCGACGCCTCGCAGCTTCGGTACCGAAAGCAGGGCTGCGAGCGCAATGCCGATCGGGTTCTGCACGCACATGTGGATGGCGAAGAAGATCACGTTGTTGACGAGGGCGTTCCAGAAATCATGCGCCCATCGCGGATCGCCGAACAGCACCTTGAAATTCGCAAGCCCGACGAAGGCCGGCTGCCCGTCGACAGTGTTATAGAGCGAGAGCCTCAGCGTTTCGATGAGCGGCAGCACCATGACAGCGGAGTAGACGATCACCGCAGGCAGCATGAAGACGAAGATGTGCCAGCGCACCGGGCGCTTGATCGGGACGATATCGGCCGCGTTGTCGGTTTCGCTCATGGCTTTTGCCTGTTCTTGTCGCCTCGCCGCAATCTTGCTGGCGCAGATGGAAAATGTCGCGCCTCACCCGAACTCTCTGCGGTTGGCAAGAGAGGGAACGCCCCGCTGGGGATGCGATAACGGGCTGGGAGGTCGCTGCGAGTCTCCTTCTCCCCGCAAGCGGGGAGAAGGTGGCCGGCAGGCCGGATGAGGGGCCGCAAACGCCACCCCTGATCGCATTCACTTGGCCGGCTTGTACCAGCGATCGAGGCCCTTCTGCAGCTTCTCGGCGGCGGCCTGCGGCGTATCCGTGCCGTTGATCACATTGGCCGATTCGACCCAGGTCTCGTTCTCGAGGTTCGGCGTGCCGCGCGACAGGATCTGGTAGGTCGAGCGGACGGTCGACTTGTAGGGGCCGCGCCAGGAAACGAACTCCTGAGCGAGCGGATCGGACATCTTCACCGGGCTGGAGTTCAGGCTGAAGAAGCCCGGCAGCGCGTTCGCATAGATATCGGCGAATTCGGGCGAAGCGACCCAGCTGAGGAACTTCTTGGCTTCCTCAGGATGCGTGCTCTTCGCGTTCAGGGCGACGCCGATATCAGGATGATCGGAAATATAGCCCTGGTCGCCTGCCTTCGGAACCGGCGGCGGGAAAGCGCCCATCTTGAACTGCGCCTGCGTGTTGAAGAGCGCGATCTCCCACGAACCGGCCGGGTAGATGGCGGCGCGGCCCAGCGTGAAGAGGTTCTGGCTGTCCGAATAGGTCTGGGCTTCGAAACCATCGCCGAGATAGGGCTTCCACTTGGCAAGCTCTTCAAAGGGCTTGACCCATTCGGGATCGGTCAGTTTCTGCTTGCCTGCGATCAGGGCTAGGCGGCCCTCTTCACCCTTCCAGTAGTTCGGGCCGATGTTCTGGTAGCCCATGGTCGCGGCTTCCCAGAGATCCTTCGTGCCCATGGCGAGCGGAATATAGGTGCCATCGGCCTTGATCTTGTCGAGGGCTGCGTAGAACTCGTCCTGCGTCTTCGGCACGGAGATGCCGAGCTTGTCGAAGGCATCCTTGTTGTAGATGAAGCCGTGGATGACCGAAGCCATCGGCACGCAGAAGGTGGACTTGCCGTCGTCGGTCGTCCAGGCAGCCTTGGCGACCGGCGAGAAGTTCTCCATACCCGACAGGCTGGTGATGTCGACGAGCTGCTTCTTGTTGAAGAGTTCGAGCGAGGCGTCGAACGGACGGCAGGTAATAATATCGCCTGCGGAGCCGGCATCGAGCTTGGCGTTCAGCGAAGCGTTGTATTCGGTCGGGGCTGTCGGCGAGAAGACGATCTTGATGCCCGGGTTTTTCGCTTCAAACGCCGGAATGATCTTCTCCTGCCAGATCTGCAGGTCGTCGTTACGCCAGCTTTCGACGGTCAGCGTGACATCGGCGGCATGGACGAGACCTGCCGAGGTCAGAAGGCTTGAGGCAAGCAGCAGGCTTTTCAGAGCAGTGTTTTTCATTTCCCTCTCCTGTTTTTAGCGCCGAGGCGCCGTTTTCGATCTGAAACAAGCAATTGGCGCGCCTGAGGAAACGCCCAATGCCCCTTGGAGGGCCGCCAGCAACTGCCGGCCCCGAAAGCTCGATAGGCCGAAGGCGATCGCCTGCGGTCCGGCTGCGCACCCTGCAGATAATCTGCACCGCGCGATGACTGAGGGGAAAGCTATGGATCCTAAATTATCCGCCAGCCTACCAAGCCGGCGGATCATTCTCCGATCATCTTCGAAGCGGGTCCGGCTTGGCTTTGCTGCCGGGTTTCGTGGGCTTCGAAATGCTGTTCCCTTTTTCCGAATTAAGGCCAAAAAAATACCAATTGTCCAGATGAAATTTAACTTTTCGGCCTTCAAAAATTCATTAAAAATTTTTGCTGAACAAAATCAATGCGATAAAAAGATAAATTTTCGCCGCTGCCCCCACTTGGTAAATGGTATTTTTTTGGTATTGTAAGAAAATCCAAGGGGAACGGCGTATCGGAGGCCCGATGACGGAGCTTGCAATCGGCATAGACGGCGGCGGGACGAGCTGCCGGGCAGCGGTCGCGGATAGAAACGGCAACGTCCTTGGCCGCGGTAAGGCAGGCCCTGCCAATATCCTGTCCGACCTGGAAAACTCCCTGCTCAACATCGTCGAATCCGCCCGGCAGGCGCTCAGCGACGCTGGTCTCAACGCTGAAGCCCTATCCTCCGTTGTATCGGTCGTCGGCGTCGCGGGCGCCAACGTCTTGGACTACGGCAAACGAATCGAAAGAGCCCTGCCCTTTGCCCAAGGCTGTGTCGTCACCGATGCCTTGATCTCCCTACAGGGCGCGCTCGGCGATGCCGACGGCATTGTCGGCGCCTTCGGCACCGGTTCGGTCTATAATGCGCGAAGGGATGGCCGGCTGAAGGGCATCGGCGGCTGGGGCTTCGTTGTCGGCGACCAGGCAAGCGGCGCCCGCCTCGGCCGTGACCTCATGGAACGGTCGCTACTCGCCCGTGACGGGGTGCGCCCGGCATCGCCGATCACCGAAGCGGTCATGATCGAATACGGCAACGACCCGGAGCAGATCGTCAATTTCGCCCATACGGCCCGGCCAACGGATTTTGCCCGTTACGCGCCCATGGTCTTCAAGCATGCGTCAGAAGGCGACGTCGTCGCGGTCGGTATCGTCAGGGACGCCGCAACGGCGATCGGCGAAAGCCTCGACGCGCTGCTCTGGCCGGAATGCCCGTCGATCTGCCTGCTCGGCGGTCTTGCGGAAGCTTACGAGCCCTGGCTTTCCGAACGCTACAAGCCGCTGCTCGCCAGGCCGAAGAACGATGCCCTGCAGGGCGCGGTGGAACTCGCGGTCAAGCTCCTCAACGATCAGCAGAGAGGTGCGGCATGACCGACGATCTCGCCACCCTTCTGTCTTTGCAGCGCCTGCAGGCGGCGGGTACCGGACCCCTCTATGTCAAGCTGCGCCGCACGCTCGAAGAAGCAGTGCGCACCGGCACGCTCGGCCAGGGCGATGCGCTGCCGCCGGAACGCGACATCGCCGAATTTGCCGCCGTCAGCCGCGTCACCGTCCGCAAGGCGATCGACGAGCTCGTCGCCGATGGCCTGCTGGTGCGCCGCCACGGCTCGGGCACCTTCGTCGCCAAACCAGTCTCCAAGGTCGAGCAGCGCCTGTCGCAGCTCACCTCTTTCACCGAGGACATGGCGCGCCGCGGCATGTCCTCCCGCTCCGAATGGCTGCACAAGGGCGTGCATACCCCCTCGCCCGACGAAATGATGATCCTTGGCCTACCCGCCGGCATGAAGGTGTCGCGACTCTCGCGCCTGCGCATCGCCGACGACCAGCCATTGGCAATCGAAAACGCCAGCGTCTCCGGCGAATTCCTGCCGGACCCCTCCGCCGTCACCAATTCGCTCTACGCCGAGCTCGAACGCCTCAACGTCCGTCCGGTGCGTGCCGTGCAGCGTATTTCGGCGACCAATATGAAGGAAGCCGACGCCCAGCTTCTCGGCGTTCCTGTCGGTGCGGCCGGCCTGTCGATCGAGCGTATCTCCTACCTCAGCTCCGGCCGCGCCGTGGAATTCACCCGTTCGCTCTATCGCGGCGATGCCTATGACTTCGTGGCCGAGCTGACGATCGGCGTGAGCTGACGGCTTGAGGCTATCCAAGTTATACGGATAATTCGGGGAAGGCTGGAAACCTATCAAGCAGAAGCAAACCCAACCGATCCCTTTCCAGACAGCCGGCGCGCCCTCGTCGATCGGCTCAAAGAAATCCGGCCAGTCTCCAAAGACTTGTCCTTTGAGCAGGCCAATTTTGAAGGAGGATCGTACAACCGGATCAAGCTTCACCGCGGGCTTGCGCCCTTTGGTGATACCACCTCCTCACCGGAAGGAGCGGCATCAATCAATTTCGACAGACTGGCCTTTGCGGCTCGGATGGTAACTTGCACTGCAGCCTCATTCCCTCACCTAGCTAAGGATGCATTCCATCGTCATTTCCGCTATCGAATTCAAACCGCCTGACCACGGGAAATTATCGCGCCACATCAAAAGCATGAAGCCGGAAAGTGAATCATTTTCCGGCTTCATCCTCTGTTGATTCATCGCATTAAGAACGGCAACGAGCGGACCTCTACGCCGCGTCGTCGATCTCCTCGTCCGCCTTGCGCGGCACGTAGTTCAGCACCGGCCCAAGCCAACGCTCGACCTCGGAAATCTCCATGCCCTTGCGCTTGGCATAGTCCTCCACCTGGTCGCGCTCCACCTTGGCGACGCCGAAATAATATGAGTCGGGATGGCCGATATAGATGCCGGAGACCGATGAGCCGGGCCACATCGCATAGCTCTCCGTCAGCTTCACGCCGGCGGCTTTTTCTGCATCGAGCAGCTTGAAGAGCGTTGCCTTTTCCGTGTGGTCGGGCTGAGCGGGATAGCCGGGCGCCGGGCGGATGCCGGTATAGGCTTCACCGATGAGATCCTCGTTACTGAGCTGCTCATCCCTCGCATAGCCCCAATATTCGCGGCGCACCTGCTCATGCATGCGCTCGGCGAAAGCTTCGGCGAAGCGGTCGGCCAACGCCTTGACGAGGATCGAGGAATAGTCGTCGTTCGACCGCTCGAACCGTTCGGCGATAGCGATTTCCTCGATTCCGGCCGTCACCACGAAGCCGCCGACATAATCCGGCACGCCGCTGGTGACAGGCGCCACGAAGTCCGAAAGTGCCACGTTCGCCCGCCCGTCCCGCTTCGAAAGCTGCTGGCGAAGCGTGTAAAAAGTGGCAAGCTCCTTGCTGCGGCTTTCATCCGTGAAGAGGCGGATATCGTCGCCGACGGCGCCGGCAGGCCAGAAGCCGATGACGGCGCGCGGGCGGAACCACTTCTCATCGATGATCTTCTTCAGCATGGCCTGCGTATCGGCCCAGAGCGCACGCGCCGCCTCGCCCTGTTTCTCGTCTTCGAGAATGGCGGGAAAACGGCCGCGCAATTCCCAGGTCTGGAAGAACGGCGTCCAGTCGATATATCTCGCGAGTTCGGCCAGATCGTAATCCTCGAACACCCTCGTGCCGAAGAATTGCGGCTTCGTCGGCTTGTAGGCCGACCAGTCGACCTTATGCGCATTCTCGCGGGCCCGTGCCAACGGCAGGCGCACCTTCTCCGCTTCGCTGCGGGCATGCGCGGCCGCCACCTTGGCATATTCGGCTCTGACATCCTCGACATAACCCTGCCGCGTCTCCGGCGAGAGCAGCGCCGAAACGACGCCGACGGCGCGGCTCGCATCGGTGACGTAGACGGCCTGCCCCTTGTTGTAACCGGGGTGGATCTTCACGGCCGTATGCACACGGCTGGTGGTGGCGCCGCCGATCAGCAGCGGAATTTCGAAGCCCTGCCGCTCCATCTCGGTCGCGACATGCACCATTTCGTCGAGCGACGGCGTGATCAGGCCGGAAAGACCGATGACATCGACCTTTTCGGCGATCGCCGTTTCGAGAATCTTCGTTGCCGGCACCATGACGCCGAGATCGACGATCTCATAGTTGTTGCAGGCGAGCACGACGCCGACGATGTTCTTGCCGATATCATGCACGTCGCCCTTGACGGTCGCCATCAGGATCTTGCCGGCCGACTGTCGGTCGTCGCCGCCGTTGAGGCGCTTTTCCTCTTCCATGTAGGGAAGCAGGACGGCGACGGCCTGCTTCATGACCCGCGCCGACTTGACCACCTGCGGCAGGAACATCTTGCCCGAGCCGAACAGGTCGCCGACGACATTCATACCGGCCATCAGCGGCCCTTCGATGACGTGCAGCGGACGGGCCGCCTGCCGGCGCGCTTCTTCGGTATCGGCCTCGATATATTCGGTGATGCCGTTGACAAGCGCATGTTCAAGACGCTTCTCCACGCTCCATTCGCGCCAGGAGAGATCCTGGACACGACCCTCCTTTGCCCCGGCGCCACGGAAACGCTCGGCCACTTCGAGCAGCCGCTCGGTGCTGTCGGGACGGCGGTTCAGCACCACGTCCTCGCAGGCGTCGCGCAGCTCGGGATCGATGTTGTCATAGACCGCGAGCTGGCCGGCATTGACGATGCCCATGTCCATGCCCGCCTGGATGGCGTGGTAGAGGAACACGGCATGCATCGCCTCGCGCACCGGCTCGTTGCCACGGAAGGAGAAGGACAGGTTGGAGACGCCGCCCGAGATATGCACGAGCGGCATGCGCTCACGGATCGTCCGCGTCGCCTCGATGAAGTCGACGCCGTAATTGTTGTGCTCTTCGATGCCGGTCGCGACCGCGAAGATGTTCGGGTCGAAGATAATGTCCTCGGGCGGGAACCCGATCTTCTCGGTCAGCAGCTTATAGGCGCGCTCGCAGATTTCCACCTTGCGCTCATAACTGTCGGCTTGTCCCGCTTCGTCGAAGGCCATGACGACGACGGCGGCGCCATAATTGCGCAAAAGCCGCGCCTGTGCGAGGAAATTTTCCTCGCCTTCCTTCAGCGAGATCGAGTTGACGATCGGCTTGCCCTGCACCCGCTTCAGGCCGGATTCGATGATCGAGAATTTCGACGAGTCGATCATGACAGGCACGCGGGCGATGTCGGGCTCGGCGGCGATCAGGTTGAGGAACTCGACCATCGCCTTCTCGGAATCGATCAGGCCTTCGTCCATGTTGATGTCGATCACCTGCGCGCCGTTTTCCACCTGGTCGCGGGCGACATCTAGGGCTGCCGTGTAATCGGCATTGGTGATCAGCTTGCGGAACTTCGCCGAGCCGGTGACGTTGGTGCGCTCGCCGACATTGACGAACGGAATGTCCTTGGTCAGCTCGAAGGGCTCGAGGCCCGACAACGACATGAAAGGACGATGCTCCGGGATCGGCCGCGGCTTGTATTTGGCGACAGTCTCGGCGATCGCCCGGATATGCTCCGGCGTCGAGCCGCAGCAGCCGCCGACAATATTGACCAGGCCTTCACGCGCGAAACTGTCGATCTGCGCCGCCATCAACTCCGGCGTTTCGTCATACTGGCCGAACTCGTTCGGCAGGCCGGCATTCGGATAGGCGCAGATGAAAGTATCGGCAACGCCCGAAAGCTCCTGCAGATGCGGACGCATCGCGTTCGCCCCGAGGGCGCAGTTCAACCCGATCGTAAAAGGATTGGCGTGGCGCACCGAGTTCCAGAAGGCTGACGGCGTCTGGCCGGAGAGCGTGCGGCCGGAAAGGTCGGTGATCGTGCCGGAGATCATCACCGGCAGGCGCACGCCCTTGGCCTCGAAGCGTTCTTCGCAGGCGAAGATCGCCGCCTTGGCGTTCAGTGTGTCGAAGATCGTCTCGATCAGAATGATGTCGGCGCCGCCGTCGATCAGCCCGTCGATCTGCTCGCCATAGGCGTCGCGCAGATCGTCGAAGGTGACGGCACGGAAACCGGGATTGTTGACATCGGGCGAGATCGATGCGGTGCGGTTGGTCGGACCGATGGCGCCGGCGACGAAGCGGCGGCGGCCGTCCTCGCGCTCGGCGCGGATTGCTGCCCGGCGCACGATTTCGGCACCTTCCTTGTTAAGGTCGTAGACGGCGCCTTCCATCTGGTAATCGGCCTGGGCGATGCGGGTCGAGGAGAAGGTGTTGGTCTCCAGAATGTCGGCGCCGGCCTTGGCATATTTGTAATGGATCTCTTCGATCGCATCCGGCTGGGTCAGGATCAGAAGATCGTTATTGCCCTTCTGATGGCAGGCGCAGCCGATGAAGCGGGTGCCGCGGAACTGGTCTTCGTCGTAACCGAGGCCCTGGATCTGCGTGCCCATGGCGCCGTCGAGAACAAGGATGCGCTCGCTCGCGGCTTTCTTCAAAGCGGCGAAAACTTCACTGCCGTCACGCTTGCCCGTTTCCGGACCAAAGAGAGTATCAAACACGGGAGGGCTCCTTGACGTCGTAAGACCAGACTTCCAGATCACATAAAGATATCTTTATGTCAATATATGGCTATCGATTTCGTGCTTTGCAAAGCTTCTGCGATGACAGGCTCGCACGAGCTCTATATAGGCCTTTGCTAGGCTTGTGCACGAAATCGGAGGAGTATCATGGCACCCGCAACCGGCAACGCCGCGCTTGGAAACTGGACAAGCCGCGCCTATCACCGCAGCTGGCTGCTGGCGCAGGCAAATGGCCTCTTCGATTTCTTTCAGCACGATTCGATCAATCCCAAGGGTGGCTTCTACGATCTCGACAGCACCGGTAGGCCGCTCGATGCCGAGGGCCAGGTGCGCGGCATCCATATTGCGGCGCGCGCGGTCCATTGTTTCTCGATCGGCGCCCTGCTCGGCCGTCCCGGCGCCGGCGACGTCGTCGACCATGGCATGGACTATCTCTGGAACCACCATCGCGACCGCAAGAACGGCGGCTATTTCTGGTCGCTCGACAATAACGGTCCGGTCGATTCCAACAAGCAGGGCTACGGCCACGCTTTCGTCCTGCTCGCCGCCTCCTCGGCAAAGACAATCGGGCATCCGCTGGCCGACGGCATGCTGGCCGATATCACCGAGATCCTGAACAAGAAGTTCTGGGAACCGCGCCACGGCGCGATCGCCGAGGAATTCACCGCCGAGTGGCAGCCGCTCGACGGCGGCGCCTATCGCGGCCAGAATTCCAACATGCACCTGACCGAGGCGCTGATGGCGGCCTTTGAAGCCACCGGCGACAGGGATTACCTCGCCAAGGCCGAAAGCATCGCCGATCTCGTCATCCGCCGTGCGGCCGGTTCGGTCGACTGGCGCGTCGCCGAACATTTCGACGCCGAATGGAACCTCGACAAGGATTACTATCATCCAAACGAAATGTTCCGCCCGGCCGGCACGACGCCAGGCCACTGGTTAGAATGGGCGCGCCTCATCCTGCAGCTCTGGGCCCTCGGCGGCAAACGCATCGAATGGATGCCGGATGCGGCGAAAGCCCTTTTCGAACAATCCATGGCCCTCGGCTGGGACAATGACAAGGGCGGCTTCTTCTACACGCTCGACTGGGACGACAAACCGGCCAAGCGCAACAAGCTCTGGTGGCCGGCCTGCGAGGGTGCGGCTGCCGCGCATTTCCTCAATGAGCACCTGCCGAGCGACTAT
Source organism: Rhizobium sp. NXC14 (assembly GCF_002117485.1). Classification (NCBI taxonomy): domain Bacteria; kingdom Pseudomonadati; phylum Pseudomonadota; class Alphaproteobacteria; order Hyphomicrobiales; family Rhizobiaceae; genus Rhizobium; species Rhizobium sp. NXC14. The sequence continues at coordinate 3,062,595 of NZ_CP021030.1, forward strand.
CACGAGGAATGCTACCGCAAGATCTGGAACGTGATCGAACGCGCCTTCATCGACCACAGGAACGGAGGCTGGCACGAGGAACTGACGGAGGATCTCGTTCCCTCGCACGCGCTCTTCCCCGGCAAGGGCGACATTTATCACGCCCTGCAGGCTTGCCTCATCCCGCTTTTCCCGGCAACGGGCAGCCTGACGAAGGGCATCGCCGAGGCCGGCGGCAGGCTCTGACGGCTGTTTCAGCGGCCGGCGCCGACCGTCCGGCGCTCGGATTGTTCCGGCAGATGCGGCGGCGTCACAGCGGAGAGAGCCGCAACGTATCGAGATCCTTCGCCAGCATCAGCGCCAGAGCCTCGACCACAAGATTGTGGTCGTCGCGCTGCGGCAGACCGGAGACTGTGACGGCGCCGATGCAACCCGTGCCTTTGACGTTGATCGGAAAACTGCCGCCATGCGGCGCATAATCGGCGCCATCAAGCCCGTTGTCCTCGACCGTCTTGCCATCCTTGCTGAGCTTCAGGCCGGAGGCATAGCTGCTGCGGAAATAACGCAGCACCATGTTGCGCTTGCGCCTGACCCAATTGACGTTGTCCGGCGTCACGCCCGGGAGCGCGGCATAGAAGACCGGCATCGAATGCAGCGTCACGTCGATTGCGATGCCGAGGCCGCGCTCGCTGGCGAGCTCCTGCAGAAGCTTGCCGAGCTGCCAGGCAGTGGTGAGATCGAAGGCATCGAAGCTCAGCGCCTTTTCCTGCTCGGCGATCCGACTGAGATCGTTGTCGATTGTCATGATAGGCGCTCCTCTCCTGCAATGATCCGCTGCAGACCATTCTCATCAGAAGAGAAAAAGTAAAGCAAAACTTGGTCTTCAGAGCTTCGGCGTCAGCATCTCAAAACGATCGCGGATGGTGGCGCAGGTATCGCCCCCCAATCGAGCAATGGCATCGACCGCGGCCGGATCGACATGCAGCCGTTCCCGATCGACGACGCCGTCGCGGTAATGCGCATAGACGATCTCACCGAGGATAATCTGCCGTGAGCGGCCGAGCTCCAGCGTCACGTGCCGCCGGCATTCGAAGGCGGCCGGCGCCTCGGCGATAAAGGGCGACGCCACCTTCGCGCCAGGTATCGCCGTCAACCCCGCCTTCTTCAACTCGTCGACACCACGCGGATATTTGCTGCCGCAGACATGCATGGCCTCGGCGATGGCGAAGGAGACGATGTTGACCGTGAAGACCTCTGTCAGGCGAATATTGTGGCCGGTGTCCTTGAATGACATGTCGGCATTGTTCTCGACGCCGATCGCCAGGATCGGCGGATCGGCCGACAGACAGTTGAAGAAGCTGAAGGGCGCGGCGTTGATCCGGCCATGTTCGTCGACCGTCGTCACCAGCGCGATCGGCCGCGGGATGATCGTGCCGATCATCAGCTTGTAACGCTCGCGCTCGCTGAGTTCTTTGAAATCGAAAGAGACCGCCATGGTTCAGCCGATTTTCGGGGCCGGCGAGAAACCGCTCATCGCGCCCATAAAGGGTTTCGGCAGCGGCGAGGCGTAGGAGCCGCGCTTGCTGGTGGAAAGCCCGAGCGACACCAGCGCCTCGGCTTGCTTGACGGCGGCCGCGACACCGTCGACGACGGGCACGCCGTAAATCTCCTGCAATTCCCTGGCCAGATCGGTCATGCCGGCGCAGCCGAGCACGATCGCTTCGGCCCCGTCTTCGACAAGCGCCCGCTCAATCTCGGCCCTCAGCTTGCCGATCGCGCCCGAGGCCGCGTTTTCCAACTCCAGCACCGGAATATCAGAGGCGCGCACCTTCGCCCGGTCGCCCATGCCGTAGCGGCGTACCAGATTGTCGATCAGCACCCGCGACCGCTCCAGCGTCGTCACCACGGTGAAACGCTGCGCCAGGAAGCCCGCCGTGACCACGGCGGATTCGCAGAGACCGAGAATCGGTACATCGGCAAAACTCCGCGCCGCTTCGAGCCCGGTATCGTCGAAGCAGGCAATCACCGCCGCGTCGTAACCCGCCGCCTGCCTCTCCTTAAGTTCCAAGAGCAGGCCAGGAATCGCGAGCGCCCCGTCATAATGTCCCTCGATGGAGACCGGCCCCATGCTGGATGTCGCGGCGACGATCTCCGTGCCGGATGCCGCCACCGCACGCGCGGCGGCCGCAGCCTTCTCGGTCATGGAGGCCGTGGTATTCGGATTGACGATGAGGATGCGCATATCAGTCTATCTTTGCCTGCCGCCGCCCCAGCATGGTCATGATGCCGAGCGCGATGAGAATGATGGTGAAGGAAAACAGCGTGGTCACCGTCCCGAGCGCATAGAGCACCGGCGTCGTGACGTTGGTCGTCATGCCGTAGATTTCGAGCGGCAGCGTATTGTAGCTGCCCGATGTCATCAATGTACGCGCGAATTCGTCATAAGACAGTGTGAAGCCGAACAGCCCGACGCCGATCAGGCTCGGTGCGATCATCGGCAGCACGACGTGGCGGAAGGTTTGCCAGGAGGTGGCGCCGAGATCGCGGGCCGCCTCCTCGTAAGCGGGCGAGAAACGGTTGAAGACGGCAAACATGATCAATACGCCGAAGGGCAGCGTCCAGGTCAGATGTGCGCCGAAGGCCGAGGAATACCATGCGGGCTTGAGACCGCCCTCCTGAAAAACAACGCCGATGCCGAGCGAAATGATGATCGACGGCACGACCAGGCTGGCGACCGTGGCGTAGAACAGCACAGTCGAACCGCGGAAACGGCGGCGGAAGGCAAGGCCGGCCAGCAGCGACACGACGACGGTCACCACCATCACCATCAGCCCGAGAGTGAAGGAGCGACGGAACGAGGCACCGAAATCGCCGACCGCCTGCTTTTCGAACAGGTTGAAGAACCAGTGCGTGGAAACGCCGTTCATCGGGAAGGTCAGGCCGCCATCCGGTCCCTGGAAGGAGAGGATCAGGATCGCCGAGAGCGGACCGTAGAGGAACAGCACGAAGACGATGAAGAAGATCGCCAGCAGATAGAATTCGAGGCCGCGTTTTTCGTGATTCATCTCAAAGCTCCTTGCGGATATCAACGACCCGCAGGATGGCGGCGACCATCAGCAGCACGACCGCAAGCAGCACCACCGCATTGGCGGCGGCCGCCGGATATTGCAGCAGCGACATCTGGTTCTTCATCATCAGCGCTACCGAGGCGCTCTGGCCGCCGGACATCACCTGGACCGTCGAAAAATCCGCCATGACAAGCGTGACGACGAAGATCGTGCCGATCGCCATGCCGGGTTTGGCAAGCGGAATGACGACGTTCCACAGCACCTGCCAGCCCGATGCGCCGGCATCGCGCGCCGCCTCGAACAGCGACCGGTCGATGCGCATCAGCGTGTTGAAGATCGGCGTCACCATGAACAAGGTATAGAGATGCACCATGGCAAGCACGACGGCGAAATCGGAATAGAGCAGCCATTCGATCGGCTGCGGAATGATGCCCATCTTGATCAGCGCCGAGTTGACCAGGCCGTTGCGTCCGAGCACCGGAATCCAGGAGATCATGCGAATGATGTTCGAGGTCATGAACGGCACGGTGCAGACGAGGAAGAGGATCATCTGCGTCGAAGTCTTGCGGATGTGGAATGCCAGGAAATAGGAGACCCAGAACCCGATGACGAGCGTCAGCCCCCAGACGATGGCGGTGAATTTCAGCGTGTTGAGATAGGTCTTCCACGTCACCCATGAGCCGAGCGTGTCGGTGTAGTTCATGGTGAGGAAATCAGGATAGAGGCCGGCGAAGTCATAATCCCAGAAGCTGACGACAGCGATCATGGCGATCGGCAGCAGGAAGAAGAAGCCGAGAATGGCGATCAGCGGCGTCGCCTGGAGATAGGAGATGGCTGAGGGGGAGAGGCGGAAAGAACGTCTGCCGCCTGCGCCGCGGCTGCCTTCCTCCGTTTCCACTGCAATGGTCGCCATATCCGGTTCTCCGTTCTGATTACATCAAGCGGAACAAAGGTGGGTGCGGCCCCCCTCATGCGCCTGCCGGCACCTGTGCCTGGGTCGAGCCACCGGTCTCGACCCGTTCTTCGGACCCCCGCTGGGGAGAAGAGAATCGTGGCAGCGTCTCCGCTACCACAACTCCACCTGTCGTCATGCGGCCCGCCCGCAAAACTCCCGCTTCTCCCCAGTGGGGAGACGATGCCCGAAGGGCTGTTGAGGGGGCGGAGCGAACCGACGTCTTGAGCGTCAGCGAAAGACAGCAGCTCCCCGCCCTCCAGGAGGGATCAAGCTGCGATGAACTCGTTCCAGCGGCGGACCATGTAGCGGTCCTCGTCCATGACCGAGTTCCAGCAGGCGACTGCACCCATGCGGGCTTCGAAGGAACCGCCGTCGCGCACCGCACCAGCCTTTTCCATGACCTTGCCTTCGGGAGAGAGGATATCGCCCTGCGCCGGCTTGCCCTCGATCCAGTAACCCCATTCGTCTGCCGTCATGAAGTTCTTGGCCGTCTCCATGCAGGCGGAGTAGTAGCCCTGGCGGTTGAGATAACCGCCGACCCAGCCCGACGTATACCAGTTGATGTATTCGTACGCCGCATCGAGCTGTGCGCCCTTCAGATGCGAGGCAAGGCCGAGGCCGCCGCCCCAGGCGCGATAACCTTCCTTGAGCGGCTGGTATTTGCAGGCGATGCCCTTGGAGCGGACGGCGGCGACGGCCGGCGACCACATCGACTGGATGACGACCTCGCCCGAAGCCATCAGGTTGACCGACTCGTCGAAGCTCTTCCAGAAGGCACGGAACTGGCCGTCGCTCTTGGCCTTGATGAGGAAGTCGATCGTCTTGTCGATCTCTTCCTTGGTCATGTTGCCCTTGTCGGCATATTTGATGTTGCCCAAGGCCTCCATGATCATTGCCGCATCCATGATGCCGATCGACGGGATGTTGAGGATCGAGGTCTTGCCCTTGAACTTCGGATCCATGATGTCGGCCCAGCTCGTAATGTCGCGGCCGACGAGATCGGGACGAATGCCGAGCGTATCGGCATTGTAGATGGTGGGAACCATCGTCATCCACTGCGTCGGCTCCTTGGCGAACTTCTTGGCGCCCTGCGCCTCAACGAAACCGACGGTGTGCGGTGCGGTGCCCTGGGCGATGACGCTGTCCGGCTTCATCTTGCCGTTGATGAAGAGCGGCACGATCTTGTCGTAATATTTGAGCTTCTTGACGTCCATCGGCTGGAGCACGCCCGTTGGAAATACCTTCTTGGCGATCCAGTATTCGATGTCGGCGATGTCGTAGCTGTCGGGCTGGGTGACGGCACGCTGGGCGGCAGCGTCGGAATCGGTCGCGGTCATCTCCAGCGTGATGCCGAGATCGGCTTTGCACTTCTCGGCGATGGCGTTGATGTTCGAAACGCCAGTGCCGAACTGGCGAAGCGTGATGTTCGTCTTCGCCCAGATCGTGGGAAAGCCGGTGATGGCTCCGGAGCCGGCGATGGCGCCGACGGCGGCAGCACCCGTCTTCAAGAGCGTGCGGCGGGAAAGACCCTTTTCCGCCTTAGTCGATGTCGTTTCAGTCGTCATGTCAGTTCCCCTTTTCTTGATGTGGAAGTTGATGTTTTTGATTGTTCATGCAGAGGCGCGGCCGAGAAGCACCGCATCCTCACGCTCCCAGCTGAGCGAGACCGCGTCGCCTACGGCGACCGGACGGGCGAAATAGTCGCTATCGTCAGCAATGACGGTGAAGTCGTCGCTGCCGGCGCCGAAAACGGTGATCTTCACCGAGGAGCCGCGATATTCGACGTTGGAGACTATGCCGTTGAAGCCGAGCGTCCACTCTGTCGCCACCTGCAGACGCACGCGATCGGTGCGGATGCCGATATCGACAGGTTCGCCGACTTCCCTGCCCTCGCCCCGCACGGAAAAGCTCTGCCCCTCCGGCACGGTCATGACGAGCATGCCGTCCGCGCTCGACGTCACGCGGCCGGACAAGACGTTGTGATCACCCATGAACCGCGCGACGAAGGCGGTTGCCGGCTTCTCGAAAACCTCGCGGGGTGCCGCCGCCTGCTCGATCCGGCCGTCATTCATGATGACGATGACGTCAGCGAGCGCCATCGCCTCTTCCTGGCTGTGGGTGACATGGACGAAGGTGATGCCGAGCGACTTCTGCAGCTTCTTGAGCTCTGCGCGCATACGGATCTTCAGGAAGGGATCGAGCGCCGACAGTGGCTCGTCGAGCAGCAGCGCCTCCGGATCGGTAATCAAGGCGCGGGCCAGCGCCACACGCTGCTGCTGGCCGCCCGAAAGCTGAGCCGGACGCCTGTTGGCATAGGGCTCCATCTGCATCAGCTTCAGCATCTCAAGCGCCTTGGCCCGCCGCTCCGCCTTGTCGACGCCCTTCATCTTCAGGCTGAAGGCGACATTGTCGACCAGGTCGAGATGCGGGAAGAGCGCATAGGACTGGAACATCATAGCCGTGCCGCGCCTGGCAGGCGGAAGATCGGTGACGACCGTTTTGCCGAGCCTGATGTCGCCGGAAGAAATGCTCTCATGGCCGGCGATCATGCGCAGCGTCGAGGTCTTGCCGCAGCCCGACGGGCCGAGGAAGCAGCAATAGGAACCGGCCGGAATCTTCAGGCTGATCCCGTGCACGGCCGTCGTCGCTCCGTAGACCTTCGAAACGGATACTATATCGATCTCTGCCGCTTTCGACATCATGCCTTCCCCTGTTCGGGAAAGATGATGCATCTGCCGTGCCAATCGCTTCCAACGCCAACTAAGCCCTTAGCGGGAAAGGATTTTAACACTCAAAGCCGTGCAGGCCCATTTCATAAGCACCGCATCGCCTGCACAGGATTTAGGCTATCGTCTGCAATTTACTCAAAAAATCGTATACAATTTAGCCGCCATTTCGATGACAAATTCCGTTTAACTTTTCCCGCGAAGCCGGGTATGGTTTGCCCGCCATCAGGGAATAGTTTTCATGAAATCCGCCGCCAAGGCCATGCAGGCCGAAGAAGTCGCCGAAACCGGCGCGCATCAGATCCGCGATGCCATTCGCGAGGCAATCGTCGAGCGCAGGCTTTCCCCCGGCACCAAGCTTTCCGAAAGCGACGTCGGCAATCTCTTCAACGTCAGCCGCACACTTGCCCGCGCGGCGCTGCAGGCGCTTTCCTATGAGGGCCTCGTCAGCGTCGAGAAGAACCGCGGCGCCTTCGTCGCCTATCCCTCCCCTGATGAGGCCCGCCAGATCTTTTCTGCCCGGCGCCTAGTCGAGCCCGGCATATTGCGGGAGGCGGCGGCGCGGATCACCCCTGATGACATCGGGAATCTGCGAGAGCTTTTGCAGGAAGAAGGCCGCCTGATGAGCGAGCGCGGCCAGACGGCCCGGCGCGCCGAGATCAAGGCATCCGGCGATTTCCACCTGATGCTGGCGGAAATTTCGGGCAACGCCATCATGCAGCGCTTCATGGAGGAGCTCGTCGCCCGCTCATCCCTCGTCATCGCGCTCTACGGCCAGTCGACCGCTTCCAGCTGCGGCCATTCCGAACATGGCGATATCATCTCGGCGATCGAAGGCAAGGAACTCGACCGCGCCTGCCAGCTGATGCTGCATCATATCGCCCATATCGAGTCCGATCTCGACCTGCGCGAACGCAAGAGCCTCGGCCTCAAGGAAGCCTTCGAACTCTGAGCGGTTGGGCGCACGTCGCCAGCAGCTATCACGACGCCTTCTTCGGCAGCTTGTCCAGCGCGGCGAAAATCTCTTCCGCCGTCCGCGGCTCGCTTGAACGTAGCTTCACCGCGCCGTCACGCCCGATCAGGATCAGCCCGAACTCACTGTAAGATGGCCCTTGCAGCCGCTCGCGAATATCGTCCGCATCAAGTTCCCAGCCATCGTCGAACAGCGAGAAAGCGCCGCCGCCGGCGATGATGAACACTTCGACGTCTTCCTCGATGAGGCGCATCTGCGCGTTCCGCAACCATTCGTCCTGGGTTGCCGCGCGGTCGTCCTGCGCATCGGCGAAGATGATCAGCACCCGTTTGCTGTCTCGAAACTGCTCGAGCGATTGCGGAAGTTCCGGCTCACGTCGCGGCGTGCCGATGATTTCATGAACGATGGATCTCAGCATGGTGCTATTCCTCGCCCGTCATCTACGGGCTGTGACTGCGCCATTCCAGCGCCGGCGCATTCAAGACGCGCGAGAACGCTGTAAAGCGCTGAATAACTGAATAATTCCCAAATCCGGTACGAACTGGGATCATTCAGTAAACGGCTGGAAATGGGGGAGGTTCCGACGAAGCGGAAAAGGATCGCAGCTCAACATCCGTTAGCCGCGATCCCTTTCCCGTCAGTCGCGGCTCTGGTCCTCGGCCGCATGCGCCGAGACGGCGACAAGGTCCGCTGTGCCGTTGGCAAGCAGGCGTTTGCGCACCAGCACGCGCATGACGCGTGCGGCCGTCGAGAAGGTCATCTGGTCAAGCGGACCTTCGCCCTCCCAGGGCTTGGTCAGCCGCTCGGTGACGGCACCGACGATATTCATCGGCACGATGTCGGTGCATTCGCGCATGGCTTCGAAAACGAAGCTGATCGGGATGACCCTTCCTTCATGGGTCACGATCGGTTCGGTCAATTCGCTGTCCCATTCCTCGAAGGCGTAAAGTGCTTCGCGAAATAGCTGCTGGAGGGTAAACGGCGCGTGGCCGTTATGAAGTGGCGGCAGGGCATTCATCATGTCTGTCTCCTCTTGATGGATTAAGCCAAAGTCCTCCTGGCTCGCTCAGCATGAACGCGGGGAACACAGCGTTTTTTGCCCCTGCGGACCGAATAACACGATTGATTCTATAGAGTAATCTTTCGTGAATAAAGCCCATTTCTCGGCCGAGGCGGCACCCGTTTTTCTAAACGCATGAAATTCCTGCATGTTTTAGGCGAAAATTTCTCAATGAGTCGGATTAGTGAAAATCCATGCCTGCCGCGTGTGATTGTGCGGGAGGCGGGAAAAACCCTGAAAAATCACGGAACTTTTGCGGCTGTAATCTGTTTTGTTCGCGCACTTCGTAAAAGCAGATGGGGTTACCACCAATGACGCAGATCCGTGAACCGGAGCGGCGGGCCAAAGTCCTGCGCGGCCGTCCTTACAGCCTTGATGAATTCGCCTCCAAATATGGCCTGCGCAGCGACCAGGCCGAGAGTCTGTTTACCCGTTTCGGGCCTTCCTCGATCGAACTCGATTTGCTGATGGCAGCCAAGCGCCGCGCGCCTGTTCTGCCGGACAGAATTGCCGAATAACGCCTTTCACGAACGGAATCGATAGATGAGCGACAAACGCCATGAGTGGATCAGCAAACGGGCCTATGCGATCTGGGAAGAACAGGGCCGCCCTGACGGCCGGGACAGCGAACATTGGCGCCAGGCAGTCGCCGAGCGGGACGCGCTGGAACGCACGCAGGCCTCCGTCGACGGACGTGAAGTGCTGGTGAAGTTCCGCCCGAAGCCGCAACGGCCGGAACTGCCGCGCGCCGGCTGGCTCACTCCGCCCGCCAAGGCCGGTTAATCCAGGACGCCGGTGGCCGGCCTCGTCCTTCGAGGCCCCTGCGCGGCGCCTTAGGATGAGGGCGGAGAGAAGGTGCGGCTTGCCTCACCGGAGAACGGAGGGAGGGTGCAGCCTGCCTCCCTGGCGGCGGGAGCACCCTGCCGCGCGATTGCCCCCCGCTCGCTCCCCGTGCTAGCCTGCCGCCATGGAAGTCACCGTCTATATCCTCCGCTGCAGCGACGGCTCCTATTATACCGGGCTGACCAAGCAAGAGATCGAGGCACGTGTGTGGGAGCACAATGCCGCGACCTATGACGGCTACACTGCCAAACGCCTTCCGGTCGAACTTGTCTTTACCGAAACCTACGACCGCATCATATGCCATCACCCGCGAGCGGCAGATCAAAGGCTGGTCGCGCCGCAAAAAGGAGGCGTTGATCGCCTTGGACTACGGGGCGCTGCCAGATTTGTCCAAACGGGGGTCGGTTAAGGCCAGGTAAGCCCCGGTGGCCGACCTCGTCCTTCGAGGCCCCTGCGGGGGGCCTGAGGATAAGGGCGGAGAGAAGGTGTGGTCTCACGATGGCGGAGAGAGGGATGCGGCTTGCCTCGCCGGAGGCGGAGAGGGGTGCGGCTTGCTTCAACGGAAGACGGAGCGGCGCGCCGAAGACGGGGAGCGTCGATAATGGCACAGTCCACCCTCTTCCCCGAACGCCGCTGTTTCCGCTTGAAACACTTCGTCAAGCATATTGGCATAAATCCATGGAGTACGGGCTTTTCTTTCACCCGCCCGCGACATTGCCGCTCGACACTCTTCCCGCAAAATCGGAAACGGAACAGTGATGAAAAAGTGCGCATGCGCGAAGCGTGATTCCATCCGGCCGCGGCGCTGATTGCTGCCGGGCCGGGCCTCTCATGTCGGGGAAAGCCTTACACCGCCCGCCGGGGCGGGCCATGTCAGAAAGCGTTGTTTTCCTGGCAAAGCGCCCGGTGGACCTCGGTCCAGAACAGCGCCAAAGGGGTGTCGCCGTTGCGTTCGGCAACAAGGGCGCGGATCAACGCTTCGGAACCTGCCATGTCCTGCCAGCTGGATTTCAGGCCTTTGGCGGCCTGTCGGCATTCGGCAATCTCGAACGGTCTCTTGCTGTCCATATGAGGTCTCCTCATGAAAGGCGCTAGCAGGCGGCGGCCGGATTGTCATTCCCCGCATATGTGGGGATGCCTTGTATTTATGACGGTCCTCGCGGTAAGATTGAGAGAACTGGGACAATGGAAATGACCGAGAATACCTACAGCGACAAGTTCGAACCCGCTTTCGAACAGATCAGGGCTGCAACCAATGTGGATGCCGCCATTCGTATTCTCCAGGCAGAATATGGTCTCGATTTCGTGACCTACCATCTCGCCCAGACGATCGCGAGCAAGATCGATTCCCCCTTCGTGCGCACCACCTATCCGGATGCCTGGGTCTCCCGCTACCTCTTGAACAGCTATGTGAAAGTCGATCCGATCGTAAAGCAGGGCTTCGAGCGCCAACTGCCCTTCGACTGGAGCGAGGTCGAGCCGACCCCGGAAGCCTATGCCATGCTGGTCGACGCCCAGAAACACGGCATCGGCGGCAACGGCTATTCCATTCCCGTCGCCGACAAGGCGCAACGCCGCGCGCTCTTGTCGCTGAACGCCCGCATCCCGGTCGAGGAATGGGCTGAGCTTGTGCGCCGCTGCCGCAACGAATGGATCGAGATCGCCCATCTGATCCACCGCAAGGCCGTCTATGAACTGCATGGCGAGCATGATCCGGTGCCGACATTGTCGCCGCGCGAGATCGAGTGCCTGCACTGGACCGCGCTCGGCAAGGATTACAAGGATATCTCGGTGATATTGGGCATATCCGAGCACACGACGCGCGATTACCTGAAAACCGCCCGCTTCAAGCTCGGCTGCGCCACGATTTCGGCCGCCGCCTCGCGGGCGGTGCAGCTGCGCATCATCAATCCCTGAGAATCGAAATCGATTTTCCGAAGTTACGACGTGTCACTTCAAATGCCGGAGGATCGCGATCTTCCGGCCGCGCCTCGTTTTCGCCGGTCGTGACCCAAGCCTCATACTTTTGGGCTAATCCCCCCATCTGAGGGGGCCCATCTGAGGGAATTTCCGATCCGGCACGCCTGAACCATTCTGCTCTCCACGAACTGCAAACGCTGGAGGGCAAAATGTTCGTTATCATTCAGGCACATGAGTATCAGAAATACGCCGCCGTACTCGAGCAGATGTTCCGCCTGCGCAAGAAGGTCTTCGCCGACCAGCTCGGCTGGGACGTTCCCGTCATCGGCCCCTACGAACGCGACAGCTACGATTCACTTTCTCCGGCCTACCTCGTCTGGTGCAACGACAGCCGCACGCGCCTTTATGGCGGCATGCGCCTGATGCCGACGACCGGTCCGACGCTTCTCTACGACGTCTTCCGTGAGACCTTTCCGGCCGCCGCCGATCTCGTGGCTCCGGGTATCTGGGAAGGCACGCGTATGTGCATCGACGAAGAGGCGATCGCCAGGGATTTCCCCAACATCGATGCCGGCCGCGCCTTCTCGATGATGCTGCTGGCGCTCTGCGAATGCGCGCTCGACCACGGCATCCACACGATGATTTCCAACTACGAACCCTATCTCAAGCGTGTCTACAAACGCGCAGGCGCCGAAGTGGAAGAACTCGGCCGGGCAGACGGCTACGGCAAGTATCCCGTCTGCTGCGGCGCCTTCGAAGTATCTGACCGCGTGCTGCGCAAGATGCGCGCCGCCCTCGGCCTGACCCTACCCCTTTATGTCAGACATGTTCCGGCCCGCTCGGTCGTGACGCAATTCCTGGAGATGGCAGCATGAAACGCCTCGTTGAAACCGCAACACCGAAAGACATCTCCGCGCTGGAGCGCCATGTCCTCGCATCCCGCGACATCGCCACGCAGATAGGGGATCCCTTCCTCTCCTATCTGCTTTCGATGGCGCTGTTCACAATCTACGAAAAGAAGGCTCAGCATGAGAATGAGGCGCTGAAGAGCAGCTTCGGCTGAGGGCGCGGGTCCCCTCCGCCGCGCCTGAAGAGGGGCACGCCTCGCAGCGCCTCGCGCGCAGCCGCAAAACCTGTCCCCGTTTTGCGGCTGCGCGCCCCCCGGTCACCTCGGGTCGTCAACGCCTCAAGGACGTCAAGCCATCAGGGAATCGATCGTTGAAATCAGCGTATCGTGCAGATAGGGCTTGGGCAGGAAGGTGGTATTGGCAGGCAGGGCCATCGGATCGAGCCGCACCATGCCCGAGGTGATGATGATGCCGATATTCGGCCGCATCGCCCTCACCCGCTTGGCAAGCTGGATGCCATCCATCGATCCGGCCATGTTGACGTCGGTGAAAAGGATATCGACATCCTGCCGACCCTTCAGCACCACCAGCGCCTCATCCGCATTCGCCGCCTCCAACGCCACATGGCCGACATCCTCCAGCACATCGAGGATATTGAACCGGATCAGCGGCTCATCCTCCACGATGAGCACCACGGCACTGCTCGAAGCCACCATCTGCAATCGCCCTTTTCAGCGGAATATGATTCGAATAAGTGTTTCCGCTGTGCGAAGGTTCCAGTGCCTCTGCCCACGAAATATGCATCATCCACAGATGTTGCCCTGCCCGCTTGTGGCTCCCTGCAATTTGGGCTAGAGCGAACCAATGTCGTGGGAACCATTGCCCCGGCATCCAGGTGCCGGCCTCCGGCATCACGGCGTCGGACATCCGACGCGGAGGGCCTGTAGCTCAATGGTTAGAGCCGGCGGCTCATAACCGCTTGGTTGGGGGTTCGAGTCCCTCCGGGCCCACCATATTCTTGCCCTCGCCGATGGCTTAAGTGAGAACTTCGCGCCGAACAGGCTCGGAGGTGTGTGTGCTGGATGAGGTGCCTTCGTTTACTTAACCCCTAACTCCACACCTTTAGTCGCCTTGGGCCGACCGATTGTGTTCTTGAGCCAACATTCGGACTTTTTGGGAACATAGGAGAATGCCTTGCAAGCGTTGTCGCTGATACAAGCGGTGAAACACTGCAAATAGTTGCTGCCTCGTAGGCGCTTGTAGTCACCGCCGGGAAGATCCATGCCAGAATAGCTGGTGAAATCTGATACGATCACATCGGCTGACTTCGACGATGCATAAGCGGCGACTGCATCCGCATTGCGTATCAGGGCCACGACGTTATCCTTTAGAAAGCAAACGCCGTGCTTGGTGTTGTAGGTAATCGCCTTACACTGGCTGTCGCCTTCACAGATCTCGTGGCACCCCGCATAAGTGACGTCCTTGACGGCGCGGTAATCGAAGCCGATCGCGTCGTAGCCTCGAGCATCGATGAATGAAGTCGTTGGCTGTGCGGGCAGATTGGTCGCCGCGCGTGGCATGGTGGCTGACACCTGTTCCTCTTTCTCGCCGTAGCAGAGAATTTGGAACACCGAAGGGGTGATTTTGTCCGCTAGGTCGGCTGTCGACAGCGGCTGCTGGTCTGCCGCCCTGTCGCCGGATTGCCCAGCGATGCCCTGAGACTGCAGGAAGAGATCCGCAACCGAGGCGCGGATAGCGAAGTTCACGTTCTGTGCCGTGATGCCGATTTCGTCTGCGATGCCTTTCGACAACGTCGCACTGGTGATGCCCATAAGAAAGCCATCGCGGTCGACGACCGGTCCGCCGGAATTGCCAGGCTGGATCGGTGTCGAAATTTGGATGTATCGGGTGTCGTTTCGAAGCCCCGCAAGCGCGTTGACATTGCCTGTGGTGACCTTAACCGAATCCGACAGCAGCGTTGCCAGCGGGAAGCCTATGGCTAGAATATCTTCGCCGAGCCGCGTCGGCGCACGACGAAAGACAAGTGGTTGCAACGGCTTCGCCGCGTCGACCCTCACCAGAGCTAGATCGTTGGTGGCATCAATCCGGGGGTCGGCGGCGTCACCCCTGCCCTTTATTTCGATGCGCTTGCATGCCTGCACGACATGCGCATTGGTCAGCAGCCAGCCATCCGTGGTTACTGCGAAGCCGGTACCTGACGACGTCGGACCGTCGGCAAGACATATGGGAGCAAGGGCAGCGGAAAAGAAGGCGCTCAAGATTGAGCGGCGCACGGTTGTCATTAGTATATCCCCAGTTGTCTGGAGATTAGACCCTTGAGCGAGCGCATTTCAACCATCTCTTGCAGGCAGGCTTAATGGCATTGCCATGAAACGCAAAAGCCCCGCTATCCTGGCGGGGCTTCTTTTCACCGACCAACCGACAGTGCCTAGAACTTCACGCCGATGCCGAACTTGAGTTCGTGCTGGTTGAGGTCGACATCAACGCCCAGAATGTCTTTCTCGCCGAAGTCATTATACCGATACTCGCCCCGGGCGAAGATGTTGTTGGTGATGGCAAAGTCGACGCCGGCGCCGACGGTGTAGCCGTTGAAGGTCTCGGTTTCCTTGTCTAGCCCCGGCAGGTCAACGTATCCACGCGTAGCAGTCCAGCCAGCCGCGCCATAAAGCAGCGCTCTGTCAAAGGCGTAGCCGACACGACCACGAACAGCGCCGGCCCAATCGGTGCCGACATCCGCTCCTAGCGCTTCCTCTTCGTTCCAGTTGTATTCGAGGTTGCCCTCGATGCCGACGACGATGTTGTTGTCGAACTGGAAATTGTAACCCGCAAATGCACCGAAAACGCCGCCGTTGAAATCCTGAGAATCGCTGGCGCCGCCGGCGCTGAAGTCACCGTTTAGCCAACTGGCGCCGCCATCGATGCCGAGATACGGGCCTGACCAAGTGAAAACTGGCGCAGCCGCAACAGGGGCGGCTGGGACGTCCTGCACTGCATCCGCTGCAAAGGCGCTCGTTGCGACGAGTGCTAGAAAAGTGGTGGCGATCGTGAGCTTCATGTTCGTGACCCCATGTCTTGCAACACAACTGGAGGATACAGCCTCGTTCAACAAATAGCTGTAACGCCAAAGACACACTCGCATAACTGCACGGTAGAGAACATATCCGCCGAAGCGATCATGGCAAGTATCGCACCCTCTAATAACTGCACGAACGCCCATCGCTTGGCCTGAACCCACCACCGCAGGCCGGGTTGAGCGGCTGACTCTCGTAGTAGTAACCGCCGTCGATCGACGAAGTCTGGTCGATGTATCCTGACGATGTGCAGGCCGAAATGAGCGTGGCAAGGCTGATCAGCGTTCCGGTCGCGATCAATGCGAAAAATCGGTTCATCTGAGCTTCTCCTCGGGGCATGACTTCCACCCAAACCGTACAATTTACACGCCGCGGTGCAGAGAGCATTGATCTGCGGCAATCGACTGCCTCCGGCGGGTTCTTGTCACGCTAAAGTGATCGCTTTTCTACCCGCTTTTTCATGACCATCCGCTGTCACATAACTGTCATGCAAAATTGCCCGTTGTTAAGGCAGCCTGCGCAAAATATATGCCGCCAGCTAACAAAAAAAAGAATGAGTGAACTGCCATGAGCCTACAGAAACTTTTCAATCGCAATCTCCTGACCCGTTTTGTTGCCGGTCTCGGTGCGGTTCCCCAGCGCATTCGCGAGGCCCGCGAAGAGCGCAAGCCCGCGATCCATCCCTCCTTCATGGATGATTTCGGCGCCTGAGGCGCGGCGGGTCCTTCGATCCGCTCCCGGGCTTCGGCCTCTGGTCTTGCAGGATTTTATCCCAAGACCGTTTCACAGATCTGCGCGACAGCGTCAGCCGCCCAAGGTCCCGGCCGCCGGGTGAGGTACAAGACCTCGCCCGGGTTGCCGCGCATTCTCAGTTGATCGCAGGTGCAGACGGTTCGCCCCAGCTAGAAATGGGTTGACCGGCCTTGGTCGCCACCCTGGCGTCGTAGAGTGCCAGCGAAGCCTGGAGCTGGCGCATATCGTTGCAGCGGTTGATGATGCCGCCGATATATTGCACGCAGTCGCTGGCGCTGCCCTGCACCGAGCCCGTGGCCCAATCCTTGACGATCCCGTCGGCGCCGACCAGGAAATAGGAAAGCCGGTTATTCTCGGAAATCATGGAGCTGCCGACCAGGCCGACGAAGTTCGTGCCGGTCTCGGTCCTGGCGGCGGGCGCCATATGTCGGTAGATCGTCATGCCGTTCTTCAACGGTGTTGCGCCGATCATCGGCCCGAAGGTTGCTTCGGAGCCGGAGAGCCGCGCCATCGGCGATTGACCGAGATTGGCGACCTCCACATAGGGTTTGCCCAGCGCATAGCTGGTGTATGAGCGGTTGGCGGCGTTTTCGGCCCTTTCTGCCACTTGGCTGCAGCCCGTCAAACAGATGGCGAGGCCGATCGAAAGAATTGTCATAAAGCGCATGCTGCCCCCTTGCCGGACATGGCGTGTCCGGAAGCCCCTGTTGCTTAACCCGCCGTCATTGCTAGCAGCTTTGCGGGATTTGGGAAGGTGAGCGTTAAAAGATGCAGGAATGCAGGCCTTCCGTGCCGCGCCCCTTTGCCCTGCCGGGCATCCCCCACAGGTGGGGAGATCATAAGTGGCGAAATCTTCGCGTCTCTCCAGCGTTTCCCCGGGCTGAACGCTGATCGTTTGGCGGGCGATCGCACCCAGCCAATCCCCCGCTTGTGGGGTAGATGGCCCGGCCAGAGCGGGCGGCCACGGAACGCCCTCTCCTCCCACCCTCACATTTTTCTCCCGATCCTTCACCGCCTCCTTCCCTTCCGCCGCAATAGCTTCACAATCAACCGACAGAAAGCTCATCGGGAAACGACAACTAGGGAATGAAACATGGCGCCGATTCTGTCCAAGACACTTGTGATGACTGCCCTTCTGGCCCTGCCGCTCGGCAGTGCCGCGCCTGTATTGGCGCAGGAAGCAAAGCCGCGTGAGGCGGTGATTTCGGTGACGGGCGATGGCGAATCGTCCTTGGCGCCCGACATGGCCGTCGTCAATCTCGCCGTCGTCAAGCAGGCGAAGACCGCCCGTGAAGCGCTCGACGAGAACAACAAGGCGATGAATGACGTGCTGAAGGCGCTGAAGGACGGCGGCATCGCCGAGCGCGACCTGCAGACCTCGGGCTTCTCCATCCAGCCGCAGTTTAATTATCCGCAGCCGGTCGATGGCCAGCAGCAGCAGCCGCAGCTGATCGGCTACCAGACTATCAATTCGGTCACTGTGCGCCTGCGCGATCTTTCCAAGCTCGGCCAGGTGATCGACCAATCGGTGACACTCGGCATCAATCAGGGCGGCGACATCCAGTTTACCAACGACAAGCCGGATGGGGCGCTCGAAGAGGCGCGCAAGAACGCCGTCGCCGAAGCCGTCAAGAAGGCCAAAACGCTGAGCGAAGCCGCCGGCGTCAAGCTCGGCCGCATCATCGAAATCAACGAGAATGAGCCGCGCCCGCTGCCGCAGCCCGCTTATCGCGCCACGATGATGAAGGAAGCCGACGCTGCAGTTCCCGTCCAGGGCGGCGAGAACAATTACACTGTCAGCGTCACCGTAACCTTCGCCATCGAGCAGTAAACGGAAGCGCGGCAGCTTAGCCCCTCCCACTCGTGGGAAGGGGCCCTTGGACGCAGTCAGGCCGAGCGTAAAGAATCGCACAAAAAGAAAACCGCCCTTGCCGATCGGGGAGACTGGCAAAGGCGGTTCTGGGGCCGCATCGAGGAGACGAGGCCCGTAATCTGGAAAATCAGCGGCGTAAAGCGGGGCAGCCGCGGACGTTGGCGAAGCTCATTTCATCGGGGCCGCGGCGGGTCCAGCCCTGAACGATGACGCGGCGCGGGGTGATGTCGACGACGCGCGGGCGGCGGAAGCCCCAATCGCGGGCGAGATCTTCCGCCAGCCGCGGATCGCAGCCACGCGGGCGCCGGCCGAAGCCCGGCGGCGGAGGCGGACGGCGATAATCGCGCGGCGGATCACGATCCTGATCGCCGATAATGAAACTGAATTGGGCGGCCGCCGGGACCACGGTGCCGGCAAGAGTGCCTGCGGCAAGCATGGCGGCAAGACCCGCCTTTGCCAGAAACTGCATCATCGAAAAACCTTTCGTTCCATAGTCGGTGCGGTCGAGCCGCCCTCCCCACTCTCCGCATCACGCCGAAGCGTCAGTGGAATCACTTATACAAATCGGAGAAGAGACGGCTGAAAGTGTCGCCGTCAAGGCGAAAGGGCAAGCGCACATAGGCGCTTGCCGTGCAATATTCAACGCCGGATCAGCGGGCAGCCGCGGACATTGGCGAAGACCATCCTGTCCCAGCCGCGACGATCGCGTCCGGCGACGACGACGACACGCGGCGACATGCGGGTGATGTGGGCTCTGCGCAGGCCGAAATCGCGCGCCTTGTTCACGGCGTGCATCGGCGAGCAGCCGCGGATTGGACGATAATATTGCGCCTCGACAATGAAGTTCGTCTGCGGCCCTGCGGCTGCCGCCGTGGAAACAGTGGCCGGAATGGATGAGAGGGCGAGCACTGCGGCAAGGCAAGCCTTGGTGAGGAAATGCGTCATGGAGTGTCTCCGTCGATTGGTCTTTTAAGCTCTCCCATAAGGGATTGCCTCGACACTAAATGCGGCAAGCTGAATGCTGTTCGAACCGACCATTCAGTTTGCATTCACAAGAAGATGAGCGGTTTTTGACGGCTCTTCTTTCGATCGGGATTCGCGTGATCTCTCGTCTGAAGGAGATCGCTCATCACCCGCCCCCCTCCTTCGAGGCTCCGGCCTATGGCCTACGCGCCTCAGGATGAGGGCTGATCGTGGTGCCATGCGGCTGGTGGGCTGATCGGTGTGCCGCGTGGCCGATGGCTGATGGCCGTGCCATAGCCTCGGCAAGGACGCACGGCGCTCTCAGGCCCCGAGATGCAGCACGATTTCGCGCTGGTGCGGCCGGTCGCGGTGTTCGAAGAGGTAGAGGCCCTGCCAGGTGCCGAGCATCAAGCGCCCCCTGGCGACCGGAATGCCGATCGACACCTGCGTCAGCGCCGCTTTGATATGCGCCGGCATGTCGTCCGGCCCCTCGGCCCTGTGCACGACCCAGCCCATCGATGGGTCGGAGGCCGGCGGCACGAGCCGACGGAAGAAGGCGAGAAGATCGGTGCGCACGTCAGGATCGGCATTTTCCTGGATCAGCAGTGAACAGGACGTGTGGCGCACGAAGACAGTGAGAAGCCCCTCGTCCCGTCCCGCGGCGCTGACGAAGGCCTCGGCCTGATCGGTGAATTCGTAAAGTCCCTGGCCGCGCGTGGACAGGGTGAGGATTGTCTGGGGCACGGGCGTTCTCCGTCTCGCAATGACATTGCCCGCGAGTTGGCGCGCCGTGACGGCCAAGTCAATGGCCCCCGCATGGGCAGATCGATGCCCGCCATCGGCTAAGGCCCATTCACCAGCTTCAAAACGAGCTGCTGGATATTGCCGCCGTCGCCCATTTCGACCTTGTCGAAGTCGCGGCCGCGCTGGCGCTGCTTTGCGGAAATCTCGCCGAGGCGCCGGGTCAGCTCGACCCTGATCTTCTTGCAGTCGGGGTCGTCGGCAACGGTGAAGCCGACGCTCATCGCCTCGATTTCCTTAACCATGTCCTTGATGGTTTCGCCGTGCACCCGCTCATGCGCGGCAACGCCTGAAATGAAGCCATCCCAGCTGCTCTTGACGGCTGGCGGCAGCCCGGCCGAGGGCTGCGGCAGTGTGTAGGTGATGATGAGCTTCGGCCGATTGGTGACGATGGCGCAGGCATTGCCCTGCGGCTCGTATTTGCGGGTCCAGGTGAGCTTGAACGTCGTATGCGCGATGACCCGGCCGGTGAGGCCGGCCTTGGGGCCTTGTGCGCCGATCGATTGATAAAGTTCGGCGCCGGTCTTGCCTGAAATCGAATAGGGCCGCACCTCCTCGACCGCCTGCCATTCGCTCTGCGCCGCGGCCGGTAATGCGGCGAAAACTGCCGCCAATAGGTAGGGTAGAAAAGTCTTCGTCACGCATCGTCCCGTCAAGTGATTCCCGCCACCCTAACGGCGCCGTTCCTCCCTTTCAACGCGCATGCGATGCGGCAGATATCAGCGCGGCTCTCTGGAGATGCTGAGATAGGCGGGGTCGAATTCGGCGATCTCCTGCAGGCGTTCCCAATCGACGATGGTGATCGTTCGGTTCTCCCAGGTGAAGACGCCCTCCCGCCTGAGAGCCTGCAGCGTCTTGTTGAGGTGGACCACCGATATGCCGAGCACGTCCGCCATCTCGATCTGCGTCAGCGGAAACTGAAAGCTTTCACCCCGGGTGCGCCTGACGACCTTCAGCCGCATGAAGAGTTCGCAGACGAGATGGGCGATCTGAGCGCGTTTGGAGCGCCGCCCCATGGCGACGATCCATTCCCGGTGAATAGCGCCGTCGACCAGCGTGTCGAGCCAAAGCAGCCGCGTCAAATGCGGCATGCGCTCGGTGATCGCCCTCAAGTCGGCATGATCGGCCAAAGCGACGTGGCAGGGTGACAGCGCAACGATGCCATGATCCATTACCTTGACGGGAAAAGCATGGAGGTCGACAAAGTCGCCGGCAACATGAAGAGCGGTGATCTGCCGGCTGCCGTCCGCCATCACCTTGTAGCGCGCCGCGAACCCATCGAGCAGCAGCGTGCTGAAGGGCGGCCGGCTGCCTTGGGAAACGAGATCTTCTCCGACGGAGAATTGCCTGTCCTTGACGAGGATCGATCGAAGAAGGTTTTCCTCCTCGTTCGATAGCACATCACGGCTTCCAAGGTTCAGCAACAAGGGCTCAATCACGCTCCTGTCTCCCGCTATCGCAAGGGCTCGGGGCCGTCTCGGTGCGACCTGTATTTTCTGTAGGCATCAAGGCCTAGCCTCGGGAACAATTGTCTTCATTGGTTATTTCCTCTCTGACGCGCAGGAAAGAACATGGCTCGCTACTATTTCGATCTACACAACGGGGAAGGTCCGACCCGCGACGAGCACGGCACCGAGCTCAAATCTCGTGAAGACATCCCCAAAGAGGTGACCCGCATCCTGCTGGACGTGGCACGAGACGAATTGCCGGCAGGTGACCGCATGACGATTGCCGTTACCGTCCGCGACGAGCGCGGCGATCCTGTCACAGTCGCCAGTCTCGTCTTCAGCAATGAATGGCTCGACGTCATTCGATGACGGCCTCTGGAAGCCGGGGGGTCCCATGTACGCATCAATCCAACTGGTCGATGGATGCGCTCTAGCTCCTTGCTTTCATGCATGTCCTCATCCGCACACTTCCGGGAGCGACATGCATTAAGACCCACCCCGGCGGGCGGCAATTAAATTTGACATAGTTCCGCGATTGCCGGGAAGCGTCGACAGGCATTTCTCCGGTGGAGTTCCGGTCGCTTCTATTTCGCGATCTCTTCCAGAATCAGCCGAATTTCCGCAAGTGGTTTGCGGCTTTCGTCGAAAAGCTCGACCGAAAGCATGTTCAAAGGCGCAGTCGGCAGGCCTTCGGCTGCCATTTCCGCGAGGACCCTTCGCGCCTCTGCCTTGGCAGCCTCGACGGATTCGAATTCGTATCCGGTCTCGGTGCCGACACCATCGCGATCGAAGAGCTGGAAGTGGAATTTCGGCACAGCATGCTCCTTCGATGATGCCCCTAACGATGCTGAAGGCGACAGGTTCCGCCCGAACGATTTTCAGCGCCCGCCATCCGGCGATCCTCAGAAAGCGCCGGCCTCGGGCGAAGCCAATTCCTCGATTGCGTCGACACGGTCGGGATAGAAGGCGAGATGGTCTTTGATGTTGCTGACGGCGGCATGCGGGGCTTCGTAGGTCCAAACCGCGTTCTCGGAGCGTTTGCCGCCCAAAGCAATACTGTAATAAGAGGCATCGCCCTTGTAAGGGCAACGTGTGGCGTGATCGGTGCGTTGAAGCAGCGACATATCGACATCCCTGCGAGGGATATACTGGACCGGCGGATAGGAAGCCTCGCGCAGCGTCAGCGCGTTGCGGCTGTCGGCAATCGTCCGGCCGGCGACGGTGACGACGACGCGGCAGGGATTGTGCTCGACGGTGATCGGATGGTCAGGCCCCGGAATCTTGATCGACTTGTCCAACATGGGTTCGTCTCCAGAAGATAAGTATGCCCCTGAGATAGGGCGCTCATGCCGCCGGCCCAAGCCCCGAGCGTTTCCTTCCCTTACACCTGGAATGTGAAACGCGGCGATGCCTGACTGAGGGCGGCGGTCGCCGCTGTCGCCGACCAGTGACGCGCGAGCGCATCCGCGAGCGTCGCAACCAAGCTGGCGGTATCCTCGCCGGCCCCGGCATGCAGCGCCTCGGCGACGACCAGCACCGAGCGCGTCATCTCCCGCACCGCCGACAGGCCGCCCTGCCGGTTCGTCCAGCGGCGGGCATGTGCTCTGCCTTCGTCATCCGCGAAGATCACCTCGTCCGGCTCCGGATGTTCGCTTTGACCGGTGAAGGTGAGATAGGTCTCATGCCCCGTTGCATGCCGCACCTGGAGATCGCCGGCAATGTTTTCCGTGTCGAAGACGGCGACAGGGATGGCAAAGGCGAGCGAAATCGCATTGCAGAGATCGATGAGCGGATGAAGGCGCGGCAGGGCGTGCTCCTGGCGGAAGCGACGCAGAAGCGCCTCGGATGCCGCGCGATACTGCGTCGGCTTCAAGCCCATGCGGGAAAAGCCGCGCCGCCACGCCTGGATCTCCGGGAATCCGCTTTCCTGGGCTTCCGCAAGGCGGGCCGCGGCGATCGCGCTGAAACTTGCGATCGCCTCTTCGACGTCAGCTGCCGCATGAATGCCTTCGGCAAAAAGCGCGCAGGCGGCAAGCTGCGGAAAAGCCTGCCATATCGCGTTGGAATGGCTGAACTGCATGATCATTTCCCTTCGATGAATTTCCTGTGGCTTCCTGCAATGGCGAGCCCGAACACGGCCGCCAGCACGCAGACAATGCCGGCAATCTGGTTGAAGCCGATCGGCTCGCCGAGAATGACGAAAGCGAGCATGACGGCCGAAATCGGCGCAAGCGCGGTGAAGAGCGCGGCTTCCGTGCCGCTCACCCTCTCTGCCCCCGCATACCACAGCAGAAAGCCGCCGACGGTCGGTACCAGAGCATAATAGACGACGGCAGCGGCAGCACTGGCTGAAAACCCATGCGTGAGGGGCGCCTCGAAAATGGCCGGAACGATCGAGACGGCGAAGCCGATGCCGGTCATCAGCGTCGACTGGGCAAGCGGCGGAATGTCGACGGTCAGCCGCTTGTTCAACAGAATGAACAAGCCCTCGCAGATGACCGCGAGAAAAATCAGCAGATTGCCGGCAAGCGAACCGCCGGTCGCCTCCGGTGTGAAGGCGATCGAAAACACGCCGACGCTCGCCAGCGCCACGGCCAGAAGCAGGGCGCGCCCCGGCCGTTCGCGCAGCAGCAGGATCGAAACCGCCGCCGAGACCACCGGCAGCGTGCCGATGATGACGCCCGCATCGGCGGCCGAGGTCAGGCTGAGGCCCGATATCAGCAGCGTCGTATAACCGACACTGCCGGCGCCGGCCTGAATGACGAGGACGAGACGGTCATGCCTGGAGAGCTTCGGCAACCGGGCACCGTTTGCCCGCATCAGCAGGAAGAGGACGGGAAGAGCGAGGGCGAAGCGCAAGGCGGTGGCGGTAAACGGCGGCAGTCCTGAAGCAATGATCTTGCTCGCGATGACAGTGCTGCCGACCGTCAGCATGGCGAGCGCCAGATAGAAATAACCTTGAACCTGTCTCGACATTCCGCGCCTCCGATTGGATGCGCCGAAGAAACAGCAGCGGTCAGCCGGGGTCTTGAACGAAATTGCAGGGCATGAATCGAAGCAAAGTGGCCAGCCCCGTCCTTCGAGGCCCTTGCGGGGGCACCTCTAGGAGGACGCAGGAGAGAGGTCGCAGCCTGCGGCACCACGAATCAGCCTTCCACCGCTCAGAGAAATGCCCCGGCATAAAGCCGCGGCGACAGGCCGTATTTGCGCACGAAGACGCGCGTCATGTGGCTCTGGTCGGCAAAGCCGCTGGCAAAGGCGGCTTCGGCAAGCGGCGTGCCCTGAGCAATCAGCCGCCGGGCGATATGGATGCGGGCCTGGACGAGATAGGCATGCGGCGTCAGTCCCGTCGCCTTCGCGAAGCCGCGCAGCAGCTGGAAGCGGCTGAGGCCGCTTTCCCGGGAAAGATCGGCCAGCGAGACGGCGGCAAGAGGATCGTCGTCGATCAGATCCCGCGCCGCGCGGATGGATGACGGCACCGGCGGCCTCGCCTCGCTGCCGTCGTCTTCCCGCATGACATTGGCGACGAGTTGCAGCAGCAGTTCCTCGCAGAGCAGCCCGTCGGCAGCACTCGCGGTCACCGCGCGAAACAGCGTTCCGAAGCGGCTGGCGATCGCCGCATCGCGAATGACGGGATGGGAGATTTCCGAGCGCCTTGCGCCGATCTCTTGTGAGAGGCCGGTGACGATCTCCGGATCGAAATAGAGGATGCGCCACGATCGGCGCTCGCCGATCGGCGCGCCATCATGCACCTCGTTCGGATTGACGGTGATGATATCGCCAGCCTCCGCCTCCACCATGCCGCGCCCACTGAGCGATTTCTGCGCCCCCGACGACACGAGGCCGATGCCGAACTGCTCATGCGTGTGCCTGGCGAAACTGTGAGGCGTTTCGGCTTCCACCGCTTCGACGCCTGGAAGCGCCGAGCGCAGCATCCTGAACTGGTTTTTCGGCATTTGACATCCGCAGGTCCGATGCCGGCAACTCTGCCAGCCGCGCCTTTATGACGCAACCATCTAAAAGAACTCGTCCAGCAGCTGATAGTAACCGAGCCTCGCCGGATCGGGCGCCGGCAGGCCGTAACGATGGAGAAATGGCTGCACCAGCGCCTTGCCGAAATTATCGGCGATGCTGCGGCAGGCGAGCGCGATATCCTGATAGCGGTCGGCGACGCCGAGGCGGCTGCAATCGATATAGCCTGAGAATTGGCCGCCGGAAGCGACGAAATTCGGCAGGCAGGCGTCGCCATGGGTGACGACGAGATCCTCGCTGCCCGGCCTCATGCTCTCGAGCTCAGCAAAGAGCTCGACGGCGCTTTTTCCCAGCCGGGCCGGATCGAAATCCTCCTCATCGACGATTCCTGCTTCCATGCGCGCCTTGGCTACCGGCAGGCGCTTTTCCAGGCGGTGATCGAACGGACAGGAAGTGATCGGCAGGCGATGAAGATCGAGCAGTGCCTCCGCCAG
This sequence comes from Rhizobium sp. NXC14, assembly GCF_002117485.1. Lineage (NCBI taxonomy): Bacteria > Pseudomonadati > Pseudomonadota > Alphaproteobacteria > Hyphomicrobiales > Rhizobiaceae > Rhizobium > Rhizobium sp. NXC14. Next base: position 3,088,363 of record NZ_CP021030.1, read on the forward strand.
CAATTCGATGCGCGCCAGGGGCGCCAGCGCCGAAGCACTGGCGAGATCGGTTCCCGGCAGCGCGCTGAGCAGCAGCCAGTTACGTTCGTCGTCGCTTTCACGGGCGATCACCTCCGGGCAAGGCAGGCCGGAGGCCTTGAGCCAGGCGAGCCGGGCCGCCTCATCGGCAAGTTCGCCGAACGGCCCCGCCGCCTCGACCTTCAGATAGAGCGCCGGAAGGCCCTCGCCTTCCAGGCGAAAGACGCTCGCGGCCGAACGGCCGAGCGCATCCCGCTCCATCCGGTAGCCGGACAGGCGGGCGCCGAAAGGTCCTGCCGGCAATGTCTTGAAAGATGTCAATGAATCGTTTCGGCTGGGGCTGCTTCGAGCAGGATATCGAACGCCTCTTCGAGCGCCGCCACCAGGATATCGGTCAGCTCGTCGCCTTTGTTTTCCAGGAACAGCACGCTGACGGCTTCGTCCTGGCGCTCAAGCAAACGCTCGATCTCGTTCGACATATCATTGTCCTTCTTCACCGTACCATCACGGCCAATGAGGAAAGGTTAGGTAGAGTTCCTTGCGCGTAGCTGGCTGCGAGACGACGAAAGATCGCGGCGCGCTTTAGTTATCAATATCATATTTGGAATACTCGCTGCGAGGGATTCGTCCGCCGACCTGGTGAGCAAAGGACACCACTTTGGTAGCTCCCTCGTCCACCTCGCAACGGAAGCGAACCTGGAACCAGCCTTTGGCTGTGCCAAAGGCTGCATCCTTCACGTCCAGAATCGTACCAGCCCGCAGGCCGAAACTCGGCAATGCGGAAGGGAAATAGGGCGGCGAGCCGTGAACAAGTTGACCCTGCAGCTCAGTGGTGCAAAGCGTCGCCACTCGCTGTTTTCGTGAAAGGCCATCCATCGCCGTTTGCGCAAATAAACTGCCATCGGCAGCCCGAGAAAATAGCGTTTTCGCCTCCGGCAGGTCCTTGGTTTCAGGGAGGATTTTCGGCTTATCGGAGATGTTCTGCTCAGGCGGTTTGGCCGGCCCGATCCTCGTATTGGCTTCGCCGGAGGCTTCCGTCGGCGGCCCTTTGCTTTCCGGAGAAACGTCTATCGCAGCCACCTCCGGCAGCTTCACCTCATCTGGCACGGGTTTTGATGGAGGCTCCTCAGCTTTGGGTTTTGCGTCAACAGTTCTTGTTGGCTCCTGCGCCGAGGCATCATCGTGCTGGGGTGGAGTTGTTGCGGCTTTCTTTGCACCTTGAGAAGCATTTCCCGCCAGGGCCTTGTCAGGACCGCTAGTCTTATCTCCAAATTCAGTAACGGGTTTGAGGGTCTGCATGGGCTTCGGCTTGGCTTGCTCGACAGCTTTCCTTGCCAGTGGAGGCGGCGGTGGTGGTGGCGGAGGTTCCTTCTTAGCCTCTTGCGGTGGCTTCGGCTCCGGCGGCTTTTCCTCGGCCTTTTTCTCCTCCGGCTTCTTCTCCTCCGGCGGCGGGACGAGCTCGACCTTCACGTTCTCGTCCTCCGGGGGCTTCGGTTCGATCTTCGGCAAGCCGAAAATCAGAAGCGCAACGACCGGCACGTGCAGAAGCACGGACACACCGATACCCCAGCGGATTTCGGGCCGCCGTTTTGCCGTTTCGTGATTCGTCTCCGCCAAGTCCACTTCGTCTGTCACAGCAGCGATGTGGCCTTTAAAGCCGGCAGCATCAAGCCGCAAAAGCAAAAAACCTCGTGATCGTGCCGAAGCCATCCGCTGGCCGGTGCGCCATCCGTTCCCTCCTCAGACCTGGGCAACGGGCCACCCACGAGCGGGGCCGAGGCCGCGCCCTTGATGGGGAGAGGCGCTGAAATTCTCATGCGTTAGCTGAGCGAGCCGATGATCTCTCGATAGGCAGCCTCCGGGAATGCCTTCAGTGTCTGGGTGCGGACATTGCCGGCCATCGCCAGCGAAAGGCCAAATCTCGCCATGACGGCATCGTCAGGCGCTTCGCAGACAGCCACCATGTCGTGGCCGCCCATCGTCAGAAAGAACTGGTTGAAGGAGCCGCCCATGTCGCCTAGCAGTTTCTTCGCCGCATCCAGCCGTTTTGACGAGTCGCGAACAGTGCGCACGCCTTGGTCCGTCCAGTTGATCAACACAATGTACGTGGTCATCTTGCACCTCCGAACGGAGGATTCGCCCGACACGGGCATGCGTCGGTCCTCGCTCGCGCACCGCGATCGATTTCTTCCCCCGTGGCCGGACTATAATCTTGTCACCACTGAGCGACAAGAAAGCCGCCGGGATCATTGGTATTAATCACAAAAGCAAAAGCCGGGCACGACGCCCGGCTTTCCAATCATGACGGCAATTGTCGAAACCTCAGCTGTCGAGGATCGAGCGCAGCTTGGAGTTTCTTAGCTGTCCAAAAAGCTTCTCAGCTTTCTCGATCGGCTCGGATGCTTCAGCTTACGCAGCGCCTTCGCTTCGATCTGGCGGATACGTTCGCGGGTGACCGAGAACTGCTGGCCGACTTCTTCGAGCGTGTGATCGGTGTTCATGCCGATGCCGAAGCGCATGCGCAGCACGCGCTCTTCGCGCGGCGTCAGCGAGGCGAGAACGCGGGTCGTCGTCTCGCGCAGGTTCGCCTGGATGGCGGCATCGATCGGCAGCAGCGCGTTCTTGTCCTCGATGAAGTCGCCGAGATGCGAATCTTCTTCATCGCCCACCGGCGTTTCAAGCGAGATCGGCTCCTTGGCGATCTTCAGGACCTTGCGGACCTTTTCGAGCGGCATAGCGAGCTTTTCGGCCAGTTCTTCCGGCGTCGGCTCGCGGCCGATCTCGTGCAGCATCTGGCGCGAGGTCCGGACGATCTTGTTGATCGTCTCGATCATATGCACCGGAATGCGGATCGTGCGGGCCTGGTCGGCGATCGAGCGGGTGATCGCCTGACGGATCCACCATGTCGCATAGGTCGAGAACTTGTAACCGCGGCGGTATTCGAACTTGTCGACCGCCTTCATCAGGCCGATATTGCCTTCCTGAATGAGGTCGAGGAACTGCAGGCCGCGGTTCGTGTACTTCTTGGCGATCGAGATGACGAGGCGAAGATTCGCTTCGACCATTTCCTTCTTGGCGATGCGGGCTTCGCGCTCGCCCTTCTGCACCATGTGCACGATGCGGCGGAATTCCGAGATCGAGATGCCGGTTTCCGTCGCGAGATTCTGAATCTCCTGGCGGATGTCGCGGATCGTCGTATTCTCGGCCTTGGCGAATTCCTTCCAGCCGCGAGCGGCCAGATTGCCGATCGACTTCATCCAGTTCGGATCGAGCTCGGCGCCCTGATACTGCTCCAGGAAAGAGTCGCGCTTGACGCCGTAGGATTCGGCCAGACGCAGCAGGCGGCCTTCGTTCTGCACGAGGCGCTTGTTGATGTCATAGAGCTGCTCGACCAGCGCATCAATGCGGTTCTGGTTGAGCGACAGCGACTTGACCGCCTTGATCAGCTCGTCCTTGAGCTCCTTGTAGCGGCGCTCCTGCGCGGACGACAGCGTGCCGGTGGCGGCAAGGCGCTGCTCGACCTGCTGGTCCTGCAGCTTGCGCAGCTTCTTGTAAGTCTCGGCGATGATGTCGAGCGTTTCCATGACCTGCGGGCGCAGCTCGGCTTCCATCGCGGCCAGCGACAGGTTGGATTCGTCCTCGTCCTCTTCCTCCTCTTCGGGAGGCAGGCCTTCGCCGCCGACATCGGTAATGTCGTCGTCGCCGGAACGGGCGCGCCGGGTCTTTTCCTTCTCTTCCGCCGCCTTGCGGTCGGCCTCGATCTTCTCGGGGCTCTGGAACTGCGGCGCGGCCTTGGCTTCCGGACCGGAATATGTCGTCTCGAGATCGATGATCTCGCGCAGCAGCGTCGTGCCCTCGTTGAGTTCGTCGCGCCAGATGATCAGGGCCTGGAAGGTCAGCGGGCTCTCACAGAGGCCCGCGATCATCGTCTCACGGCCGGCTTCGATGCGCTTGGCGATTGCGATTTCGCCTTCGCGCGACAGAAGCTCCACCGAGCCCATCTCGCGCAGATACATGCGCACCGGGTCGTCGGTACGGTCGGTCGGCTCTTTCTTCTTGGCGGTCGCAAGCGCGGTGCCGGCCGAAGGCGCGAGTTCGCCGCCTTCGCTGTCCTCATCGCCGCCGGCGTCGTCGTCATCGCCACCGCCGGAAGCACCGGCTTCTTCGGCTTCCTCGTCCTCGATGACGTTGATGCCCATGTCCGACAGCATCGACATCGTGTCTTCGATCTGCTCGGAGGTCACTTCTTCGGACGGCAGGACGGCGTTCAGCTCGTCCATCGTCACGTAGCCGCGCTTCTTGGCGGCCTTGATCATCTTCTTGACCGCGTCGTCGGAAAGATCGAGAAGAGGGCCGTCGCTTGCGCCGTCGCGTTCGACTTCCGCGTCTTCGTTCTCTTTGACCTTGGTTGCCATTTATATCGTCGCCTTCCTGACGCTATCCAATCTCGCTACGGTGAATGGGCCGTCTCAGGGCCTGACGCGCCGCTCGCGTCGCCCTTGAATCACCTGAGCCCACCTAACGGGATGACATTTAAAGCCTGATTAACCACGATCGCCGGTACCGGACAGCAAAGCTTTCTTGCCTTTGGATTTCCGGCCATGGTTGCGCGATCCGCCTTGACCCTGTTCACCGTTTCAACAAGTCGAACGGTGATTCCCACATTTTTTGTTCTCGTCAAGCTTTTCCAGCAAAAAAGCCCGCGAAAACTCGGAAAAAGCCTTATCCACAGGCTTTGAACCGCGGCTGCGATTGCGAACCTTATTTAAGAAGCAGCAAACAAAAGACAAGGGCGGCCGGAATTTTGCCCGCCGCCCCAGTTGTTCCGGCCATTTTTTGCAATTGTGCCGACGGTATATTCGCCCGATCCGGGCAAACATTGGCTAACGAGCTTGGCCGTCGTAAGGCGTCACCTTCAGCGCGCCGAGATCGATCGCGGGAATGCAGCGCAGATTGATCGAAGCCATCGCGGCACCGTTCGGCGCCACGCCCTCGCCGAAGGGGGCGATGCCGCAATTGGCGCAGAAATAATGCTTGATGACGTGCCGGTTGAAAGTATAGGTCGAAAGATCGTCTTCCGGTGTCCTCAGCACCAGTTTCTCGCGCGGGACGAAAGCGAGAAGTCCTCCCCGCCTGCGACAGAGCGAACAGTTGCAGTCCAGCGCCTCGGTGAATTCGCCTTCGACCTCGAAAGCAACGTTGCCGCAATGGCAGCTTCCCTCGTAGAGCATGTCGTCTTCCCTCACATCCAGTCCATCACGACCTTGCCGGAATTGCCCGACCGCATCGCCTCAAAACCATCGCGGAAATCGTCGATCTTGATGCGATGCGTGATGATGGGCGAAAGGTCGAGGCCGCCCTGCACGAAGGCGATCATCTTGTACCAGGTTTCGAACATCTCGCGGCCGTAGATGCCCTTGAGATTGAGCATCTTGAAGATCACCTTGTTCCAGTCGATCTCGAAGCCCGCCGGCGCGATGCCGAGGATGGCAATCTTTCCGCCATTGTTCATCTTGTCGATCATGTCGCGGAAGGCGGGCGCTGCACCCGACATTTCGAGCCCGACATCGAAACCCTCCGTCATGCCGATCGCCTTCATCACGTCGGCAAGGTTTTCGCGCGAGGCGTCGACGACATGGTCGATGCCAAGCTTGCGCGCCAGATCCAGACGGTGCGGATTGATGTCGGTGATGACGACCTTGCGGGCGCCGGAACGCTTGGCAACGAGTGCTCCCATGATGCCGATCGGCCCGGCGCCGGTGACGAGCACGTCCTCGCCGACAAGATCGAAGGAAAGTGCGGTATGCACGGCATTGCCGAACGGATCGAAGATCGCGGCGATCTCGTCTGAAATATCGCCCGGGATCGGCACGACATTGCTTTCGGGAATGCAGACGAACTCTCCGAACGAGCCCGGCCGGTTGACGCCGACGCCGAGCGTGTTGCGGCAGAGATGCCCCCTGCCCGCCCGGCAGTTGCGGCACTTGCCGCAGACGATATGCCCCTCGCCGGAAACGCGCTCGCCGACATGATAGCGGGTGACCGCCGAACCGATCTCGGCGATCTCGCCGGAAAATTCATGGCCGACGACCATCGGCACCGGAATGGTCTTCTGCGCCCACTGGTCCCAGTTCCAGATATGCACGTCGGTGCCGCAGATTGCCGATTTCTTCACCCGGATCAGCACATCGTTCGGCCCGACCTCCGGCACCGGCACATTCTCCATCCAAAGCCCGACCTCGGGCTTCGACTTGACCAGCGCCTTCATCATGTTCGACATTCAACTATCCCACCTTGCTTGGCGCAGACTTCGCTATTCCCTCTTCTCCCCAGCGGGGAGAAGGTGCCCGTAGGGCGGATGAGGGGGCCACACGGCACACCGCTCAAATCCAATATTGTTTCTCGCTTACCGCTCGAAACCTCGCTTCGCTCACCCCCCTCATCTGTCCTGACGGACATCTTCTCCCCCCTGGGGAGAAGAGGAAGCAAGCCCCGCTCAAATCACCCCCAACTCCCGCCCGGCCTCGGCAAAGGCTGCAATCGCCCGCTCCACATCCGCCCTCGAATGCGCCGCCGACATCTGCGTGCGGATGCGGGCCTGGCCTTTCGGCACCACAGGGAAAGAGAAGCCGATCACATAGATCCCCTTCTTCAGCATCAGACTTGCCATGTCCTGCGCGAGCTTGGCATCGCCAAGCATGACCGGGATGATCGGATGGCCTTCGCCGGCAAGCTTGAAGCCGAGCTTGGTCATTTCAATACGAAAGAGATCGGCATTGTCGGAAAGGCGCTTGCGAAGGGCATCACCGTTTTCGATCAGGTCGAACACTCTCAGCGAGGCAGCGGCGATGACGGGGGCGAGCGTATTCGAGAACAGATAGGGCCGCGAGCGCTGCCGCAGCCATTCGACGACCTCCGCCCTGGCTGAGGTATAACCGCCTGAAGCGCCGCCGAGCGCCTTGCCGAGCGTTCCGGTGATAATGTCGATGCGGCCCTCGACGCCGCAATGTTCCGGCGAGCCGCGGCCGTTCTTGCCGACGAAGCCGACGGCGTGGCTGTCGTCGACCATGACCATCGCGCCATATTTCTCGGCGAGATCGCACACCCCCTGCAGATTGGCGATGATGCCGTCCATGGAGAAGACGCCGTCGGTCGCAATCATCTTGAAGCGGCTGCCTTCGGCTTTTTTCAGCTCTTCTTCCAGCGCTGCCATGTCGTTGTTGGCGTACCGGAAGCGCCTGGCCTTGGAGAGACGCACGCCATCGATGATCGAGGCATGGTTCAGCGCGTCGGAGATGATCGCATCCTCTTCGCCAAGCAGCGTTTCGAACAGGCCGCCATTGGCGTCGAAGCAGGAGGAATAGAGGATCGTGTCTTCCATGCCGAGGAAGGAGGAAATGCGTGCTTCAAGTTGCTTGTGCTCCTCCTGCGTGCCGCAGATGAAGCGCACCGAGGCCATGCCGTAGCCATAGCGGTCGAGCGCCTTCTTGCCGGCCTCGGCCAGCTCTTCGTTATCAGCAAGGCCGAGATAGTTGTTGGCGCAGAAATTCAGTACCCGCTCGCCGGTGGAAATCGCAATCTCGCCAGCCTGCTTGGAACGGATGACCCTCTCTGACTTGTAGAGGCCGGCATCTCTGAGCGCCGAAATCTCGGCCCGGAGATGAGAAAGAAATGGCGAGGTCATGGGCGGCCCTTCCTGACGTTTTTTATAGCAATCGGGTTAGCATATCGCTGCTTGCTTGTCTTCTCGCTGCGCCAAAATCAGCGAGCCCGTTCAATCCTTGTTGTGCGAGAGAATGATCTCCAGGAAAGTGTCGCCATAACGCTCGAGCTTCGATTGCCCGACGCCCGATATGCCGAGCAATTCCTTGCGGCTGCGCGGCCGTTCCGTCGCAAAGGCAATCAGCGTCGTATCGGGAAAGACGACGTAAGGCGGCACGCCGAGCGATTTGGCGATCGCCATGCGCTCGGCTCTCAGCGCCTCGAAAAGCGTGCCGTCGGCGCCCGACAGGCCTGACTTGCGCTCGCTGCGCTCGGCCTTCTTCGTACGCCGTTCCGATGCCGGCCGGTCCTTGCGGAAGAAGACCTGCCGTTCATGCTTGAAGACGGCGCGCGCCTCCGGCTCCAGCTTCAGCGCCCCATAGGCCTCATGATCGATACGGATCAGCCCCATGGCGAGCAGCTGGCGATAGACGGATTGCCAAGTCCGCGCCGGAATGTCCTTGCCGGCGCCGAAGACCGGCATATCGACATGACCGAAACGCTCGGTCTTTTCGTTGACGTTACCGACCAGCACATCGATGACATGACCGGCGCCGAACCGCTCGCCGGTGCGGTAGACCGCGGCCAGCGCCTTGATCGCCGCTTCCGTGCCATCCCAGGTCTCGACTGGCTTCAGGCAGGTGTCGCAATTGCCGCATTGGCCGGCATGCGCCTCGCCGAAATGGGCAAGGATCGCCTGCCGGCGGCAGGAGGCGGTTTCGCAGATCGCGAGCAAAGAATTGAGCTTGGCGCGCTCAACCCGCTTGATTTCGTCTGCGGCGTTGCCCTCATCGATCATGCGGCGGCGCTGGATAACGTCGGCCATGCCATAGGCCATCCAGACCTCGGACGGCAACCCGTCTCGGCCGGCGCGCCCGGTTTCCTGATAATAGGCCTCCACCGAACCCGGCAGGTCGAGATGGGCGACATAGCGCACATTCGGCTTGTCGATGCCCATGCCGAAGGCGACGGTGGCGACCAGGCACAGATTCTCTTCTTTCAGGAAAGCATCCTGATTGGCGTCGCGCAGCGCCCGGTCCATGCCGGCGTGATAGGGCAGTGCGCGGATGCCCTTCCCGTTCAGCCAATCGGCCGTATCCTCGACCTTGGCGCGCGACAGGCAATAGACGATGCCGCTGTTGCCCTTATGGCCGGAGAGGAAGCGCAGCAGCTGCTGGCGCGGCTGGTCGCGCTGGACGATTTCATAGGCAATATTCGGCCGGTCGAAGCTGGTGGTGAAGATTTCGGCCTTGCCGAGCCCCAGCCGCTCGATGATATCGTCACGCGTGTGCGGGTCGGCCGTTGCCGTCAATGCCACGCGGGGAACGCCGGGATACTGTTCACCGAGGCGGCCGAGCTCGCGATATTCCGGGCGGAAATCATGGCCCCATTGCGAGACGCAATGGGCCTCGTCGATCGCAAACAGCGCAATCTTATCACTGGCGATTAGCTCGCGAAAACCGTCCGTCAGGATGCGCTCGGGCGTGACGTAGAGAAGGTCGAGCTTTCCAGCCGAAAGCGCACGGCGAACCTCGACGAACTCTTCGCGCGACAGCGACGAATTGAGTGCCGCAGCCCTGATGCCGAGCTGCTTCATCGCCTCCACCTGATCGCGCATCAGCGCAATCAGCGGCGAAACGACGATGCCGACGCCGTCACGGCAAAGCGCCGGGATCTGGAAGCAGAGCGATTTGCCTGCACCTGTCGGAAAGAGCACCACGGCATCGCCGCCTGAAACCACGTGCTCGACCACCTCCTGCTGCTTGCCGCGGAAGGAGGAATAACCATAGACCTGCTTCAGGACGTCGAGAGGCGAGCGGCCGGCGGGAAACAGCGCATCGGAAACGAAAAAACCGGGCTCCTTGCGTTCGCTGAGCGGCATCAGTGGTTCGCCGCCCCTTTGACACGGCCGGAAAGCACGCCGAAGCCGTCGATAATCGCCTCCTGGTTCTCGAGGCGTACGCCTTCGAGATGCACTTCCTGCTGCGCCCGTATCAGCTGAATGATCGCCTCGCCGTCGCCGGCTTCGGTCGCCAGCGCAATCTCGCGTTCGAGTTCCATCTTCTGCCGGCGCAGCGCCTTCGCCCGTTTGTGGAAGGCGAGCGCCTGACGATAGCCTTCACGAGCATCCTCCATCGCCGCCTCCTCGGTCGCCGTCCAGAGCCTCGCATTGCGCACCTGCTGGTCGAGACTCTTGATGAGCGGACCGAAACCTTCGAATTCCAGCCGCTCAGTCAGATATTCGCGCGTCAGATGCGGACCGGCGACGGCAGCGGCTGCGCCAAGCATCGCCGACCAGAGCCGTTGCAGCTCGCGGCTGTCATATTCGATCGCGGCGATTTCATCATAATCATCGATCATCAGGGCCGGATGATTGACGATGGTGAGCGCAAGCACGCTTTCGCGCAACGCCGTATTGTCCCGGTGTCCGCGCACCGGGCCTGAGCGGGCGAGCCGATCGGAAATCAGGCTGGGGCTTTTCGGTCCTGCCTTGGCCGCTTTGTCGAGGGCGCTCCGGGGGCTGCTGCTGAAACCGCGCCGCCCGCCGCTGTTGCGGTTTTGGAACTGCGGCTGGAAGAAGGCATTCAGCCGGTCGCGAATATCCTGCTGGTAATGACGGCGCACATTCTCGTCGGCGATGACGGCGACGAGCTGCTTCAGCCGCGCTTCGAGCTCGGCGCGCGCCTCGGGCGTATCGAACTTGCCGGTGTTGATCTCCCGGCTCCACAGCATCTCCGAAAGCGGCTTTGCCTGGCTCATCACCTTGTCGAAAGGCGCGCGGCCCTCGTCGCGCACGAGGTCGTCCGGGTCCTTGCCGTCAGGCAGAAGCGCGAAGCGGACGGAACGGCCGGGCTTCAGACGCGGCAGCGCCAACTCGGCGGCGCGATTGGCGGCGCGAATGCCGGCGCCGTCGCCATCGAAGCAGAGCACCGGCTGCGGCACCATCTTCCAGAGCAGCTCGAGCTGGTTTTCGGTGAGCGCAGTGCCGAGCGGCGCAACGGCGTTTTCGATACCCGCCTGATAGAGCGCGATCACGTCCATATAGCCTTCGACGGCGATGATGGTGCCGCTCGCATTGTCATCCTGATCGCCGCGGCCGGGACCCTGTATGGCGCGGCGCGCGCGGGCGAAATTGTAAAGGACATTACCCTTGTGGAAGAGCTCAGTCTCGTTGGAGTTCAGATATTTCGCCGGCGCATCTGATGACATGGCGCGGCCGCCGAAGGCGATCACCTTTTCCCGGGACGAAAGAATCGGGAACATGATGCGGTCGCGGAAACGGTCGTAGGAGACCGGCACGTTTTCATGAACGACAAGGCCGCAGGCCTCGATCTGCTCCTTGGAGACGCCCTTGCCCGCGAGGAATTCCTTCAGCGCATTGCGGCTGTCAGGCGCATAACCGAGACGGAAGGTCTCGATGGTACGCCCCGTCAGCCCGCGATCGCGCAAATAGGCGCGCGCCTTTGCGCCATTGGCCGTCTGCAGCTGGTCCTGGAAGAAGCTGGTCGCCATTTCCATGACGTCGATCAGCGAGCCGCGCTCCTTCTCGCGCTTCTCCATCGCGGCATCGGCAAGCGGCATCGGCACGCCGGCCATGTCGGCGATCTGCTGCACCGCCTCGGGAAAACTCAAGCCCTCCAGCTCCGTCAGAAAGCGGAAGTGATCGCCGGTGACGCCGCAGCCGAAGCAGTGATACCGACCCTTTCGGTCCTCGCAGTGGAAGCTCGGCGATTTCTCGCCATGGAAGGGGCAGCAGGCCCAGTAGTCGCCCCGCGAGACATTGGTCTTACGCTTGTCCCAGCTGACGCGGCGCGCAATCACGTTCGAAATCGGAACGCGGTCGCGGATCTCATCGAGAAAGGTGTTCGAAAAGCGCATTTATCCCTCTTGGCCAAGCTCCATATAAGCTGCTTTGCCGCGCCATGCCACGAAACTCGTCAGGAAAACCCGCTATTCACAGGCAAGTGCACCGACGTCGGCGGCGTCAGTTATCCAATCAAAAACTCGTGACCGACCACTGCGACAGGGTGCGACATTATTGTCGCCGAACGTCTCTGAAGCCGGGCACTGCAGGCGCTTCGGCATGAGCGGGATCGTTCGGCTGAGTTGAATTAAATCTTTCCAAAACAGTCACTTATCGCAGCCGCCGCTTGGGCGTCCTCATCCTCGCGGCGCTTGTCGAACCTTCGCTTCGAAGCCTCTCGAAGCGCCTTTTCCGGCAATCATTATTTTTTTGTAATTTGAACAGACGGCCGCACCGCAATAGGTTTGATCTCAACAAAGCGATCCCCGAGCGAAGCACCATCCCTACCCCCGGCGCCGCTTCGCAAGGGTGCCTTTGCAAATACCCTCCGGCTTGGGCCTCAGCCCTGCGTTGCCGGCGGAAGCAAAGAGCAAGAAGGCAGGAGCGCCCCCAGCTCCTGCCTTCTTAAATTTTAGGCTCAGTTGCCAACTCTCCCTTTAAAATTAACCGCTTATCGACGGAACCGTTGACAGACGGCGCGTGAATGAAAGATGTTGCGCCGAACTCCTGGACCCTTCCCAATGGCTTTCACCGCGGAAAATCTTGCAGCAGACGATCGCTTTCTCGCTGCGATCCTCTATTGCGCCAATCAACTGCTTGCGATCTATCGCGAGAGCCCGCGCATCGCATCGATTTTCGCCGCGCAGCAGCGCTGGTTGATGGCCCATGCCGGCTTCGCACTTCATTACGGTCATCCCGACGACGGCCAGAGCGGTGGCCTTTATTCCGGCCGCTTTGTCGATTTCGCAGTCAAGAATGACATCGCCAGCCGCAACACGGCCGCGGCCTTCATGCAGGAAATGCTGGCCTATCGTTTCTTGCGTGTGGGGCCTGGACCTGACAAGCGCACACGCTATCTGGAACCGACCGAAATCGCCGAACAGCATTTCATCCGATGGCTCGTCACCCATATGATGATCCTCGACAGCCTCGACGGCGGCGAACGCGCCGACCAGATCACCGCCGACCCCTCCGCGACAATGGCTGCGATTCAGCCGCGGATCGCAAGGGCGATCATCGGCAGTGAGTCCGTGCGCAATCCGGGCCCCACCTTCAACCTCTTCAACTGGGCGAATTCCGGCGGACTGGTGATGGATTACCTGATCTCCCGCCTTCCGCAATTTCCTCGGGCGGCCGAGCGCGTCGTTATCGGCCCACTGTCGCTCCGGGAGCTCCGCGAGCAATTCATGATTTCGAATACCCATCTGAAGCGGCTTCTGACCCAGGCCACGACCATGGAAAGCGTCGGCTGGACAGAACCTTCGCGCAAGGGCGACTTCTGGCTGTCCCGGCGCTTTATCCTCGAATATTGGAACTACCAGGCGGCGAAGTTTGCGATCGTCGATGCCGCCGCCGAGGCCGTGCTCGGACCTGCGGTCGGTGAAGAGCCGCAGGCGAGACGGGCCATCTGAGGCTTATCCGTTCAAAAGCTCCTTGACGGTTGCCGATGCCTTGGCGAAATCCATCTGGCCGGCATAACGCTCCTTGAGCGCCGCCATCACCTTGCCCATGTCCTTGACGCCGGCAGCACCCGTCTCGGTGATAATCGCCGAGATATTGGCGCGCACTTCGCCGTCGGAAAGCTGCTTCGGCATGAAGTCCTGAATGACGGCGATTTCCGCACGCTCCTTGGCAGCGAGCTCCGGTCGGGAATTCTCCTCATAGATCTTTGCCGATTCGTCGCGCTGCTTCACCATCTTGGCGAGGATCTGCAGGATCTCGTCGTCGCTCGCCTGCTCCTTGCCGGTACCGCGATTGGCAATGTCGCGGTCCTTGATCGCCGCCTGAATCAGCCGAACGGTCGACAGCCGCTCCGAATCCTTGGCCTTCATCGCCTCTTTCAGCTGGGTGGCGAGTTGATCGCGCAGCATGTCTTCACTCCTTTTTTGATGCCGCTTCATAAACCACGCCGATGCGACGGATCAAATAAATTGCGCCATCGGCGCGATAAAGCGCAAGAAAACGGCCGCAATCCCGGCTACAAAGATTGACGCTCAGCGATTGCGTGGCTATTTACCGCCACCTGCACCAAAATTCGTGATCAGGCCTGAAGCGCGCGGCATTGCCGTGCCCACACGTCTGCGAGATCAAATGGCGACGAGCGCGGCTAAGCGCATCGGCCGCCGGAAACGGGATGAAGATGACCGCAACAGCACCCTGGACAACCGAAAAGCCGACCGCTTTGCTCGTTCTTGCCGACGGCACAGTGATCGAAGGCAAGGGCATCGGCGCCACCGGCAAGGTCCAGGCTGAAGTCGTCTTCAACACGGCGCTGACCGGCTACGAAGAGATCATGACCGACCCCTCCTATCTCGGCCAGATCGTCACCTTCACCTTTCCCCACATCGGCAATATCGGCACCAACGACGAAGATATCGAGGACCTGACGCCTGCCGCCCGCCACGGCGCCGTCGGCGTCATCTTCAAGGCCGACATCACCGACCCCTCGAACTACCGCGCCGCCAAGCATCTCGACCAGTGGCTCAAGGCCCGCGGCATCATCGGCCTTTGCGGCATCGACACGCGTGCGCTCACCGCCTGGATCCGCGAGAACGGCGCCCCGAACGCGGTGATCGCCCACGACGCCAACGGCGTCTTCGACATCGAGGCGCTGAAGGCCGAAGCCAAGGCCTGGAGCGGCCTGGAAGGTCTCGATCTTGCCAAGATCGCCTCGTCCGGCCAGTCCTCACAATGGGCGCAGACGCCGTGGGTCTGGAACGAAGGTTACGGCGAACTCGGTGCGGCGGATGCGAAATATCACGTCGTCTGCCTCGATTACGGCGTCAAGCGCAACATCCTGCGCCTGTTTGCCGGCCTCGACTGCAAGGTGACCGTCGTGCCGGCAACAACGAGCGCCGAAGACGTGCTCGCCTTGCAGCCGGACGGTATCTTCCTGTCGAACGGTCCCGGCGATCCAGCGGCAACCGGCGAATATGCCGTTCCTGTCATCAAGACGCTTGTTAAGACCGATATCCCGGTCTTCGGCATCTGCCTCGGCCATCAGATGCTCGGCCTCGCCTTGGGCGCCAAGACCGAAAAGATGCACCAGGGCCATCACGGCGCCAATCATCCGGTCAAGGATCACACGACGGGCAAGGTCGAGATCGTCTCGATGAACCACGGCTTCGCGGTCGACTCGAAGTCGCTGCCCGACGGCGTTGAAGAGACTCATATTTCGCTTTTCGACGGCACCAATTGCGGCCTGCGCGTGCTCGGCAAGCAGGTCTTCTCCGTCCAGCACCATCCGGAAGCCTCCCCCGGCCCGCAGGACAGCCACTATCTCTTCCGCCGCTTCGTCAACATGGTGCGCGAGAAGAAGGGCGAACCGGCGCTTGCAGAGCGCTAGTTTCAAGAAGTGCCGGTTTCGCAAACTCTGTTAAACCGGCAGCCACCAACGTAATGTGGCATCTCTTGAATCTTGAAAGACAGCTATCAGAGAAAGGACCGCTATCTGCCCATAGCGTCTTTTTTCTTTGTTGAAGGATAGGGCTGCTTTGCGCCGCAAGTAGAGGGCGACTTCGCAGCTTCCTGAAAGCAGACCTTGATGGCAGATTGCGCTGGAGGTGGTGGTTACGCCGGCACCGGCTGTTGTTCATCTTCCGCCGAAATGGCGAACAGGTTCAAGATCGGGCATTGATCACTCATCATTGTACGACACCGGCCTTGCGTAGCCCCTCCATGGCGAGGTCGAAATCGGCGGGGTTCTTGAAGGGCAAGACTTTGCGGCGGTATTCCAAGGAGAAGTCGGGATTAACGCGCAGCACCTCTTGCCACGTCGCCCGAGCCTCTTCGAACCGGCCGAGGTGTCCGTAACAGGCGGCCAGAAGCGCGCGAGAGACGTCGGTGACGGGATTGCGGCTCACGCGCTGCACCAACAATTCAACGGCCTCTTCGTACCTTCGCAGTTGAAACCAGGCCCAGGCCTGAAAGTGGAGAACGACATCCGGAAAATACGGGTTCAAGATCCTCGCCCGATCGAAACAGGCGAGTGCCTCGTGAGATCTGCCTGAATAGAGAAGTGCCTCGCCGAGGCTGACCTGCCCTTCGGCGAAGTTCGGGTTGAGGCCTATCGCACGCTCGGCCTCGCCGATGGCTCTATCGTGCTGCCGTGAGTAAAGCCTGACGACACTCAATGCCCAGTGCGCCACGGGGTCGCTCTCATCCCGCGCCACCGCCAGCATCGCAGCCTCTTCGGCCTGCTGGAGCGAGCGTTGCGGCGACGCGCTCCACCGGTTCAGGTAGTCGAGCCCATGGGTAAGGGCGAGAAAGGCATGTGCCGAGGCGAAGTTGGGGTCCAGTTCGACGGCATGTTGCAAAAGATCGCGGGCGTCGCTGTTCGTTTGCTTCGTCAGCCGGTGCCACAGCTCCCGGCCACGCAGGAAGCAGTCATAGGCCTCGGGGTGACCGGTCTGGCCCGGCACCAGCCTTTTCCGATCACCTTCTGTCAGGTTGACCGCCAGTGCGTCGACGATCTGCTGCGTGACATCGTCCTGAACCGCGAAAATGTCGGTCAGGTCTCGATCGAACCGCTCCGCCCATAGATGCCCGCCGGTGGTCGCGTCGATGAGCTGCGCGGTGATGCGTACCCTGTTGCCTGATTTGCGCACACTGCCCTCAAGAACATGCCGCACGCCGAGCTTCGTGCCCACCTCCTGCACATGGACGTTCCTGCCTTTGAAGGTAAATGACGAATTGCGGGCGATGACGAAGAGCTGCGACAACTTCGATAGCGCCGTGATGATGTCTTCCGAGATGCCGTCGGCGAAGTAGTCCTGTTCGGCGTCACCGCTCATGTTGGCGAAGGGCAGGACGGCGATCGACAGCTTCGGCGACGTTGCCCTCGCAGGTGGACTCGTTGCGGTTTCCGAGGTGGCGGCTGCCTTGGTCCCGACGCTGCCGACTTGCAGCGAATAGACGCGGATCGGTTCGGCAATGTTCTTGAGTAGCGTGCTGCCGAGATCGCTGACCGAGAGGTCGAGCCTCGCCTTGACTTGGCGATAGGCATCCTCGGACAGGCAGATCGCGCCTGCCGCGGCGACGCCCTCCAATCGCGAGGCGATGTTGACGCCGTCGCCCATCAGATCGCCATCGCTTTCCTCCACGACGTCGCCCAGATGAATACCGATCCGAAACTCGATGCGACGGTCCTGCGGCACGCCGTCATTGCGCTCCAGCATACCGTTCTGCACCTCAATGGCACAGCGCACGGCGTCCACCACGCTGCGGAACTCGACCAGCGCACCATCGCCGGTGCGCTTCACCACCCGGCCATGGTGCACGGCGATCGTCGGATCGATGAGATCGCTGCGCAGTGCCCGTAACCTCGCCAGGGTGCGGTCCTCATCGGCGCCGGCAAGCCGGCTGTACCCGACCACGTCTGCGGCCAGGATTGCAGCCAGCTTTCGGTTCTCGCTCATGGCGCGGTCTCCTCACTTCCAGGATAGCAGGGAGACAGAAGGCAAGAAAGAACTTCTAGCCGCGGCTTGGAGCGATCTTGGCTGAGATCGACTTGTCCAATCGCTCATCGACGCACCCAACGTTGAAGCTGCACGCAATGCCTGCTCTGTCGTTACTTGAAGCCGAGCCAGCAACCGCTTCTGGCGCACCGTTGCATCAAGCTTGGACAATGTCCCCGAAACAGGAAAGGAATGGACATTCGACCGGCCCCTGCCCTTTCACTATTGACCTCAACCATGCTTGAGGAATTACAGAACAACCCGCAGATCCGATGCAGGAGATATAGATGAGCGGAGCTTTCTATCGTGTCGACAAGTTCATCGTGCCGGCGGCGGCGCGTGAGGAATTTCTTGTCAAAGTGATGATGACCCACAAGCTGCTGGAGGCACAGGAGGGCTTCATCGATCACCGGGTGCTGGAGCAGGTCTCAGGTCCCGGCGAATTCAATTTCGTTACCATCGCCGAATGGAAAAATACCGAAGTCGTCGAGCGTGCGCGAGCAGCCGTGACGGCCGCCCACAAGGCCGCAAATTTCGATCCGCAGGAAATGTTCTCGCGTCTCGGCATTCGAGCCGATATCGGCAGTTACAAGCCTGTCGCGGCCTGAGGGAAAGGACGCCGGCTCAGACGCCGGCGATCGCGCCCTCCCGGCGAACGAGAAGATAGAAGCGTCCGCAGAGCATGGCGGCGGCCGCCGCCAGCCCTACGAGGAAGCCGAACCAGATGCCGATGCCGCCCAGACCCAACGGAAAAGCGAAGGCCCAGGCTAGGAAGAAGCCAATCGGCCAGTAAGCTATCAGCGCCATGATCATCGGCACGCGCGCGTCCTTCAGGCCGCGCAGCAGTCCATTAGCGATCACCTGCAGCCCGTCGACCAGTTGGAAAAGCCCGGCAACGACGATCAGCGGCCCGGCATAGGAGAGCACCTCGGGCGCCTCGGGCGAACTGACGTCGAGGAACCAGCTGCCGAGGAATTGGGGCATTGTGGCAAAGAGCACCGAGCCCACCGCCGAAATGGCGCAGCCGAGGATGAACACCATGATCGAAGCCCGCACCAGCCCGTCATAATCGCCCTGCCCGTGGGCGACGCCCACGCGCACCGTCGCCGCTTGGCTGAGGCCTAGCGGGATCATGAAGGCGATCGAAGCCCATTGCAGGGCGATGCCGTGGGCGGCGAGTTCGATCGTGCCGATATAGCCCATCAGCAGCGAGGCCACCGTGAACAGGCTAACCTCGGCAAGGATGGTGACGCTGATGGGGAAACCGAGCCGGATGACTTCCAGCAGCGCATGCCAGTCGGGCTTCCAGAACCGCACGAAGATCTCGTAGCGGCGCGTCTCCTCCCGCCTCTGCACGAAGGCAAGGATGAAGAGGAAACCAGCCGTCTGCACCACGACCGATACGATCGCCGCACCCTCGAGCCCCATCGCCGGAAAG
Source organism: Rhizobium sp. NXC14 (assembly GCF_002117485.1). Classification (NCBI taxonomy): domain Bacteria; kingdom Pseudomonadati; phylum Pseudomonadota; class Alphaproteobacteria; order Hyphomicrobiales; family Rhizobiaceae; genus Rhizobium; species Rhizobium sp. NXC14. The sequence goes on from NZ_CP021030.1 coordinate 3,107,060, forward strand.
CCGAAATGGCCGAGCACGAGGGCATAGGCGAAGAACGCGTTCATCACCAGCGTCACGATGGTGACGTTGAGAATGATGCCGGCCTTGCCGATGGCGCTGACCAGCGCGCGCATCACGTTGAAGAGCAGTGCCGGCAGCACACCGAACTGACCGATCATGATATAGCCATGCGCGAGCTTGACTACCTCTGGCTTCTGCTGCGCGAAGAGCAGGATTTGTTCGGAATAGAAGAAGGCGGGCTGCATGACGGCCCAATATCCAATCACCACCCACAGACCCATGCGCAGCGATCGGCGCACAGAGACGACGTCGCCGCGGCCATAGGCCTGCGCCACCATCGGAATGACGGCGATGGCAAAACCCGAACCGAAGATGAGGATGGTGAAGAGGAATTGAGCCGACAGCACCATCGCTGCCAGATGCTCGGCGCCGAGGCGGCCGACGATCATCACGTCGGTGGTATTGATGCCGAGCTGAGCGAGCTGTGCGCCGATTAGCGGAATGCCGAGCGCCAGTGTTGCACGAAAATGCGCACCCCAACGATTATCGTTTGTCGGCGCAAGGCTGCGCGCGTCGATCGGCGTGTCCATGACACCAGTCCTGTGATTGAGATCTGCAACGCCGCGTAGTGGCGCAAAAATATCACTCGGGCTTAAATCAAAGCCCCGCAAAGAACTACCCCAAAACAGGCAGATGATGAAAAATTCATCATACCATCACCATTTCTGATCGGTTCAGCCCACACCTTCCAGCGCCTCGGCCGGCTCCCCGGCTCGAACCCTCGTGAGGAATACCCCGGCGGCCACAACAATGAGCACAGCAGCCGTGAGATACGGCGCACCGGCAAAGGTGACGGGCGCCTCAGGCCGCGTGAAATAGCCGAACATTTGCGTGAAGATCAATGGCCCGACAATGGTGGTGATGCTGCTGAGGCTGGTCAGCGCGCCCTGCAACTCGCCTTGCGCCGAAGGCGGCACCTTCCCGGCGGCAATGCTGCGCAGCGCCGGATCGGCGACGTTTTCGATGACGGTCGCCACGATGACGACATAGACCACCCAGCCCTCCCAGGCGAAGGCATAGCCGGTCAAGCCTGCAGCCGAGAAACAGAGGCCGAGAAGCGCGGTCTTCCACTCGCCAAGCACAGGCACGATCCGCGGCAGGACAAGGCCCATGACGAGCGCAGCACCGATGCCGTAAATGCCGAGCGACAGGCCGATCTGGCCCTCGCTCCAACCGTAGCGGTAGGTGGAGACGAAGGACCAGACCGAGGGATAGACGGCATGCGCCAGGAAAAACAGGAACATGACGAGGCTGACCCCGCCGATGCCAGGGTAATGGCGCATCTGGCGCAGCGCGCCGAGGGGGTTGGCGCGTTTCCACTCGAAGCGGCGGCGGTTCTTCGCCTCCAGCGTTTCCGGCAGCAGAAAGCAGGCGGCGATGAAATTGAGAAGCGACAAAGCGGCAGCGCCGAGGAAGGGTACGCGTGGGCCGAATTCCCCGAGGAATCCGCCAATGACAGGGCCGATGGTAAAGCCGACGCCGAAGGCGATGCCGATCAGTCCGAAGTTCTTCGCGCGGTTCTCCTCCGTGCTGATATCGGCGATATAGGCCGAGCAGGTGGCGAAGCTGCCGCCGCTGATGCCGGCAAGCACGCGGCCGACGAACAGCATCCAGAAGCTGGTGGCGATGCCGCAGATGAAGTTGTCGATGGCGAAGGTCAGCACCGAAAGCAGAAGGATCGGCCGGCGGCCGAAGCGGTCGGACAGGTTTCCGAGCAACGGCGCGAACAGGAACTGCATGCCGGCATAGACGAGCATCAGCCAGCCGCCGTCGATCGCCGCATCGCTGACGCTGCCGCCGGTCAGCTGCTCCAGATAGGCGGGCAGCACCGGCATGATGATGGCGATGCCGATAATGTCGAGGAAGAGGATGACGAAGACCAGGAAAAGGCCGCGGCGAACGAATCTCGGATCAAGCATGAGGCATCTCTACAGCAGCTGTTTCTGAAAAGACGATCTCCGTCGCCGGAAAGTGACATAGCTCAGAAAAGAAACTGAAACAATCGGTGAACATCCGGAAGCATCTCAGGAGTTCTACGGGAAAATCGTCAGGGCCTCAACCGGTAGACGCGCACCGTCGTTCCGGCGAATCGTAGCAATAAAACTCCCTTGCAATCGCCGCGGCATCCAGATCAATCCAAGCAGAACATTGTTCCCCTCATCGGCGCCCGCCGCCGCGACCGGTTGACTGAGGCGCTCGGTTCACTTGCGGTGGATCTGTCGGCAGAAGATTTCGCCGCCATTGAACGCGTCGTGCCGAAGGATGCGGCTGCGGGCGGGCGTTATCCGGAACATTTGCTGCAGCATATGGACAGTGAGAGGTAACGCGGGAGGATTTGAAGAGATTGCAAATGAACGCCTTGCTTTGCAGCCCCCTCATCCGCCCTACGGGCACCTTCTCCCCGAGGGGAGAAGAGGGAGTCGAGACGTCGTGGCAATCCCTTCTCCCCTCGGGGAGAAGGTGGCCCGAAGGGTCGCATGAGGGGGCTGCCCGGCAGGTCTGGAACCTCAAACTGGCCCCGAAAACGTATCACACGCCGTCAGTTGCCCGCTGTCGAAACCGCGCTTGAACCATCTGACGCGCTGCGCCGAGGTGCCGTGGTTGAAACTCTCGGGCACGACGTAACCTTGCGAGCGCTTCTGCAGCGTATCGTCGCCGATCTGCTGTGCGGCATTCAGCGCCTCCTCGAGATCGCCCGCCTCCAGGATACCCTTCTGCTGGGTATACTTGCCCCAGATGCCGGCGAAGCAATCGGCCTGCAGCTCGACGCGGACCGACATCTTGTTGGCCTCCTCCTCGCTCATGCGCTGACGGGCCTCGTTGAACTTCGGCAGGATGCCAAGCAGGTTCTGCACGTGATGGCCGACCTCATGCGCAACGACATAGGCTTCGGCAAAATCGCCGGATGCGCCGAAGCGATCGGACAACTCCTGGAAGAAGGCCGTATCGAGATAGACCTTATGATCTCCAGGGCAATAGAACGGACCGGTCGCGGCAGAGGCGAAGCCGCAGGCCGACTGCGTCTGGTCGGAGAAGAGTACGAGCCGAGGCTCCTCGTAATCCCGGCCCTGTGCCTGGAAAATGCCGTTCCAGGTATCCTCGGTCTCGGCAAGGACGGTCCGCACGAAAGCAGTCATTTCGTCATTGGCGGGGGTGCGGGCGCCGGATTCGCTCTGCTCGTAGCCGGGGCCGCTGGACATGCCCCCGGTGTCCAGCACCTGCATCAGGTCGATGCCCATCGCCTTGAAGATCAGATAGATGACGACGAGGAAGATGATCGTGCCAATGCTCAAGCCACCGCCGGCGCGGCGAACACCGCCGCCTGAGGGAAAGCTGAAACCACCGCCACGGCCAAAACCGCCGCCGGTGGGCTCGCCGCGACGATCCTCGACATTGTCGGACTGACGCCGGCCTCTCCATTCCATTTTCGTTCTCCCCGGCAATGCCCGTGCTTGCACTCAAGGAATTTATATAACCGCCAGCACGAGGAATTCCAGCGGCTTCGTCCGCCTGCAATACGGGCGGTTGAACCGCTCACTTTTTCCTCGGGCTTGGCTGCGCCGGTCCCTTTTGTCCGCCACTTTTGCCGCTGCCATGCGGCTTGCCCTCCCCCTGACGTGCTAGCTCACTATCCACGGTGTCCCGCGAGCCTTCTGCCGGTTCCTTGTCTTTTGGATCCATCATCACAGCCTCCAGTTTCTCGGCTCGAAAACTTCAGGGAGAGGATATTGTTCCGTCAGTTCGGTCGGCCGCAGCCATGCCTCAACATGCGTCCCATCACGTAAAGAAGATGCCTCAACCGCTTGACGAGACTCCCGCTTTCGCTCTTCCTGGTGAAAGGGGAGAATGCAGGAGGAGATGGCGATGAAGGCGGTGCGCCTGCAAGCGACAGGACAGTTGCAGCTTTGCGAAGTCGAAAACCCGATACCAGCCCCGGGTGAATTGCTCGTCCGGATCGAGGCCTGCGGCATCTGCGGCACCGACCGCCATGTCTTCCACGGCGAATTTCCGTCGAAGCCGCCGGTGACGCTCGGCCATGAATTCGCCGGCATCGTCGAGACCGTCGGACCTGATGTGACCGATTTCCGCCCCGGCATGCGGGTGACCGGCGATCCGAACATTTCCTGCGGCGGCTGCGGGGAATGCCGGCGCGGCCGAGTCAATCTCTGCCGGAACCTGCAGGCGATCGGCATTCACCGCGACGGCGGCTTTGCCGATTATGTCTGCATGCCGCAAAGCCAGGCCTTTGCGCTGCCGACCGATCTTGATCCGCTCCACGGCGCCTTCTGCGAGCCGCTCGCCTGCTGCATCCACGGCGTCGATCTTGCCGGGCTGCACGCCGGCGCCTCAGTCATCGTGCTCGGTGGCGGCGTGATCGGCCTGCTCACCCTTCAGTTGGCCAGGCTCGCCGGCGCGACTCGCGTCGTGCTGGTGACGCGCAGCGCCGAAAAACGACGCTTGGCCGAAATCCTCGGCGCCACGGCAACGGCCGATCCAGGCGACGGCGATATCGTTGCCCGCATCACCGCCGCAGACGGATTGCTGCCCGGCGGCGCCGACGTCGTCTTCGAATGCGCCGGCGTCGCTGAAACCATGGAACAGACGCCGCGGCTTGCCCGCCGCGGCGGCACTGCCGTCATTCTCGGCGTGATGCCGCAGGGGGCAAAAATCGAGATCGAGCCTTTTGACCTGCTGTTTCGCGAAGTCAGGCTGATAAGCTCCTTCGTCAACCCCTTCACCCATGGCCGCGCCGCCGATCTGATCGCCTCCGGCAGGATCAAGGTCGAGCCGTTGATCTCCCGCAGGATTGGGCTTGCAGAAGCCCCAGACGCGATCGTCAATCCGGCGCGCAGCGGCGAAATCCGGGCACTCGTCATCCCCGGCCGGGAATAGGCGTCCGCGCCGGTTCGAATTCCTGTCGATTCCGCGATTTATGGGGTTCCGTTTGCAAATACATTTGCCTATAAGCCGCTTCTAGCCTGAAAAGACCCAGCATGCGCAACCGACCCGGTGATCTCCCACCCTGGCCGGTTTTCTGCGCAGCCAGAAAATGGATATCGCCATGCCGAAGCGCCAAGACATCAAATCGATCCTCATCATCGGCGCGGGACCGATCGTCATTGGCCAGGCTTGCGAATTCGACTATTCCGGCACCCAGGCCTGCAAGGCTTTGAGAGAAGAAGGCTACCGCGTCATCCTCGTCAACTCCAACCCGGCGACGATCATGACCGACCCCGGGCTGGCAGACGCAACTTACGTCGAGCCGATCACCCCGGAAGTTGTCGCGAAGATCATCGCCAAGGAGCGCCCGGACGCGCTGCTGCCGACCATGGGCGGCCAGACGGCACTGAATACAGCCCTATCCCTGAAGCGCATGGGCGTGCTCGACCGCTACAATGTCGAGATGATCGGCGCCAAGCCGGCGGCCATCGACATGGCCGAAGACCGCGCGCTGTTCCGTGAGGCTATGGCACGCATCGGCCTTGAAACGCCGCGCTCGATGCTGGCGAACGCCACCGACATCAAGGATTTGGACCGCAAGACGCACGAAGCCGAGCGCACCAAACTGCGCGAAAGCCTCTCCGGTCCCGACCTCGACAAGGCGCTGGACGAGCTGGAAAACCAGTGGAATCTTGGCGAGAGCGACCGCAAGCAGCGCTACCTGAACCATGCCATGGCGATCGCCGCCCAGGCACTCGACCATGTCGGCCTGCCCGCCATCATCCGCCCCTCCTTCACCCTCGGCGGCACCGGCGGCGGCATTGCCTACAACCGCTCGGAATTCTTCGAGATCGTCGGCGGCGGTCTCGACGCTTCGCCGACTACCGAAGTGCTGATCGAAGAATCGGTGCTCGGCTGGAAGGAGTATGAAATGGAAGTGGTCCGCGACAAGGCGGACAACTGCATCATCATCTGCTCGATCGAGAACATCGATCCGATGGGCGTTCATACCGGCGACTCCATCACTGTCGCTCCGGCGCTGACGCTGACCGACAAGGAATACCAGATTATGCGCAACGCCTCGATCGCGGTGCTGCGCGAGATCGGCGTCGAGACTGGCGGCTCGAACGTCCAGTTCGCCGTCAATCCGAAGGACGGCCGCCTCGTCGTCATCGAAATGAACCCGCGCGTCTCGCGCTCCTCGGCACTCGCTTCCAAGGCCACCGGCTTCCCGATCGCCAAGGTCGCCGCGAAGCTCGCCATCGGCTACACGCTCGACGAGTTGGAAAACGACATCACCGGCGGCGCAACGCCGGCTTCCTTCGAGCCGTCCATCGACTATGTCGTCACCAAGATCCCGCGTTTCGCCTTCGAGAAATTCCCCGGCGCCTCCCCGGTCCTGACCACGGCGATGAAATCGGTGGGCGAAGTCATGGCGATCGGCCGTACCTTTGCCGAATCGCTGCAGAAGGCGCTGCGCGGCCTCGAAACCGGCCTGACCGGCCTCGACGAAATCGAGATCCCCGATTTCGAAGAAGGGGAATCCAGCCAGAACGCCATCCGCGCAGCCATCGGCACGCCGACGCCGGACCGCCTGCGCATGGTCGCCCAGGCGCTGCGCCAGGGCCTCAGCATCGAAGAGGTGCATGAAGGCTGCAAGATCGATCCCTGGTTCATCGCCGAACTCAAGAATATCGTCGACATGGAAGCCCGCATCCGCGAGCATGGCCTGCCCGGCGATGCCGCGAACCTGCGCATGCTGAAGGCCATGGGTTTCTCCGACGCGAGGCTGGCGACCCTGACCGGCAAGCGCCCGAAGGAAGTCGCGGAACTCCGCAACAGCCTGAACGTGCGTCCGGTTTTCAAGCGTATCGACACCTGTGCGGCCGAATTCGCTTCGCCTACGGCCTATATGTATTCGACCTACGAGACGCCCTTCGTCGGCGCCGCCCGCTCGGAAGCTCAAGTCTCCGACCGCAAGAAGGTCGTCATCCTCGGCGGCGGCCCGAACCGCATCGGCCAAGGCATCGAGTTCGACTATTGCTGCTGCCATGCCGCCTTCGCGCTGAAGGATGCTGGCTATGAAGCGATCATGATCAACTGCAACCCCGAAACCGTCTCGACCGACTACGACACGTCGGATCGCCTCTACTTCGAGCCGCTGACGGCCGAAGACGTGATCGAGATCCTGCGCGCCGAACAGGAGAAGGGCGAAGTCGTCGGCGTCATCGTCCAGTTCGGCGGCCAGACGCCGCTGAAGCTCGCCGAGGCGCTCGAGAAGAACGGTATTCCGATCCTCGGCACCGCGCCTGACGCGATCGACCTCGCCGAAGACCGCGACCGCTTCCAGAAGCTTCTGATGAAACTCGATCTTAACCAGCCGAACAACGGCATCGCATATTCGGTCGAGCAGGCCCGCCTCGTCGCCGCCGAAATCGGCTTCCCGCTTGTCGTGCGCCCGTCTTACGTGCTCGGCGGCCGCGCCATGCAGATCCTGCATTCGGAAGGCCAGCTGCAGACCTACCTTCTCGATACGGTTCCGGAACTGGTGCCTGAGGATATCAAGCAGCGTTATCCCAACGACAAGACCGGCCAGATCAACACGCTGCTCGGCAAGAATCCGCTGCTCTTCGACAGCTACCTCACCCACGCGATCGAAGTCGACGTCGACTGCCTCTCCGATGGCACCGACGTCTATGTCGCCGGCATCATGGAGCATATCGAGGAAGCCGGCATCCATTCCGGTGACTCGGCCTGCTCGCTGCCGCCGCGTTCGCTGCCGGTCGAACTGCTCGACGAGTTGGAGCGCCAGGCCAAAGCCATGGCCAAGGCGCTCAATGTCGGCGGCCTGATGAACGTCCAGTTCGCCATTAAGGACGGCACTGTCTACGTTCTCGAAGTCAATCCGCGCGCCTCGCGCACCGTGCCCTTTGTCGCCAAGACCATTGGCGCGCCAATCGCCAAGATCGCCGCCCGCGTCATGGCCGGCGAGACGCTCGACGCGACCTTCGCCGCCTATGGGCAGAAGCCCGATCCGCGTAAGCTCACCCACATCGCTGTCAAGGAAGCCGTCTTCCCCTTCGCCCGCTTCCCCGGCGTCGACACGCTGCTCGGCCCGGAAATGCGCTCGACCGGCGAAGTAATCGGCCTCGACACCGATTTTGCCCTGGCCTTCGCCAAGTCGCAGCTCGGCGCCAGCGTCGAGTTGCCGCGTGATGGAACAGTCTTCGTCTCCGTGCGTGATGAGGACAAGGCGCGCGTGCTGCCGGCGATCCGCATCCTCGTCGAAGAAGGCTTCAAGGTGCTGGCAACCGGCGGCACCGCCCGCTTCCTTGGCGAAAACGGCATCACCGCCACCAAGATCAACAAGGTCCTGGAAGGCCGTCCGCACATCGAAGACGCGATCCGCAACCGCCAGGTCCAGCTCGTCATCAACACCACGGACGGCAACAAGGCGATCTCGGATTCCAAGTCACTGCGCCGCGCAACGTTGATGCAGAAGGTGCCCTATTACACGACGATGGCCGGCGCCGAAGCCGCCGCTCAGGCGATCAAGGCGCTGAGGGCGGGCAATCTCGAAGTCCGGCCGCTGCAGAGCTACTTCGCTTGACATGAGAGCAATTCCAGCAGAACTGTGCCGCAGTCTTGCTGGATTGCGTAAAAACAAAGAGATAGCGCCATCGCTCGATGGGCGCTGGCGCTATTTCGCCGGAATCAATTTATGCGGCTAAGACCATAAGCCGCTGAATTTCGATCATATCCTCGCGAAACCGCGCCAGTTCCTCTGCCTTCAGCCGCTCGTCAGGAATGCGCAGCAGATAGGATGGATGCACGGTGACGAAGAGCGTACGCCCTCCTTCGATCGCCATCGCCCTTCCCCTGACATCCTGCAGCCGTTCCTTCACATCGGTCAGCGCCGCAAGCGCCGTTGCCCCCATTGCGACAATCAGTTTCGGCTTGATCAGCGCCAGCTCCCGATCGAGCCACCAGCGGCAATGCTTCACCTCGCTCATATTGGGCTTTTGGTGGATGCGCCGCTTGCCACGCGGCTCATACTTGAAATGTTTGACCGCATTGGTGACGTAGAGCCTCGATCGGTCGATGCCGGCCTCTGCTATCACCTGATCGAGAAGCCTGCCGGCAGGTCCGACGAAGGGGCGGCCCGCAATATCCTCCTGGTCGCCCGGCTGCTCGCCGACAAACATCACCTGCGCATCGCGCGGCCCCTCCCCGAACACGGTCTGGGTGGCATTGGCATGCAGTGGACAGCGCGTGCAGACGGCGGCTTCCGCGCGCAGTGCTTCCAGCGTGCCCGCTGGAGCCTCAGGTTCTGCCGGGAGATTGCGTGCCGCCTGCTGCAAGCGGTCGTGGAACGGCAGCGATTGCGTCGCCTCCCGCGCCGCCATCTCCCGCACCTTGCTTTCGGCCGATGCAATCAAGCCAGGAATGAGATCGGCCTCCGGCAGGTTCTTCCAGTACTTCTTCGGCATCTCCGCCTGCATCGCCTTCACCTTCAAACGCGCCGGGTTGAAGATATTGGCGTAGTAGGTACGCCAGAGCTCGTCGGTGGCATCGCTGAGATTAGGTCTGTCGCATGGCTCGTCGGCAATTGTCAGCCGATCGCCGTCCCAGGCGGCCGACCCCTTGGGCGTAGCAATCAGCCAGTCCATGTCGTTGAAACGGCGCTGGAAAAACGGAGCCGTGCGCCTTACGATATGATGGTCGGGCTCGAACCAGGCGAGGAATTTCCGACGCGCTGCCGATACCGCACCAACTTCCTTGAAACGGACGAAGGCTGTCATCTTGTGCGCGTCACGCCGAACATTCTTCGCCATCAGCCTGGCCCGCAAGACATCCTCATCGGAAGCCACTTCAAGCAGTCGCCGGTCCAATTGCAGCCGCCAGAGCAGACGGTAAAGCAAGGAAAATCGCGCGGGATCGGAATGGCAGAGAACCGTCTCCGCAAGCTCGATGAAAGCGGGCGGCACCGTCATCGGCTTGCGTGATGTCGCAGGCTCCGGCGGCATGGCATCGCGTTGAAACGAAAGATCGGCCTCAGCGCTTTTTCCGCGCCAGTCGATCTCCTCGGGCAATATGCCGGCGGCTGCCAAGGCGCGCGCGGCATCCCGCCATTCGCCTAAATCTCCGCGTCCCGCAAGCACGACCCTGCGCATCACAGCAACGACAATTGTTCAGGCTGCGGCTCAAACATGGCGCGCAGGTCCGGGCGGTCGATCAGCCGTCGGGGCGACCAGCCTTCCGCTGAGATGAAGGCTTGAACTTTCTTGATCGAGACGCCGAGCCGCGAGAGATCGTCGAGCCGCAGGCGGCGAAAACGGCGCGCCGAAACGATCGCCTTCACCGTCTTAGTGCCGAGACCCGGAACACGCAGCAACCGCTCGCGCTCGGCCTTGTTGATGTCGACGGGAAATTCGCCTCGGTTGGCAAGCGCCCAAGCAAGCTTCGGATCGAGATTGAGATCGAGCATGCCGCCCGCCTGGTTTGCAGTGATTTCCTCGACGCCGAAACCGTAGAATCGATAGAGCCAGTCGGCCTGGTAAAGCCGGTGTTCGCGCATCAGCGGCGGCTTGATCAGCGGCAGGTTTTTAGAGGCGTCGGGGATAGGGCTGAAGGCGGAATAATAGACGCGCTTCAGGCCATAGCTGCTATAGAGCCGGCCGCTGCTCGCCAGGATCGTCGCATCATTGGCCCCGTCCGCGCCGACGATCATCTGCGTGCTCTGGCCGGCCGGGACGAAACGCTGTCGTTTTTTGGTCTTAAGCGTCGGTTCATCAGCAGCCTCGATCTTCAACCTGAGATCAGCCATCGATCGCCTGATACTGGCAGGCTTCTTCTCCGGTGCGAAACGGGAAATCCCGCTATCGGTCGGCAGTTCGATATTGAGCGACAGCCTGTCGGCATGAAGCCCCGCCTCCTCGATCAGATGCGGCGACGCCTCAGGGATCGCTTTGAGATGGATATAGCCGCGGAAATTGTGGGTTACCCGCAGCTCACGCACGATGCGGACCAGCTCCTCCATCGTGTAATCGGAAGAGCGAATGATACCGGAGGACAGGAAGAGGCCTTCGATATAGTTGCGGCGGTAGAATTCGAGCGTCAGCCAGACGACCTCCTCCGCCGTGAAGCGTGCCCGCTCGACATTGCTAGAGGAGCGATTGACGCAATAGGCACAGTCATAGATGCAGAAATTGGTGAGCAGGATCTTCAGAAGCGAAATGCACCGCCCATCCGGAGCATAGGCATGGCAGATGCCGGACCCCTCGGTCGAACCCAGTCCGCCGCTTCTGCGCGAATCGCGTTTCACTGTGCCGCTGGAAGCACAGGAAGCACCGTATTTCGCGGCGTCTGAAAGGATGGCCAAACGTTCGGTTAGCGACTTCTTCATTAGAATGTTCACTATATGTTCTTGGTTGCAAAGTCAATCCCGACGTCCCCGCTTATGCCCCGTTTTGGCGCACATCACCTGACGTACCAGCGGGTTGGGTTTCATTTATGCGAATTTTCTGGAAATCAGCCGTGGCGATCTGCTATAAGCATGCAACTATGATTGTGGCACGGTTCCGAAGCTCCCCTTCGGGACCTGTTTTCTTTTGTGTGTGCCTGACTGTGCTGACGCAAGACGGGCGGCCGCAAGGAGTGAAGGACAGAAAAATGGTTGATAAGGTACCGATGACACAGGGTGGTTTCGTCAAGCTGCAGGAAGAACTGCGCTGGCGTCAGCAGGAAGAGCGTCCCCGAATCATCGAGGCGATCGCCGAAGCCCGTGCCCATGGCGACCTTTCCGAAAATGCCGAATACCACGCAGCCAAGGAAGCCCAGAGCCACAACGAGGGTCGCATCACCGAGCTGGAAGACCTGACGGCGCGCGCCGAAGTTATCGATCTCACCAAGATGTCGGGCGACAAGATCAAGTTCGGCGCCAGGGTGAAGCTCGTCGACGAGGACACCGAGGAAGAAAAGACCTACCAGATCGTCGGCGACCAGGAAGCCGACGTCAAGGCCGGCCGCATCTCCATCTCCTCCCCGATCGCCCGTGCGCTGATCGGCAAGGAAGTCGGCGATTCCATCGAGGTCAACGCGCCCGGTGGCTCCAAGGCCTATGAAATCCTCCAGGTTTCCTGGGGCTGATCGCCCGCCAGACATGAGATCCATCCTTGCCGGACATTCGTGACGTCGAGATCATCGCGCCCAATTTCAAGCGCCGGCTCTCCGGCGTCACCTCGACCATCGTCCAGCTCATCCCGTGCCAGATCCGGCTTGGCATGCGCATAGCAACGCTCGGGCCGGGCCTGCCGGAGGGCCTGCCAAAACTGAGTTGGGCGCAGCTTTTCGGGCTCTGGCGCCCGCCGGCCCGGCGCCGTCACCGCGTCTGGCACGCCCGCCGCAACAATGAGATGGCCGTCGGCATCCTGCTTCGTCATGTCCTGCGCATGCCGCTGAAGCTGCTCTTCACCTCGGCCGCGCAACGCCGTCACACCGCCTATACGAGATGGCTGATCCGCCGCATGGATGCGGTAATCGCGACCAGCGACCGTTCCGGCTCCTTTCTCGAGGTGCCTCACACGGTCATCCAGCACGGCGTCGACCTTTCCTTGTTCCACCCGCCGGAAACGGCCGACGATGGCATTGGCGCCACCGGGCTGCGCGGACGCTATCTCGTCGGCTGCTTCGGCCGCGTGCGTCATCAGAAAGGCACCGATCTCTTCGTCCAAGCGATGATCGACCTCTTGCCGCAGCACCCCGAATGGACGGCCGTCGTCTCCGGCCGCGTGACGGCGGAGCACACCGCCTTCGGCGAAAAGCTCAAGGCCGATGTCGCCGCCGCGGGCCTCGCCGACCGTATCCTTTTCCTCGGTGAAGTGCCCGATATCAAAATCTGGTATCGCCGTTTGACGCTTTACGTAGCCCCTTCCCGCAATGAGGGCTTCGGTCTGACGCCGCTCGAAGCCATGGCGTCGCGGACCGCGGTGGTGGCATCGGACGCCGGCGCCTATGCCGAACTCATCGCCGAAGGCGAGACCGGCTCGGTGGTGGCCGCCGGCGATGGTGAGGCGCTGACGCGGGCCATCGCCCCTTACATCGCAAATCCAACTCTCGCGATTGCCCATGGCGAGAATGCGTTGCGCCATGTCAGGTCGAATTTCGCTCTGGAGAAGGAAGCAAACGCGATCGGCGCCGTCTACGATCGCCTACTCGGCGATAATCGCGGCTGAGCGGAACGAAACCGGGCTCGTTGGATAACGGGCCTGGGGCCGCTGAAGAAAGTCCGCCGACCCTCCTTCGTCATGCTCGGGCTTGTCCCCCGGTTGTCCGGAGCATCTGCCTCGGGTCGGTAGCAGATCCTAGGCACAAGGCTGCACAATGGCCGGGAATGACGACGAGAGAACGAAATTCTCGATACGCGAACGGCCCGTTGTGGAACGGGCCGCTGCAAGGATTACCAACGATCGGCTGGTCTATTCGGCGGGCTGAAGTCCGCCGGCCGGTGCCGCCTCTTCCGTCTGGCCGCCGAGAGCTGCGGCGAGCTGCGCGGTATCCAGTTCCTTTTCCCAGCGTGCCACGACGATCGTCGCGACCGCATTGCCGACGAGGTTGGTCAGCGCCCGGCATTCCGACATGAAGCGGTCGATGCCGAGGATAAGCGCCATGCCGGCGACTGGCACGGAGGGCACGACGGAGAGCGTCGCGGCAAGCGTGATGAAGCCGGCGCCGGTGATTCCAGCAGCCCCCTTCGAGCTCAGCATCGCCACGAGCAGCAGCAGGATCTGATCACCCCAGGAGAGCTGGATGCCGGTTGCCTGGGCAATGAAAAGGGCGGCCAGCGTCATGTAGATATTGGTGCCGTCGAGATTGAAGGAATAGCCTGTCGGGATGACGAGGCCGACGACCGAGCGCTTGCAGCCGGCCTTTTCCATCTTGTTCATCAGCCCTGGCAGTGCGGCCTCGGACGACGAGGTGCCGAGAACCAGCAGCAGCTCTTCCTTGATGTAGCGCAGCAGCGCCAGGATCGAGAAGCCGTTATAGCGGGCGACGGCGCCGAGCACGACCAGAACGAAGAGCAGCGAGGTGATGTAGAAGGTGCCGATCAGCATGGCGAGGTTGGCGATCGAACCGATGCCGTACTTGCCGATTGTGAAGGCCATGGCGCCGAAGGCACCGATGGGGGCGGCCTTCATCAGGATGGCGACAAGTTTGAAGACAGGAGCCGTCAGCGCATTGAGGAAGGTCACGACCTGCTCACCCTTTTCGCCGACCATGGCGAGCGCAATGCCGAACAGCACCGAGAAGAACAATACCTGCAGAATATCGCCATCGGCAAAGGCGCCGACAATCGTCGTGGGGATGATGTTCGTGAGGAAGCCGACGATGCTCTGCTCATGCGCCTTCTCGGCAAAGGTTGCGACGGCCTTCGGGTCGAGCGAAGCCGGATCGATATTCATGCCCGCGCCGGGCTGAATGACATTGGCGACGACCATGCCGATGACGAGCGCCAAGGTCGAGAAGGTTAGGAAGTAGAGCATTGCCTTGCCGGCGACGCGGCCGACCTTCTTCAAGTCGCTCATGCCGGCAATACCGGTCGCAACCGTCAGGAAGATGACCGGCGCGATGATCATCTTGACGAGTTTGATGAAGGCATCGCCGAGCGGCTTCAGCTGCGTGCCGAGTTCGGGGTAGAAATGGCCGAGCAGGATACCCGCGGCGATGGCGGCGAGAACCTGAACGTAAAGATGGGCATAAAAGGGTTTTCTGCGCTTGCTGTCCGCGACTGCATCGAATGGTGCTGCGATCATGATGTCCTCCTAAAGGCTCGTCCGGAACGAACTCCGGCCTCCCGAGCCGTTCGCTTCACTCCAACAGCTCAGCCGTTGTTGCCATCTCTTTCGCAAGCGCCGTGCCAGTTTCGAGTAGCCTTTCTAGAGCGTTGTATTTCCTGCATAAAAACTTTCCATAGGCCCTTGGGTCTTTAAGGAGATGCGAAAAACCACACAAATCTATTTGCGTCTCGTGCGGAAAGATGCACAAATCCCCCATGTCCTTGTCAGTCTCGCAAAGGCCTTGGCCCTCCTTGCCCTTGCAGCACCGCATCCGCCGGATGTGGTGGGCCTATGCAGTGCTCGCCCTCTCGGCCGTCCTCGCAAGCCTCTGGGTCAGCGGCGAGATCGGCCGGCGGCGGGCAGAGGCGGCCCTGGAGGAACAAGCACGCACCGATGCGAGGATGAATGTAGCGCTGCTGCGCACGGTCCTCGAAAAATACCGGGCGCTGCCCTTCGTGCTGTCGCAGGATACCGCGCTCGGCGCCGCCTTGGCGGGGCGCGACGCCGCCACGTTCGATGAGCTCAGCCGGAAGCTGGAGACGCTGGCTGCCGGCACGAAGGCTGCCGTCATCTACGTCATAGACAAGAACGGCATCGCGGTTTCGGCCAGCAATTGGCGCGAACCGACGAGCTTCGTCGGCAATGACTATCGTTTTCGCGAATACTTCCAGGGCGCGGTCACCGAAGGACAGGCCGAACATTTCGCGCTCGGGACGGTCAGCAAGAAGCCGGGCCTTTATATTTCCCAGCGGATATCAGGCAGCAGCGGTCTTCTGGGCGTCGTCGTCGTCAAGGTGGAATTCGACGATGTTGAGGCGGATTGGAATGCCTCGGGCGCACCGTCCTACGTCATCGACGATCGCGGCATCGTCCTCATAACAAGCGTTCCCTCATGGCGGTTCATGACGATCGGCCGGATCGCCGAGGATCGGCTGACGGCGATCCGCGAGAGCGTGCAATTTGGTGATGCGCCGCTTCAGCCATTGCCGCTCGATATCGTCCGACATGTGGGCGACCGGCTTGACGTCGTCGAGATCGTCATGCCCGGCGGCGCCGGAAAAACCAGCTTCCTTGGGGTCGCGATGCCAGTCCCCGCAACCAGGTGGCATCTGCAGCATCTTGTAGCGCTGGGGCCGTCCCTCGATGCGGCGGTCCGCGAAACGCGCATGCTGGCGCTGCTCTTGCTTTTGCCGCTTCTGGCAGGCGCCGCCTTCCTCCTGCGCCGCCGCCAGACGATCACGCTCAGGATCTTCAGCGAACAGCAGGCGCGCGAAGAACTGGAACGGCGCGTAGCCGAGCGGACGCTCGATCTCAGCCAGGCCCGGGATCGCCTGCAGGCCGAGATCACCGGTCACCGCAGCACGGAGCAGAAGCTCCAGGCGGTACAGCAGGATCTGGTGCAGGCCAACCGGCTGGCAATCCTGGGCCAGGTGGCCGCCGGCGTCGCCCACGAGATCAACCAGCCGGTGGCGACCATCCGCGCCTATGCCGACAATGCCCGCACCTTCCTCGAGCGCGGTCAAACCGCGCGTGCCGGCGAAAATCTTCAGAACATCGCAGCGCTGACGGAGCGCATCGGCACGATCACCGAGGAGCTGAAGACCTTCGCCCGCAAGGGCCGCAGCAGTGCCGAGCCGACTGGCCTGAGGGAAGTCATCGAGGGGGCGGTGATGCTGTTGCGCAGCCGCTTTGCCGGCCGCATGGATACGCTTGACATCGAGCTGCCGCCGGCCGCGTTGCAGGTCATGGGAAACCGGATCCGCCTCGAGCAGGTGCTCATCAATTTGCTTCAGAACGCCCTGGAGGCAGTGGCGCCGAAGGCTGAGGCGGGGTGCGTCGAGGTCAGAACATCAACCGATGCGGACATGGTGACCCTGACGGTCGTCGACAACGGCCCCGGCATTTCGCCTGAAATCCGCAAGGGCCTGTTCACGCCGTTCAACACATCGAAGGAGAGTGGTCTCGGCCTCGGGCTCGTCATCTCCAAGGATATTGTCGGCGATTACGGCGGCCGGATGGAGGTTGAGAGCAATGGCGAAGGAAGCCGGTTCATCGTTCATCTGAGGAAGGCTTAGGTCATGGACACACGGAGCCCGGTTGCGCTGATCGACGACGACAGGGACCTGCGCCGCGCCACAGCCCAGACGCTGGAGCTCGCCGGCTTCTCCGTTTTCACCTATGATGGCGCCAAGGCGGCGCTGGCGGACCTGCCGGCGGACTTCGCCGGCCCCGTCGTCACCGATATTCGCATGCCCGAGATCGACGGGCTGCAACTCTTCGCCATGCTGCAAGGCATGGATGCCGACCTGCCGGTGATATTGATGACCGGCCACGGCGATATTCCGATGGCCGTACAGGCCATTCAGGATGGCGCCTATGATTTCATCGCCAAGCCCTTCCCTGCCGACAGGCTCGTCCAGAGCGTGCGCCGCGCCAGCGAAAAACGTCGGCTCGTTCTGGAAAACCGCATGCTGCGCAAAGCAGCCGAAGATGCGCAAGAGACTTTGCCGCTGATCGGCCAGACGCCCGTCATGGAGAATCTCAGAAAGATTCTTCGCCACATTGCCGATACCGACGTCGACGTGCTCGTTGCCGGCGAGACCGGCAGCGGCAAGGAAGTGGTCGCGCAGATCCTGCATCAGTGGAGCCACCGCCGGAAAGGCAATTTCGTGGCGCTGAACTGTGGGGCGCTACCCGAAACGGTCATCGAAAGCGAGCTGTTCGGCCACGAGGCCGGCGCCTTTACCGGCGCGCAGAAGCGCCGCACCGGCCGAATCGAACATGCAAGCGGCGGCACGCTTTTCCTCGACGAGATCGAGAGCATGCCTCTGGCCACGCAGGTCAAGATGCTGAGAGTGCTGGAGATGCGCGAAATCACCCCGCTCGGCACCAACGAGGTGCGCCCGGTGGATCTGCGCGTCGTCGCAGCCGCCAAGATCGACCTCGGCGATCCCGAGGTGCGCGGCGATTTTCGCGAGGATCTCTATTACCGGCTGAATGTCGTGACGATTTCCATTCCGCCGCTGAGGGAGCGCCGCGACGATATTCCGCTGCTGTTTTCCCATTTCGCCGCCCGCGCGGCCGAGCGCTTCCGCCGCGATGTCCCGCAGCTTTCAGAGTATGTTCGGCGGCATCTTGTCACCCACACATGGCCGGGCAACGTCCGCGAGCTCTCCCACTATGCCGAACGGGTGGTGCTGGGCGTTGAGGGCGGCGGAGCGACGCTCGTTCCCCCGCAGCCGACCGGCGGCACGTTGCCCGAACGGCTGGAACGCTACGAGGCGGAGATCATCCGCGACGCGCTTTCGGCGAATGACGGCGACGTGCGCCGCACCATCGAAGCGCTCGGCATTCCGAGAAAGACCTTTTACGACAAGCTGCAGCGCCACGGCATCAACCGGGGGGGCTATGCCTCGCGCAAATAGACCGTGTCAGACTTCGACCAGTCCCAGCTTCTTCACCTGCCGGATCGTCAGCATGGTGCGTACGGTGTCGACATGTTCGTTCGCCGTCAGAATCTCGATGACGAAATCCTGGAAATGGGTGAGATTTTCCGCCACGCAATGCAGCAGAAAATCGCTGTCGCCCGAGACCATCCAGGCCTGGCGCACCAGCGGCCATTCGGTGGTGGCGGCGGCAAACGCCTTGAGGTTGCCTTCCGACTGGTGTTTGAGGCCGACCATACAGAAAGCAACCAGATCGAAGCCGAGCTTCGGGCTATTCAGCATGGCGTGATAGCCCTCGATGATGCCGGCTTCTTCGAGCTTGCGCACCCGGCGCAGGCAGGGCGGCGCCGATATGCCGACACGGTCGGCGAGTTCGACATTGGTCATGCGGCCGTCGGCCTGCAGCTCCCGGAGGATCTTTATGTCGATGACGTCGAGTTCCGTGCGACCCACATCATGGCCTTTCTTTAATTCTTCGCGGCGACCTTCTATATAAAGCGGCGGAATACGCAAGAAAGTTTCAAGCCGATGACGGATTCTTGCACAGCAAGGCGATTGCCTTGTTGGTAATGCAAGGCTGCCCTTGAATAAAAGCATTGGACGTTCATAAATGGCGCATGGACCGCGAAACGGCCGTAATCGCACTTTAGCCGCCGCCCTCCTGCCAGTCGAAAGGAAATGACATGCCCGCCCGCCACACAAAGGTGCTCATCATCGGTTCCGGACCTGCGGGCTATACTGCCGCGGTCTATGCCGCGCGCGCCATGCTGAAGCCGGTTCTGATCGCCGGCCTCGAACAGGGCGGCCAGTTGATGATCACCACCGATGTCGAGAACTATCCCGGCTTTGCCGATCCGATCCAGGGTCCGTGGCTGATGGACCAGATGCTGCAGCAGGCAAAACATGTCGGCGCCGAGATCGTCAACGATCTAGTGACCGAAGTCGACACCAACCAGCGCCCCTTCCTCGCCCGCACCGACAGCGGCCAGGTCTGGACCGCCGATACGCTGATCGTCGCCACCGGCGCCAAGGCAAAGTGGCTCGGCATCGAGAGCGAACAGCATTTCCAGGGCTTCGGCGTTTCGGCCTGCGCCACCTGCGACGGCTTCTTCTATCGCAACAAGGATGTCATCGTGGTCGGCGGCGGCAACAGCGCCGTCGAAGAGGCGCTGTACCTCTCCAACATCGCCAAGTCGGTAACCGTCGTTCACCGCCGCGATTCTTTCCGCGCCGAAAAGATCCTGCAGGAGCGCCTGTTCGCGAAAGAAAACGTCAAGGTGTTGTGGAACACCGAAGTGGCCGAGATCACTGGCACGCCGGCCAAGCCACCGATGCCGCAATCCGTATCCGGCGCTCGCCTGCGCGACGTCAGGACCGGCGCGATCGCCGAAATGCCGGTCGACGGCGTCTTCGTCGCCATAGGTCATGCCCCGGCAACCGAGCTGTTCAAGGGCAAGCTGAAGCTCAAGGACAATGGCTATCTCTGGACGGCGCCTGATTCGACCGCGACCAGCCTGGAAGGGGTCTATGCCGCCGGCGACGTGACCGACGATACGTTCCGCCAGGCGATTACCGCCGCCGGCATGGGATGCATGGCAGCACTCGAAGCCGAGCGCTACCTGACGGGCCACATGCCCGTCGCCGTGGCCGCGGAGTAAAACCGGCATGAGGGGTGGGGGAATGCCATTGGATTGGGACAAGCTGCGTATCTTCCACGCAGCTGCCGAGGCGGGTTCGTTCACGCATGCGGCTGATAAACTGCATCTGTCCCAATCCGCCATCAGCCGCCAGGTGAGCGCGCTGGAGCAGGATGTCGGCACCAAGCTGTTTCACCGCCATGCGCGCGGCCTGATCCTGACGGAACAGGGCGAACTGCTCTACCGCACCGCGCATGACGTGCTGCTGAAGCTCGAAACCGTCAAGATGCAGTTGACCGAGACGACCGAGACGCCGTCCGGCAAGCTGCGCGTCACCACGACTGTCGGCCTCGGCCAGGGCTGGCTGACCGACAAGATCCAGGAATTCCTGCAGCTTTATCCCGATGTGCAGATCCAGCTCATCCTCGACAATGAGGAAGTGGATGTGAACATGCGCCACGCCGACTGCGCAATCCGCCTTCGTCAGCCGCAGCAGTCCGACCTCATCCAGCGCAAGCTCTTCACCGTGCACATGCACGTCTATGCGGCACCTTCCTACATCAACCGCCATGGCGAACCTCAGAAGATCGAGGACCTCGACAATCACCGCATTATCACCTTCGGCGAACCGGCGCCGAGTTACCTGCTCGATGTCAACTGGCTCGAAGTGGCTGGCCGTTCGTCCGACAACAAACGGATCCCGCATCTCCAAATCAACAGCCAGACTTCGATCAAGCGCGCCTGCCTGCTCGGAATCGGCGTTGCCTGCCTGCCGGACTATATCGTTGGCCGCGATCCTGGACTTATTCAGCTGCCGATCAATGCCGACGTACCGTCGTTCGACACGTATTTTTGCTATCCTGACGAAATCAAGAATGCCGCCAAGCTGAAAGCTTTCCGCGATTTCATTGTCAGCAAAGCCAGAAACTGGAATTTTTAAGCCAGATTTATGGAATGATTTCGATACTATGCGGTGGGCGCATGACTGGCATGCACAAATGAGGGTTGCCGTTTGCCCATTAAACCACCATATCGCACATAGCTGATGCACATGGTGGCTTTTCCTCCCAGTTCCACCGCATTAGCTGTTCCCCTCTGGAGGTTTTTGAACCTTCACACTTATAAGGGCCCTGGTTTTCCAGCGGCCCTCTTTTTTTGCCTTGCCGCCTCGACAAATGCCGCGCCGCAAAAAATTTGTGCGGCGCATAGCAGGCATGCACAAAAAAGCATTGAAACCTGCCTAAGGAAGCACCATATCCAACTCAGCTGATGCATTTCGTGGTTTCTCTCCCAGTTCCACCGCATTAGCTGTTCCCCTCTGGAGGTTATTGACCTTCACAATTCAAAGGGCCCTGGTTTTCCGGTGGCCCTCTTTTTTTGCCCAAAATTTGCTCAATCGACAAAAGCCGCCGCCTCACGTCTCCGTGATTTGCATATCGGCATTCAACGATCAATATATCGTTCAAACACGATTTATAGTTCGGCAAACAACGATGGACAGAGACGAGATTATCAAGGCCCTCGCCCACCCCACCCGGATGGACATTCTGAGCTGGCTGAAGAATCCCGAGGAACATTTCCCTACGCAGGAGCATCCCTTTGAAATGGGCGTCTGCGCCAGCCAGTTCGAGCGCTGCGGCCTATCTCAATCCACCGTCTCGGCTCATCTCGGAACCCTGCAGCGCGCCGGCCTCGTCACCACCAGACGCGTCGGCCAGTGGATCTTCTACAAGCGCAACGAAGAAGCGATCGCTGCTTTCCTCAAGCAGCTGACACAGGATCTCTAGAATGCCCTTCTCGTCACCCGCGTTCCACTCGCCGCAGCCCTGATGGCCCTCATCAGCCTGGGTGCGACGGCGTTCACCTATCTCTCCGCTAAGGGCCGGGCCGCCCTCGCCCCGCAGAGTGATCCTCCCGCAAAAGAAAGGACCATCATGGCCAAGCTTTTTGAACCCACCAAGGTCGGCGACATCTCAGTCAAGAACCGCATCGTCATGGCGCCGCTCACCCGCAACCGCTCGCCGGGTGCTATCCCCAATGACCTCAATGTCGAATATTACCGCCAACGCGCCACCGCGGGTCTGATCATCACCGAAGCGACCGCGATCACTCATCAGGGCCAGGGTTACGCCGACGTGCCTGGCCTTTACAGCAAGGAAGCGCTCGACGGCTGGAAGCGGGTGACCGACGCCGTCCACGCAGCCGGCGGCAGGATCGTCGTCCAGATGTGGCATGTCGGCCGCATCTCGCACACGACGCTGCAGCCGGACGGCGGCAAGCCGGTCTCCTCGACCAATCGTATCGCCAAGGCCAAGACCTATCTGGTCAATGCCGACGGCAGCGGCAGCTTTGCCGATACCTCTGAGCCGCGCGCGCTCGAAACGTCCGAAATTCCCGGCATCATCGAGGATTACCGAAGGGCGGCCCGCGCCGCCATCGACGCCGGCTTCGACGGTGTCGAGATCCATGGCGCCAATGGTTATCTGCTCGATCAGTTCATCCGCGATGGCGTCAACGACCGCACCGACCAATATGGCGGCTCGATCGAAAACCGCACCCGCCTCACCTTCGAGGTCGTCGATGCGATCGTGAAGGAAATCGGCGCAGGCCGCACCGCAATCCGCATTTCGCCGGTAACGCCCTCTGGCGAAAGCTACGATTCCAATCCGCAGGCGACCTTCACCCATGTCGTCGAGGGGCTGGCCAGATACGGCCTCGCCTATATCCACGTCATCGAAGGCCAGACCGGCGGCGACCGTGATTACCGGCAGGGCGACAACCCCTCCTTCGATTACAAGGCGCTGCGCCAGGCTTATGAGAAGGCCGGCGGCAAGGCCAGCTGGATGGTCAATAACGGCTATGACCGCGATCTCGCAATGTACGCCGCCGAAAGCGGCCGCGCCGATCTGATCGCCTTCGGCAAACCCTTCATCGCCAATCCCGATCTCGTCGAAAGGCTAGCAAAGAACCTGCCGCTCAACACGCCCGACCAATCGACCTTCTACGGCGGCACCGCCAAGGGCTATCTCGACTATCCCGCCCTCGAAAAGGTTGCCTGAGGCTGCCTGAGTACGAATCGAGAAATTCCGCCGAGAGGCGGGATTTCTCAGGATGGTGAAACAAACTGCTCCAACCCCGGCACGTCACCTCGGCCTTGTGCCGAGGGTCTCAGCCGATCCAATTAAGCGACTGAAAATAAATGTTTTCCTCCCAGGCAATTGCCGTGGTTAGATGCTCGGCCCAAGGCCTGGCATGGCGGAGGAGACTTTGTCCAAACGCAGAAATCCCAGCGATAGGTGGAATTTCTGCGTTCAATATCCCTATATGGGATGCATGTTTGCTCCCTACCTCGATCGCTGGTCGCTCATATCGGACGGCGAGCCCATCATCACCCATTCGAGCCGTCTGCTGCCGGTCCTCTGGCAGGAGAGACCCGCCATGCTGAAAGTGGCGACAGATATCGACGAACGATACGGCGCACTGTTGATGCAGTGGTGGGAGGGCGACGGCGCGGCTCATGCCTACGCACACGAAGGCGACGCTGTGTTGCTGGAAAGGGCAACCGGGAAACGCTCCCTGCTTGTCATGGCGATGGACGGAGAAGACGACGAAGCGAGCCGCATTCTCTGCCGCACCGCCGCGCGGCTGCATGCGCCGCGCGAAAGACCGCTCCCCGATCCCATTCCCCTCACCCGCTGGTTCCGTGATCTCGAGCCGGCCGCCGGCAAACATGGCGGCACGCTTGCCGATTGCTCTGCGATCGCCAACGCCCTCCTTGCCAATCCGCGCGATCTCGCCGTCCTCCACGGCGATATCCACCACGGCAACATTCTCGATTTCGAGGAGCGCGGTTGGCTGGCGATCGATCCGAAACGGCTCCACGGCGAGCGCGGTTTCGATTTCGCCAATATCTTCGCCAACGAGGAATTGCCGTCGATCACCGACCCCGCCCGCTTTCGCCGCCAGCTCGCCATCGTCTCTGCGGAGGCGGGGCTGGAGCCGAAGCGGCTGCTGCAATGGATCGCCGCCTATTCCGGCCTTTCCGCCGCCTGGTTTCTTGGCGACCCCAATATCGAACAGGCGGAGACTGCCTTGACGGTCGCGCGCATCGCGCTGGCCGAGCTGGCGGCCTAAGGCGCCTTCTGCAGTGTATGCCCGATAAAGGCGGCCGCGGTGTCACGATGCGCTTCGGGCAGGCAGCCGAGCGCCACGAGTGAGGCTCTTACCGCCTCGTCGATCGGTGTGCGCGGCTCCTCGCCAAGTTCGGCCACAAGCTTCGCGTTGTTCATCCTGAGCGGCACTTTCCAGAGGTAGCGCATCTCGTTGATCTCCCGCATCAACGGAATAAAGGGCGCGGCGAGCGGCACGATCCACCAGGGAAACCGCCTGATCTTCGCCTTGCCGCCGGCGACACGCTTGATCGCTTCTGCCATCTGCATGCCATCCGCATCCCAGAAGCCATCCATGTGATAGATGGTGAAGGACGGCAGCCGATCGGCCCGCTCGATGAGTTGGGCGATGGTTTCCGCCATATCCGGCAGATAGGTCCACTGATGGCCGATGCCGCGTCGCCCCGGATTCTTGATGGTGCCGATCGGCTTGCCCGGCGTCACCAGCCCCGATGAGAACCAGCTATTGGCCGTTGCGCCCGGACCGAAGAAATCGCCGGCACGGACGATGATGGCACCGGTGCCCGATTGCGCAGCCGCCTTCAGTCTCTTTTCCATCTCGACCCGGATCGCTCCCTTCTTTGTAAGGGGACGCTGCGGGCTTTCCTCCGTCGGCGACTGCAGGGCATCGGGACCGAAATTATAGACGTTGCCCGGCAGCACGATGCGGACACCGGCGATGCGAGCGGCAGCGATCGTATTGTCGAGCATCGGCAGCACCAGCCTTTCCCAATCGCGATAGCCGGGCGGATTGACCGCGTGGACAATCAGGCCAACACCTTCAGCCGCCTCCAGCACGTCGCCGGCATTCATCGCGTCGCCCTGCACCCATTCGAATGCCGGCTCGTTCTTCGACGCCTTGGCGGCGTCACGGTTGAGCGCCCTGATGCGCCAGCCACGGGCCAGAAGCTTGCGCGCGATCGCGCCGCCGATGCCGCCGGTCGCGCCGAGAACCAGTGCGGTGATCTTCGTCTCTCCATTCATCGCAATCATCTCCTTCAATTGCATGAGATGACTATGCTCCTGCTTCCAGATAAACAAAATTGACGAAATACTTGGCTTAGATATACAAAAACATATGACGCTCGAACCAAGCTGGGATTTCTACCGCAGTTTCCTGACCGTGCTCCAGCAGGGGTCGCTTTCGGCGGCTGCGCGCGAACTGGGGCTGACCCAGCCGACCATAGGCCGTCATGTCAATGCTCTGGAACAGGCGATCGGCGCCGAGCTCTTCATCCGGTCGCCGAACGGCCTCCTGCCGACCGACGCCGCACAGGCGCTGAAACCCTATGCCGAAACGCTGTCGGCAACCGTCGCTGCCCTTTTGCGCACGGCATCCGGTGAGCGAGAGAAGGTAGCCGGAACGGTCAGAGTCAGCGCCAGCGAGGTCGTCGCCGTCGAAGTCTTGCCTCGGATTCTCGGGCCGCTGCAGGAAGCCTATCCCGAACTCCACATCGAGCTCTCGGCATCCGATGCGATTGAAGATCTGGTAAATCGCGAGGCCGATATCGCCGTGCGCATGGCCGAGCCACAGCAGCGTACTCTCATCGTGCGCCGCATCGGCGACATCCCGATCGGCTTCCACGCCCACCGACGGTATCTCGAACGGCATGGCATTCCGCAAACCATGGCGGACCTCGCCACTCACCGGCTCATCGGCTTCGACCGGCAGACGGCCTACGTCCGCATGGTGATGAAACGCTATCCGGCGCCCGAAGTCATTAAATTCGCCTACAGGACTGACAGCAATCTTGCCCAGCTCTCTGCAATCCGCGCTGGCGTCGGCATCGGTCTCTGCCAGATCGGACTGGCACGGGGAAACCCCGACCTCGTGCATGTCCTTCCCGATGCGTTCGAAATTCCGCTCGGCACATGGGTGGTCATGCACGAAAGCTTGAAGACCTCACCGCGCTGCCGCGCCACGTTCGACGCGCTGGTAAAGGGCCTCCGAGCCTACCATCATCACTCGACCGGCGCGTAAGTAGAAAAACGAGATCGATTTTTGGTGAGAATCATGGGCAATCTCGCAGCTCCTATGGAGATGACGATGCACAAGCCGGTTGAACTCGTGAGTTATGACAGGGAATGGCCGGAAGCTTTCCAGCGCATCCGAGCCAGGCTGCTGGCCTTGCTGCCGCAGGCGCTCGCCATTGATCACGTCGGCAGCACCGCCATACCTGATATGACCGCCAAGTCGCTCATCGATATCGACATCGTTCTTCCCGGTCTGGAGCATATCGAACCTGCGACGCAGGTGCTTCTCTCGGAAAATTACGAGCCGCGCGGCAATCGCTACGACGACGAGGTTTGGGCATTTTTGTCGAGAGATTCGTCGCCGGCGGAGCGGGTCTACCTTTGCCCGGCCGGCAACGGCACGCATCGAAACAGGCTGGCTTTCCGGGATTATCTCATCGCACATCCGGAGGCGGCGGCCGATTATGCCGCGCTCAAACGCAGGCTGGCAGCCGAATTCAGAATGGACGGCGATCGTTATACCGCTGAAAAGCGCGAATTTGTCGACACGATCGTCACGCGGGCATTGAAGGGATAGATCATGTCGCGCAAAAGTGTGCGCGATTTTGCGATAACGGCATGCGCGAAACAAAGGCCCAAAACGCAGCAAGCGAATTTGAAAGATCGCGACGCGCTTTAGGGTTGACGTCCCGCGCTCTGCGAGGCTCCGGCCATACGCTCCTGCCATAATCCGTCGACCACCTCGGTTTCCGGTCGGTCGCCACCCTCGGCATATTCCTCATGCCATTTGCCGTTTTCGTCCTGCCAGCTGATCTCGGCGGAATCGCCCCCGACCTGCTGTTCGGCCGCGACGATGCGCGCAGCTTCGAGCGCCTCGGCATGGGTCGGGAATGCCTCGGAATAGACGCCTCCCAGCCTGTAGGCCCAACCGCCGTCATGTGGCACGACTTCATAGACCACCTTGATCATGCATCCGTCTCCTCATCATCTTGTTGCGCATTCGCATGCTTCCGGACAGGGTCCGGATCATCGCGGCCGCGTGACGAGAATTCGAGGACGCCGCGATCTGCTTTCCGGCCCCGAGGGCGTCAGTATTCCATTAAACGCCCAAGACTGCAAATAGCAGAGTGCCGCCGCTTGCTTCCCATCCGAAATCAGTGACTTACTTAAAAGCGTGAATCGCAACGGGAGCTGAGATTTGGGCATCGCGTCACGCCTTAAAGAGGAGAAGTTCCTGGTCACCGCACTCGTCGTCGCGCTGACCGCCCACCTTCTGGAGCATGCGGTTAAGGAGATGGGGCGCGGCTTGGCGCTCGTCGCCGCCGCAGCACTCGTCGCCACCATCGTACTCGCCTCGATCCGCGTCGCCCATCATGCCGAACTGCTCGCCGTCAAGGTCGGTGATCCCTACGGCACGATGATCCTGACACTTTCGGCCCTCGCCGTCGAAGTCATCATTCTCGCTATCATGATGAGGGGCGAGAGCTCGCCAACCCTCGTGCGCAACACGATCTACTCAGCCCTGATGTTGGATATCAACGGCATCCTCGGTCTCGCAGCTCTCCTCGGCGGCCTCAAGCATGGGGAGCAGCCCTACAACGACAATTCGGGCAAGACCTACGGCGTGATGATCCTCACCGCCATGGGCATTTCGATGATCGTGCCGGAATTCGTGCCGAGCGATAAGTGGCACTATTATTCCGCCTTTACCATCATCGCGATGATCGCTCTCTACGGCCTCTTCCTGCGCATGCAGGTCGGCCAGCACAGCTATTTCTTCAGCTACAGCTACCCGCGCTCCGAGCGGAAGAAGGAAAGTCACCACGGACACGGCGCCGACGGACCGGCGGCCGTCTCGATCGCCACCATTCTCGTCGGAGTCGTCATTATCGGCCTGCTGGCGGAATTTATGTCGGCCTTCATGACCGAAGGCCTGCGCGACAGCGGCACGCCGATCGCGGTGACGGCGGTCGTCGTCGCGGCAATTTCGGCCGCCCCCGAAATCCTGACCGCCTTGCGGGCGGCGCTCAAGAATCGAATGCAGGCGACCGTCAACATCGCCATGGGCGCCTCGCTATCGACGGTGATCCTGACGGTGCCCGTGATGGAGGCGATCGCACTCTATACCGGCCAGCCCTTCATCATGGCGATGACCCCGGTGCAGACGGTGATGGTGACGATCACCTTGATTGCCGCCGCGATCAACCTCAACGACGGCGAGACAAACGCCATCGAGGGCATGACACATTTCATCCTCTTCGCCACCTTCGTCATGCTGACGGCGCTGGGGCTCTGAGGGCTCCTCCCCGCGGAGGAGGGGAAAGAACAGGCTGTTTAGGCGGGCTGTTGGGCGAAGAGCAGGCGTTCACGGGCTGCGAACCATTCCTCGGCGTAATCGTCGTTCTTGTATTCTTCGAAATACGGCCCGCCATCGGTGAAATGGACGTTCTTGGCATCTTCGCGGTAGTCGTATTCATTGACGAGGTAATTCCACGTCACCGGTAATTCGCCGATGAGGTCTTCATTCTCCAGCCACTTGAACTGATGCAGTTGCAGCCCGGTCGCGGTATTGACGTATTCCGGCGTCAGCGCGCGGCATTCGTCATTGTTGAAGAGCATGAGGCTCGACCAGTTCTTCTTTTCGTACTTGGTCTGCGTCTGGCCGAGGAACTTGATGTCGATCTTCGGCCGGTAATCGTGTTTGACGCACATGACGGCGTAACGCTCGTCGCGCAATGCCCAAAGCTCGGCGATATCGGCACGCATCAGCATGTCGCAATCCATGAAGATGCTCCAGCCCTCATAACCACTGAGATAGGGCGTCAGGAAACGCGAGAAGGAGAACTCAGTGGATTGCAGCGCGTTGCGCTGGCGAGTGAAAATCCTGCCAAGATTGGAGAGCGCAATGGGCGAGAACTCGACCGGGATCGACGACTTCTCGATGATGCTCTGCACGAGAACGTGGTAGGCGACCACTTCCTTGGGATCGAATCCCACAAATATTCGGACGTTCTGTTGTTCCATTGTCCACCTTGATCGCCAGCATCGGCAACAGCTTTCTTCGCCACCCACGCCTGTTAGCTAAGGCCTGCGATAGTCATCCCTTCGACTTTTCGAGAAAACGCTGCTTGCGGGTTTTCGGTTTGAACCGCCGAAAGAAATTATCGACGGCGCGGATGAATTTAGTGACGGACATCAGCCTGTCGATCTGGCTGTTCGTATTATCGAGCCGCTCCGACAAGACTTCAGCCGCGGTCATCGCGATCTCGATCGGCGGCACCCCGGGAAACCGTTTGGCAAGCGCTGAATAGGGGCTGGCATCGACGCCGCCCATCATCGAGATCGAACCCATGCGCGCAAAGAGACGCAGGAAAATCTGCTCGAACGTCCAATCGTGAACGTCGAACACCTTCCACTTCTCGCTCCGCTTCGCCGAAAAGCCGGCAAGCAGGATCTTGCCCGGCAACTGCAGATCGGCGAGCCACAACGCTACCGCAAAGCCGCTCGTCGCGATCTTGCCGATCGGATAGAGATCGGCGAGCATTTGCGTCAGATCGAGGTGACGGGCCTTAGCGCCTTCGAAGCGGCTCTTTTCGCTGAAATTTTCCTCGACGGAGACCCGGATATTGACGACGCCGAGGAAATCGTCGCCGCCAAAGAAGCGCAAGACATCCCCCGTTTCGCGCCGATGGACGATATGGGCGCCCATCACGTCGCTGCGGGCAACCAGCATGGAATGGCCGACGAAGGGTGCGTCGAGCACCTTATAGACCTTGTTGAAGAAGACGTAGAGCGCCGTCTCCGGCAATTCGCTCCGCAGCCGTTCGAGATCGACCGCCTCGCTGTTTGCTATCAGCACGATATGGGAGTAGCCCGACAACAGCGCCTTCCAAGCGTCCGGCGTCAGGAAATCGAAGCCGCCATCCGGAGCGGTCGTAGCCTTGTTATCGCTGGGGATTGATTCCATATCGGCTCACATGCATTTTCCAAAGACGATGCGCTCGGCCCGCCCGACTAGCTGTTGTTGAAATAGGCGCGCATCCGGGCAAGCCGCGTCAGGCCGCCGATCTGCTTTCCCACATGCGAGAGGAAGCCCGCCACTCGGTCCGTCGTCGACGGTTGCCTGCAGAAGGACGTCCAGGCTGTGTTGCGAAGATCTTCGGCATAACGATTGGCCATCCGCCGGTGCACCCAGGGAACGCTCGCCTGCCACGGCTTCTTGCGGCCGGTAAAATGAAAGATGGCCGGCCGATCAACGAAAGGCAGCAGGCCCGTCTGCGTATTCCAGCGCGGATGGAGCACCAACCAGTCGCCGTCGAAAGTGACGTTCAGCGCATCCTGGTCATTGTTCTCGAACAGGTGCGACCGCTGCTCGAAGATTTCCCGGGTTCTGGGGAAGAGCCCCCTCGCTCGGCAAGCCGACCAGTCGAACAGCAATACGCCGGCATTGAAGTAGCGGCCGCCCTCGCCCATGCCGATCTTGCGCTGGCGCGCGCCTGATTTCTCGGGAAAGGCCATGACATAGTCGTCAACGGCGGCAAGCGCCTTGCCTTGAAAATCAAGGGTGAAGAGTTCATCGACCGGCGCAACCGCCAGCACGTCGGCATCGAGATAAAGCAGGCGCTCGACATGGCCTGGTATATCCCGATCCATATAGAGCCGCGCCAGCGTGGCGGCGGACCAGCGGCCTCGCGCCTGGAGGCCGGGATCTGGCGTCTTATAGGGCAACACCCTGATCGCCATATCGTGAAGCCGCCCAAAATTATCGACCTCGGCGACCTCGTGCGGCTTGAGGTCGATGCCGAGAAGCAGGAACTCTACACCGGCATTCGTAAGATTGCGCTTGACGGAAAGCAGAGTGCAGCAGGCGGCCGGGAGCATGTTAACGTCAGAACAGACGATGACGGCACTCTGCTGCAAAATCCGGCCCCCCGAAGCGGCAAATTGAACTTGATGCCGGATATCTAGTTGGTTTGGCGTCCGCCCGCAACCGCAGATCACCCGACCTACCGGCACTCCGCGTCACCTTTTGAATCGGAATTCAACAACTTGCGAGGCGAAGCTGAATCTATGCGGCAACGCGTTGAATCGGGATGTGAGCTATAACCGCAGCCAACGCATCAGCCCGAAATTCGTTTCCAATATTTGCCAATGCTGCAGGCAAAAAAAGGCCCGCCGTCACCGGCAGGCCTTGAATCGATGTTATCGCCGTCCGTGTTACTTGCAGGCCGCGCAGAAGCGCTGGATGCGGCGGCAGGCTTCCTCGAGCAGATCTTCCGATGTCGCATAGGAGATGCGGAAATTCGGGCCTAGGCCGAAGGCGGAGCCGTGAACGACGGCGACGCCTTCCGACTCCAGAAGCTCGGAAACGAAATCTTCGTCCGTCTCGATGACCTTGCCCGACGGCGCCGTTTTGCCGATCAGGCCGGCGCAGGACGGATAGACGTAGAAGGCGCCTTCCGGCACTGGGCAGACGATACCCTTGGCCTGGTTCAGCATGGAGACGACGAGGTCGCGGCGACCTTCGAAGATCTTCTTGTTCGCCGGGATGAAGTCCTGGGTGCCGTTCAGCGCTTCGACAGCCGCCCACTGGGCGATCGACGTGGCACCCGAGGTCTGCTGACCCTGGATCATGTCCATGGCCTTGATGAGCTGGAGCGGGCCTGCGGCATAGCCGATACGCCAGCCGGTCATCGCATAGGCCTTGGAGACGCCGTTCATTGTCAGCGTGCGGTCATACAGGCTGGGCTCGACCTCCACGGGCGTGACGAATTTGAAGTCGCCATAGGTCAGGTGCTCGTACATATCGTCGGTCAGCACCCAGACATGCGGATGCTTCATCAGCACATCGGTCAGCGCCTTCAGCTCGGCATGCGTATAGGCCGCGCCCGTCGGGTTCGATGGCGAGTTGAAAATGAACCACTTCGTCTTCGGGGTGATCGCCTTTTCGAGATCGGCAGGCTGGAGTTTGAAGTTATGCTCCTGGGTAGCCGAAACGAACACCGGCGTGCCGCCGCAGAGCGCCACCATCTCCGGATAGGACACCCAGTAGGGCGCCGGAATGACGACCTCATCGCCCGGGTTCAGAGTCGCCATGAAGGCGTTGAACAGGATCTGCTTGCCGCCGGTGCCAACGATCGTCTGTTCCCAGGAATATTCAAGGCCGTTCTCGCGCTTGAACTTGGCGGCGATCGCCTTGCGCAGCTCAGGGATGCCGGAAACCGGCGTATACTTCGTCTCGCCACGGTTGATCGCGTCGATGGCAGCTGCCTTGATATTGTCTGGCGTATCGAAATCCGGCTCGCCTGCGCCGAGGCCAATGACGTCGCGTCCTTTCGCTTTCAGCTCACGCGCTTTCTGGGAGACGGCGATGGTGGCTGAAGGCTTCACACGGGAAAGAGCATCGGCAAGGAAGGCCATGATATCGGTCCTATTGGTTGAAACGGGCAGAAAGCCGGGACCGGAGTTCTGCGGTTAGCTCTATGTCCAATGTATGACGGCATTTCAAGCGCAAAGGCGTGATGGCGGCAATGATTCTTATTGATCGTTTTGCCGCACTGGCAAACCGACCCGCTCTCCATTTCGGCGCGGCTTGCGGCGCACGGTCGAAGCGCTCCGCAGCCAAGCACGCTTGCGGCGGGATTTAGCTCAGCCTAATCCTCCTCCCGATCCGATGCCGGCGCGTATCGGGCGTCAGGGAGGGTACGGTTAGAAATGACGGACGTCCGGGAATTGAACCAGGCCGAAGCTCGGCAATATCAGTAGCAGACGACAGGCCAGGACATCGCTCGCCGCAACTACCTGAGCCTCGGTACGGCGATCCTGCCGCCACGAATAAGCCGTAACAAATGCAACCCGCCGCCGCAATTCGGTCGCGAGGGCGCCGAGATCGAAGCTGCATCATTCCCTCATCCAAAATTGGTTATTGAGGGTAGGCCAATGTTTCTGGAAGATGAGTTCGCCATCGGGCGCATGCGCATGCGCCGGATCTCCATTTCATGTCTTGTCGCCATCACCGTTTTTGTCGCCTGCATCGCCGCGATGCTGGGACTTGCCTCCGCCGCCCGCGCCGAGACGCCGCAGGCATCCGGTCAGCTCGCGGCCTTTGTGCGGCCGAACGACGTCAATAGCGGTTCGCTGCTCTTTCCTTCGAAGGAACCGGGCTTTTATGTCGAAGCGCCGCGGCTGAAGACCGACGTTGCAATCGATGTCTCCGGCCCGATCGCCAGGGTGAAGGTGACCCAGCGCTTCCAGAACCCGAGCCAGGGCCGGGTCGAGGGCACCTACGTCTTCCCGCTGCCCGACAATTCGGCCGTTGACGCGCTGAAGATGCAGATCGGCGAACGCTTCATCGAAGGCCAGATCAAGCCGCGCCGGGAAGCCCGCGAGATCTATGAGCAGGCCAAGGCCGAGGGCAAGAAGACGGCGCTGCTCGAACAGCAGCGGCCGAACATCTTCACCAATCAGGTTGCCAATATCGGCCCCGGTGAAGAGATCGTCGTGCAGATCGAATATCAGCAAACGGTCCATCAGTCCGGCGGTGAATTCTCGCTGCGTTTCCCGATGGTCGTCGCGCCGCGCTATAATCCGGCGCCGATCGTCCAAACTGTCGAGTTCAACAACGGCGCCGGCTTCGCAACGCCGAGCGACCCGGTGGAAAATCGGGAGAAGATCGAAGCTCCGGTGCTCGACCCTCGCGAGAATGCCAGGATCAACCCCGTCTCGCTGACCATCAACCTTGAGGCCGGCTTCCCGCTCGGTGAAGTCAAATCCTCATTCCACGACGTCGATATCGGACAGGACGGCGACCAGGCGAGAACGATCAGCCTAAAAGGAGACGCGGTTCCTGCCGACAAGGATTTCGAGCTCACCTGGAAAGCCGCTCCCGGCAAGACGCCAAGCGCCGGCCTGTTCCGTGAAGCGATTGATGGCAAGACCTACCTGCTTGCCTTCATCACTCCGCCCACCGCGCCGGATGCTCCAGTACCGTCAAAACGCGAGGTGGTCTTCGTCATCGACAATTCCGGCTCGATGTCCGGCCAGTCGATCGAACAGGCAAGACAGAGCCTGGCGCTTGCCATCTCCAGGCTCAACCCCGAGGACCGCTTCAACGTCATCCGTTTCGACGATACGATGACCGACTATTTCAACGGCCTCGTCGCCGCCACCCCCGATAACCGCGAAAAGGCCATCGCTTATATCAGGAGCCTGAACGCCGATGGCGGCACGGAAATGCTGCCGGCGCTCGAGGACGCGCTGCGCAACCAAGGCCCGATCGCAAGCGGAGCGCTGCGCCAGGTCGTATTCCTGACGGATGGCGCGATAGGCAACGAACAGCAGCTCTTCCAGGAAATCACCGCGAGCCGCGGCGATGCCCGCGTCTTCACCGTCGGCATCGGCTCGGCGCCGAACACCTATTTCATGACCAAAGCCGCCGAGGTCGGCCGCGGCACCTTCACCCAGATCGGCTCGACCGATCAGGTGGCAAGCCGCATGAGCGAACTCTTCGCCAAGCTGCAGAACCCCGCCATGACCGATATCGCCGCGACCTTCCAAGGCATCGAAGCCGAGGATATCACGCCGAACCCGATGCCCGACCTCTATAGCGGCGAGCCTGTGGTTCTGACAGCGGAACTGCCGCAGGACAAGGCTGCCGGAAAGCTGCAGATCGTCGGCAAGACAGCCAACCAGCCCTGGCGCGTCGAGATGGATATCGCCAATGCCGCAGACGGCAACGGCATTTCCAAGCTCTGGGCGCGACGCAAGATCGACGATTTCGAGGCCCGCGCCTATGAGCGCCAGGATCCCGCCGCGCTCGACAAGGACATCGAAACGGTGGCGCTTGCCCACCACCTCGTCTCGCGCGTCACCAGCCTGGTCGCCGTGGACGTCACGCCGTCGCGTCCGGCAAACGAGCCGCTCGGCTCGGCGAAGCTGCCGCTCAACCTGCCCGAGGGCTGGGACTTCAGGAAGGTTTTCGGCGAAAATTCTGTCCCACCCGGCGGCGCAGAGCGCCACGGCGCGGCTGCGCCTGATGGAAGCGCCGAACCGCAACAGGCCGCAGCCGCAACACAGGCTTTCGCCGCGTCGCCCGAGATCGCGAACCTGATGGCTGCTGCACCAACGGCGAAAGCCGCCACGCTGATCGCACTGAAGAGTTCGACCGTGAACCTGCCGCAGACGGCGACGCGCGCCGACGAGCAGATCATGCGCGGGCTGACCATGCTGCTGCTGGCCCTGGTGGCGGCGAGCGGGCTCGCCATCTGGCGCCGCCGCCTGAAGGGTCTCATCATGGCCGGAGCCAAGCGCAATGGTTTCTAGAAACAATCAGGAAGCGGTCGAATTCGAGCCGCTTCCGACCTATCTGGAACTCGCCATGGCCGCCGCCACGGCCCACGACATGCCGAAGGCACGGAGGAGAAAGGGTTTCTTCCTCTGGCGCCTTTCGCCGATCGAAAAGACGATCGCCTTCGCCATTGCCGGTCTTGCCTTTTACGGCTTGGCGCTGATCGGCGACGGCTTCCTGCTGAAGGCGAAGGCGGAAATCTCGCAAATCCTGCTGAAGCGTGCTTTTGCCGCCGAACTGAGCGGCAAGGAGACGAAACCCTGGCCCTGGGCCGATTTCACCACGATGGCCAGGGTGCGTGCGCCGCGCCTCGGCAAGGACGCGATCGTGCTTTCCGGCGCATCCGGCGAGGCCCTCGCCTTCGGCCCGGCCTGGCTCGCCAATACACCGCAGCCGGGTGACGAGGGCACCTCCGTCATCGCCGCCCATCGCGACACCCATTTTCGCTGGCTGCAGTATATAAGGCCGGGCGATACGATCGAAGTTATCCGCCGCGACGGTAAGCTATTGACCTTCAAGGCCGGCCAAGGCCGCATTGCCCCCTGGGACGCGAGCGGCATCGACCCCGCCTCCGATGGTCGACGCCTCGTACTAGCCACCTGCTGGCCCTTCGATGCGACCGAACGCGGGCCGCTGCGCTACATCCTCGAAGCCGAACTGGTCGATGGTAACGCGACCGGCTCCGTTCACCCGGCAAACACAAAGCCGTTATTACAGACAGACTGAGGCTTGAAGCTCTGCCCTGCCCACTCCACGTTCCGGATGGAGAGACGAGGGGAAGCAAATGACGAGAATATCCGCCTTCCATTTCGCAGCGACGCTGATTCTGTTTGGCGCCACATCGGCCAATGCGGCCAATAGCGTCAACACGCAGGGTCCTACGGTTCGCGTCGAAAAACTGGCCGATGGTCTCGAACACCCCTGGGCGGTCGAAGTATTGCCCGACGGCGCCTATCTCGTCACCGAGCGGCCGGGCCGCATACGTATCATCCGCAATGGCAAGCTTTCCGAGCCGATCGGCAACGTGCCCAAGGTCAATGCCCGCGGCCAGGGCGGTCTTATGGACGTGGCGCTTGCCCCGGATTTTGCCAAGAGCAGAAAACTCTATTTCACCGCCGCCATCGCCAACAGGCAGGGCTCCGGCACCGAGGCCTTCAGCGCAACGCTGTCTCCCGACGAAAAGAGGCTTCAGGCGGTCACGCCCATCTTCACCATGCGGCGCTTCACGTTAGGCAACATCCAATATGGCGCGCGCATCGCAATCGCCCGCGATGGCACGCTGTTCATCAGCGTCGGCGACCGCGGCGACCGCGACCGCTCGCAGGATTGGCAGGACGATGCCGGCTCGATCGTCCATATCAATGCCGACGGCAGCATCCCCGCCGACAATCCGTTCAAGGACGGCGGCAAGGCGCTGCCGGAGATCTGGTCGAAGGGCCACCGCAACCCGCAAGGCATCACCTTCGATGCGAAGAACGGCAAGCTCTACACCGTCGAACATGGCGCACGCGGCGGCGACGAGATCAATCAGATCGAAGCGGGCAAGAATTATGGTTGGCCGATCATCACCTACGGCCGTGACTATTCAGGCGCCGAGATCGGCGAAGGCACCGCCAAAAAAGGGCTGGAGCAGCCGCTGCACTATTGGGATCCTTCGATCGCGCCCGGCGCGCTCGCTGTCTATCGCGGCGCCATGTTCCCGGAATGGGACGGCGACTTCCTCGTCGCGGCGCTGAAATTCCAGCTGCTCTCGCGCATGCAGCGCGACGAGAGCGGCGCGTTCATCGCCGAGGAGCGCTTGTTCGAGGGCGACTACGGCCGCATCCGCGACGTCATTGTAGCGCCCGACGGCGCGCTGCTGATGCTGACGGACGAGGACGACGGCGCGCTGCTCAGGGTCTCGCGCGCTCAGGCCAACAACGGTTGAGCGGTCACAGCGCGCCGCGCAATTCCTTGCGAATGACGAATTTCAGCCCGGACCAGATCTCGTCGACTGCGCAGACCTTCACATCGACCAGGCCCGTTGGCAGCAGGATCTCCCGCAGCACATCCTCGGTGATATCGGTGGGCACGCGTGAGCTCTTCTTCGGCCAGGAGATCCAGATCATGCCGTCGGGCTTCAGGACCCGGAACAGCGTCGGCGCCGCCGCTTCCAACACTACGCGGTCAGTCACAAATAGATGGACATAATCGAGCGCCCGCAAAAGAGTCTCGGGAAGCAGGCGGATGACCGAAGCAAAACCGCCGAAACCATTGATGTCGTCGATCGTTTCGGGAACACCGAGAAGAGCGGCAGCCTGCCCATGCGCAAGCCCGAGCTTCCTGGCCAGCGGCGCACCGGAATAGCCTGCCATTCCGGATACCGCCATACCGCTCGCCGGCGTCTGTTTTTCGCGTTGCATGCCTCCACCTCCGCCATCAGCGCCAAGTCTTCGCCCTTGCCTAGAGGAAAGGCAACTGCTAACCGCTCGAACAGATCTCCCTTCCTCATCGAGGACGACATGACGCGCATTCAGGCGAACCTCCTCCTGTTGCTTGCAGCCGCCATCTGGGGCGGCGGCTTCGTCGCGCAGTCGACGGCGATGAAGGCGATCGGCCCCTTCTGGTTCATCGCCTTACGTTTTGCCGTCGCCACATTGGCCGTCTTGCCTTTCGTTCTTCTGGAAGCGCGCAAGGCAGAGGTGAAAACCAGCGCGCGCCATGCCAAGCTCTATATCCTCACCGGCCTTGCCCTTTTCAGCGGCGCCGCCACCCAGCAGGTCGGCCTGCAGACGACGACGGTGACGAATTCCAGCTTCATCACTGGCCTCTATGTCGTCTTCGTGCCGCTCATTGCCGTGTTTTTCCTGCGCCGTGCCCCGCATTGGATCATCTGGCCGGGCGCGCTGATGGCGCTCGCCGGCATCTATCTCCTGTCCGGCGGTCATCTCTCGGCGCTCACCTCAGGCGATCTCCTGACCGTGGCCTGCGCCGCCTTCTGGGCGATCCAGATCACCCTTGCCGGCATGACCGTCTCCGAGAGCGGAAGGCCGCTCGCGCTGGCCGCCACGCAATTTGCCGTCACCACGGCCTGCGCGTTGGCCGTTGCCGCAGCGGTCGAACCGATCAGCCTTTCGGCGATTTGGGCCGCAGGACCTGAGATCCTTTATGTCGGCATCTTCTCGTCCGGCTTGGCCTTCGTGCTGCAGGTGATTGCCCAGCGCTACACGACTCCGTCGCAGGCGGCGATCTTCCTTTCGTCCGAAGCGCTCTTCGGCGCATCGCTCGCAGCCCTGATTCTCGGTGAGTCGATGCCGGCCACCGGATATACAGGTTGTGCGCTAATGTTTATCGCTATGCTTGTAGTCGAGATCGTGCCCGGCTTTGCTCGCCGCCGGTTGTCAGCCGCCTGAACATGCGTCCAAATATGGATGGACGCCGGATTCAAAAAATTTTTAGGGAGCTCGCTAGCCCGTTTACGTTGTATTTTTGGCAAAATCTGCCCGAAACTTACATTGCGGGCGACTATAAATCGTTAATCATCTCCCATTCGCGACGGAAATTTTGCGTTTTTGTGCAAACCAGACGTGGGCAGCAGTGTGCCCGGAAGGACACGTTAAAAAACTTTTGCTTGCCAAAATCCCTTAAACGCAGCACTCTCAGCGCGTTCGGGCATTTTGCGAGCATGGGAAGTCCTTAAGTATTTGCGCGCCGGGAACGCTAATATTCCGGTCAGCCGGTTCCAAACAAAGCAGGCGAAAGTCCTGCTTGGAGCAGGCCGAGGTAGAGGGGACCTTTTTCTCAAATTTCAAGACTTGCCTGCCAACGCCTCCCGCAAGGAGGCAATGCTATGATGCTGCCCGTGTGGATGGCGGGCAGAGAGAAAAGGACCTGACGCATGGCCGAGACTGGCACTGTAAAATTCTTCAATACCGACAAGGGCTTCGGCTTCATCAAGCCGGACCGGGGCGGCGCCGATATCTTCGTTCACATTTCTGCCGTACAGGCCTCCGGGCTGGCCGGTTTGACGGAAAACCAGAAGGTAAGCTTCGACACGGAGCCGGATCGCCGCGGCAAGGGCCCCAAGGCCGTCAATCTGCAGATTGCCGGCTGAGCCCTTAACAAGGCTGTCGAATTCGAGTTGAAGCCCGGCAGCAATGCCGGGTTTTGTCGTTCAGCCTTCGTTCAGCCAGGAATCTTTAGGACTGACACCATCGAGAAGGAACCGGCGTTCGGTTTCCGAGATTAGGACTTGATGCTTATGAACAGGCTCGCCAAAACTCTTCTGCTGACGGCAACGGCTGCCGCGCTTTCTCTCTCCGTCATCGGCGAGGCCTCGGCCGGTGACCACCACTGGCGCCATCATCACAACAACGATGCCCTCGTCGGTGGCGCTGTCGGTCTCGCCACCGGGTTGATTGTCGGCTCGGCTATCGCCAACGCCAATAATGGCCCTGTTTATGACGAACCCCGCTACATCGACCCGCCGTACGAGCCAGAATATTACGAGCCGGCTCCGGTCTATCGCGCTCCGCGCCGCGTCTATGTCGAGCAGCCGCAATATGTTGAACAGCCTAGATATTATGCGCCTGCGCGCGCGTCGGTAGAGCCCTGGTCACCGCAATGGGAGCGTTATTGCTCCTACCGCTACCGCTCCTTCGATCCGCGCAGCGGCACCTATATCGGCAATGATGGCCGCAGTCACTTCTGCACCGCCGGCTGATCTGCCAACACGTCATCGCGAAGCGCCGCTCTCCAGCGGCGCTTTTGTTTTTGCCTCGTTCAGCCCGCCTTCTTCTCCCAGGGCATCGCCCGCATCTCGGCATCCGGCTCGAAATCGGTCGAGACGCTGACCGCGCGCCATGCCCGATCGGCCTCGATGCGTGCCGCATCCGCCTTCTCGACATTGCGCACAGCATCGCTGCCGAGCAGCAACCGGAGCGGCGGCTGATCGAGACCGGCAATGTGAATGACGACGGCGGCCGCTTTGGCAGGATCGCCAGGTTGACGGCCGTCATATTCACGTTGGAAGCGCACCGTGGCGCCGACCGTTTCCGCATAGTCCGCGCGCCCCTCGGCCAGCACCGTCGAGGCACCGGCAAAATCAGTTCTGAAACCGCCGGGTTCGACCACTGTCACCTTGATGCCGAATGGCGCGACTTCCTTCGACAACACCTCCGAAAAGCCCTCGACTGCAAATTTGGCTGCCGAATAGGCGCCACGTCCGGCGGGTCCGATACGGCCGCCGACGGATGAGAACTGGATGATATGGCCCGCACGCTGTTCGCGCATCAGGGCGATCACCGCCTTGGTCATGATAACAGTACCGAAGAGGTTGGTCTCGACCTGGGCTCGGAAATTGGCGAGGCTGGTATCCTCGATCGGACTGACATTGCCGTAGCCGGCATTGTTGACAAGCACGTCGATACGGCCGAACCGCTTCACGCCAGCTTCCACCGCGGCAGCTGCCGCTTCCTCGTCGGTCACGTCGAGCGCCAGCGTCAGCACCTGATTGCCATATTGTTCGGAAAGATCCGCAAGCCGGGCAGGATCGCGCGCCGTCGCCACCAGATTATCGCCGGCGGCCAGAACCGCCTCCGCCAGCGCCCGGCCGAGACCACGCGAACAGCCTGTAATCAACCACACCTTCGACATCGGAAACCTCTCCTTGATTGGTTCCACGAGCATGTAGGTCCTATTGTTCCCGATCGAAAGAAGGTACCAGAATGATCTATACACACCTCGAGGTAACTGAAGTGGCCGGCGACATATTCGATTTCTGCTGCAACATGACTGAAGAGCAGGATGCACGAGCGCGCGCCTTGATAGAACGGGCGGCGGCGAAATGGCCACTGCGCATCCTGCACGCACTATCGGATGCCGGCGCACCCTTACGCTTCTCGCGCCTCATGGAGCGGATCGAGGGCATCAGCCAGAAAGTGCTGACGCAGACGCTGCGCACCCTCGAAAGCGACGGCCTCATTATTCGCACCCTCTATCCCGAGATTCCACCGCGCGTTGAATATGAATTGACGCCGCTTGGCCGCGACCTCCTCATGCAGGTCGTCACTCTCTGGCGTTGGATCGTGGAGCGCCTGGATGAGTTCGATTCGCGCAAGGCCGTGAAGCTGACGGCAACGGACAATTAGGCCGGAATACGGATCGTTGCCCGTAAGCCCCCGAGCGGGCTGTCGCCCAGCGTGACGTTGCCGCCATGGCTGCGGGCAATATCGCGGGCAATCGCAAGACCGAGGCCGGTGCCGGATGCATCCAGGTTGCGGGCTGCGTCCAGCCGGAAGAACGGCTTGAACACGTCCTCGCGATTCTTTTCCGGAATGCCCGGCCCGTCATCGTCGAAGATAACAGTCAGCCACTTGGCATTGTGCTTGGCCTCGATGTCGAGCCTATTGGCATAACGGCGCGCGTTCGAGGCAAGGTTGGTGACGAGACGCGTGAACGCATTCGGCCTGACGGAAATGTCGTCGTCGCCTTCGATCGAATAGCTGAACTGCTTACGATGCAGGACGAAATCGGACTCCAGCTTGGCGAAGATCTCGCTGAGCTTCAGCTCGCCGACATCCTCTTCGACCTCGCCGCGGGCGAAGGCCATGTAGGCCTCCAGCATCGTCTGCATATCATTGACGTCGTCGTTCAGGCCATGCAGGTCGGGATTGTCGCCGGCGAGCGCCAGTTGCAGCTTGAAGCGGGTGAGAATGGTGCGCAGATCATGGCTGACGCCGGAAAGCATCGCCGTACGCTGCTCGATCTGCCGCTCGATGCGTTCACGCATCAGAATGAAGGCAAGGCCGGCGCGCCTGACTTCGTCGGCGCCTCGCGGATAGAAATTGTCGGGCTTCTGCCCTTTGCCGAAGCTTTCGGCAGCCCGCGCCAGCATCAGGATCGGCCGGATCTGCCCGCGCAGGAAGAGAATCGAAATGCCGATCAGCACCAGCGACGTGCCGACCATCCAGACGATGAAGATGTGGGTGTTGGAGGCATAGGTCTGACTGCGCTTGGCCAGCACCCGCAGGATCTTGTTCTCGAGCTTGATCCGGATTTCGACGAGGTTCGAGTTGCCAACCGTGTCGATCCAGAAAGGCCGGTGAATCTCGTCGGTGATCTCATCGCTGAGGATGCCGTCAAGGATCGAGAAGAAGGGCTTGACGCGCGGCGGCGGCAGATCGCCGTCCGGCTCAATCGAAATCTGCAGGTTAAGCTGATCGCGCGCGATGCGGATGATCTCGCTATAG
This sequence comes from Rhizobium sp. NXC14, assembly GCF_002117485.1. Taxonomy (NCBI): domain Bacteria; kingdom Pseudomonadati; phylum Pseudomonadota; class Alphaproteobacteria; order Hyphomicrobiales; family Rhizobiaceae; genus Rhizobium; species Rhizobium sp. NXC14. The sequence goes on from NZ_CP021030.1 coordinate 3,149,698, forward strand.
TCGGAATTCTGCGGATAGGTCTCGACGATCTCGATGATGGCGGCGATGTCGCGGGTGACGGCGAGCGACAGGCGCTCGGTCACCATTTGCCAGTGACGCTCCATGAAGACGGCGGCGACGACGGATTGCAGCAGCACCATCGGGATGATGATGATCAGCAGCGAGCGCGCGTAGAGCCCGGTGGGCAATCGGCGCCGCAGCCAGCGGACGATCCAGCGCCAGCCCGCCGCCGGAGCGCGGTCTTCCCGCCGCAAACTGTCCATTGTCACCATCGTCGGTCCCGGCCGTTCAGAGCGCGATACGGAAAGTGTGAACCGTCCTCCGCATCATGCTCCACTTCTCAAATCTAGTCGATGCTCAGCCTGTATCCGATACCGCGCACCGTCTGCAGCCAGACGGGATTGGCCGGATCCTCCTCGATCTTGCGCCTGAGCCGGTTGATCTGCACGTCGATCGTCCGCTCGCCGACCTCTGTGTCATTGCCGATCAATTCGTGACGGGGGATGGTGTCACCGGCGCGCCGCGCAAAGAGCAGCATGATTTCCTGTTCGCGATCGGTAAGCCGGATCACCTCGCTGGCTTTCTTCAGCTCCTTGCGGGTCAGGGAGAAAGTGTAGGGCCCAAACATGACCTGTTCGATCTTCAGCCCCTCACCGTTGGCATTGCGGCGCAGGATATTGTTGATGCGCAGGACCAACTCGCGCGGATCGAAGGGTTTGGAGAGATAATCGTCGGCGCCGGCCTCAAGGCCTTCAATGCGATTGCCCGATTCCGCCAGCGCCGTCAGCATGATAATCGGCACGTTCTTGATGGCGCGAAGCCCGCGGGTGACGTCGATGCCGGATTCGCCCGGCATCATCACATCCATGATGATGAGATCGAAATCGAGACCGGCAAGTTTGCGCTGCGCCTCGGCGCCGTCGGCCGCGACAGTGACGCGAAAGCCGTTCTCCGCGAGATAACGATTGAGCAGCGCGCGGATACGGGAGTCATCGTCGACCACCAGCAGATGCGCCGCATCGTCGGAAATACCTGTCTTGACCGCCATTCAATCCGCCTTCTTTCTATCCCGCATGCCTCCAAGGAAGGCTTTCACGCCCTCCCGCACCTGCGCAGAGGCTCCTTCGAATGCCCGCTCAATGCGGCGCGATTGCGGCTCTGCAAGGGCAAGCGCCAGCTCGCGCCCCGATTTCGTCGGATAAAGCTTGCGCTGCCGCCGATCCTCAGGACCGGCCACCTGGCGAATATAGCCCGAATCGATCAGCTGTTTCAGCACCCTTGCAAGACTCTGCTTGGTGATCTTCAGTGTGTCGAGAAGATCTGCAACCGTCATGCCGGGATTGCGGTTGACGAAATGCACGACGCGGTGATGCGCCCGTCCGAAGCCGCTCTTTTCGAGGATGGCGTCAGGATCAGAAACGAAGTCGCGATAGGCGAAGAAGAATAGTTCGATCATCTCGAAATCGATACCACCTGTATCCTCCATTGGCGTGGCCAACGGCTCCGGCTTGCCTGCTTTGGGACCGGTCTGTCGTGACACTCCACATTTCCTTTCTCATTGCGCGCGTTGCGGGAAACTTCCGCATACATAGGTCAGTATTGTTGACATAAATTTACGCGGCTGCCAGCTTCACCGAACTTCGTGGGAGCCCGAGCTTATTTCGCAATTTCCCTGATATTTCTTGGGTAACCAAGGCCCGCCCGGAACTTCTGACGCAATAAGCAACTCCCCCGACGTCTTGGATAAAACGTAATGGGGACAACAATCAACAGGCATGGCGAGTGAAGCCCCGGCGGAGATTTGGAATGGCTTCAAAGGCGGGAGGAGGATTGCGCGAACGAGGCGGCCTGCCGACCGCCTCCTTTCATAGTTGCCGATGATCTTATTGATAGACGTAGACAATCCGACGCGTACCTGGATCGACGAGGACGGGCCGGTCGTTGATCCTTGTGTAGCGATATTCGTAATCCGGAATGGTCTGGAAAGTCACGTCGGCAGGCACTTCCGCGCCGACGACCACATCGCCGCCAAGCCGCACCGTCTCGGTCGGATTGGTCTCGATATAGGTCCGCACCGTCTCCGGCGGAGTGATCGTTTCGACGGCTCCAACCGGCCCGATCAATTCATCGCCCGGCGCCGGTTGCGGGTCGGCCGGGACAACGCTGGCGGTCGACTCGTAGGTCACCACGGGAACGCCGATCTCGGCGCGATGCTGCTCGACGATAACCTGGTTGCCGCCGTAGTCCATCTGCAGATAATCCGCATAGACCCAGCCGCGCATGCCGTTGACGTCGACACGGCACCAGCGGCTACCTTCGATGCAGCCGTCGAGCACCGCGGTCGAACCGCGGGTGGCAAGGCCGACTGCGGGATATTGCGGGCCTGGACCTGCGCGGACGTTGAGATCGTTGACCGTGGTCGCCACCATCTCCGCCTGCGCCAGACCGCCGCTCGCCAGGAGCACGGCTCCAGCCAACAGGATGTTTCTCTTCAAGGTCATGTGAGCGTCTCCTTGGTTTCGATGGCCGGACAACGCGCGGCGTTCCACGATGTTCCGACGCGCCCCGCCGGGGCAAAACGCCCCCTACAGATACGCCCTCCCAATCAATTGAAAAGTTAGAATAAAATTTGATTTCGTCGACGCGTCGAACGGCGGAAGAGACCTATAAACTTGTGTTGCAGTCGGTCTTGCTGCCGTGAAACACGCGTCAAAGCAGAAGATTTGGGCTGCCCTCGCCGCCGTTTCGGACTATACCCTGAGCACCCAAGACACCCAAGCGAGGCACTTATGGGCATGCTCCAGGCCGGCATCATTCCGGTGACACCCTTTCAGCAGAACTGCACGGTCTTCTTCGATCCCGATACCCAGGAAGGCGTTGTCGTCGATCCAGGCGGCGACGTGCCGCTCATCCTTCAGGCGATTGAGAAAAGCGGCCTGACCATCAAGGAAATCTGGCTGACGCACGGTCATCTCGACCATGCCGGCGGCGCCGGGGAGTTGAAGGAAGCCCTCGGCGTCGACATAGTCGGCCCGCATCAGGATGACCTGCCGCTGCTGCAGCGCATCGAGACCCAGGCCGCGACGTACGGCATATCAGGATTGCGCAATGTTCTGCCGGACCGCTGGCTGAAGAACGGCGACAAGGTCTCCTTCGGCGCCCACGAATTCGAGGTCTATCACACGCCCGGCCATGCCCCCGGCCACGTGATCTATTTCAACCGCGCACAGAATTTCGCCCATCTCGGCGACGTGCTCTTCAATGGCTCGATCGGCCGCACCGACCTGCCGGGCGGCAATCATCAGCAGCTGTTGGATTCGATCCGCGAGAAGGTCCTGCCGCTTGGCGACGACGTGGGCTTTATCTGCGGCCATGGGCCTGGCAGCCGCATCGGTGACGAACGGCGAAGCAATCCGTATCTGCAGGAGATCAGGCCTTGTTGAGCATCCGATGCAGACACATCAGGCACCCGGAAAAATGGTGTGAGCCCATTCTCACATCATCTTCCTGCCGTTCGGCACCGGCTGTTCGACCGCCGCAAGCACGATCGCGCCATTCTCGTCCTCGAATCCCAGCGTCAGCACTTCCGAACGGAACGGACCGATCTGCCGGGGCGGGAAATTGACGACGCCGAACACCTGCCGGCCGATCAGGGTTTCCGGCGTATAATGCACGGTGATCTGCGCCGAGGATTTCTTGATACCGATCTGAGGGCCAAAATCGATGAGCAGCTTGAAAGCCGGCTTGCGCGCCTCCGGAAAAGGGCTGGCTTCGATGATCGTACCGACACGGATGTCGACACGCTCGAAATCGGCGTAGCTGATCTCTTCCGCCATGTGGATCTCCGTCAGCCGGCCAGTTCCTCGGCCCGCTTGCGCGCTGCCGCAAGCGCCTTATCGAACAGGGGCTGCATGCCGTTCTCCGCCATCAGCACGGCGAGCGCCGCCGCCGTCGTGCCGCCGGGAGACGTCACATTCTGCCGCAGCCGCGAAGCATCGTCGGGGGACTGGTGCAAGAGTTCACCAGCCCCCGCGACCGTTTCCCGCGCAAGACGCATGGCGAGGTCCGCCTGCAGGCCGAGCTTTCGACCTGCCTCCGCCATACATTCGACGAGATAGAATACATAAGCCGGACCACTGCCGGACAGCGCCGTCACGGCATCGATATCGGCCTCCGCAGGCACCCATTCGACGGGGCCGGAGACGCTGAGAAGGGCATGGACGCGTTTGCGCTGCGGATCGCTGACTCCTGAATTGGCAAAGGCCCCCGTCACACCGCGGCCGACCATAGCCGGCGTGTTCGGCATGGCTCGCACCATGGCGGCTTTGCCGAGATGTTTTTCGAGAAAACCGAGCGTCTTGCCGGCTGCCACCGAGACGACGACCGTCGCCGGCCCGACGGCGCTCTTCACATCGGGCAACACCGTCTCCATCACCTGCGGCTTGACTGCGAGAAACAAAACGCTCGCCTTCAATTCCGTAGGGATCGCGGTCAGATGCGTCGCGCCGGCTTCCTTGATCGTCGCCAGCATCGCCGATGAAGGGCCTGGATCCACAACAATGACGGCGGAGCCCGGAACGCCGCTCTTCAGCCAGCCGGAGAGCATGGCTCCGCCCATGTTTCCGGCGCCGATCAGTACGACGGGATTTGCCGGGGAGAACGCCTTCGCCGGCATCTTATGCCTCGCCTACCGTTTCGAACAGCACGGCTTCCATCGCCTTAGCCGCGTCCATGCCGGACCAGACAACGAACTGGAATGCCTGGAAATAGGCTTCGCATGTGTCGAGCGCACTGGAAAGCAGCACCTCTACCTGGCGATTGGTCGGCTCCGCGCCGCCTGCAAGCAGCAGCGACTGCCTGAAGATGACGACATCTTCCTGACGCCAGAGATCGAAATGACCCATCAGGACCTGCCCGTTGATCGCCGAGAGCAGTTTGACCACCTCGTTGACCCTGATGTCGGGGACTTTGATATCGAAAGCGCAGCCAAGATGCAGCGCCTCGAATTCCTCCATCCAGGAAAAGGAAACATGATAGTCCGCCCAGCGTCCCTCGACCGTCATCGCGATCTCGTCCTCGCCGGACCGCTCGAACGACCAGTCGTTGTTGGAGGCCACGTACTCGATCATATCGACCGGGTTCGACTGACGCTCGACTTCCAATTCCATCAGGTTCATGCAGCACCTTCTTGACCGGAACGAATGCGGCTTAGCTTGGGATACGAACACAAGAAAGACACACGCAATACCGGAAACCACCATCGGATGATCGTTGAACCGCTGCCAGACTTAACGCAGATAACCTGCCCGGAGCTTACCAAGTCGCTTCGAATCATCATTTAAAATCAGTGTATAATGACCCTTGCCACCTGCCAGCCCCCAGAAGGGAAAATAGGGCAGGCCTGCTGTGGAAAGCACTTCGAAACTCAATTCAGAAGGGAGAATAAGCGACTCTGCGTATTGGCTTTTTTGGCAGTGTCCACAGGTGGAAAATTCACCTGGAATTTTTTGTGACAGATGCGGCGTGTGGCATGAAGGCAACGCCGCATCTGCACCTAGCTGGATTTAGTGGCCCTCGCTGGCGAGCTTGGCCTCCAACGCCGCGATACGGGCGGCAAGCGCCTCGTTTTCATCGCGCGCCTTGATCGCCATCTCTCGGACGGCCTCGAATTCCTCGCGCTTGACGACGTCCATGCTGTTCAGCCAACGCTCGGCTTGGGCGTTGAAAGCCGTCTCGATCTCCTTGCGGACGCCCTGCGCGGCACCTGCCGCATCGGTCATCAGCTTGGCGAACTCGTCCATGATGCGGTTCGTTCCGGTCGTCATGGCGTTTTTCTCCCTTCGTATAAGGTGAATTCAGCCCTTCGGGGCCTCCAAGATTGAGGTAGGGCTTCGCCACCCGCGATGCAAGCGCTTTGCGCGGGATAGCCTTATCCTGAAGCGGGCAGCCGAGGCGCGATCACGAACAATGCACTTGACCGTCCGGGATCGCGGCGGCATGTTCCGCCGACCTCAACGGATGGGAAAACCTTGCCGACAGCAGCCAATCTCCTTGCGATCATGCCTTTCCCGGACATCGATCCGATCGCTTTTTCGATCGGTCCGTTGGCGATTCACTGGTACGGCCTGGCATACGTCGCGGGCATCCTGCTTGGCTGGGCCTATGCGCGCCGCCTCGCCGCCAACGACAGTCTCTGGCCGGGCAATAGACCGCCGATGACGAAGACGCAGCTCGACGATTTCATCGTCTGGGCCGCCCTCGGCGTCGTGCTCGGCGGCCGTGTCGGCTATATCTTCTTCTATGACCTCACCGCTGTCCTGCGCGATCCCATCCGCGCAGTCGAAATCTGGAACGGCGGCATGTCCTTCCACGGCGGCCTGACCGGCACGACGATTGCCATGATCATCTTTGCTCGCCGCAATGCCATTCCGATCTGGAGCCTGTTCGATATCGTCGCCGCCGTCGTTCCCTTCGGCCTGTTCTTCGGCCGCATCGCCAATTTCATCAACGGTGAGCTCTGGGGCCGGCTGACCGACGTCCCCTGGGCCGTTGTTTTCCCGACCGGCGGCCCCTTCGCCCGCCATCCGAGCCAGCTCTACGAGGCCGGCCTTGAGGGCATTGTTCTGCTCCTGGTGCTTGCCGCCCTCGTCTACGGCATGCGTGCGCTGAAAAGCCCTGGCTTCATCACGGGCGTCTTCGTCTGCGGTTATGCACTGTCGCGCATCTTCGTCGAGTTCTTCCGAGAGCCGGACGCCCAGCTCGGTTACCTCCTCGGCACGAACTGGCTGACCATGGGTATGGTCCTCTCCTCCCCGATGATCCTGCTCGGCCTCTGGGCGATCCTGCGGGCCCGCCGCCAGGCCGCGCCGCAGCTCTAAACCGGCAGGACGCGCGACATGACCACCGCTCTAGGCGAAAAGATCAAGGCGATCATCCAGGCCAACGGCCCGATCAGCGTCACCGACTATTTCTCGCTCTGCCTCGCCGATCCCGAGCACGGCTATTACCGCACCCGCGAACCCTTCGGCCGGTCCGGCGATTTTGTCACCGCGCCCGAAGTCAGCCAGATCTTCGGAGAGATGATCGGCGTCTTCGTCGTCCATGCCTGGCAGCGCCACGGCACGCCGGCAGATGTGCGCCTTGTAGAGATCGGGCCTGGCCGCGGCACGATGATGGCGGATATGCTGCGTGTCATCGCCCGCATCGCCCCGCCGCTCTTTGACACGATGAGCGTGCATCTCGTCGAAACCAGCGAGCGCCTGCGCGACGTCCAGAGCCAGACACTCGAAGCTTATGGCGAAAGGATCGCGTGGCACGGTGGCTTCGATGAGGTCCCGCCCGGCTTCACGCTGATTGCCGCCAACGAATTGTTCGACGCGATCCCGATCCGGCAGTTCGTCCGCACGCAAACGGGTTTCCGCGAGCGCATGGTCGGGCTTGACGCCGATGGCGAACTGACCTTTGCCGCAGGTGTCGCGGGCCTCGATCCTGCCCTACTGCCGGAACCGGCGCAGAACCTGCCGCTCGGCACGCTCTTCGAGATCTCACCCGCCCGCCAGGCCGTGATGATGGCGATCTGCGAGCGGCTGCGCGCCTTCGGCGGCACGGCGCTGGTCGTCGACTACGGCCATCTCGTCACCGGCTTCGGCGATACGCTGCAGGCGGTGCGCATGCATGAATTCGACCCGCCGCTCGCCCATCCCGGCGAAGCTGACCTGACGAGCCATGTCGATTTCCAGCAGCTCGCCGAGACGGCACTGACGGCCGGCCTCCACCTGAACGGCGCCCTGCACCAGGGTGACTTTCTGACCGGCCTCGGCATTCTCGAACGCGCCGCAGCCCTCGGGCGTGACCGCGAGCCGCAGACCCAGCAGGTCATTCAATCGGCGGTCGACAGGCTTGCCGGCGCCGGTGAGGGCCGGATGGGTGAACTCTTCAAGGTGATGGCGGTCTCCCATCCTGCCGTCGATCTCATGCCCTTTCGCCCGGTGGATTGACAGGGCGCACGCGGCTGAGCCAACATCCGCGCGAAACAGGAACTTGAAGCGCGCCGCAGACGCGATGCGCTCGGGATAAAACAAACCCCTCGAAAACCCGGAATTACAGATGCAGGACGCGGCCTCTCCCGCACCGATCCAAAGCCCGCTGCTGAACGAAGCGACGGGCGGCACCATCCGCCACGGTTATTTCACCCGGGCCGGCGGTGTTTCCGAAGGGATCTATCGCGGTCTCAATGTCGGCCTCGGCTCCAACGACGAGCGCGGGAACGTCATGGAAAACCGCCGCCGCGTCGCCGCTTGGTTCGACCTGCCGCTCGAGCGGCTGGCAACTGTTCATCAGGTGCATTCGCCCGACGTCGTGACGATTGGCGCCGATTACGACGGCGCCCGCCCCGACGCGGACGCGCTGGTGACGGCAGTTCCCGGCATTGCGCTTGGCGTGCTGGCCGCCGATTGCGGTCCGGTCCTCTTTGCCGACCCCGAAAATCGCGTCATCGGCGCCGCCCATGCCGGCTGGAAGGGCGCGCTGACCGGTGTTCTTGAAAACACCATTGCGGCCATGGAAGCCCTGGGGGCCGATCGCGCCAGCATACTGGCCTGCCTCGGCCCCTCGATCAGTCAGGCGAGTTACGAGGTCGGGCCGGAATTCGTCGATCGCTTCGTCGCCGAAAATCCGGGCTACGAACGCTTTTTCAAGCCGTCCGCAACGCCGGGCCGCGCCATGTTCGATCTACCGGCGCTGACGATCGACAGGCTGACGCGGGCTGGTGTGCAGGCCGAAAACCTCGGGCTCTGCACCTATCCGGATAGCGAGCGCTTCTTTTCCTATCGCAGGACGACACATCGCAACGAGCCGGACTACGGCCGCCAGATTTCAGCGATATCAATCAGGGAGACTTGAGCAGAATGGCACTGCATTTCGAAAAGGCCGAGTTCGCAAGCCGGCTGGCACGCCTCACCGAGAAGATGAAGGAAGAAAAGCTCGATGCCCTGCTGCTCTTCGCCCAGGAAAGCATGTATTGGCTGACCGGCTATGACACCTTCGGCTACTGCTTTTTCCAGACGCTGGTCGTCAAGAGCGACGGCACGATGGCGCTGATCACCCGCTCGGCCGATCTCCGCCAGGCCAAACACACCTCGATCCTCGAAGACATCCACATCTGGGTCGACAGGGTCAATGCCGATCCGACGCTCGACCTGAAGAACCTCCTAGTCGAGATGGATCTGCTCGGCGCCCGCATCGGCGTGGAATATGATACGCACGGCATGACCGGCCGCATTGCCCGCCTGCTCGACGCGCAGTTGACCACTTTCGGCCAGATCGTCGACGCCTCCTATCTCGTCAGCCGTCTTCGTCTCGTCAAGAGCCCGACGGAGGTCGCCTATGTCGAGCGCGCTGCCGCTCTCGCGGACGACGCGCTCGACGCCGCAATCCGGCTAACGAAACCGGGCTCCGACGAGGCCGATATCCTCGCCGCCATGCAGGGTGCGGTCTTTTCCGGCGGCGGCGATTATCCCGCCAACGAGTTCATCATCGGCTCCTCTGCCGACGCCCTGCTCTGCCGCTACAAGGCCGGCCGCCGCAAGCTCGACGCCAACGACCAGCTGACGCTGGAATGGGCCGGCACCTATGCGCATTATCATGCCGCCATGATGCGCACGATCGTCATCGGCGAGCCGATGCAACGCCATCGAGAGCTCTACAATGCCTGCCGCGAAACCATTGAGGCGATCGAGACCGTGCTGAAGCCCGGCCACACCTTCGGCGACGTCTTCGACATCCATGCCAGGATCATGGACGAGCGTGGCCTTGCCCGACACCGGCTGAATGCTTGCGGTTATTCGCTCGGCGCCCGCTTCTCGCCCTCCTGGATGGAGCACCAGATGTTCCATGTCGGCAATCCGCAGCCGATCGAGCCGAACATGTCGCTCTTCGTGCACATGATCATTGCCGATTCCGATACCGGCACGGCAATGACGCTCGGACAGACCTACCTGACGACGGCGGATGCGCCGCGCACACTTTCCCGTCATTCGCTCGATTTCATCGGCCTTTGAAGACCGGGACTGACCGGTGAGAATCCGGAATTGACAGAGGACCATCCCCGCCCGCATAAATCCGGGCGGGCTGATACGATTGTGGGAAGGACGGATCACGGGATGACGCGAGCTGCGACTGTGCCCACGCTCCTGTTCGTCATGGCTCTGCTGACCGCCTGCAACACCACCGACGCGCTGACGCCGCAAGTCGGAATTGGCGAATCCTCCGGAACTCCGCCGTCAAGTCCGGTGACGCAGGGCGAGGCAGAACGTCTGGCCGGCACCCGCCAGCCGGTTTTTGCCGGGAGCACACAGCCGAGTGGCTATCATCCGGCCTATGATCAATCGCAAAGAACCTATCGATCCGGCAGCGGCGCGCCCCCGACGACGATGCAGGAGCAGGCAGACGCGCTGTCGAGGAACGGCTCCTCGCCCGCCGCCTCCGCTCCAATCAAGGGACAGGCGCTGCCGCCGGCTGCCGCCGGCGCCGGATCGCCAACACAGCCCGGCCAGCGGCTTGACGCGCAGCAACCGCAGCAGACCGCCGCCCTCACCCCCGGGACATCATCCGCGCGCGGCAATACGGTGCGCTTCCTGCCGATCATCGGGGCGCCGGTGCAAGCCGTGACTCCGCTCTCGCGCCAGCTCGGCGCCGAGGCGCGCGCCCATGGCCTTTCCATCAAGAGCTCGAACGACACGAGCAGCGATTACATTCTCAAAGGTTATCTCTCTGCCTTCAGTGACGACGGCAAGGTCACCGTGGTCTACGTCTGGGACATTCTCGACGGTGGCGGCGCGCGCCTGCACCGCATCCAGGGGCAGGAAAGCGTACCGACGGGCGCCGCCGACCCTTGGGCGGGTGTCCCGGCTTCGGTGATGCAGCAGATCGCCTCGAAAACCATCGCGGAATTCACCTCCTGGCGGCAAACTCAGGGCGGTTAGTCACAAACTTTTTGCAAATATGAAAGTCTGTGGCGCCTTTGCCCTTGCATTCACTGGGAAGCTGACTAAAAAGCGCGGCTATCAGCGCATAACAGGCGGACCAAAATGAAGGTTTTCGCAGGCAATTCGAACCGGCAACTCGCCGAAGCGATCTGCAACTATCTCAATGTTCCTTTGGGAAGAGCCAGTGTCCGAAGGTTTGCCGACCAGGAAATCTTCGTGGAAATCCAGGAAAACGTGCGCGGCGAGGACGTTTTTCTCGTGCAGCCCACCGCCTTTCCCGCCAACGACCACCTGATGGAACTGCTGATCATGATCGACGCCATGCGTCGTTCGTCGGCACGCCGCATCACCGCAGTTCTTCCCTATTTCGGCTATGCCCGTCAGGACCGCCGCGCATCCGGCCGCACGCCGATCTCCGCCAAGCTGGTTGCCAACCTGATTACCGAAGCCGGGGCCGATCGCGTCATGACGCTCGATCTCCATGCCGGTCAGATCCAAGGCTTCTTCGATATACCGACGGACAACCTCTTCGCCCTGCCCGTGCTGACGCGCGACATCAAGAGCCATTATGACCTCAGCAATGTCATGGTCGTCTCGCCGGACGTCGGCGGCGTGGTGCGCGCCCGCGCGCTCGCCAAACGGCTGGACTGTCTTCTGGCCATCGTCGACAAGCGTCGCGATCGGCCAGGTGAATCCGAAGTCATGAACATCATCGGCGACGTCACCGGCAAGGACTGCCTGCTGATCGACGACATCGTCGATTCCGGCGGCACCCTCTGCAATGCGGCCGACGCACTGCTCGCCCAGGGTGCCTCCAGCGTCACCGCCTATATCACGCACGGCGTTCTCTCGGGCGGCGCGGTCACCCGCGTCACCTCCTCGAAGCTGCGTGAGCTCGTCATCACCGATTCGATCCAGCCGACAACGGCGGTGCTTTCAGCGCACAATATCCGCGTCGTGACGACGGCCCCGCTGATCGGCGAAGCCATCAGCCGCACGAGCCAGGAAGAGTCCGTCTCCAGCCTCTTCGATTAAAAAGCCTCCTCCGTCATGCCGAGCCTTGTGCCGAGCATCTGACCTCTGCAATTCCTTAGCAGGAAAGCATTATTTTCAGATATTTAATCGGCCGGCGCAGATCCTCGGTACAAGGCCGAGGATGGCGTCACGGCTTTTGCAGTGGTTTGTCAGCAGCCTGAAGGCCGGCACAAGCCGGCCTCTTTCTTGTTCAATTCCAATCGAGAACGTTCAAGGCTGCTGCGGCGGCGCAGGGGCTACGTCCTGACCTTGATCCGGTTCCTGCTGCTCGTCCGACTCCAGCCCCTGATCCTGCTCCTGATCCGGACCATCCGGTCCCTTGATCTGCTGGCCATTGACCGCCACGGAACCGTCGCGGCTGATGCTGACGTCCCAGCGCGAACGGCCATCCGGATCGGTCTTGGCAAAGCCCTTCACCATCATGATGCCGAAGGAGACCTGGTTGAGGTCGGGGTCCGCCTTGGCAAGCTCCTGAACCGCCGCGATCGTCTTGTCGAGATCGCGGGCAAGGATCGTCGCCTCCATCGAATAGTCCTTCTCGGTATCGACGCGACCTTCGATCCTGCCGGTTATATCGACGTCATAGACCTGCGATTTGGCACTGATCTTCGGAAACTCGACGGCAAGCCGGCCATCGCGGAAGAGCTTCTTCGCCATTTCCTCGCCGGTCTTCTCGGACGCCGAATCTTTGAAATCCATCGCCATGAGGGCGTCGCCGAAGCTTGCGAAATTCAGATTCGGAAGCGCGAGCTGGAAATCGAAGTTGCTCGGCATGAAGGCCGAATAGTCGGCCGGCATTAGCGGCGTGTCGAGGCTGATCTCCTGCGCATTCATGCCGAAGCCGAAACGCATGGCGTCGCTCGGCCCGTCGATGGCGAGGTTGTAGCCGAATGCCTTGGCGCCGCCCTTGCCCATCTCGCTGCTGACGGTCAGGTCGTTGACCCCGATCGTCTCGCTGAACAAGGTCAGAAGCGGGAAGGCTTCCTTCACTATTCCCTTTATCTTGTCGCTGTTTTCCGGGCTCAATTCCTTCTCATCGACATGGTCAAGCACGAAGAAGACCATCTCGCGAATCTGCTTGGCCGGTAGGCCATTCACCTTGGCCTCGACATTGATCGAGCCGGCACGAAGTTCGATGGGCGGCATTTTCAGGCCGGAAACCTGCTCGACGAAATCGGACATCGAGCCGCTGCCGGCGAAATCGATACGTCCATGGCCGCCTGCGCTGTCGGTCGAACTCAGCTTCTGATCCATGCTGGCGATGCTGGCATGGACCTCCTCCGTTTCGGTCTTGCTGGCCACCTTGATGTCTTTGGCCGCGAAGGTGCCGGAGCGCAGATAGCTGATCGCCGGGTCGAAGACGCCGGAATAAACAAGCGACACGATAGAATAGGTGAAATCCGTCGGCTTCTGGTCTGGACCCTTGAAATGGCCCGAGACGTTGAGCCTGTTGTCGCCTTCGATGTTCCAGAGGCCACTGTCGAGCGGCGTGGCGAACATCGAAAACGGTGTCAACCCTGTGATCGTAAACGTCGCCGGATCCGCCTTGGTAAGCAGCTTCGCCAGATCGTAGATGACCTCATAGCGCGTGCCGGCCGGATTGACGGTGATGAAGCCGCTTTTTGCCAAATCCTGCGGAAGCAGCTTCGTCAGGGTCTCCTTGACCGCGTTGGCGCCCTCCTGGTTGATCTCCGCGCCCTCGGCCCCGGTGAAAAGGCAAAGGGCAAGAATACTCGTTGCCGTGACAAGTTTGAGACGCATGGTCTGGTTTTCTCCTCAGCCACTTTTTGATTGCGGCCATCCAAAGATGCGAAGCGCGGCAATGTCAAGCCAAGTGGCGATAAGCACTGGCAATTTTGCGTTTGACCAGGTGCAGATCGCGAGTGATTTCAACAAGGTTCTCGCATTGGGATGGGTGCGGATGCAATCTGGGCGAGTTCGCTCTCTCCGATGATGAAGCGCCCCGGCGAAAGCCCCTCCATCGCCGAAAAACCGGCGCAATCGGCAACTTGCGTTTCCGGGCGACTTATACTATAGGCCACCGGTCCGCGTAGACACCCTTGGAGGCAACGCGGATGAGGATGGGAAAACCCGCCTCCGGTTTGACGGAACTAGGCTTTTGCCTGCCGCCGAACTCTCCAAATAACCTCGAAAGGAATAGCCATGAGCCAGGAAACTTACGAGCTCAAGGCCGAGGCGCGCGAACGGGTTGGTAAGGGGTCCGCCCGTGAACTTCGCCGCAACGGTTTGATTCCCGCTGTCATCTATGGTGACAAGCAGGCCCCCATTGCCATCGCTCTCAACACCAATGAGGTGACGAAGCGCATTCACGCCGGTGGCTTCATGACCACCGTGGCGACCATCGAAGTCGACGGCAAGAAGTACAAGGTTCTGCCGAAAGACTACCAGCTCGATCCGGTCCGCGACTTCACGCTGCATGTCGATTTCCTGCGCGTCTCCGGCAACACCCAGGTGACCGTCGAAATCCCGGTTCACTTCATCAATGAAGCGAAGTCTCCGGGCCTCAAGGTCGGCGGCGTTCTGAACATCGTCCGCCACGCAGTTGAAGTTCACTGCCCGGCCGATGCGATCCCGGAATTCTTCAACATCGACCTCAGCGGCAAGAAGATCGGCGACAGCATCCATATTTCGGAAGTCACCCTGCCGAAGGGCGTCAGCCCGGTCATCGACCGCGACTTCACGGTCGCGACCATCGTCGCTCCGGCTGCCGGCGTCGATGAGAGCGCCGCGGAAGCTGAAGGCGAAGCCGAAGCCTGATCGCTTCGACCAGTTGCAAAGCATATGGCCCGCCATCCCTGGCGAAGTGGCTCCCGAAGGTCGTCATCCAACTTTCGAGAACCAGTTCACGGGGAAGGCGGGCTTTTCATTGCCTGCCAAGCCTCCGTTTCAGCAACATTTAACATATTCATGAAAGCATGGGCCGTCAGCTGCGAAGAAGCCGGCCTGAACGCGCGACAGCAAATATGCCGGCCTGGGGGAGTAGACGGAACCATGAACAATTCCGTTGAGAACAGGTTTTTTGGGATTGTTTGCGGAGCGCTGCTTGTTTTTGTCGCTCCGCTTTTTGTTCTTTTCCTTTTTCTTTCCTCGGAACGCGCCGATAAAGAAATACGCGACCATATCTCTGTTCTTCTTGTCGCCAATGCTCAAGCCCTGGCAAAACCGCTCTGGGACCTCGATGAGGAAAGCGTCACCCAGATCAGCGCGACGGTCGTTTCCCAGGGCGCCATCGTCAAGGTCGAGGTGCGGGATCAGTCGGGTCAGCTCGACGTCAGCCAATCCACCATTCCGCGTTCCTTTGACGGCAAGCTCGAGCAGGTGTCGCGTGCCATCATCTACAACACCGTCGACGGTCCGAAGAACCTCGGCAGCATCAGCGTCTATTATCCCGCCCTCGGGCTGTTTTCCGGTCTGAAGCAGGAAGAGGTCGTCTTCATTTCGATCTTCATCTTCGCGGTTCTGACCGTTTTCGGCACAGCGTTGATCGGCAACCGGTTCTTCGTCATCCAGCCGCTGATGCGTCTGACGGCGGCAATCGAGGCCACCCGGCAGCTCGGCTCGCGCCATCATGTCGACTGGCAGTCGAACGACGAGATGGGACGGCTTGCCCACAGCTTCAACGAGATGCAAACCAAGCTGGAAAGCGAGGAGAAGGAGCTGAAGCTCGCCCATCGCCGCGCCACCGACATCTACAATCTGACGCCCGCCATGCTCTTCTCGCTCGATGAGGAAGACCGCATCACTGCCGTCAGCGACTATTGGCTGCTCGCCACCGGTTATAGTCGCGCGGACGTCATTGGCCGCAATTTTGCAGATCTGGTCACGCCGAACAGCCGCAATAAATTCGTCAAGCGCCGCTACGCTGAAAACGGCATGACGGTCACCGTCAAATTCGTCTGCCGCGACGGCCGCACCATGGACGTCCTCATCATGGAATCGGAAGCGGCCGCCGGCGCTCACGATCGCCTCTCGCTGTCCGTCATGACGGATGTGACCGAGCTCAAGGCTTCGGAGGACCGCAACCATCGCCAGGCAATCACCGACCATCTGACCGGGCTTCTCAACCGCCAAGGCTTCGAGGCGGTGCTTGATAACAAGATCGCTGCCGCAGACGCCGCCGGCCAGGAACTCGCCTGCCTCTTCGTCGATCTCGACCGCTTCAAGTGGATCAACGACAATATGGGGCACGCTGCCGGCGACACGGCGCTGATCGAACTCGTCGAGCGCCTGAAGACCCATCTTGCCCCCTCCGACGAGGCGGCCCGTCTCGGCGGCGACGAGTTCGCTATCCTGCTGCCTGCGAAGGACGCCGAAACGCGCGCAAAGGCGGTGTGCGAGCAGATCGCCTCAATCTTCGAAACGCCATTTGCCCCGGACATGCATCTGAGCGCGTCCATCGGCATCGCCATCTACCCACATCACGCCGCGACCGCGGCCGAGCTGCTGCAGAAATCCGACATGGCGATGTATGCGAAGAAACGGGACGGCAAGAACGGCGCACAGCTCTTCGACAAAGCCATGCTCGACCGCGCCCGCAGCCGCGCCGAAATCGAGGCCAATATCGAAGCCGGCCTCGTCGACAATTGGTTTGAAGCCTTCCTGCAGCCGATCGTCAATCTCAACCGCCGCGGCATTGCCGGTTTCGAGGCGCTGATGCGCCTTAACCATCCGCAGAAAGGTCTGATGCCGCCAGCCGAAATTATCAGCGTCGCCGAGGAGACGGGCAAGATCGTCCGCGTCGGCAACGTCATCATGGAAAAGGCGATTTCCAATCTCGCGAAAATCTCTCGCATATCGGGGATGCAGGATACCTACCTGGCCATCAACTTCTCGCCGCTGCAGTTCGAGCCGGCACTGCCGGCCCGTCTAGCCGCGATCGTCGGTCGCCACGGCATCCGCCCCGAGCGCATCGTGGTCGAGATCACGGAAGCCGTGCTGATGCACGACAACCCGCAGATTCGCATGATCGTCACCGAGCTTCGCCGCTTCGGCTGCCGCATCGCGCTCGACGATTTCGGCACCGGCTACTCGTCGCTCAGCTACCTCAACCGTTTCCCTGTCGATATCATCAAGATCGACCAGTCCTTCACCCGCGCGATCAACGACGGCGATGACGACGTCCGCCAGAAGAGCCGCATGCTGATCGAAGGCATCACCACCTTGTCCCACAAGATGAACTGCACCGTCATCGCCGAGGGCATCGAGACGGAAGAGGAATGCCGCACGCTTCACCAGATGGGTCTGGACTATGGCCAGGGCTATCTCTTCCATCGTCCACAGCACGCAGCCGCACTCATCGAGGAACTGATGGCCCCGCAATCAGCCGTCGCACGCGCCTCGTAAACGAAGAACGAAGGAGACGAGACGATGAAAAAGCTCCTGCTTCTCGCATGGCTGGCGCTGCCTTGCGCCGCCCACGCACAGACGGTTGCTTTCACGACCGAGGATTACGCCCCCTTCAACTATCGCGAAGGCAAAGAGATCAAAGGCGCGACGGTCGAGCAGGTCGAAAAGGTGATGGCCGCGATCGGCGTCGACTATACGATCGAAGTCATGCCTTGGGCGCGTGCTTTCGGCCTTGCCCGCACTGCGCCGATGACATGTGTTTTCGCCACCGCCCACAATAGCGCGCGCGATCCGCTGTTCAAATGGGTCGAGCCGCTGCTCATCGATCGCAACATCCTGATCACCCGCAAGGGTTCGGGCGTCACCGCCAGCAATCTCGAAGAAGCAAAGAAATATACGATCGGCACCCAGCGCGAGGACTACACCGAGACGATCCTGAAGGAGAAGGGTTTCACCAAGCTGGACGTCGCCAGTGACTTCAACGCCACGCTGCGCAAGCTGCTCAGCGGTCGCATCGACATGATGCCGATCTCCGAACTCTATTTCGAAAAGCTGAAGGCCGATCAGCCGGTGGAGATCGTAACCGTGCTCTCCTCCCAGCCCATGGGCATCGCCTGCGAGAAGAGTTTTCCCGACGATCTGCTCGCCAAGATGCAGGCTGCCCTCGACAAACTGATTGCTGATGGCAACCAGAAGCAGATCTTCCTGAAATACGGCATGAACCTTTCGGAATGATGCTGCCGCCGAGCTCGCCGTTTCCGCTTGACTTTACTGTCGTTTCCGGGTGGTGAACGTCGAGAAACGCCCAAGCGAGGATGACAGGCCATGCTGATCATTGCAGGTCTCGGCAATCCCGGCAGCAAATACGCCGGTAACCGCCACAATATCGGCTTCATGGCCGTCGACGCCATTCATCGGCGCCACAGCTTTTCTCCCTGGTCAAAGAAGTTCAAGGCCGAGATCGCCGAGGGAGAACTTGGCGGCGACAAGGTCCTGCTGATCAAGCCGCAGACCTACATGAACCTCTCCGGCGAGGCCGTCGGCGAGGCGATGCGCTTTTATAAGCTCCAGCCCACCGAGCTCGTCGCGATCTATGACGAACTCGACCTGCCCCCTGGCAAGGCGCGGCTGAAAACCGGCGGTGGCCATGGCGGCCACAACGGCATCAGGTCGCTGGACGCCCATTGCGGCAAGGAATACCGGCGGCTGCGCCTCGGCATCGGCCATCCCGGCGTCAAGGAGATGGTGCAGAACCACGTGCTCGGCGATTTCGCCAAGGCCGACAGGGCGTGGCTGGAGCCGCTTCTCGAAACGCTGGCCGACAATGCCGACATGCTGGTGCGAAACGAGGATTCACAGCTGATGAACAAGATCGCCCTGGCGTTGGGTGGCAAGGCCGAGGAAGAGAAGCCGCAAAAGGAAAGCAAGGACAGCGACAAGAAGCCGGCCGGCCAGTCGCATATCCGCCAGGCCCGCAACAGCAATCAGCCGAAGCTGCCGACCAGCGGCCCGATGGCAGAGATGCTGAAAAAGATGTTCGGCAACAAGGGGGAATGAGGCCGGTGCCAGACCGGGATTTTACCATCCGCAGTGCCGCTCCCGACGATCTCAAGGGGTTGACCGTCCTCTACCGGCATCTGAATCCGACCGATCCCATTCTCGACGGGACCATGGCCGAGGAGCGCTTTTCCGCCATTCTCGCCCAGCCCGGCATGACCGTATTCATCGGCTTTGCCGGCCCTCACGCCGCCGCCACCGTCACGCTGATCATCGTGCCGAACTTGACGCGCGGCGGCGCCTCTTATGCGCTGATCGAAAACGTCGTCACCCACGCCGAGCACCGCCGGCGCGGCTATGCCGCCGCCGTCGTCGGCCATGCGGTGAATGAGGCCTGGAAGGCCGGCTGCTATAAGGTGATGTTGCTCACCGGCTCGAAGAACCCGGCGACGCTGCGGTTCTACGAAAATTGCGGCTTCCTGCAGGACAAGACCGGCTATCAGATCCGCCGGCCGTGAGCTGAAAGGCTATTCCTCGGGCTCTGTGGTGAACATCAGCGGGAAACCCATCTCTTTGGCAAGGTCGATACCCTCCTTGGCCTTGGTCTCGGCAATGTCCTTGGCGCAGACCACGACCACGCAGGAGCCGAGCTTGTGCGCCGTCATCATCACTCGGTAACCCGTCTCCTCGCTCATACGGAAGACGACCTTCAGGATCACAATGACGAATTCGCGCGGCGTGTAATCGTCGTTGACAAGAATGACCTTGTAGAGCTTCGGCTTGTCCAGCTTCGGCTTTACCTTGGTCTTCGGTTTCAGGGCAACGTCATTGTCAGTCATCGGAAAATCCACCCGTTGATGACATGAAAAGGCGGAAGAAACATCCGCCGGACTATATTGCATCGTCAGCACGGCAGTTCAATGACGGATATCACTCCGACGAGAGCAGCAGGCAGGCTCGCCCGGCGCTTTCGACGATGGCGGCAGCCTTCCTGTCGAAGGTCGCGAATACTTCCCCGCCAAGCCTGCGGCCTTCGAAGACAATGACGCCATCGGCGAAATCACCGCCGGCATCGAGGAAGGACAATCCAGCCTCGACAGCTGCTCTGTCGTAGACGACCTTCCTGTCGGTTATCAGCAGCCGGATGGTCGCAGCGATCTCGGAGGCGCTTTTACGATAAATCCGGCCGACGACCCAGACGAACTCGCAGAGCGTCAGGTTGGAGACGAACAGCCTTTCAGCCTCGCGCATCAATATCCTTGCACGTTCCGTTTGCTTCGGATCGTCATCCACGGCCGCCCGCACGAGCACGTTCGTATCAACGATCATCAGCGATGCCGACCTCGCCAGCCCAGCCCGCCTTTATGGCCTCATCGATCTCCCTGAGCGTCGCATGAATATTGCCCTTGTTCTCGAGACTTCCGAAGAAATTCTCGATGGAACCGCTGGCCGGCTGCGTTTTGACCGCAACGACCTCAAGCTTGCCACCAGGCAGGAGATCAACGTCGATTTTGTCGCCGGGCTTGATCCCGAGGTGCCGAAGCACTTCTTTTCTCAAGGTGACCTGTCCTTTTGCCGTCACTGTCAGGGTTGCCATGTCAGCTGTATCCTTTCCGCCAAAAGGTAAGGCTAAACCGCCTTACCTTCAAGCCGGCTGGCCTTGCTTTTTCGATTCGTGCCGCAAACCCTTGACCCGAGCCGGCCATTCCCGCATAGGCAGGGCAAAGTTACCAATAGATATGGATCAAGCCATGGGCTTCAAATGCGGCATCGTCGGTCTGCCGAACGTCGGCAAATCGACCCTCTTCAATGCGCTCACCAAGACGGCGGCTGCACAGGCGGCGAACTACCCCTTCTGCACCATCGAGCCGAACACCGGCGAAGTCGCCGTGCCCGATCCGCGCATGCGCAAGCTGGCCGACATCGCCAAATCCAAGGAACTGATCCCGACCCGCATTTCTTTCGTCGATATCGCCGGCCTGGTGCGCGGTGCCTCGAAGGGTGAAGGCCTCGGCAACCAGTTCCTCGCCAATATCCGCGAAGTCGATGCGATCGTGCATGTGCTGCGCTGCTTCGAAGACAGCGACATCACCCATGTCGAGGGCCGCATCAATCCGGTCGCCGATGCCGAGACGATCGAGACCGAGCTGATGCTCGCCGATCTCGAGAGCCTGGAGCGCCGAACCGAGCAGACGCGCAAGCGCGCCACCGGCAAGGACAAGGAGTCGATGGCGATGCTGCCGATCATGGAAGCCTCGCTGAAGCTACTCAACGAAGGCAAGCCGGTGCGCACGCTGCTGTCGAAGCTCGATGCCGAGGAGATCGCCATCCTCAAGGGGCTCAACCTTCTCACCTCGCATCCGGTGCTCTATGTCTGCAACGTCGCCGAAGGCGATGCCTCGACCGGCAACGAATTCACCGCCGCCGTCGCCGCCATGGCGAAGGAGCAGGGCGCCGAAACCGTCATTATCTCGGCGGCGATCGAAGCTGAGGTCGCCCAGCTTGCCGAAGAGGAAGCCAAGGAATTCCTCTCTGCCCTCGGCCTTGACGAGGCGGGCCTGGACCGGCTGATCCGCGCCGGCTACAAGCTGCTCGACCTCATCACCTATTTCACCGTCGGCCCGAAGGAAACGCGCGCTTGGACGATCGAGCGCGGCACCAAGGCGCC
This sequence comes from Rhizobium sp. NXC14, assembly GCF_002117485.1. Lineage (NCBI taxonomy): Bacteria > Pseudomonadati > Pseudomonadota > Alphaproteobacteria > Hyphomicrobiales > Rhizobiaceae > Rhizobium > Rhizobium sp. NXC14. Next base: position 3,171,250 of record NZ_CP021030.1, read on the forward strand.
GCAGGCAGCCGGCGTCATCCACTCGGATTTCGAACGCGGTTTCATCCGTGCCAACACCATCGCCTACGACGATTACATCAAGTACAACGGCGAAGTTGGCGCCAAGGATGCCGGCAAGGCGCGCGACGAAGGCAAAGAATACGTCGTCCAGGACGGCGACGTCATCCACTTCCGTTTCAATACCTGATAAAATAGCTGCCGCCTTAACCCGGCGGCAGCCTGTTTGCGATTGCCGGCGGCAGTGCCCTGAGCACCAGCCGCCGAAGCGGCATCCAACCCGTTCCGATAATGAGCACGATCGCGCCGACAACGATCAGCGTCGTGAAGATGTAGGTATCGACGGTCGCATGCCCCTTGCGAACGACGCTGAAGATCGCAACGCCGAGAGACAGCAGCCCCGACGTGACGAAGGCGCGACGATCGATGACCAGGCCGATCAGCATCAGCGCCGCCACGGTCGCGACGACCACGGGAGTCCGGGCCGACATGTTCGCCGGATCGAAGATACGGCCGGCTTCCCCGAACGACAGTAGGGAGACGGCACTGTAGAGCAGCGCCGGCGCTGCGCCGAGATGCAGCCAGAAGGCGATATCCGAACGCGTCGTCCGTCGCAGCCGGTCGCCGAGATCGAAATATAGCGCCGTCGCGAACAGGCCGAGCGCGCAGACGAAAGCGACCGCGGCCAGCACGCCAAGATGATCGACGAAAAACGTGGGATTGCCGCTGAGCCATTGCACCAGGCGCAAAAGCAGCGTGAGCACCAAGGCAAGCGTCGACATGATAGTGAGCGCCAGCGACAGGGGCACGCGATAACGGGCATAATAGACGCCGAGCAGGATCGGAAAGCCGGCGACGAACTGGGTCAGATCCGCCCCGATTTCGGAGGTCCATGGCGTGAAGACGCGGGACATCAGCAAAAATGTCCAGCAGAACAGCGCGATTGTCAGGCTGACAGCCGGCAAGGCGAGCCGCTGGCGGCGCACCAGGATTTCCGAAAGCACGATGATAGCGACCGGCACGGCGTAAAGCGGCGCCAGGCCCCAGAGGCCGACGAGCGCGACGATAACACCGACGGTGATCAGCACGTCGTGAAAGCCGCGCACGAAGCGCGGCGTCTCGGTGTCCGACCAGGCCCGCTCCTCGGCTGCGATTGCCTTCTGCGTCTCAACAACAGACACGCCACGCTCGGTCAGAAATGGCAGAAGCCGCCCGCCCGCTTCCGACGAAATCAGCCCCTGGCGCGCCGCCTCGTCTAGTATCGACCTCAGTTCCGTCATACCGGTTTATCTCCCGGGAATCATTGAGCCCGCGCAGATGCTATTATAAGCACTAGAGCATGATGCCGAAAAGTGTAAGCGGTTTTCGGACGACATCATGCTCTAACTCTTTAATGTTGAACAGGATTCAGATTTTAGGCCGACCGGCCTAAAAACATCCTGTTCTAGGCGCTTGATATGGCGGAGGAGAGAATGCCGGCAGAAAAGCTGTCTTTCGAGGATTTTGAACCCGGCCGCCGTTTCGCCCTCGGCCCGAAACCGGTGCTCACCGAAGAAATCATCGAGTTCGCCAGCGAATTCGACCCGCAGCCGATGCATCTCGACGAAGCGGCCGGTCGCGCCAGCATCCTCGGCGGGCTTGCCGCCTCCGGCTGGCATACCTCCGCAATGCTCATGCGCATGATGGCAGACAGCTACGTGCTGGACGCGCTTTGCGAGGGTGCGCCGGGCATCGATCTGATGGAATGGCGAAAGCCGGTGCTTGCAGGCGATACGCTGCAGGGCCATTCGACCGTTCTCGAAGCCCGGCCGATGCGCTCGCGCCCCGGCATGGGCATCGTCAAATTCCGCCACGCGGTGGAAAACCAGCGCGGCGAACTCGTCTGCCTCTCGGAGAATTCCGTGATGATCCGCATGCGCCCCACTCAGGAGGATGCCAACGTGAGCTCGGAGCCGTCAGCATGAGAATGTCCGAGCTTTGCGCCGTCGGTCAGAAAGCCGAGATCGGCACCTACACCTTCACCGAGGAAAACATCATCCGCTTCGCAACCCGCCACGATCCGCAGCTTTTTCACGTCGACAAGGAAGCCGCGAAAGACACGCTCTTCGGCGGGCTTTGCGCCTCGGGCTGGCACACCACGGCCGCCTGGATGCGAACCTTCCTCGCCTTCTGGGAAAGGCAGCGCGTCGCACTCGCCGAGCAGGGCCTGACGGCGCCGAACCTCGGCCCCTCACCCGGCTTTCAGAAGCTGCAATGGCTGCGGCCGGTCTTTGCGGGTGACGTCGTGACCTATTCCGTCGCCCTGCTCTCCAGCCGACCGCTCGCATCACGGCCGGGCTGGCATCTCAACACCATCCTCTGCGAGGGCGTCAATCAGAACGGCGATCCCGTCATGCGCTTTGAAAGCGGTGTGCTGGAATTCGACTGACGCCGCCGCAATACGGGCTCAATGCCCGGAGAATTCGACCAGCGTGTGTACGACGACGCCGAGTTCTTCCAGCTTCCTGCGGCCGCCAAGGTCGGGCAGGTCGATGACGAAGCAGGCGCCGACCACCTCCGCGCCGATCTGGCGCAGAAGCTGCGTCGCGCCCACGGCCGTGCCGCCGGTGGCGATGAGATCGTCGACCAGGATCACCTTCTCGCCGGGCTGGACCGCATCACGATGCATCTCCATTTCATCGACGCCATATTCCAGGCTGTAGGCGATGCGCACGGTGTCGTGCGGCAACTTGCCCTTCTTGCGGATCGGCACGAAGCCCGAGGAAAGCTGATGCGCCACCGCACCGCCGAGGATGAAGCCGCGCGCCTCCATGCCGGCGATCTTGTCGACCTTCGTGCCGGCGTAGGGTTGCACCAACTCGTCGACCGCCCGGCGGAAAGCACGGGGGTTGCCGAGCAGCGTGGTGATGTCGCGGAAGATGATGCCGGGATTGGGATAGTCGGGGATGGAGCGAATGCTGGCTGCGAGCTCCGAAATTGTATTGCCCATGGAACGTCCGTATCTGCGAGCGCATAAAATCGGCCGCACCCTATCAATTGCCGAGGGTGGAACCAACAAAAAAGGCGGCTTGCAAGCCGCCTTTTCGAATTCAGGCACGGAACGCTTAATGTTCCTTGTTGGCGTAAACCGAGCGCTTCGTCAGGTAGATGAGCACGGTAAAGATCGCCAGGAACACCATCACCATGAAGCCGGTGCGCTTGCGCTCCTCGAGATGCGGTTCGGCGGCCCACATCAGGAAGGCGGAAACGTCCTTGGCGTATTGGTCGACGGTCGCCGGCGCGCCGTCGTCATAGGTTACCTGGCCGTCGGAAAGCGGCTTCGGCATAGCGAGAACGGCGGCAGCATGGAAATACGGGTTATAATGCGCGCCCTGCGCCACCTGGAAGCCGGCTGGCGGCTCTTCATAGCCGGTCAGCAGCGAGTAGATGTAGTCCGGGCCGCTTTCCTGATACTGCGTAAAGATGTCGAAGACGAATTGCGGGAAGCCGCGCTCGACTTCACGGGCCTTGGCGATCAGCGAAAAATCGGGCGGAGCCGCACCGTTGTTGGACGCAGCCGCGGCTTCAGCATTGGCGAAGGGCGATGGGAAATGATCCGAAGGGACTGCCTTGCGGGTGAACATTTCGCCGGCCGAGTCCGGCCCGTCCTGAACTTCGTAATTGGCAGCGAATGCCTTCACCTGTGCCTCGGAATAACCGAGTTCGTCGAGCGTGCGGAAAGGCACGAGGCTCATCGAATGGCAGGCAGAACAGACTTCCGTGTAGACCTTGAGGCCGCGCTGGAGCTGAGCCTTGTCGTAGTGGCCGAAGGGGCCGGCAAAGCTCCATTCCTGCTCCTTTGGCTCCTTTAGCGGATAGTGCGGCGTCGCGCCTTCCTCGTGATGCGCGGGAGCTGCACCATTCGCGGGCGTCGCTTCCTCGGCGAAAGCGGCGCTGCCAAGCAGAGCGGCGACGGCAAGCGGCAGAATGCTTGCAACAAGCGTTTTCATAGTTCTATTCCCTTCCGTCGCTCGCTTACGCATTGGCCGCCGCGGCGGCGCCAGTGGTCTTGTTGCGCTTTTCAAGCACCGCCTCAGTGATCGAGTTCGGGATGCGGCGCGGCGTTTCCACCAGACCCAGAACTGGCATCGCGACCAGGAAGAAGGCGAAGTAGAGAAGCGTGCAGATCTGCGACACGATGACGTAGCTGCCTTCCGCCGGCTGCGAACCGAGCCAGCCTAGGATGATCGCGTTGAGCACGAACAGCCAGAAGAACAGCTTGTACCAGGGACGGTAGACCGCCGAGCGGACCTTCGAGGTGTCAAGCCACGGCAGGAAGAAGAGCACGATGATCGCGCCGAACATCACGAGCACGCCGCCGAGTTTGGAGTCGATCGGGCCGATGTTGAAGGTGATCGAACGCAACATCGCGTAGAACGGCAGGAAGTACCATTCAGGAACGATGTGGGCGGGCGTCTTCAACGGATCGGCCGGGATGTAGTTATCGGCGTGACCGAGGAAGTTCGGCAGGTAGAAGACGAAATAGGCGTAAACGAGCAGGAAGACGGAGACGCCGAGGGCATCCTTCATCGTTGCATAGGGCGTGAAACGCACGGTGTCGGTCTTCGTCTTGACCTCGACGCCAGTCGGGTTGGTCTGGCCGGTCACATGCAGCGCCCAGATATGCAGGACGACGACGCCTGCAATCATGAAAGGCAGCAGGTAGTGCAGCGAGAAGAAGCGGTTCAGCGTCGGCTGATCGACGGCAAAGCCGCCGAGCAGGAACTGCTGCACCCATTCGCCGACCAGCGGGAAGGCCGAAAAGAAGCCGGTGATGACGGTCGCGCCCCAGAAAGACATCTGCCCCCAGGGCAGGACGTAGCCCATGAAGCCCGTCGCCATCATCAGCAGGTAGATGACCACGCCGAGGATCCAGAGGATTTCGCGCGGCGCCTTGTAGGAGCCATAGTAGAGGCCCCGGGCAATGTGCAGGTAGACGGCGACGAAGAAGAAGGAGGCGCCGTTGGCATGCAGGTAACGCAGCAGCCAGCCGTGGTTGACGTCGCGCATGATCTTTTCAACAGAGTTGAAAGCGATCGTCGTGTCGGCGGCATAGTGCATGGCGAGCACGACACCCGTCAGGATCTGCACGATCAGCATGACGGAAAGCATCGCGCCGAAGGTATAGGCATAGTTCAGGTTTCTGGGAACCGGATATGCCACGAAGCTGTCATAGACCATGCGCGGCAGCGGCAGGCGCGCATCGACCCATTTTTCGAAGCCGGTTGATGGTTCGTAGCTGGAATGGCCACTCATAAATCAGTCTCCCCTCAACCGATCTTGATTTTGGTATCGGACACAAATGAAAAGGTCGGAATCGCCAGGTTCTGCGGCGCAGGGCCTTTGCGAATGCGGCCGGCCGTGTCGTAGACCGAGCCATGGCAGGGACAGAACCAACCATTGTACTCACCGGCCTGACCGAGCGGAACGCAACCGAGATGGGTGCACGTGCCGATCATGACGATCCAGTTTTCCTTGTCCTTGCCGCCCGAACGGTCAACACCGGTTGCCTGCGCTTCAGGCGGAAGGTTCGCGTTGCGCGCGATCGGATCCTTGAGATCCGCCAGCGGAACATCGGCAGCCGCCTTCACTTCCTCCGGCGTGCGGTTGCGGATGAAGATCGGCTTGCCGCGCCACTTGACCGTCAGTGACATGCCGGGCTCGAGGCTCGCAACGTCGACTTCGATGGAGGCAAGCGCCAGCGTCGACGCATCCGGACGCATCTGGTCGATGAACGGCCATGCGACAGCAACGGCGCCGACAGCGCCCGCCATACCAGTGGTGAGATAAAGGAAATCACGGCGAGTGGGCTCTGCTGAAGCCTCGCTTGTCGTTACGTGTTCGCTCACGGCTTAACCATCCTCTGCGCAGTTATCGCGGAATTCCGCCCCGCCCCCTCTGCTGGCGAATCGATCTGGACACATTTCGGCCATAGATTCCCCGGCAATCCGGCGCGTTCTAAGCTTGATCGCAAATTATGTCCAGCCTTGACAGGGGGATGAGGGCACAATGTCGCGGGAAATTTCAGATGAATTTTTTACGGCAAACACCCGCTTGCCCGTATGTTGCATTGCAACAAAAAAGCGACCGTGTTAGGCGCAACCGCAACGATGCCAGCCAGCCGGACCCGAGCGGATGAGAGACACGATCTTTTGCGTAGTGAGCGTTCTCACAACCCTCGTCCTCGCCATTATCTCGCTGCGCTATGTCAAAGATTTCTATCTGCTTTCTCTTTTTTACAGCTTCCAGGTCCATCTGGCCGCGGCCGCAGCAGTGGCCTCCGGCATAGCCCTCCTCTTTAAGCGGCATTGGTACGCGTTGCTGACACTCGGCGCATCGATGGTTCTCGTTGTCCACGGGATCGTCATGACGCGTGAATTCGTCGAGCCTGCGGTAAACGAGAGCCGTCCTGCTCTCTTCAAGCTGATGTCCTTCAATATAGAGAACGACAATTTCGCAAATGGCGCTGATATTGCCGACATGGCGATCGGCTCGGGCGCCGATGTCGTCAACATCCTCGAGGCCGAACCGGTATTGTCCGAATTGCCGCGACTGCTGAAGACCTACCCCTATTACGTCGGCTGCGGCGTCGGCATGGAGCAATGCGATACGCTCGTCCTGTCGAAGCGCCCGCTGATCGAGCCTCGCATCCGCAGCCTCGGCCTGCTGTGGCGCAATCGGCTGACGATCTCGACGATCGATTTCGACGGCCAGAAGATCAACTTCCTCGCCGCGCACCTGACCAAACCTTATTATGACGAATTCCACGGCCTGGAAGTCGAAGATCTCGCCGAGATTATCCCTTCGCTGCCGGGACCGCTCGTGCTTGCCGGTGATTTCAATACGTCGATTCTGGCGCCGGATGTGCAGTATCTCATGCGCAGCCAGGGCTTGGGCACAGCATCGCTGGAGCCTGCGACATGGCCGATCGCCGCCGGCCCCTTCGGCATTTCGATCGATCACGTCTTCAGCAAAGCGCCCCTGCGGCTGAAATCGGTCCGCCGCATCGAAAACAATTTCGGATCAAACCATTTTGGCCTCATGGCGGAATTCGTCCTCGATCCGTGAGCCTGCATCCTCGTCGGTCGCGAGGAAGCCGCCGGATTGACGAGCCCAAAGCTCGGCATAGAGCCCGCCGCGGCGAAGCAGCTCGTCGTGGCTGCCCTCCTCGATGATCCGGCCGAGGTCGACGACAATCAGCCGGTCGAGCGCGGCGATCGTCGACAGCCGATGGGCGATGGCGAGCACCGTCTTGCCCTCCATGATCCGATGGAGGTTGGACTGGATCGCTTCCTCCACTTCGGAATCGAGCGCCGACGTCGCTTCATCGAGAACCAGGATCGGCGCGTCCTTCAGCATGACCCGTGCAATAGCAATGCGCTGCCGCTGCCCGCCCGACAGTTTGACGCCGCGTTCGCCGACATGCGCATCGAAACCTCTACGGCCCTGCTGATCCTGCAGGCGGGCGATGAAGTCGAAGGCTTCGGCGCGCCGGGCCGCCTCAATCAGCCGCCCCTCGCCGGCATCCGGTCGTCCGAAGAGTATATTGTCGCGCACGGAACGATGCAGCAGCGACGTATCCTGGCTGACGACGCCGATCTGCATCCTGAGTGATTCCTGGGTCACCGCCGATATATCCTGACCATCGACCAGGATACGGCCATCCTGGATGTCATAGAGACGCAGCAGCAGGTTGATCAGTGTTGATTTGCCGGCGCCCGAACGCCCGACGATCCCGACCTTCTCGCCCGGGCGGATGGTCAGGGAGAAATTCTCGACGACGGGCTGCTGACCCTTGCCGTAGCGAAAGGAGACATTCTCGAAGCAAATGCCGGGATGGCGGATCACCAGGCTCTTCGCATCGGGCCGATCGACGAGCCCGAGCGGTTGTGAAATCAGTTCCGCGGAGTTCTGGATGGTGCCGAGATTGCGCATGATGCCGTTGAACTGCGTCATCAGCCTGCCGAGCAGGAAATTCAGCCGGAGCACCAGCGCCAGCGAAAATGCCACCGCGCCGGAAGTGATCAAGCCGCGCAGCCAGAGATCGACGCTCAAGCCCGCCATCGTCACGATCATCAGGCCGGAGAGCAGGGCCATGGAGGCCCGCACGCCAGTGATGAACCGCGTGAAGCGCAGCACCGTGTCCTGATAGATATCGAAACCTTGGCGCATGTAGCGATCGCTCTCTTCATCGCGTGCGAACAGCTTCAGCGTCTGCATATTGCTGTAGGAGTCGACCATCCGGCCGTTCAGCATCGACCCGGCCTCCGCCGTTTCGCGGGAGTGATGGCGGATCCGCGGGACGAAGTGGCGGGCAAGCAGGCTGAAGGCGCCAAGCCAGAACAGCACGACGGCGGCGAGTGTAAAGTCCAGCCTGGCGACGAGCACGAGCGTCGTTACCGCATAAATGCCGACAAACCAGACGCTTTCCATCAGAGACGTGACGAGATCGCCGGTTGCCTGGCCGGCAGACCAGACCTTGGTGACGATACGCCCGGAGAAATCGCTCTGAAAGAACGACAATGATTGCCTTGAGACGTGGAGATAAGATTGCCAACGTGCTAGATTGTAGAAGCCCGGCGTGATCACCTGCTGATCGATGAGGGCAATCAGGAAGGCGACGACGAAGCGCACGAGCCCGATGAGAGCGAGCATGCCGAACAGCTCGCCGCCATGGGCCGCGATAAGACCGCTCCAGCCGGCGCCCGGCGTAATACTAGCGAGAATATCGACGAGGCGTCCGACGAACCAGAAGAGCGCAGCCTCGATTGCCGCCGACGTGCCGCCGAGAATGAGCATGGCGATGAACGGCATCTTCGCCTGGCCGATGTAGAACCAGATGAAACCGATCGTCGCGCGTGGCGGCTGCAAGTCGTCGCGCGGACGGAACGGATCGATCCAGGTTTCGAACAGGCGGAAGACGGGTCGCAGAAACATGGAAGCGATATAGGCGGATTGAGGGGAGCGGCAAAGGGAATGGAAAGCGGACGCAACCTAATATTTTGGTAATAAACGATAACATCGGCGGCATCGCCATTGATTGCCCCCGAACCCGTCGCAATCTGACGCTAGAATCGCGCTTCACCGGAGAGAAGGTCATGGAAACGAAAATGCTCAATGCGCATATTCCGCTTCCGCTTGCAGAAAGGTTGGATGCCCTGGCTCTCGACCTGGCGCTGCCGCGCGACGAGATCGTCATCGAGGCTATCGCCGCCTGGCTCGACAGCGAGGAACGCCGCCGCATCGTGGCACTGCGCACGATCGCAGCCGCCAACACCATCGTTGTCGTCGAACAGGACCGCGTGATCGACTGGGCCGACAGTCTTTGAAAGCACGCCCGACCGCAGCCGGTCTTCGACAATCGCCTTGCGAGGTCAAATCATCGCAATCACGAAAATGCCCTCCCCGCTCACGCCGGGAGGGTCGATTTTTATTCCGCGGCCTCTTCCGCCTCCTCGGCGTGATCGGAGAGGAAGCCGCCGGACTGGCGGTTCCAGAGGTCGGCATAAATGCCGCCGCTTTCGATCAGTTCGCCGTGCGAACCGGCCTCGACGATCCGGCCCTTGTCGAGCACGATCAACCGGTCCATCTCCGTCAGCGTCGAAAGCCGGTGGGCGATCGCGATCACGGTCTTGCCTTCCATCAGGGCGAAGAGGTTTTCCTGGATCGCCGCTTCCACTTCCGAATCGAGCGCCGAGGTCGCCTCGTCGAGCACCAGGATCGGCGCATCCTTCAGGAAGACGCGAGCGATCGCAATGCGCTGGCGCTGGCCGCCGGAGAGCTTGACGCCGCGTTCGCCGACCTGCGCGTCAAGCCCCTGGCGCCCCTGCATGTCGACGAGCCCTTCGATGAACTCCCAGGCATTGGCCCGCTTGGCGGCTTCGATCACCTCGGCGTCAGTCGCCTCCGGCCGGCCGTAGGCGATGTTGTCGCGGATCGAGCGATGCAGCAGCGACGTATCCTGTGTCACGACGCCGATCAGTGAACGCAGGCTCTCCTGCGAGACGCCTGATATATCCTGCCCGTCGATGGTGATGCGGCCGGCTTCCAGATCGTAGAAGCGTAAGAGCAGGTTCATCAGCGTCGTCTTGCCGGCGCCGGAACGACCGACCAGACCGACTTTCTCACCTGCCTTGATGTCGAGCGACAGATTGTCGATGACACCCTTGCCCTGGCCATAGTGGAAGCGGATGCGATCGTAATGGATCGCCCCCTTCTTCGCCGTCATGTCTGGCGCATTCGGCTTGTCGATGATGTCGTGCTGCTTGCTCATCATCTCCATGCCGTCATAGACGGTGCCGATATTCTCGAATAGCGCCGAGACTTCCCACATGATCCATTGCGACATGCCGTTGACGCGCATGGCAAGACCGATGGCGATAGCGATCGCGCCGACCGAGATCGCCCCATTCAGCCAAAACCAGATCGACAGGCCCGAGACGACGAAGAGCGCGACGCAGTTGTTCAGGTAGACGCTGATATGGAACAGCGTCACCTTGCGCATCTGCTTGTGCACGGTCTGCAGGAACTCGTCCATGCCCTGTTTGGCATAGATCTCCTCACGTCCCGCATGCGAGAACAGCTTGACGGTGGCGATGTTCGTATAGCTGTCGACTACGCGGCCCGTCATCATCGAACGCGCATCCGCCTGCTGGGCCGCGACCTTGCGAAGCCGCGGCACGAAGTACGACACGATGCCGATATAGATGGCGAGCCAGATGAGGATCGGGATCATCAGCCGCCAGTCGGCAGCGGCAATCACGATGATCATCGTCAGGAAATAGCTGACGACATAGACGAAGACGTCGAGGATCTTCATGACAGTTTCGCGCACGGCAAGGGAGGTCTGCATCACCTTGGTCGCGACGCGCCCGGCAAACTCATTGGCGAAGAATGTCATGCTGTGGCGTAGCAGGAAGCGGTGCATCTGCCAGCGCGCCATCATCGGATAGTTGCCGAGCAGCATCTGGTGCATGATGAGGGAATCGAGACCGGCCGCCAGCGGCAAGCCGACCAGCACCAGCGCCGCCATCCAGAACAGCTTGTGGCCTTCCGTCTGCAGGAAGGTGGCGCGGTCGGCATTGGTCAGCCAGTCGACGATATCGCCGAGGAACTGGAAGAGCGCCACTTCGCCAACGGCAATCGACGCCGTTAGTAGGGCCATCAGGCCGAGCCACGGCGCTGCCGGTTTGCTGTAATGCCAGCAGAAGGCAAAGAGACCTTTCGGGGGCGCGACGGGCTCCTCGCTCGGAAAGGGATTGAGTCGCTGTTCGAACCAGCCAAACATGAAATTGCTCCGAAACATCAGCATTCCGGCTCCCCGGCTTCGCGCCATCCCGGCGCTATGCAAGCACATATGGGAACCGGACGTTCAAGGGGCGAGGCTGAAACAGCCGCACGATCGATCAAAAGGGAAGTTTTAGAAGGAAGCCCGCTCTAGCGGCGCCATGTCGCCTTGGTCGGCATCACGGCGGGAAAGCGCATAATGAGCAAAATATTCATGAGGCCCTCCCTGCTGGCGTTCGAAGATGTGCATGCATAACGCGAAAACTGCGAAATTTCCAGTCCGAACTGGCGCGAATAGAACGTTTCTGGGCCAAACTGCGCCCTGTTGCGCTGAAATCACAGTTGTATTAGGCCTCCCGCGTCGAAACGAACGGGCGGCGCCTGAATGACGAATCTCAGACTGGCACTCTACCAGCCGGACATTCCCGGCAATACAGGCACGATCCTGCGCCTTGCCGCCTGCCTCGGCTTCACCGTGGATCTGATCGAGCCCGCCGGCTTCGACGTCTCCCATCGTAACCTGAAACGATCGGGCATGGATTATGTCGCCGCCGCCGCGCTGACCCGCCACGTCAACTGGGACCGCTTCGAGGCCTGGCGCGCCACGACCGACCGGCGCCTGATCCTCGCCTCCACCAAGGCTGCCGATCACTATACCGACTTCGCCTTCCGGCCGGACGATGTGCTGCTTTTCGGCCGCGAAAGCGCCGGTGTGCCGGATCACGTGCACGAAAGAGCTGACGCCCGTATCCTCATCCCGATGGTCGAGGGTCAGCGCTCGATCAATGTCGCAATTTCGGCAGCTATGATCGTCGGCGAGGCGATGCGGCAGACCGGCTGGACTTGATCAGCCCCGGCTTGGAAAAGATTGTCTGATATATTGCTGAAGTGTCGGAAATCGAACATTGTGAATCCTTCAAACCGGAGTATATCTATTAGCCGGGCAATCAAAAATATCGAAGGATTGGCACAATTTCAATAGCTTGAGAAGATGAGTCCTCAGGCCAAGACCCCTCCAAACCGATGAAAGCAGACTAAAACAAGAAGATGGATTCTACGATCATCATGATCAACCTGTTCGGAGCCGTGGCGCTGCTGCTGTTCGGCCTCGCGCAGGTTAAGGACGGCGTATCCAGAGCCTTCGGCGCGCGGCTGAGAACCGGGCTGGCGACCGGGACGCGCGGGGGCCTTCGCTCATTCCTGTCGGGACTGGTCGCGACCATCGCGCTGCAGAGCTCCACGGCGACGGCGCTGATGACCGCCTCTTTCGTCGAACGTGATCTGATAAGACCGCGCATGGCCCAGATCGTCCTCCTCGGCGCCAATGTCGGCACAGCGATTACTGCGTGGATCGTTGCGACCGGCATCGAATGGTTCTCCCCACTCCTGATCCTCTGCGGCATCGTGCTTTACCGCGGCCGTTCCAGCACCCGGCAGGGCGGCGGCGCAGCGCTGATCGGCATCGGCCTGATGTTGTTGTCGCTGCATCTCCTGAGCTTTGCGACGGAGCCGATGCGCGCCTCCCCCGCTCTCGCCGCTTTCATCAGCCTGCTCGATGGCGCTTTGCCCGTGGCTCTCCTTTTCTCGGCAGCGCTCGCCTTCGTCTCATCGTCAAGCCTGGCGGTGGTGGTGCTCATCCTGTCGCTTGCCTCGGCCGGTCTGATCTCTGCCGAACTGGTCATCGTGCTCGTGCTCGGCGCCAATCTCGGCGGCGCGATACCGCCCGTCGTCGCGACGATGTCCGGCCCGGCCTCCGCGCGGCGCGTCACTCTCGGCAATCTCGCCGTCCGCACGCTCGGCTGCGTCATCGCCCTGCCGCTTGCGGGCTACGGTGCGGAGCTCATTCAGATGTTGCCCTTCGGCCCGTCCAAGCTGCCCGTCGACGCGCATCTGCTCTTCAATCTTCTGCTCGCCGCACTCGCCTGGCCCTTCTCCCGACCGCTCGCCACCCTGATGACCCGGCTGGTCCCGGACCAGGCCGAGCCGGACACCGCGCCGAAATATCTGGACGCGCATGAGCTTTCGACGCCGGTCATTGCTCTAACCAGCGCCACCCGCGAAGTGCTCGGCATCGGCGACCTCATCGAGCGCATGCTGATCCGGGTCTCCGAGGCCTTCGAAGGCAATGACTCTTCCAAGCTTTCCGAAATCGCGACCCTCGAAGAGCGCGTCGACAAGCTGCAGCAGGCGGTGAAGGTCTATCTGTCGAAGCTCGGCCGCGAGGGGCTCAGCGACGAAAATGCCCGCCGCTCGATCGTCATCATTGACTATGCCATCAACCTCGAACACATGGGCGACATCATCGAAAAGGGCCTGCTGGAACAGGTGAGGAAGAAGATCTCCCTCGGGCTCAGATTTTCCGACGATGGTCATCAGGAACTGCGCAAGCTGTTCGACCTGACGATCGACAATCTTCGTGTTGCCCAGACGATCTTCGTCACTCGCGATTTCAATCTTGCGCGTCAGATGATGGAGACAAAGGTGGAGGTCCGGCGCATGGAGAAACAGTCGGCCGAACACCATCTGGAACGCCTGCGCGACGGACGCGCCGACAGTCTGCAGACAAGCTCGCTGCATCTCGATATGCTGCGCGACCTGAAGAGGATCAACGCCCACATTGTCTCGGTGGCGCATCCGATCCTGGATGAAAGCGGCCTTCTGATCGAAAGCCGCGTGCGCGCCGTCGCGGAGTGACGGTCAGTCCGCCGAAGGCAGGCGGCGCATGGTGAATTCGATCCGGTCACCGTCCAGCTGGCGCCAGCTTTCCACTTCCGTCCAATAGGCGGCTTTCGGATATTCGTCGAACCATTCACGCGCCTTGGCGCGGGCATCAATCAGGCCGAGGCAATATGTCTCCCGCACGAAATGATCTTTCTTACGGGGGGGATTTTCCGCCCGGTGTCTCGCCATTCTGCGCTTCAGGCCGTCGAATGACGGAGGTCCTGGAATTTTTGCCATCAAACCTACCTCTTTGGAAAAGGTAGTATCGAAATAGTTGATTTGCGAGTCGAATCTTGAATGCGGCGCCAGAACCCGCCTCGGCTTGGCGGCGGGCGCCGCCGCCTGCTAGATGGGAGGGCAACGAGGAATCGAGCGAGTCGTGCCCACACAGGATGCCGACCGCGGAGGCGTGACATGGAAAGACCCGAACTGCCGATCGGCTTGCCTGACGATATAGTGGAAAAGAAGGAGACCGCGCGCAGGTGGTTTGAAGCGCTGCGCGATACGATATGCGCCTCCTTCGAAGCTCTCGAAGACGAATTGCAAGGCCCCCTATCCGATCAGGAACCAGGCCGCTTCGTTGCCAAAGACTGGTCGCGTGAAAACGGCGCCGGCGGCGGTGGTCGCATGTCGATGATGGAAGGCCGCGTCTTTGAAAAGGTCGGTGTCCATACATCAACGGTCCATGGCGAATTCTCTCCGGAGTTCCGGGCCCAGATTCCGGGCGCCAAGGACGATCCGCGTTTCTGGGCCTCGGGCATCTCTCTGATCGCCCATCCCGTCAACCCCAACGTTCCGGCTGTCCATATGAACACCCGCATGGTGGTCACGACAAGCCGCTGGTTCGGCGGAGGGGCCGACCTGACGCCGGTGCTGTCGCGCCGCCGCACCCAGGAGGACGAGGACAGCCAGCTCTTCCATAAGGCCCTGGAGATCGCCTGCCGCAATCACGCAGTCGCCGATTACGGCGCCTACAAGGCTTGGTGCGACGACTACTTCTTCCTCAAGCACCGCAACGAGCCCCGCGGCATCGGCGGCATCTTCTATGACTGGCTGCATTCGAGCGAGGAAGCCGGCGGCTGGGACGCCGATTTCGCCTTCACACGCGATGTCGGCAGGGCTTTCGCCATGGTCTATCCGAAGATCGTTCGCTCCAACTTCAACAAGCTATGGACGGAAGCCGATCGTGACGAACAGTTGATCCGCCGAGGCCGTTACGTCGAATTCAACCTGCTGTATGATCGCGGCACCATCTTCGGCCTGAAGACCGGTGGCAACGTGGAATCCATTCTCTCGTCGCTGCCGCCTGTCGTGCGATGGCCGTGAGACTGTAAAATCTCATCGATTATTCGAGCTGAGGGACCTTCATAAAAATTCAGTGAGTCCTAACTTTATATGTACGTGCGTAACAATCGGAGGAGGATTGTCATGACGACAGAAAGCGGCTCGCCTGCGTCCACGGATGCCCAGGAAACATTCCGTGCCATCGACACACCCGAGTTCCTTGTCCGCATTGCCGAGAAACTGCGGGCCAAGAGTGGCTCCGATCTGCCGCTGTGCTGCTTCATCGAGCAGGTCAAGTTGCAACTGGCCGGCGGAAAGTCGCCGGAGGATCTGCAGAAGGACGCAGCCAACAGCAACACGCCCGGCCATCTCTCGGAGACCTACAAAGCCTGGGCGATGCCCGACTGAACCACCTTGTCCGGTCGCCACCTCCTGCCGGCCGGAACCTTCTCTTCGCACGTACATTTCATCAATCGCGTGAAAGCGCGATGGCCGTTGCGTTCCAGACAGAGGAGAAAACCATGCGACTGTTCGAATGCGGCACGCTCGTTCCCGGCTGCGCCTGGCACACCCGGGCGGATAATGACGCAGAAGTGGTTCGCCGCGCCGTTGAGCACTTGAAGACTGCTCACGGCGAAACGATCATACGCGAAAACATGGTTGATAACATCAAGGCACGCATCCGTGACGAAGCCACCGCCGCCTGACGGCCGGTGAGCGAGCCCTGGCAACAATCATCGAAGCTGCGCCGCATCCATCCGATGCGGCGCGATGTCGGCTATTGCGCGCTTTCCTTCAGCCGGGCGAGCAGGGCCGTTCGGTCGGACGCAAAATTTTCTTCCACCCACTGGTTTTCCAGCACCGCAAGCAGTTCGCCGACGCGAGGGCCGGAGGCGACGCCCGCCGCGAGCACGTCGCCGCCATTCAGAGGAAACTGCGGCTTCTTCCAGTTCGCGGCCTGATCCATGAGCCTGCCGAGCCGCGCTGAACGCGCCATCTCGGCTAGATCGCCCTCAGCCTTGCCACGCGCAACAGCAAGGGCGAGCTTCAACCGGGTCACGATGCCGTCGAGGCCGTTGCGGTAAAGCAGCCTTTCGAAAGCAGCCGGCGAAATTTCATCGTTGACCGGCGCCGCCATCGCCCAGGCCTTGAGAGTGGCCGCTTCCGCATTGGAGAGTTTCAGCCGGGCCGCAAGCGCCTCCAGCCGCGCCGCATCGGGCGGTACGATCGCCATCAGGCGCAGCAGCGGATCAGGCGCCCAGCCGAGCGCCCTCTCGGTGGCGACAAGCGAAGGGATGGCATCGATCCCCCAACGTTCCGATTCCGGCAGAATTTCCGTCAACACCGCCACCTGCCGCATCCAGAGAAGTGCCCGGCCGGGATCGGCAGCACCGAGCAGTTTTCTGAGCTCCGACCAGACGCGTTCGGCCGACAGCGTCTTCAGTTTCGAACGCGCGGCCGCACAGGCCCTCAGACCCTCCGCGTCGGGCCGCCCGGAGCCGTAATAGGCAAAAAAACGGAAGAAGCGCAGAATACGCAGATGGTCCTCGGCAATACGCCTTGCCGCATCGCCGATGAAGCGGATGTTGCGCGTTTCGATATCGGCCAGTCCGCCGACGAGATCGACCACTTCGCCCTCGGCATCTACATAGAGCGCGTTGATTGTCAGGTCCCGGCGTTCGGCATCGGCCTTCCAGTCGGTGCTGAAGGCAACTTTGGCGTGGCGCCCGTCGGTCTCCACATCGGTACGCAGCGTCGTCACCTCGAAAGGCTTGCCATCGACGACGAGCGTCACCGTGCCGTGCTGCAGTCCTGTCGGCACCGCCTTGATGCCGGCCGCCGCCGCCCGCTCCATGACGATCCCAGGCGTCAGCGTCGTAGCGATGTCGATATCGCTGACCGGCAGGCCCATCAGGCTGTTGCGCACCGCACCGCCGACCACTCGACCTTCCCCCTTATCGGCATTGAGAAGCGCAAGGACCCGGGCGAGAGCCGGATCGCGGAACCATGCCTGGTCGGCAACGCCGGTCATGCATAAAGCCTTTCATAGAGTGTACGGACGATGCCGGCGGTGATGCCCCAAATCATCCGGGTTTCATAGGGCATGCGGTAGAAATGCCGGTCGATGCCGTCGATCACGCGCCTATCGCGGCGGTGATTGGCCGGGTTCATCAGGAAGGAAAGCGGAACCTCGAACACGTCGTCCACCTCGGCCGGGTTGAGCCTCAGCGCGAAACCCCGCTCGACGACGCCGAGCACGGGAGTAATGCGGAAACCGGTCGAGGCGAGATAGTTCGGCAACCTACCGACGGTTTCGACGAAAGAACCGGCCAAGCCGATCTCCTCCTCCGTCTCGCGGATCGCCGCCATCTCGGGCGAGATATCGGCCGGATCGATCGAGCCGCCGGGAAAGGCGATCTGGCCGGAATGTTTGCGCAGCGTCGCCGTGCGCTTGGTGAAGATCACACGCGCTTCCTCGCCGTCGTCGATAACAGGCACGAGCACGGCGGCGTCGCGCAGCTTGAAGGTCGCCACCTCCTCCACGATATCCGGATTGAGAACATGGTCGCCATGATCGCGCCAGGCATGGTCCACCGGCCCGCCATTCTGATTGATCGCACGGCGGCGGAATTCGGCTGCTGAAAACAGCGGATAACGTTGGGTGATCGCATCGTTCATCGGCAAAGCGCATCCAATTCATCGGCCGGCATGACGGGGAAGACCTCGCCGGCGGAGCAGATTGCAAACATCGTCTGCCCTTCCACTTCGACCGTCTCGCCGAGCGCGACCAGTTCATACATCACCGCGCGTGACACCAGCGCCTCCAGCCGCCCGCGCACATGCAGGTAGGGTTTCAGTTCGGCATTCTCGCCCGCAATGGAAAAGCGCAGCCGATGCTCTCCTCCCGCCTCGATCACATCACCGACATTGGTGCGGAATGTGAGCACCTGGCGGCCCTCGCGCATAGTCACGCTCATCTCCACAGCGATGAACGGCGCGTCGATTACCCTGATCCCGATCTTTTCCACAGGAGTTACGAGGTAAGTCTTTTCGTCCTCCTCTTTGCGCAGGACCGTCGAAAACAGCCGCACCAGCGCCGGCCGGCCGATCGGCGTACCCATGTAGAACCAGGTGCCGTCGGCCCTGATCTCCATGTCGATATCACCGCAGAAAGGCGGATTCCACCGCTCGACCGGTGGTAACCCGCGTTTTTTACCGCTGTTTTCAGCAGAGGCGCGCGAGATCAGCGCGGCAAGCCCCGCCGCATCCGCCTGTCCGCTGATTTCTTCGGCTGCCATTCTTCCGTCCCGGTTTATCCTTAACGAAGTGAAGTCACGAGATAGTCATTCGTAACGAACTTGTCAGCCCGTCGCATCTCCATAACTCTATCGAGTATGAGGCAGATGTATAAGTCCGCCGATTCGCTGCCGAATGATTTCAGCCGTTGGAGATGCACGTGGGTATGATGAAGACCGAAGCCAGCCTCGATGAAAAGGCGATCGTCGCCGCCGCTGAAAGGGCGCTCTCCGATATCGCCGCCATCCGCGGGGAAGTCTCGAAAGTGATCTTCGGTCAAGAGAGCGTCGTCGAGAACACCGTCCTCGCTGTGCTGTCAGGCGGCCATGCCCTGCTCGTCGGCGTTCCCGGCCTTGCCAAGACCAGGCTGGTGACCACGCTCGGCGAGGTGCTGGGCCTTGCCGCCAACCGCATCCAGTTCACGCCCGACCTGATGCCTTCGGATATTCTCGGCTCCGAGGTGATGGATCAGGACGACAGCGGCCGCCGTTCCTTCCGTTTCATCAAAGGCCCGGTCTTCGCCCAGCTCCTGATGGCCGACGAAATCAACCGCGCCTCGCCGCGCACCCAGTCGGCGCTTCTGCAGGCGATGCAGGAATATCACATCACCATCGCCGGCCAGCGCTATGATCTGCCGGCTCCCTTCCACGTGCTCGCCACCCAGAATCCGCTGGAGCAGGAAGGCACCTATCCCCTGCCCGAGGCCCAGCTCGACCGCTTCCTGCTGCAGGTCGACGTCAACTATCCCGAGCTCGCCGCCGAGCGACAGATCCTGCTCGAGACCACAGGTCTCGGCGAAGCCCGGCCAGAAGCCATCATCGATGCGCAGCGGCTGATCGAAATCCAGACCCTGGTGCGTCAGATGCCGGTGAGCGAGACGGTCGTCGACGCCATCCTTTCGCTGGTGCGATCCGCCCGCCCCGGCCAGGGGAATGCCTCGACCGACAAGAACGTCGCCTGGGGTCCGGGCCCGCGCGCCGGCCAGGCGATGATGCTCTGCGCGCGTGCCCGCGCGCTCTACGAGGGCCGCCTCGCCCCGTCCCTCGATGATATCTTCGCGCTTGCCGAACCCATTCTCCAGCACCGCATGGCGCTGACTTTCGCCGCCCGCGCCGAAGGCATGTCGGTGCGCGACGTCATCGCCGGGCTGGTCAGGCAGGCAAAGGGATAAGGAAGCCGGACGCGTGGCATCTATCGGACAGACCGTCAACCCGACGTCAGGCAGCGATGCCCTTTCCCGCGCCAGGCAGCGGGCCTCCCTGATGCCGGACTGCCTGGTGGAAGCCAAGCGCATCGCCAATACGGTGATTGCCGGCTGGCACGGCCGCCGCAAGCGCGGCATCGGCGAGAATTTCTGGCAGTTTCGTCCCTATGCCGAAGGTGAAAGCCTGTCGCGCATCGATTGGCGCCGCTCCGCCCGCGACGACCATACCTATGTGCGTGAGCGCGAATGGGAGGCGGCGCACACGATCTGGCTCTGGTGCGACATGTCGCCCTCGATGATGTACAAGTCGAGCTACGGCAGCGTTTCCAAGGAAAGCCGGGCGCTGGTCGTAATGCTGGCGCTTGCCGAAATCCTCGCCCGCTCCGGCGAACGCATCGGCTGCCCCGGCATCATGGAACCCGCCTCCACCCGCAATGCCGCCGAACGCCTCGCAGCCGCGCTCATGCACGCGCCGCTGACCGGCGGACTGCCGGAAACCGGAATGATCCGCGGTTGGAGCGACCTCGTGCTCATCGGCGATTTCCTCGACGACGCTCCTGATATCATGGAGCGGCTCGGCCCGCTTGCCCGCCGCGGCCTGCACGGCCATGTGGTCGAGATAGCAGATCCCGCTGAAGAGATCTTTCCCTATAGCGGCCGCACCGAATTCATCGACCCGGAGACCGGCGCCAAGCTCATCTCCGGCCGCGCCGAACACATCCGCGAGACCTATCGCAACGCCTACCTCGCCCGCAGGGAGAGCCTCGGTCAGTCGCTGCGGCATCTCGGCTGGACCTTTACGACCCACCGCACCGATAAACTTGCCTCGGAGGCGCTGGTTGCGGTCCACATGTACCTGTCCGGCATGCCGGCCAAGGCAACGCATGGAGGGCTGCTATGAACGCCCTTCCCTTCGCTTTCGCCTATCCCGCCATTCTCGGCGCCCTGATCGCCCTGCCGGTCATCTGGTGGCTGTTGCGGCTGACACCACCACGTCCGAAAACGGAGGTCTTTCCACCGCTGAAAATCCTTGCGTCGGTGCTGAAACGCGAGGAAACGCCGGCGCAAAGCCCCTGGTGGCTGACGCTGCTGCGTATGCTGCTCGCCGCCATCATTATCCTTGCGATTGCTGATCCGGTCTTCAACCCGCGCACCAATTCTCTGGCATCGGGCGGCCCGCTCGTCCTCTTCGTCGACAACAGCTGGGCGGCATCGCCCGATTGGGAGCGGCGCGTCCAGACCGCTAACGCGCTGGTGGACGATGCCGAATCCGCCGGCACGCCGGTAGCGATCGCCTTCACCGCCGATCCGACCAATGATGCGGTGCCCGGCACGGCAGCGAGTGCCCGCGACAAGCTGCGGGCTGCCGAGCCGCGGCCGCTGGTCCCCGATCGCGAGCGCGCCTTCCAGGCGCTGCGCGCGGCGCTCAACGGCGTCAAGCCCGGCACCCTCGCCTTCCTGACCGACGGTGCCGCCGCCAAAGCCGATGATCCGACGGTGCGCAGGCTCGCCGAGCTCCAGCCCGCTGATCTGCGCCTGATCGAGGGCGATGCCACGAAGACGGTTGCCGTCACCGCGGCCAGCAATGCGGCCGATGCCATGACCGTCAAGGTCACGCGGCTCGACAGTTCGCGCCCCGCATCCGTGGCGCTGAACGCCGTCGATGCCCAGGGCCGCTCGATTGCCAACGGCAGGGTGGATTTCCGTCCCGGCCAGAGCGTCGCCACGAGTTCGATCACCGCTCCCTTCGAGATGCGCAACGATTTCGCCCGCATCAGCGTCGACGACGGCGCGACGGCAGGCGCGGTCCACCTTCTCGACGATGCGTTCAAGCGCCGCCGGGTCGTCCTGCTGTCCGGTACCGGAGCCGATGAATTCCAGCCGCTGCTCTCGCCGCTCTACTACATCCAGCGGGCGCTGCAGCCCTATGCGGATATCATCCAGCCCACCGACTCCGATCTGGCCGTGGCCATACCGAAGCTTCTCGCCAGCAATCCTTCGATCATCATCATGGCAGATATCGGCCGCCTGCCGGAGGAGACCTACGAACCTCTGACACGCTGGATATCGAACGGTGGCATGCTCCTGCGTTTCGCCGGCCCGCGCATGGCGGCGGCACCTGCCGACGATCCGCTCATTCCCGTCATCCTGCGCCAGGGAGAACGGGCGCTGGGCGGCACCTTGTCCTGGAGCGAACCGCAGTCACTGGCCGAATTTCCGAGCATCGGGCCTTTCGCGGGCATACCGCGTCCCGCCGATGTGGTCGTCAGACGGCAGGTGCTTGCCGAGCCGACACCCGACCTTGCCGAACGTACCTGGGCAAGCCTCGCCGACGGCACGCCGCTGGTGACGATGAAGCAGCTGGCATCCGGCCAGATCGTCCTCTTCCACGTCACCGCGGAAGCGACCTGGTCCGATCTGCCGATCTCGGGCACTTTCGTCGATATGCTGCGTCACCTCCTGCAGATATCGCGCTCAGGCGGTGTGACGTCTGAGGCGCGCAGCAGCGCGCGTGTCTCCGAGACCCTTCCGCCCTACCGCATACTGACGGCCAAGGGTGTGCTCGTCTCCGAGACTGGCTCGGCACGACCTCTGATCCCCAGGGCCGGAGCCGAACCGACGGCGAATTTCGACAATCCGCCTGGCCTCTACGGTTCGGAAGACGGTTTCACCTCATTGAACGTGCTGCCCGAGAATGCCGAACTGAAGCCGCTCGATACCGCTGGAACCAATGCCATGCGCGAAGGCTTGATTGGCGGCGAAAGCTGGTCGGCAAAGCCGGTTCTTTTCCCGGTCGCCTTTCTGCTGCTGCTCGCCGACAGCGTGGTCGTTCTCTTCATGAACGGCGCTTTTTCGCGATTGCGCCCGGCCGCCAGCACCCTGGGCGTGATCGCAGTCGCGGTCGGCGCCGGCTTCCTGGTGCAGCCCGGCACACTTCACGCCAACGACTCCCGGCCCGGCGACGACCTCATTCTGGAGCGGCTTGACAACACGCATCTCGCCTATGTCGTCACCGGCGAGCAGGAAGTCGACAATATATCCGAGCGCGGCCTTGAGGGCTTGACCCAGTTCCTGACCTTCCGCACGACGCTGGAGCCGGCGCCGCCCGTCGGGCTCGACCTCACCAAGGACGAGCTCACCTTCTATCCGATCATCTATTGGCCGGTTTCGGCAACGGCGCCGATGCCGTCATCGGCCGCCATCAGCCGCATCGACGCCTATATGCGCAACGGCGGCACCGTGCTCTTCGATACGCGCGACCAGATAAGCGCCTTGGACAATGGCGGCAATGTCGGCGCCAACGGTCAGCGGCTGCAGGAAATCCTCGCCAATCTCGATATCCCGCCGCTCGAACCGGTACCCTCAGATCACGTGCTGACCAAATCCTTCTATCTCCTGTCGAGCTTTCCCGGCCGCTATGCCGGCAGCCCGCTTTGGATCGAGGCCCGGCAAGGTGGCCGCGAAACGACCGAAAAATCGGCGGCGACGGCCGACGGGGTTTCGCCGATCCTGATCACCGGCAACGATTTCGCCGGCGCCTGGGCAGTTGACGAAAACGGCACGCCGATGTTGCCGACCGTGCCCTCGGATGAAGGGCAGCGTGAATATGCCTACCGAGCCGGCGTCAATATCATGATGTACATGCTGACCGGCAACTACAAGACCGACCAGGTCCACGTTCCCGACCTCCTCGAACGGTTAGGGCAATGAGATGACCTTCGATTTTTCACCCTTCCTGCCCTGGCCTGTTCTGGCCGCACTGGCCGCCGTCAGCGCTCTCATCGCCGCCTTTGCGATCTGGCGCGGCATTCGCGGCGCCTGGATCAGGACACTGGCCGCCCTCGCCCTGCTGACCGCCCTTGCCAATCCCGTACTGCTGCAGGAGGATCGGGATCAGCTGTCGACGATCGTCCCCGTCATCATCGACCGGAGCCAGAGCCAGCAGACGCCCGAGCGCACGAAGATGACCGATGACGCGCTTGCGGCATTGAAAGCGCAGCTTGCCCGCTTCCCCCAGATAGAACCCCGCTTCGTCGATGTCGAAGGCGACATCAATTCCGACGTTCCGTCCACCCGCCTGTTCGAGGCGCTGGCAGCCAACATCGCTGACGTCCCTTCCGCCCGCATCGGCGGCGCCATCATACTGACAGACGGCGAAGTCCATGATGTCCCGGCCGCCAATCAGGCGCTTGGCTTCGATGCGCCGATCCATGGTCTCGTCACCGGCAAGCCCAAGGAATTCGACCGTCGCATCGAAGTCATCAAGGGACCGCGCTTCGGCATCGTCAACGAGGAGCAGCAGGTCGTCCTGCGCGTCTTTGACGATGGTCCGAGCCCCGGCGGCACGGCCGACGTCACGGTGAAGCTGAACGGCGACGAGATCGCTACCTTGCAGGCAACGCCCGGTCAGGATACGCCCTTCTCCTTCAAGGTTCCGGGTGGCGGCAGCAATGTGCTCGAATTTTCCGTCGCCGAGCTTTCCGGCGAAGTCACCGCCGCCAACAACCGTGCCGTTCATGTCATCGATGGCATCCGCCAGAATCTGCGCGTTCTGCTGGTGTCCGGCGAGCCGCATGCCGGCGAGCGCGCCTGGCGCAACCTCCTGAAATCCGACGCCTCGGTCGATCTCGTTCACTTCACCATCCTGCGTCCGCCGGAAAAGCAGGACGGCACGCCGATCAACGAGCTGTCGCTGATCGCCTTCCCGACGCGTGAACTCTTCATCGACAAGATCAAGGATTTCGACCTGATCATCTTCGATCGCTATCAGGATCGCGCCAACGTGCTGCCGATGCTTTACTATGACAACATCGCCCAATACGTGGAGAACGGCGGCGCGCTGCTGATTGCCGCCGGCCCGGAACATGCGAGCCCAGAGTCGATCGCGATGACGCCGCTCGCCTCCGTGCTGCCGGCAGAGCCGACGGGCCGGATGATCGAGAAGGCCTTCTATCCTCGACTCTCCGAGGAAGGGCGTAAGCATCCGGTCACGCGCGGCTTGGACGGCTCCGGCGAGGACCCGCCGCATTGGGGCCGCTGGTTCCGCAGCGTCGATGTCGAACGGCCGCAGGGCGAAACGATCATGGTTGGCGCCGACAACCATCCGCTGCTGGTGCTGAACCGCGCCGGCCAGGGCCGCGTCGCCATGCTGCTTTCCGATCAGGGCTGGCTCTGGGCGCGCGGCTTCGAAGGCGGCGGTCCAAATGTCTCGCTGTATCGCCGCATCGCTCATTGGCTGATGAAGGAACCAGCGCTCGAGGAAGAAGCGTTGACGGCGCGCGCGTCCGGCCGAACCCTTGAGGTCACCCGCCAGACAATCGGCGACAATCCTGGTAACGCCACCGTGCGTTATCCCTCGGGCAAGACCGAAACCTTGCCGCTCACCCAGACAGAACCCGGGCTTTACAAGGCCGAGAAACGCATGAACGAGGTTGGCCTCTTCGAAATCCGTAATGGCAAGTTATCGACGCTTGTGCACATCGGCGCTGTCGATGCGCCGGAATTCAAGGCGATGATCTCGACGACCGATGTGCTGAAGCCTGTCGTCGACAGAAGCAAAGGTCTCGTGACCCGCGTCGCAAGCGAAAAGGGCGCAATCAGCGTTCCGCCGATCCTGCCGGTGCGCGGCCAGGTCCGCGTCTCCGATAACGAGCGAATGATGATCCGCATGACCAACGAAACGGTCCTGAAGGGAATCAACACGCTGCCGCTCTTTGCCGGTTTCGCCGGCGTCGGCATCCTGCTGCTCGCTTTCGGCGCCATGTGGTGGCGCGAAGGGCGATAGCCGCATGCCGGAGTTCGAGCTCACGGCATCGCCTTCGGCTGTGGAACTCGCGGCAATCACCGATGCGCTCTCGGCCTTCAATAACAGCGATGTCGGCCCTTCGGACCGCCAGCCGCTCGCCGTCCTCATCCGCGATTCCGACGGCAAGGTGACCGGCGGCCTGTCGGGCTTTACCGCCTGGGGCTGGCTCTTCATCCAGTTGCTTTATATCCCCGATACGCTACGCGCAACGGGCATAGCCGGCAAGATTCTCGCAAAAGCGGAAGACGAGGCCAAGACGCGAGGATGCCGTGGCGCCTGGATCGATACCTTCAACCCGCAGGCTCTCCGCGCCTATCTGCGCCAGGGTTATGAAGTCTTCGGCGAGCTTGAAAATTTCCCGGAAGGTCGCACCCGCAGCTTCCTCCGGAAAAAGCTCTGATCATCCGCGCCAGGCGATCATACCTTTCAGCCGCTCGTGCACGCCCTCGGCCATCGGAACGACCAGCACCCGGCCCGGATCGACGGGGCCTGGAAAGGCAAGCGCGTTATAGGCCACCTTCTCGAAGCCAAGCGGACCGTAATAGGGCGGATCGCCGACGAGGATGACGGCTTCCGAACCCTTGCGCCGCGCAGCTTCCACCGCGATCCGCACCAGTTCCCTGCCGATACCTATATTTTTGTGCGAGGGTCGAACGGCAAGCGGGCCAAGAAGATGCCCCTTTACCGTGCCGGCCAGCACCGGCGTCATGCGCACGGAGGCGATCGTCTCGCCGTCGTCAGCACAGATGAAGGAGAGCGACAGGTCATGTGGCCCCTGCTCGCGGATACGCGCGGCAGCCCGCGCGAAGCGGCCCGGACCGAAGGCTTCTTCATTGATGTGTTCGATGGCGGCGTCGTGGGACGCGTCTTCGGTGAGGTAGACGAGATCGTGCTTGTACATGATGACAGAAACCGGTTGGACAGATTGATGGGTCTCGAACACGCTCTTGGCGTTCGGAGCATCAGCGTCGTCGCAGGTTTCTGGAAATGAACATCAGGCAGGTGTTCCTCAAATCGTGAAAAGGCCGATAGCAGGAAAAATTTCCGACGTCCAACGCAAAATGCACACCCGAGCCTGCTGGCGTCGGGGGCGTGACGCACTGTTCGATCTTTACCGCCTGCAAAGCCCCACTATCTCAGCTAACATCAATTCCAACATGGCAACCAGGGAATGAATCATGGGAATGCTTGTGGACGGCGTCTGGCATGACGTCTGGTACGACACGAAGGAAAGCAAGGGCCACTTCAAACGTCAGCCCTCGCAATTTCGCAACTGGGTGACGGCAGACGGCGAGGCTGGACCTTCCGGAAGCGGCGGCTTCAGGGCCGAGGCCGGGCGGTATCATCTTTATGTCTCTCTCGCCTGCCCCTGGGCGCATCGCACCCTGATCTTCCGCAAGCTGAAGAAACTGGAGGACCTGGTCTCGGTTTCTGTCGTCGACCCACTAATGGCCGAAAACGGTTGGGAATTCAAAGTGGGCGACGGAGCTACCGGCGATCACCTCTACGGCGCGGCCACCCTCTGGCAAATCTATGCCAAGGCCGATCCACATTATTCCGGCCGTGTCACGGTTCCCGTCCTCTGGGACACGCAGACCGGCACGATCGTCAACAACGAGTCGGCCGAGATCATCCGCATGTTCAACAGCGCCTTCGACGGGCTGACGGGCTCGAAGGCCGATTTCTACCCGGAGGATCTGCGTGCCGAGATCGACGCGCTGAACGCCACCGTCTACGACACGGTCAATAACGGCGTCTACAAGGCGGGCTTTGCCACAACTCAAGAAGCTTACGAGGAAAATGTCGTCAAATTGTTCGAAACACTCGACATTCTCGACGAACGCCTGGGCAGGGGTCGTTACCTTTTCGGCGACAGATTGACCGAGGCCGATTGGCGCCTCTTCACCACGCTGGTGCGTTTCGATCCGGTCTATGTTGGCCACTTCAAGTGCAACATCCGCCGCATCGCCGATTATCGCAATCTGCCCGGCTATCTCAGGGATCTCTATCAAACGGCAGCCGTTGCCGAGACGGTAAACCTGCAGCACATCAAGCAGCACTACTACCGCAGTCACAAGACGATCAACCCGACCGGCATCGTCCCCGCCGGCCCGGCGCTCGATCTCGACAGCCCGCATGACCGCGCTATAGCGCCGCGCGTCTTTTTAGACGCGCAAAGGACGCTGTAGAACTTTAAATTGCTGCATAATTTACTCTTAAATCGATTCCGATTTAAGAAATTGTGCGGCGGGCTGAATGCAGCTTGAAGCTTCTCACCAGCGATGGTCAGGCTCCTGCTCGCCCCGAAGCTCGGCGAGGCGGCGATACGTCGCCTCGGTCGTGCCCTCGGGCAGGCTGTCGAGCGAGAAGAACCCGCTGTCGGAAATCTCCCAATCCGGCGGCCGCGGCGCCGTCTGCTCGACGGTTACGCGATAGAATACGACGTGGTCGCGCCGGGTGGTCGTGGTGTTGAAATAGACTTGGACCAGCTGCGGTTTTCCGATGATTCTGAGGTTGCCCTCCTCGCGCAGTTCCTTGACCAACGCTTCTTCGGCCGTCTCATTGCGCTCCAGCCCGCCGCCGGGCATATGCCAACCACCGACATAGCTGTGGCGCACGAGGAAAATCCGCCCATCCTTATCGAAGCAGGCGGCCCTGACACCCATGGTCATGCCGCGGGCGAAGGAGAAATAGACATGCAGGAGGCGCAGGGCCAGCCTGATGTGAGGGGGCCGCTTCTCTTTATCCACCATCGTTCCGTTTCGGCTCTTCATCGCGCCGGATGTGTTTGATTTGTCAATAAGCTGGTCTATGTCTCGTAGCATGTTCAAGCTCGCGCATATTTCCGATGTCCATCTTGGACCGCTGCCCCGTCTTTCCATACAGGAGCTGTTTTCAAAACGCATAACCGGCTTTGTGAACTGGCATCGAAATCGACGCAAGCACCTTTTCGGCGGCACTCTCGATGTGCTGCTCGATGACATCCGCGCCCAACAGGCCGATCATTTGGCCGTCACCGGCGACCTCGTCAACCTGGCGAGCCACATCGAGATCCGCGCCGCCGCCGCCTGGCTGCGTGCGCTCGGCGATCCCGCCGACACCTCGGTCGTTCCAGGCAATCACGACGCCTATGTGCCGGGTGCCTATGAGAAATCGATGCGCGCCTGGTACGATTATGTCCGCGGCGACCTCGCCTCGCCGCAATGGCAGGAAGACCGCCGCATCTTTCCCTATCTACGTGTCCGCGATAAAGTTGCGATCGTCGGCTGCTCCACGGCAGTCGCCACGCCCCCTTTCGCCGCCTCCGGCTTTTTCAGCGCTCGCCAGGCCCGCGATACGGTGAACATGCTGCGCGCGGCCGGCGAAGCCGGTCTCTTCCGCGTCGTCATGATCCATCATCCGCCGATCCGCGGCGCCACCGCCTTTCACAAACGCATGATCGGCATCCGTCGCTTCGCGGCCGTGATTTCGACCGGCGGCGCCGAGCTCGTGTTGCACGGCCACACGCATCTGAACACGCTCCACTGGCTGCGCGGCCAGGTGCAGCCGGTGCCGGTCGTCGGCATCGCGTCGGCCTCGCAGGGACCGGGCAGCATTAAGCCGCCGGCCGCCTACAACCTCTTCTCCATCGACGGCTCTCCGGGCGCCTGGGAACTCACCGGCGAGCGCTTCAGCCTGAACAGGACAGGCGATGCGATGATGTCGGAAAGCGTCGATATTTTCGCACCTTAGCGCTGACTTCCGACTCTTTTTATGCGGCACTTGAATCAATCTCGGAAAGCGCTTCGCAACCGTCGCAACATTTGTCATGGAGGCGGCCTACCCTCTTGGTATTTTTACCGGTAAGCGTACAATCCGGCCGACTGCATCGCCTCAGAACGGAGCCGCCAATGACTTCCCCCTTCCATCGCCTGTGCAGAACAACACTTGCCGCCGGCTTTGTACTCGGCATGGCGAGCGCCGCCTTCGCGGTCGGCGACAGCAACGACGACACCAATCCGCCGCCGAAGACCCAGACGACCAAAACCTGCACCGGCGGCAAGGTCTGGGATAAGCAGAAGAAGGAATGCGTCACTCCGAAGAAGAACAGCTTCAACGACGACGATCTCTATAAGTTCGCCCGCGAGTTTGCCTATGCCGGCCAGTATGAGAACGCCATCACCGTGCTCAATCTTGCCCGTAACCAGAACGACCCGCGCATTCTGAATTATCTCGGCTATGCGAACCGCAAAGCCGGTCGCATGGAGCTCGGCATGTCCTATTACCGCAAGGCATTGCAGGCGGATGAGAATTATATTCTCGCCCGCTCCTACATGGGTATGGCGCTGGTGGAACAAGGAGACATCCAGGGGGCTCGCGTCCAGCTCGTCGAAATTCGCGACCGCGGCGGCGAAGACACCTGGGCCTACCGCGCTCTGCTGCAAAGCTTGAACGGTTACAGGACATATTGACGCAAGCTCTGCGGGCTAGATTAGGAAAACCCCTTGGGAAAGGGGATAAGATGACCGGATGCTTGCGAAGTGCAGTGGATTTGCTTCATAAAGAGCCTGCATCTCCGGTGCCGACAAAGCCGGTTTCGCGTCCGATGCCGAAGCTTTCGTCCGCGAAACCATTGTGAATGCTTCTTGGATAGACAATGCGTCAGCCCGCAACCACCATCGACCTCCGGCGTGATCTCGTCGGCCTTCTGCCCCACCTTCGCCGCTTCGCGATCACGCTCGCGGGCGAGGCTGGCGTGGCCGATGAACTTGTCCAAGCCGTTTGTCTGCGTGCCATTGCCAAGGGGCATCAGTGGAGTGGCGAGGGCCGACTGGAAAGCTGGGTATATACGCTTGCCCGCCAGCAGTGGACGGAGGACAGCCGCAAGCGGAAGCCGAAGGCGTCGGCACGCGGCAACGTCACCGACATCAGAGAGGCTGCCCGTGAACGCTCGGCCTCGGTCGATCCCCACGCCATCCATCGCATGATCGCCGAAATGCCGGACGGTGTTTCCTCGATCTTCCTGCTCGTCGATGTCGAAGGCCACAGCTATCAGCAGGCGGCCGAGATCATGGGCATTTCGACGGCAAGCGTCGTCTCCCAGCTTGCCACCGCAAGGCTGCATTTCGCCGGGCTTGCCGGCACCCACCCCATCCACAGGTACTGAATTGCTCGATCTTAGGAAATTGCCGCTCGAAGCCCAGCTCACCGCCCTTCTCGACAGCGAGGTCTCTCCCGAACAACGGCACGAATTGGAGCAGCGCCTGGCAACCGACGAGAATGCGCGCCGTCTGCATGAAAAGCTGCGTCATGGCGCCGATTTCGGCCGCCGCCGCCTGGACGATGTCCTGAAGGAGCCAGTGCCGCTCGCCCTCGTCCGCTCGATCAAGAGCACGCAGCCGCCAAAGACGCCGATCGCCCAGCGCGCCATGCGCCCCCAGGTGAAACTGGCCCCGAGCGGCCCGCAGGCGCTGGCAGCGGCTCTTATCCTCTTCGTCGTCGGTTGCGGCATCGGCTATTTTGCCGGCGCCACCCCGGATGCCGACGAGATCGCCACCACGACCGCCACGGCGCCCGCCAATAACAACAACTGGCTCGGCGACGTCACAGCCTATCAACGCCTGCTGATCCGCCAACCCCGTCACCTCGTCGAAGTGCCGGCATCGCAGGCCGAAGAAATCTCCAGCTGGCTGACGACCGTCATCGGCGTGCCTTTCCGTGTGCCGGATCTCAGCGCCGAATCCTGGACCTTCCAGGGTGCCCGCATAATTCTCGGCGACAATCGCCCCGTCGGTCAGCTCGTCTATTCCAACAGCGACGGCGATATAATCTCCATCTGCTTCCGGAAGGACGCGCAGCCGCCTGAGACCGACGACTTCAAGGAAACGATCAAGGACGAGATTGGCCTGGTCACCTGGCACAATGCCGGCACCTCCTACGTTCTCGCCGGCCCCTCCGCCGAAGCCACCCTCGGCCAGCTCGCCATGAAGATTGCCACGGCGATTTGATTGCCGCCTGTCGTATGAGGTGAACGACTGCCAGCGGAGCTGAGGCGGTAAATGGCAAAATCGACCATCAGCATCAGCCGCCCCTCATCCGCCTGCCGGCACCTTCTCCGCTGGGGAGAAGGGATATCCCGCAACGTCTCGCTCCCTCTCATTCGTAAGAGGGCGCCGAAGGACGTTAGGCCGCCACTCGCTCCCTCTTCTCCCCAGCGGGGAGAATGTGCCCGTAGGGCGGATGAGGGGGCCACACGGCTATTCGCTGCTTTCGCTTAGCGAAGACGCAACGAAATCAACCGAATCGTCAGGCCGCGCCGTACCAAAACGATCGCGGCCTGAACCCTTCGCAGATCAAGCCCTGCCAGCCTTCACTTCGAGCACCCGGTTCGCAGCCGACACGATCGCCTCCAGCGATGCCGCGACGATGTTGGTATTGATGCCGGCGCCGAAGAGCTTGCCGCCGGGATAGGAGGTCTCGACATAGGAGATCGCCGCCGCATTCGAGCCGTGCTGTAGCGAATGCTCGGAATAATCTTCGACCGACATCTCGATGCCGAGATAATGCGACAGTGCGTTGATGAAGCCGTCGATCGGACCGTTGCCGCGCCCTTCGATGCGCTTGATCTCGCCATTGTCGGTGATTTCAGCTGCAACGATCCGCTGGCCCTTGCGCTCGGTGTCGGGATAGGTGTGGTGGTCGACGAACTTGAGGCGCGCCTCGGGCTGCGTCACGTAGCGCTCGATGAAGCGGTCGTAGATGCGCTTCGAGGGAAGCTCCTTGCCCTCCACGTCGGTGATGCGCTGGATATCCTCCCGAAATTCGACCTGCAGGTTGCGCGGCAGGTTGAGCCCGTAATCCTGCTGCAGGATATAGGCGATGCCGCCCTTGCCCGACTGCGAGTTGATGCGGATGATCGCCTCGTAGGAACGGCCGACGTCGCGCGGATCGATCGGCAGGTACGGCACCTCCCAGACCGGATGGTTGGCGACCTGTGCCGCCTTCATGCCCTTGTTGATCGCATCCTGATGCGAGCCGGAGAACGCCGTATAGACCAGCTCGCCGACATAAGGGTGACGCTCGGCAATCGTCATCTGGTTCGAATATTCGAACACTTCCTTGATGCGCTCGATGTTCGAGCAGTCGATCCCCGGATCGACGCCCTGCGTGAACATGTTGAGCGCCATCGTGACGACGTCGACATTGCCGGTGCGCTCGCCATTCCCGAACAACGTGCCTTCGACGCGGTCGGCGCCTGCCAGCAAGGCCAGTTCAGCGGCGGCGATGCCGGTGCCGCGGTCGTTATGCGGATGCAGCGAGACGATCAGGTTCTCGCGATTGTCGAGATTGCGGCACATCCATTCGATCTGGTCGGCATAGACGTTCGGCGTGGCCATCTCGACGGTGGACGGCAGGTTGATGATGAGCTTGTTGTCCGGCGTCGGCTTCACCACCTCGATGACGGCGTTGCAGATCTCCAGCGCCACTTCCAGCTCCGTGCCGGTGAAGCTCTCGGGCGAATATTCGAAACGGTAGCCGCCGCCGGCCTTGGCCGCCATGTCGGTGATCATCTTGGCGGCATCGACGGCGATCTGTTTGATGCCCTGCACATCCTTGGCGAAAACGACACGACGCTGCAGCTCGCTGGTCGAGTTATAGAAATGCACGATCGGCCGGTTTGCGCCTTCCAACGCTTCGAAGGTGCGGGTGATGAGCTCCGGGCGGCACTGTACCAGCACCTGCAGCGACACGTCGGCGGGCACGTTGCCCTCTTCCACGCACCAGCGGGCGAAATCGAAATCCGTCTGCGAGGCGGAAGGGAAACCGATCTCGATTTCCTTGAAGCCCATCTCGAGCAGCAGATGGAACATGCGGGCCTTGCGGTCGTGGCCCATCGGGTCGACCAATGCCTGATTGCCGTCGCGCAGGTCCACCGAGCACCAGACCGGCGCCTTGGTGATAGTCTTCGTCGGCCAGGTGCGGTCGGGAATGTTTACCTGCGGATAGGGCCGGTATTTCACCGCGGCATCAGGCATGCCTTTTGCGGAGGATCGGCCGGTGGTGTTATCCATTATCTTGTCTCCTCGTCCCGGCATTTGCCCCGCCTCTTAGCCGATCGCATCGGCCTTGGCGATAAACAAATGCGGACCTTCGTCGGTCGTTAGGTCAATTTTGAAAGTGAATCGCGAGGAGCGATGCCGGGCGGGCTTTCGGCCGCCGGGCGCTCCTCAACGGACCCGGCAACCGCGCGTAAGGCCGAGGAGAAGAAGCGAGGTCACGGCGCTCGAGACGTCACGCAGGGCGATGCGGCCGCGTGCAATCGTATCAGAAATCTTGGCGCCAGAGGTCTTCATGGCCGCGCTTATAGCGTTGGGCGGTGAACCTGGCAAGCCCTCTCAGCCTGCCGGCTTTCCGTTACTTCTGCCGAGCGCGATCTTTCGACATCTTCACCAGCCGCGACAGCGCCAGCATCAGCCCGCCGGCGATCAGTCCCCAAAAGGCACCCGAGATGCCGGCGAAGGAAACGCCGGATGCAGTGACGAGGAAGGTGATCGCCGCCGCCTCGCGCGATTCCTGCGCCTGGAAGGCCGACATCGCCGAGGATGAGAAGGCCCCGACCAGCGCCAGCCCCGCCACCGCCTCGATCAGAATGGGCGGCGCCAAGGCGACGAAGGCCGTGACCGCGCCGGCGAGCAGCCCGAGGATCACGTAACCGACGCCGGCGATCAGCGATGCCCAATAGCGTCGCTTGGGATCGGCATGCGCGTCATGCCCGGCGCACATTGCCGCGGTGATCGCCGCCAAGTTGACGGCATGGCCGCCGAAAGGCGCCGACAGCAACGAAAAGAAGCCGGTGACGGCGAAGAGCGGACCCGGCTTCGGATCATAGTGATTGACTTTTAGGACGGCGATGCCGGGAATGTTCTGCGAGGCCATGGTGACGATGAAAAGCGGCAGCGCGATCGAGATGAAGGCCGCCAGGGTGAATACCGGCCGCACGAGTTCCGCCGTCGGCACCAGCGATCGTTCGAGCGAGGCGAAAGCGCCGTCGGGAATGTCGACGCCGAAGGCGAGCACCAGCACGAAGGCGGCGAGTGCGGCCGGCACCGCCCAGAGCCGCTTGAAGGCGCCGACGACGATCCAGCAAATGACGATCGGCAGACCGAGCAGCGGATTGAAGCCGATCGCCTTTACCGGCGCAAAGCAGAGGCCGATCAGCACACCTGATAGCATCGCATTCGCGAGCGGCGCGGGAATGGCGGCGACCGCCCGGCCGAGCGGCTTGAACAACCCGGCAATGATGATCAGCACGGCGCAGATCAGGAATGCGCCGACCGCTGCATTGAAGCCGCCCTCGATTGCGCCAGTGCTTGCGAGCAGCGCCGCCCCCGGCGTCGACCAGGCGATGCTGATCGGCAGTCGAGTCACGGCGCTGAGCACGATCGCGCAGACGCCCATGGAGATCGACAACGCCATCAGCCCCGAAGCGGCCTGCGCATCCGTCGCACCCACCGCCTGCAGCCCATGCAGCACGACGGCGAAGGAACTGGCGGAGCCGACGAAAGCGGTAAGCAGACCCATGAACAGGGGCTGGACGGAAAAATCTTTGAGCATGGCGGACTCTGAGCTGCTGGAATGGCGCATGGAGCATGATGGTTGGCGCCCGCGCAAGTCCAGATGGAGGGCTTTCCGTCCAGCCCTACCGGTCAATGACCGCAAGCATAACCGAAATCAAGACGCCCTCACCTGCGGTCGGCAGGCAAGGGCGTTTCGAAGGTTTCGGTCGAGAAACTCAGATGTCGGCTTGCGACGTCACGATGCGCGAGACAAGGCCATAGTCCTTCGCCTCTTCGGCTGAGAGCCAGTAGTCGCGATCCGTGTCCTTGGCAATTTTCTCGAGCGGCTGGCCGGTGGCCTCCGCCATGATCTTGTTCAGGCGCTCGTTCATCTTGATGATCTCGCGTGCCTGGATCTCGATGTCGGATGCCATGCCGCGTGTGCCGCCCGACGGTTGGTGCAGCAGGAAGCGCGTGTTCGGCAGGCACAGGCGTCTCTCCCTGGGAGCCGCGACATAGATCAGCGCGCCGGCCGAAGCGACCCAGCCGGTGCCGATCATCCAGACCTTCGGCTTGATGAACTTGACCATGTCATGGATGGAATCGCCGGATTCGACGTGACCGCCGGGCGAATTGACATAGATGCGAATGTCTTCGTCGCTGGCCGCAGCAAGTGCAACGAGTTGCGAGCAGACCTTCTGCGCCAGTTCCTGGTTGATCGGTCCATAGATGAAGATCGAACGCGACTTGAAAAGATTCGCCTCCGTTTCCTTGCCGAGCGGCAGTTCCTTCGTCTTGTCGTCCTGTTCTTCGTCGTTCATTCGAACCTCTCGGAGATGAATTCGGGTTCCTCGCACATAGTGCGACTCAATGCCTAAAACAATGCGAGAAAAACACAAGGCACCGAAGCGGTGGAGATATCCTTAAGAAGCCGCGCACTGTTCCGCAAGCCTTACTGAAATGTAACGGTGGAAGGCTTTGAAAAGCCGGAATCGGTTCCTACCTCACCTCTCACATGGCAATCGCCAAAAGAGATCAACAGGAGACCGGACATGTCACCGGAAGAACGCCAATTGCTGACCGCCCTCTTCGATCGCGTGCGCACCGCGCAAGCCCAGCCGCGCGACCGCGAGGCCGAAGCTCTGATCGACCAGGCGACGCGCGAGCAGCCGTCCGCCACTTATTATCTCGCCCAGGCCGTCATCGTGCAGGAAAAGGGGCTGGAAGCGGCCGCCAACCACATCAAGGAACTTGAGGAGCGCGTCCGGCAGTTTGAAGCCGGAGCCAGCGAGCACCGACAGGCCGAACAGGGCGGCGGTTTCCTGAGCTCAATCTTCGGCAATACCCAGACGCAGCAGCCCGCGCCTGTCCCCTCCAACCCCGGCCCCTGGGGGCAACCGTCCCGCGCCTATGACGAGCCGCGCGGCTACGATCGCCAGACGCCGCAGCAGCCCACCGGCCCCTGGAGTCAGCAGGCCTACGCGCCGTCTGCCGGCGGCAGCTTTCTGCGAGGTGCACTCGGCACGGCCGCGGGCGTTGCCGGCGGCATGCTGCTTGCCAACTCCCTGAGCGGCATTTTCGGCAACCACATGTCCTCGCACGGCTGGGGCTCACCCTTCGGCGCCAACCCCTTCGGCAATGCAGCCGCCCCGACCGAGGAAACCATCATCAACAATTATTACGGCAATGACGACGTCCGTCAGGCCGCGGATATTGCCGGCAATGACAATGACGACAACCTGCAGCAGGCCGATTACGATGACGGCGATGATTATAGTGATGATTCGTCCGGCGACGACGTGACGGATGTTTGAGGTCTAACGAGCAGAAATGAGCGGCAGTTTGTAATCAATTGCCGCACCGTATCCCCGCCCTTCGCTTTAAGCTCAGGGCGTTCGTCGCTGCAATCGATTCACTGGATCGATTGCTCGGGCTTTGCCCGACCGCTCCTCACCCACGTCCACGATAGGTGGCAACACCCTGCTCCGGCAGCCACACACCTTCCGGTGGCTTGCCCGTCTGCCAGAAGACGTCGATCGGAATGCCGCCGCGCGGATACCAGTAAGCGCCGATCCTCAGCCACTTGGGGTCGAGCAATTCGACGATGCGCTTGGCGATGTAGATCGAGCAATCCTCGTGGAAGGCGCCGTGATTGCGGAAGGAAAACAGGAAGAGTTTCAGCGACTTCGATTCCACCAGCCATTCGCCTGGGATGTAGTCGATGACGATATGGGCGAAATCCGGCTGCCCCGTCATCGGGCAGAGAGAGGTGAACTCCGGCGCGGTGAAGCGCACGACATAGTCGGTGCCGGCATGATTGGCCGGCACTTTCTCCAGCACCGCCTCTTCCGGCGATTTCGCAGTTTCGGTTTGCTGACCCAGCATCGACAGGCTGGAAACATCGGTATTCGGCATCATGCCTCCTTGATGACTTTAACGCGGATGCCATGGGCCTTTTCGCCCTCCGGCTCCACATGAATGGCTATTTTGGCGCCCTCATGCACCGCTCTGATGGCATCCTCAAGGCGGTCGCATATATCATGCGCCTGCCGCACGGACATAGTGCCGGGCACCACCATGTGAAAATCGATGAAGGTGACGGTGCCAGCGCGCCTCGTCTTCAGGTCATGCACGCCGATCGAACCCGCCGCATGGGTCGCGATAGCCTGCTTGATCGCTTCCTCTTCCTGCGGCTCGACCGCCTGATCCATCAGACCGCTGATCGATTGCGAGATCACTTTCCAGCCTTGATAGAGAATGTTGATGGCAACCAGAATGGCAAGAACCGGGTCGAAGATCGCATAACCCGTCGCCAGCGCCAGCAGCAGGCCGACGAGCACGCCGACGGATGTCACCACATCCGACATGATATGCTGCCCATCCGCCGCCAGCGCCGCCGAGCGATGTTTGCGTCCGGTCCGAATCAACAGCCGCGCCCAGACCGCATTGATGAGGCCGGCGGCAATATTGATCGCAAGACCGAGCACCGGCGCATCGAGCATGCGCGGTTCCGCGAGATAACTGATCGCCTCCTTGACGATCAGCAGCGCGGCGACGACGATCAGCACGCCTTCGGTCACGGCGGAGAGATATTCCGCCTTGTGATGGCCGAAAGGATGGTCGTGATCGGCCGGCTTCTGCGCGTAGCGGATGACGAAGAAGGCGATGAAGGCGGCCACGACGTTGACCGTCGATTCGAGCCCGTCCGACAGCAACGCCACCGATCCGGTCACCCACCAGGCCACCATCTTCAGGCCCATGACGCCGAGGGACAGCGGAATACCCCATATCGCCAGCTTTTGAACAGTAAGATCGCCGTTGTCGCTCATATCGTCCTCCTGCGGTTGCGAATGAATTGCAGGGTCCAAGCCATTGAAATGCAAAACCGCCCACGCGAATGTCGCGCAGGCGGCCCAGTTGCGGCTGATATGGGCGATGATGGAGGATTTGTCAAAGAGAATGAGGGGTCGCTTCACAGCCAGTGGTCGCTTCCCGATGGGAAGCAGTGCCGGCACCCGATACGCGATCCTCTACAGCGCCGGGGGAGCGGAATCTTACCCGAGAGATTGCGGCCACCGCAGAAGCGCGGCCTGGCCTGCCGTCGTCAGGGCGTAGACGCCCTTTTCCCGGCGCTCGAACCATCCATAGACGTTGTCGCGCAGGATCGGACCGGCCTTTGGCGTCAGCGCCTTCATATCTCGCGGACGCACAATTCCGCGGTCGAGTGCGGCCGCGCAGAGCAGCGCCTGCTGGCGATAGGCCGTCATGACCGGCGCCCGCGAGCCGCCGCCGACGGCAGGATCGCCGCGACGGCGCTGATGCTCCTTGACGAGGCGTGAGCGCCGCTTGGGATTGGTGCGCGGCATCGGCGAGATCGAACTGACGATGACGTTGACCTCGCCGCCATCCGAGACGCCGAGCATACCGATGCCGAGGCGCCGACAGAGGTCGCGGTAGCGCTTGTCCGTCTCCCGCCCGCGCCCCTTGGCCGAAACGCGCGCCGCGATCCAGACTTCGTCGCTCACGGCAGCCCGGTCGACCGCCTGAAGCAGCAGTTCCAGATTGAAGGAGAGCTTGAGCTCGCAGATCACCACGACCGGCGGCTCGCCATCGCTCAACCCGACGAGATCGCATCCGCCGACCTCACCCTTGACCACATAACCGGCCGCTTCCAG
Organism: Rhizobium sp. NXC14; assembly: GCF_002117485.1. NCBI lineage: Bacteria > Pseudomonadati > Pseudomonadota > Alphaproteobacteria > Hyphomicrobiales > Rhizobiaceae > Rhizobium > Rhizobium sp. NXC14. The sequence goes on from NZ_CP021030.1 coordinate 3,210,595, forward strand.
GAAGGCTTTGACCGGCAGATAGAGCGATGTCTCCATCAGAAAATCGCGCCTCAGGCGGCGTTGAGATCGGCAATCTCGCCATATCGTGCGAGCAGTCGCGGCGAGGTCATGTCGCCGGTCTCCTCGTCGACCATGACCGCATAGGCCGCAACGCCGACGAAACGCTCGGCCATCGCCGAAGCGATCTTTTCCGCGCTGACGGCGTTCGAGGCCTGACGCATTTCGCCAGGCACGAGACTGCCGCGGTTCTTGCGGTAGGGAAGGACGATGAACTTCTCGGCACTGGCCACGGCGATAATTCCCGGTTGATCGTTCCGGAAATGTTCTGATTTGCCTAACGGAGTCAACCCTCGCCCCTATCCGCACATGGAAAGGGGCGGGATAGAGCTAGGCTCAGGCCGCCTTCGTCTTCACCTTGCGCGCCAGATGCGCCACGACATTCTCGATCATCCGCATGCCGGCATCGCCGCCGAGCGTCATGATCGATTCGGGATGGAACTGCACCGCAGCGATCGGCTCCTTGGCATGTTCGATGCCCATGATCGTGCCGTCCTCGCTTTCCGCCGTGATGATGAACTCCCGCGGCAGCGTCGAGGGATCGGCAAAGATCGAGTGGTAGCGGCCGACCGTCACTTCCCTCGAAAGGCCGGAGAAGACGATGCCGGGTTCCAGCACGCGGATGCGCGAAGGCTTGCCGTGCATCGGCAGCGCCAGATGGCGCAATTCCCCGCCATAGGCTTCGGCGAGCGCCTGCAGGCCAAGGCAGACGCCGAAGATCGGCAGGCTGCGCGCCCGTGCCTTCTTGATCGTCGCCTTGCAATCGAAATCCTTGGGATTGCCGGGACCTGGCGACAGCACGACTAGATCCGGGTTCAACCGGTCGAAGATTTCTTCCGGCACCGGCGTGCGCACGGTTGAAACCGTTGCCCCGGTTTGGCGGAAATAATTGGCCAGCGTGTGGACGAAGCTGTCCTCATGATCGATGAGCAGGATGTTGACTCCCTTGCCGACGCTGGCAACGTCGCGCTGGATCTTGCCGGAATTGCCGGTCTTGGCGTCTCGGATGGCGGAAAGCATGGCAGAGGCCTTCAATTCGGTTTCGGCTTCTTCTTCCTCAGGAATGGAATCGTTGAGCAGCGTCGCCCCGGCGCGCACTTCGGCGATGCCGTCCTTGATGCGCACGGTGCGCAGCGTCAGGCCGGTATTCATGTCGCCATTGAAGCCGACCATGCCGATCGCTCCACCATACCATGCACGCGGGCTCTTTTCATGGCTCTCGATGAAGCGCATCGCCCAGAGCTTCGGCGCACCGGTGACGGTCACGGCCCAGGCGTGGCTGAGGAACCCGTCAAAGGCGTCCATGTCGTCGCGCAGCCGCCCCTCGATGTGGTCGACCGTATGGATGAGGCGCGAATACATCTCGATCTGCCGGCGGCCGATCACCTTGACCGAGCCAGGCTCGCAGACGCGGCTCTTGTCGTTGCGGTCGACATCCGAGCACATCGTAAGTTCGGATTCGTCCTTTTTGGAGTTCAGGAGCTTCAGGATCTGTTCGCTGTCGGCGATCGGATCGTCGCCGCGCTTGATCGTGCCCGAGATCGGGCAGGTCTCGATGCGCCGGCCGGAGACGCGCACGAACATCTCGGGCGAGGCGCCGACCAGATATTCCTGATTGCCGAGATTGATAAAGAAGGAATAGGGCGATGGATTAATTGCCTTCAGCCGCTTGGAAATGTCGGAAGGCTTGCTGTCGCAGCGCTCCATGAATTTCTGCCCGGGCACGACTTCAAACAGATCGCCCTTGCGGAAGCTCTCCTTCGCCTTGACGACGAGTTCGGCATACTCGCCCGGTCGATGGTCGCTCTTCGGCGGAATGGCATCCGTCTGCTTGAAGGGTTCCGGCGCGATCTGCTCAGCCTTGCCCTCGGTCGTCACGCCGCCTTTCTCGAAATCGTAGCGGTCGATCCAGGCTTTCGCGGCATAGTTATCGACGACCAGGATCTCGTCCGGCAGGTAGAGCACCATGTCGCGCTGATCAGAGGGCCGCGTCAGCTTCAATTCGATCGCGTCGAACTGGAAGGCGATGTCGTAGCCGAAGGCGCCGTAGAGGCCGAGGCTCGCATCCGCCTGCGAATAGAAAAGGTCGGTCACGGCGCGCAGCACCGTGAAAACCGTCGGCATCTTCGAACGCTCTTCCTCGGTAAACACCCGATCCGGCGCCTTGACGGAAAGGTCGAGACGGCGGCCGGAGGAGGCGCCGATCACAAGCTCGGGCACCGTCTTCAGCCGCTCGGTCACAAAGCCGAGAAGCACCTCCCCGCGCTCATTATAGGCCTCGATCCAGACGTCGCGGCCGAAGGAGGAGATGCCGAGCGGCGGATCGACGACGGCGGTATCCCAGCGCGTATAACGGCCCGGATATTCGTAGTTCGACGAGAAGACCGCGCCGCGGCGCTCGTCGAGCTTGTCGACATAGGAAGAGACCGCGTCGGCATAGGGGATCGCCCGCCGCTGCCGGGTGACGGTGATGCCGCCCTTGGTCTCGTAGATTTCCGCACCATCATCCCGCAGGATCGTTACCATAGTTCCACTCCGTTATCGGGGCCCGGACGACAGGCGGCGATAAAACAAAAAAGCCGCCTCGAAGTTTCGGGCGGCTCACTCGTCGTCGTCTTTGGACACGATTGGTCGAGGCCGCCTCAGCGAGCCCACCACCAAACAGCAATGTTCAAAGACTTGATCATGCGAAAATTGTTAGCCTGAGATCAGCCGCCACGCAAGAGGCGATCGCACGAATGAAAAGGGCGGCCCGAAAGCCGCCCCTCCCCAGCCTTGAAGGCATGACTGGCTCAGAAAGTCTTGGTGAGCGAGACCTTGAATGTGCGACCCGGCTCGGAATACCACTCCCGCGGCTGCGACGCCGTCGCCGAGCTGAGATTGACGTCGCGCACGGCGAGCGCGTTGTAGTGCTCCTGGTCGAAGATATTGTAGACACCAGCTTGGACGCGCAGGCCCGGCAACTGTTCCGGCGTCCACCAGCCGGTCAAGTCGACGATTGCGTAACCGGGCGCATCAAAGGTCGTGTCGTTGGTGTTCGTGACCGGTGTATTGAGATGGTCCGTGAGCATGCCGGCCGCAAGCGTCGAGGAAAGGTCGAAGCCGAAGGTCGCATTGCTCCAGCCGCCGCCGATGATCGCCTTGAACGGCGCCACCGAGCGCAGGCGCTGGGTGGTCTCTTCGTTCCTGCCATAGGCATAGGCCAGCGAAGCATGCAGATTGATGCCGTTATTGAAGGTCTTGACGGTGCTGGCTTCAATACCCGAGATCGTCGCCGCAGCCACGTTCGTGTAATTGAACTCAGTAAAGCCTGTCGCGTCGACGCTCGTCACCGTCTCGATGAAGTTCTGATAACGGGTATGGAAAGCCGCGACCCTGCCGGTAAAATCGCCCGTGTCGAAATTGGCGCCGACTTCGATGCCGCGGCCGATTTCCGGTTCCAGATCAGGATTGCCGAGCTGGGCGTAGCGGCCGGTGGGGTTATAGAAGCGGCTGTAGAGTTCGTCGATGGTTGGCGCGCGGAAGCCGACCGCCAGCTGCATATAGAGCTCTACATCAGGCGTCAGGTCGAATGTGGCAAGGATCTTCGGCGACATGGCGGCTTCCGTTCGGTCGCGAAGATCGCCGAAACGGGTAAGGCCAGTATTGTTGGCAAAACCGCCGCCGGTCGAGGGATCGTAGTTGAACCAGTCAAAGCGGAAGCCGGGCGTCAGCGTGAAACCGGTGTTGCCGATCTCGATCTTGTCTTCGACAACAAGCCCAAGGTTCTGACTGTCCACATTCGGCACTTCCGCCTGGTTGTTCAGCGCCGGGCACGTCGTCAATGTCGGGCACAGAGCCCAGCTGTACTGGCTCCAGCTGGAGACGCCGACGTCAAGGCCGACGCGAAGGGAGTGGCTGAGACCGGAATATTCGAAATCCTTCGTCGCGGTGCCGCTGAAGCCCCAGGTTTCGTTTTCGACCTCGTTGTTGCGGCCATAGGCAACATTGGCGGTCGTACGGCCCCCGCTGCCGGCCTCCTTCTTCAAATCCTGCCAATAAAGCGTGGCGCGCGCACTGCTGAAGACCGCGTCGGAAGACTGCGCTTCATAATCGTAGTCGAGCGATACGCGATCGCGGTCACGCTGTTCGCGGCCGTCATAATTTTCGATCATGAAGTTGCGAGGGCTGGTTCCTCCTTGAAGATGGTGCAGGTCGGTTTCCAGGTCGCGGCGGAAGCGTTCCGCCGTCAAGCCGATGCGATGACCGCCTTCCAGCTCCTGGCGCAGTTTGAAGAGCAGGTTGTGTTGGTCGAAATCAGCCGGGTTCGCCTCGGTGCGGAGAGCACCGTAAACGTCATTGTTGCCCATGTTCGCCCGCTCATGGCCTTTGCGGTAACCGCCCTGGAACAGGATCGAGGTGCCGCCGATCTTCTTGGCGGCGGCGGCCGAGCCGGAGAGGCTGCGGTCTTCGCTGTCATAGGTCGATTTCAGGATCGCGCCCCAATCGCGGCCTTCGGGGATCAGATCCTCCGGCTCCAGCGTATTGAGGACGATGGCGCCGCCGAGCATGCCCGAACCGCCCTTGCTCGAATCCGCGCCGCGCACGATATCGAGCGAGGACAGCGAATCGAAATCGAACATATCGCCGCCGCCATTGGCGTTGGCAGGAGCAAAAGCACCCTGGCGCGAGCTATTTGAGATGTAAGGGAGCGGAATGCCGTCGATCGTCGTCAAGATGCGAGCACCGGAAAGACCGCGCAGGTTGAAGCCCGCATCGGCACGCGAATAGTTCACGCCTGCATCGACGCTGCGGCCGATGTCGTCGTAATTAGTGACCTGCTTCTCTTCCAGCTGCTTCTGAGTGATCTCGGTCGCGAGCGGCGTATCGGCAACACTGCCCGGCGCCACGCGCTTGCCCTTGACGACGATCTTCTGCAACACGGTGCTGTCCTCCGACGCGGCTTCCGGCGTGCTGGCCGGAACGCTTTGTGCGAAAGACTGCGAAACAGGAAGAATAACTGCGGCTGCCGTGCAGACCGATAGAACCGAGCGCCAATACCGGATGATCATAACCTACCCTCTGATGGTGATTACCGGGCTGGCTGGTCGTGGCGCGTCGAACGCTCGAGGGGCTGGCTGGGCTTTTTTGGATGAAGACGAAGCAGAATTCCGCCCTCTTTTCGCCGCATAAAAAACATGAGAACTATTGTCAACATAAGTGGGTGCCTTATGTTGAAATCAAGTTTTGACGATCTCGTAGGACGTTGCACAATTGCAACGAAAAACGCCCTCATGCGTTGTTACCCGCGACGATACTAGGATCTCTGCCCATTGAGGAAACTTTCGACACTGGCGATCCTTTTCGCCGCTAGCGTCTTTCTTGCCGGCGCCCGCCTGCCTGCGCAGGGCCCCTTGCCAGAACCTCGGCCCGATACCGGACAGACGGCCAGCCCGTCTGCCCCGCCAGCGGAAAAGGCGGAACCGCCCGCACCGGGGGAAGTTCCCGCCCCTCAGCCGAAACCGGACGTGAAGGAGCCGGAGGCGCCGGCATCCAGCCAGACGCCCGCGCCGCAGGCCGCCCCGGCAAAACCGGAGCCGACGGAACCGATGCAAGGTCCGCCGCTGCCGCCGGGTACTGCCGGTCGCCCCCATGCGCCGGAAGAAACCAGGCCGCAGGGCGAGCAGACGCTCGAAGAGCAGCAACTGACAATCGAGCCGGAGAGCGATGCTGAACATGCAGAATGCACCGCCGCCCTTCAGGCTCTGGGCGTTGTCTTCAAGGAAGCGCCGCGCATCGACGACGGCAATGGCTGCGGCATCGACAAGCCGATCATCGTCTCCGAAGCCCTGCCCGGCATTGCGCTCAAGCCGGAAGCGACAATGCGCTGCCCGGCCGCCCTCGCGCTTGCCCGCTGGATAAAGGAGAGCGTCATCCCCGCCGCCGCCGCTGCCCTGCCGGGACAGGGCCGCATCACATCAGTTAACCAGGCAACGTCCTATATGTGCCGCCTGCGCAACGGCGCCGGAACCGGCAAGATCTCCGAACATGCTCGCGGCAACGCTATCGACATTGCAAGCTTCCATTTCGAGAAAGGCGAGGACGTCGCCGTCCGCTCCCGCCGCGAGGACTCCACACTGACCGGCGCCTTTCAGCGAACCGTCAGCGCCGCCGGCTGTCTCTATTTCACCACTGTCCTCGACCCCGAAAGTGATGCCGCCCACGAGACCCATTTTCATCTCGACGTCATTGAAAGGAAGGGCGGCTATCGCTATTGTCACTGATGAAGCAGTTTCCTGATCATCGCTGTCGACTTCATATTTACCGGTGAATTCCATTGAGCCTTTGCCATCGGACCGTTGTTCCTCGGCACGATGCAAAGCCTTATCCGGTTGTTTATCGATCCAGACTTTGAAAAGCGTCGGAAACACCGTCTGGTCGAGCGTTTCGGGAAGTCTGCCTCCGATCAGAACAACCCTTCAATATAACCCTGCTCATTCAAAAAAATCCGCTCCGCCGACGGCGATTTCGGCAGGCCGGGCATCGTCATGATCTCGCCGGTGATGGCGACGACGAAGCCGGCTCCGGCTGAAAGCCGCACCTCCCGCACAGAGACGATATGGCCTTCCGGCGCGCCGCGCAGGTTCGGATCGGTAGAGAAGGAATACTGCGTCTTCGCCATGCAGACCGGCAGCTTGCCGTAGCCCTGCTCCTCCCATGTCTGCAGCTGATCGCGCACCGCCTTGTCGGCGGTCACCTCGCCGGCATGGTAGATCTTCGAGGCGACGATCTCGATCTTCTCGAACAGCGAAATGTCGTCGCCGTAGAGCGGCTGGAATTTCGCCTGGCCCGATTCGGCCAGCTCCACCACCTTATGCGCCAGTTCCTCGATGCCGGCCGAACCTTTGGCCCAGTGCTGGCAGAGGATCGCTTCGGCGCCGAGCCGCGAGACGAATTCCTTCACCGCCGCGATCTCCGCATGGGTATCCATGACGAAATGATTGATCGCGACGACGACGGGCACGCCGAAGCGGCGCACATTGGCAACGTGCCGGCCGAGATTGGCGCAGCCCTTCTTCAGCGCCGCGACGTCCTCCGTGCCGAGATTCTCCTTCTTCACGCCGCCATTCATCTTCAGCGCCCGGATGGTCGCGACGATAACGGCCGCGTCCGGTTTCAGCCCGGCCTTGCGGCATTTGATGTCGAAGAATTTTTCAGCCCCGAGATCGGCCCCGAATCCCGCTTCCGTCACCACATAGTCGCCGAGCTTCAGCGCCGTCTTCGTCGCCGTCACCGAATTGCAGCCATGGGCGATATTGGCGAAAGGGCCGCCATGCACGAAGGCCGGATTGTTCTCCAGCGTCTGTACGAGGTTCGGCTGCATCGCATCCTTGAGCAGCACCGCCATCGCGCCATCGGCTTTCAGGTCGCGCGCACGCACCGTCGTCCTATCAAAGCGGTAGCCGATGATGATGTCGCCGAGCCGCCGCTCCAGATCCTTGAGGTCGGTAGCAAGGCAGAGGATCGCCATCACTTCCGAGGCGACGGTGATGTCAAAGCCGCCCTGGCGCGGGAAACCGTTGGCAACGCCGCCGAGCGAAGAGACCATGCTCCTGAGCGCCCGGTCGTTCATATCCATGACACGCCGCCAGGTGATGCGGCGAATGTCGATATTCTCTTCGTTGCCCCAGTAGATGTGGTTGTCGATCATCGCCGCCAGCAGATTGTGCGCCGAGGTGATCGCATGGAAATCGCCGGTGAAATGCAGATTGATATCTTCCATCGGCACGACCTGCGCATAACCGCCGCCGGCCGCACCGCCCTTGACGCCGAAGCAGGGGCCGAGAGAAGCCTCGCGTATGCAGACGATCGCCTTCTTGCCGATCCGATTCAGACCGTCGCCTAGGCCGACAGTCGTCGTCGTCTTGCCTTCGCCGGCCGGGGTCGGATTGATCGCCGTGACAAGGATCAGCTTGCCGTCCTTCTTGCCCGCCTGCGCCGCGATGAACTCGGCGCTGACCTTTGCCTTGTCGTGACCATAGGGGACGAGCTGCTCGGCCCCGATGCCGAGCTTTGCCGCTATCTCAAAGATCGGCCTCTTGGCCGCGGCACGCGCAATCTCGATATCCGACTTGATTGCTGGCATGGATGCTCCCCATTGCGGCCTGCGCGGGCGCGAAGGCGTTTCCCTCGTCAGTGGGATATCGAAATATCGCCAAGCTGTGAATAGCGCTCGCCTTGCAGCCGCCACGCTGGATGGTTATGGGGCGCTCAACCGTCGCGGCTTTTGAAGGTGAAGACATGAAAGCATTGGAACTCCTCGTCGAGCGTATCATCCTGTCGAGCCGCTGGCTCCTCGTCGCCTTCTACATGGGCTTGGTGTTGGCGCTCGCCGCCTATGCCGTTTCCTTCGGCTATAAGCTCTTGAAGATCACCGCCAACGTCTTCATTCTCGACGAGGCGGGGATGATCCTTGCCATGCTCAGCCTGATCGATGCGGCCCTCGTCGCAAGCCTGATCGTCATGGTGATGATTTCAGGCTACGAGAATTTTGTCAGCCGCTTCGATGAAGCCGACGGCGCCGACAACGAGGTCTCTTTCCTCGGCAAGCTCGATTCAGGCAGCCTCAAGATCAAGGTCGCCTCCTCGATCGTCGCCATCTCCTCTATTCATCTGCTGCAGGTCTTCCTCAATGCCGACCAATACGAAGACGCCAAGATCATGTGGCTGACGCTCATGCACCTCACCTTCGTCGCCTCCGCCGTCATGCTCGGCTTCCTGGAGAAGCTGATGAGTGTGACGTCGAAGAACGATTTGAAGGACGAGGGATAGAGGGACGACGAACCGCTTGTCAGGTCGATGCGCGGGCAAGCCGTCAGTCAAGGCCTTCCTTTCCGCGTCAGTTCGAGGCCCCAGCAGCAGGAATGATCTCTGCCTCAGCTTTTTTGGGGCATCGAAGACTTTCCTTGGCATCGGGTCCACACAGGCGGTCGCCGGGCTCATCGCCATAAGGGATGATGCCATTGACGATCCCAAGCTCGAGCGCCTGAGCACGAGGAATTTCTTTTCGCTCAATCGAGGTCGCGATCATCATCGCCTCGAAAGACTCGGAATTGACACCCATCTCGTCGAAATAGGCGAAGAATTTTGCAGATTCAGCCGTGGTGGGTCTCACGAGGCCGATATCGGAGTATCCGACAATTCGCGGCGTTCCGCTCATCAAGACGAGAGCACAGGTCGAAAGGCAGTATGCCCCGCCGGCGGAGACCTCCCCCTCAGTTGGGCCGCTTTTGGCCATGCTCGCCTTGCAACGCGGATTTAGCGTCGGGCAGTTCGGCAACCGCGTTCTGCCAACCGAGGTCTCCAGGCCTGCAGCACGGATTATACGTCCCATCGCGAAAGCCGCATCCATGTCCCCGCCATTGGACTGAAGCACGACCGGCAGCTTTCTTTCGCCGAGCGTCTCCAAGATCGCCTTCAGCCGAACCGGGGTATCCTGCGTGATGTCTCCTTCCGCAGAAATCCACTGCGTGCACTCCTCCTGACAATTGCCATGATGCATCAGCAGAAAGTCCATCGGCTGGGTTGTCGGCACTTTCTCGCTTGGGTCCGCGACTGCAGCCTGCGCAAGCGCCCCAGCCGCTTCGACCGCCGAATGGCCGTGGCAGACGGCATCGGCGGCTGCACCCAGCCGGCATTGCGGCATGCCCGGCCACTCATTGTAGGCCAGCATGTCGGTGTTCAGCCCCATGCGAAGTGCATCTGCGGGCGGTATGATCGTGATACGATCAGGAGCCGTACTCATCATCAAGGCGATCAGATCGCCGCTAACGCCCATCTCCTTCAAATAGGTCGTCAGCGCAGCAGTCGCCTTCTTGCCGAGCTTGGTGGAGCTGCTCTGTCCCACCGCCTTGCGTCCAACCTCTTTGCGGGAAATTTCCGTCTTCTTGCCGTTCACGATCTTATATTCGATGCGATAGGAGATACGCACCCTGTTGTAGACGGTCGTGATCTGGTGGACGCCAATGAAGGCCCATTGCGACGAGACGCGTGAGATGCCGCCGGCGAAGGCCAGCGGACATGCGGAAAAGCAGTATGCACCATCCGAATAGGTGACGCCGACCGAGCTGCCATCCTTGGCGATAGCTGCGGCGCAACGCGCATCATCCTCCGGGCAATCCTTCAATCGCGTGCCGCCTATGGCTGTTTCCAGGCCTGCCTTGCGGATCATCCGGCCCATCGCATAGGCAGCATCCACCTCACCGCCTTCCGACTGGAAGACGACGGGCAGTTTCCGGTCCCCGATTTTCTTCAGAACTCTTCTAAGCTGGGCGGGAGTATCGGCGGTTATGCGGCCCTCCGCCGATATCCATTCAGGACAGTCTTCTATACAGAGGAGGCTGTGTACGATGATGAAACGCATCGGGGGCTGCCCTGCCGGCTTCCTCTGCCCAGCCGCCTGCGAAGGCGCGGCACCGATCGACAAGTTCAACAAAAGAAAAACAAGTAGTGCCAGAGAAAACAGATGCTTAAAATGCAGAGCAGGTGCAAAGCGCACGATTAAATCGCCTCAGTTATACATGATAATACGCCTATCAATTGCATCGTGCCGCAGCAAGCCAGATTTCGACACCTCTCGCTGCCCAAGCTCTTCCGGCGTGATTCTCGTCGCTCCCGGAGCAGGCGAGATTCGCAGCTAGCCCGCCGCGGAAGAAGTCAAAGATACCACAACGCTATTTGCACAAGCCCCAACTCAACCGGGGCGCGCGCAGTCGTGACTATTTCTGCGCGTTTCGTACTAATCGGCTTGAGATAAGGCAATTGGGACTAGCATCCAGCAGTGTTTGTGTATTTGATAGCGTTAACATTGGGGCTGCCGGAGGCGTACAAATGTCTTATATGACCACCTCTGAAAGACAGTCGTTGCTTGCGGCGGAACTAGCTGTTGCAGGAACGCGCGGCCTGTTTGCACAAGGGCTCGGCAGGGTCTCTGCGGCTTTCGGACTGTCCTATGCGACGCTGATGCACGCTCCCTCGCCAGAAGACCTCCTCCTGAAACCGCTACTGATCGAAAGCTCGCTTCCCGCGGCCTATATCAGAGACTTCGATCGCGCCAACATGATGCGCGGTTGCCCTTTCGGCGTACGGCTGAGGGAGTCGGCCGTGCCGCAGGCCTGGCACCTCGACGATACCGTCAATGGACAGGCCTTTCCAGCCGAACTGCGCGCCTTGATGCTGCGCCATGCGATACCTGCGGGTGTTGCCATGCCGACGATTGCACTCGATGGGCAGCGCCTGGTCTTCTGGTTCTGCGGCGAGCGTGCGGCGCTCGGCCAGAGCGAGGTCAACGAGCTGGCGATCATCATCCTGCATGCCCTCGACGCATACAATGCCGTCAGGCGTAATGAGGAAAACGCGCACAATGCGCTGTCGGCGCGTGAACTTGAAGTCGTGCGCTGGACGGCACAGGGCAAGACTTCGATCGAAATCGGCCAGATCCTGGCGCTCTCCGATCACACGGTAAACGCCTACATGACCAACGCGATCAAGAAACTCGATTGCGTCAATCGCACCCAGTTGGTAGCAAAAGCAATTCGATTGAAGCTGATCAGCTGAAAAATCAGAAGAGGGTCAGCACGTTGTCCCGTGATTGGGAGGATCGTGTCTCTTCGTTTCGAACAGCCTGTCGTCGACAAGATAGCACAGTCCCACGTCCATATCGGCATCACCGATGCGGAAATCGTCCAGATGGTTGCGGCCTATCGCCTTTTCGGCTTCTGGCGCATCGACATCGAAACCGGACATTTCTTTGCAAGCGAGGATGTGCACACGATCTTCGATCTTCCCTACGGGCCGGTCAATCTGGCCGAACTGATGTCTCGAATTCACGCCGAAGACCGCAGCCTGATCGCCCAGACCTCCGAGGAGGCAAGCCGTCACGGCATCGGCTACCATTTCGTCTATCGCGTCGACAACTCGGCGGTTACAAGTTGGTGCGCAGCATCGGCCGCTTCCGTGACGATGCCAGCGGCGGCGGCATCGTCGGCGTCACCTATGAATTCGTCGAGAGGCTGCGCGTCGTTGGCTTCGAGGATCATACGGGGCGCCGCTGACGCGCAACGCTCTAACGATCGAGCACCGACCGGATCTCGACGAGGTTCGAGCGCACCCTCAGAATATAGAAGCCCATGGTCGCGAGGTGGCTCGGCATGATCCAGCCATCTTCGCGCCCGTTCGAGATGATCGAGGGCTGGATGCGCAGTGCCGCCTGGAACTGCCGCGTAGTGCCGCTCCAAATCGCGCCGAGATTGCGTTCCTGCACCACCTGCGAGAAATCCGCCTGTGCAGCCGTCAGGATGGCGTAATAGGCATAAAGCTGGCCGTAGGCGAACCAGAACCGGTCGTCGGCACGCGTGTCGAACCAGCCGCGATTATGGTGTTCCGAGCGCTCGGCGAGCATGTCGGAAGTGGCGCCGAGATCGTTGGCGATGCGGTCGATGAACTGCATCAGATTGTCGGCGCGGCCGTCGAAAATAACGTTGCAGGCGGACAGATCAGTATTGAACTTGCGCAGGCTGCCGATCGCCGAGCGGTAGTAGGAAGGCGTTGGCGTTTTAGGCCCGAACGGATTGAGCCCGAAATACCAGCTATATTCGTCGAACTGCAGATTGCCGCGCGCGCTCTGCAGATCGTTGTTGATGCCAGACGTGCCGCGCACGCGCCCGAGTGTATCGACAAGCTCCGCCGAGGTACGCCGGACTGCCTGGTTGATGCCACGCTGGAACGAGGCCTTGTTGTCGAGGAAGGGCGTGTGATCCCAGTCGATCCCGAAGAAGCCCATTTTGTAGAGCAGCATGGAAGAAATCCATGCGTTCTGGTTGACGTTGAAATCGGCAAGGTCAGCCGTGACATCGACAATGGCTGAGCGCTGACAGGTCTTGGTGGCCGCGCCGCTCGCGCCCTCGGCGGACGGCAGTTCCTGCCCGGCGGCAATCTTGCGTTCCGAAAAGCGGTATTGGTCGACGAAGGCAGTGTTGAAGTTCGACCAGACCTGCGTCTGCCAGAAGAAATAGCCGTAAAGTACGGCGAAGAGCGCCACGAATGCGATGATCGGCAGCCGGATCAACCAGCTCCGGCGCTGGTACCAGCCATGCGCGGCAAGAAAGGGCCAAAAGGCCCAGGCGGAAAACAAGCGGGCCCAACGGGCGATCGTCTGGCCGATCCGCCAGAAAAAACCGGCAATCCGGTCAAGCATCGTCGTCTCCTGTCAGGCGAGGCGAACACTACCGCGCCGCGCGTTTTAGAAGCGCTAAGGACGCTGTAGCACTTTGAGTCACTGCATAATTCCTTAAATGGTTCCAATCTAAGGAATTATGCAGGAGGACATCGCCGCCCCGCTGCATCCACATATGCGCTCGCCAGCCCGAGCACAACAAGAGCCCTTGATTTTTACGAATGAAAGCAGCGCGAACCGCGCGCGTCACGGCTCAGGAACGCAGGAACGGCAACCTGAAGCGGAAGGATCTGCGCGCCGTATCGATGAGCGGCGCTCCCGACGTTTCCGGTGCCAGCTCGGCGTAAGCCGGAAATTTTCCGGCGACGTCGAGGTCGGCCCGGCTCTTGCGCCGCTCCAGATCCTGGGCGACCAACATATCTTTCTCGAACAGCCTGATCGGGGTTGCAATATCGGGGAACAGTTCCGGCTTGATCCTGACCTTCATGCCCGGCCGGTCGGTATCGACCTGCGCCTGATAGATGATCAGCCGCTCCTCGACATCGATCATCAGCTTGCGCAGCAAGACGTTGCAGGCACCGATCCGGCCATTCAGCGAATCGACGAAAGCCTGGAACAGGCCGATGAAGCGCTCGCGCCGCTGGCTGTCGTCCCGCATCTCGTGCTCCTCGGCCGAAATTCGTTCGGCCTCTGCCTTCAACGCCCGCCGCTCTGCCTCCATCTGCTCCCAGTGCGCCCTGTTGCCATAGACGCCGATACGACCCTGCGTCGTCAGTGCTTTGGCGTTGAGCTCCTTCATCTTCAGGCGGGCGATATCGATGGAATCGACCAGCCGGCGCCGTTGCTCGACAATGCCCACGAGCCCGTGTTCGGCTATCTTGTGGCGTTCGATGATCGAGGTGCGCTGGCTCACGATCAGCCTGGCGAGCGCGTCCGATTTCGCCAGGAGATCGAGCAGCCGCTCGATGACCGGTGCCTCGCGCACGCGTTCGGTATACATGCGCCACATTCTCTGGCGCGACGTCCAGCCGGCCATTTTCTCGCGCAGCGTCAATCCGCGGAAACTATCGAGATCGGCCGAAACCTCCGCCGTCATTCGGTCCAATGTGAAGACCAGTTCGGCAAGCAACGCATCGAGCGCCGTGCCATCGGCAATATGGGCCTGGAAGCGCGCGTTCTGTTCGAGAAAACCCTCGTCGGCCGACCGCGTTTCGTCGCTGTCAAAGCCGCGGATGCAGGCTTCGCAATAGGCTCCCTCGGCCGAAATCTTTTCGGCAAGGCCGCCTGCGGCTTCGTACAGGCTATCGAATGGCGGGGCTCTGCGCACCTAATCTCTCCAGGGAATCTTCTGCCTCAAGCTAGAGCATAACGCCGAAAAGTGTGAGCGGTTAGGATCGAGGGAGCTTCTAACTGGACGCGCTCGGAACGCCGCTCGGCTTTCAGCTCCTCAAGGAACGCCACGGGGTCGACCTCCGTAGGTTCCCCGCTAGCTTGCCTTCGACGCATTCCCGTCTAACGAATTCGAGCTCCAGGGCGCTCTCTTCCTAGACGGTCTCAGACCGGTTCGGCCGTCCATGCCCCGTTCACTTCGTCGTCCCAGTGCCTGCGGCAGAGCGAGACATATTTCTCATTGCCGCCGACATCGATCTGCGCGCCTTCGTGCAGCACCTTTCCCTGCGCGTCCAGCCGCACCACCATCGTCGCCTTACGCCCGCAGTGACAGATCGTCCGCACCTCGCGCATTTCGTCGGCAATCGCCAAAAGCTCCTGTGAGGCCGGAAACAGCTTGCCTTGAAAATCCGTCCTCAACCCGTAGACCATGACGGGGATGCCGAGCCGGTCGACGATGCGGGCAAGCTGCCAGACATGGAGAGGCGTCATGAAATGCGCCTCGTCGACGAAGACGCAGGAGATCGGCGCCCCTTCACCGCTCAGCGTCATGACCAGTCGGAACAGATCCTCGTCCGGTTCGAAGGGAATGGCGCTCGCCTCCAGCCCGATCCGCGAGCCGATCACGCCCCGGCCGGCGCGCTCGTCGAAGGCGGCGATCAGCTGCACCGTGCGCATGCCGCGCTCCTGGTAATTATAGGCGGCCTGCAGCAGCATCGTCGATTTGCCGGCATTCATCGTCGAATAGTTGAAATAGAGCTTTGCCATCAGAGTCTCCTTGATCGGTTATTGAAAGCTCGGAGTGGCAAAGAAAAGCCCCGCAAGGGCAATAATCACAGGAATCGCCGTCTGGACTCCGTCGCAAGCCTCGAAAACTGGGCACATCAGAAAAACCGCAAACGTCGCAATCGCACCCTCCGATACGACGCAAACGCACTGAGGTCGCTTGTCAAACTGGGTTATTGGTGATTGGCTTGGGGACCTAAAGACTGGGAGTCTAAAATGAAAACAACAAGCACATTCAAACTCGTCACTGCAACTGCCGTCGCCGCCCTCTCCGTTGCGACCGCCGCCTTCGCCGCCGATCCCGACAGCTGCTCCACCGTCCGCTTCTCCGACGTCGGCTGGACTGATATCACCGCCACGACGGCGACCGCTTCCGTCGTCCTGAAAAGCATCGGCTACCAGACCGACATCAAGGTTCTCTCGGTGCCGGTCACCTATACCTCGCTGAAGAACAAGGATATCGACATCTTCCTCGGCAACTGGATGCCGACGCAGGAAAAGGACGTTCGCCCCTACATCGATGACAAGTCGGTCGAATCCTTCGGCCCGAACCTCGTCGGCGCCAAGTACACGCTCGCCACCAACGCCAAGGGTGCAGAGCTCGGTATCAAGGATTTCAAGGATATCGCCGCCCACAAGGACGATCTCGACGGCAAGATCTACGGCATCGAGCCCGGCAATGACGGCAACCGCCTCGTCATGGATCTGATCGAAAAGAACACCTTCGGAATGAAGGATATGGAAGTCGTCGAATCCTCCGAACAGGGGATGCTCGCCCAGGTCGCTCGGGCCGAGAAAGCAGGCAAGCCCGTCGTCTTCCTCGGCTGGGAACCCCATCCGATGAACACCAACTTCAAACTGACCTACCTCACAGGCGGCGACGACGTCTTCGGTCCCGACTTCGGCGGTGCCAAGGTCTACACAAATGTCCGCGCCGGTTACCTCGGCGAATGCCCGAATGTCGGCTCCATGCTGAAGAACCTGACGTTCTCCCTCGACATGGAGAACCAGATCATGGGTAAGATCCTCGATGACGGCAAGGAGCCGGAAGCTGCGGCTACCGAATGGCTGAAGGCCAACCCGTCGGCGCTCGAGCCCTGGCTCGCCGGCGTCAAGACCCGCGACGGCAAGGGCGACGCGTTGGCGGCCGCCAAGACCAGCCTGGGCCTTTGATCACATGAACGGGGCGGCTCGCCGCCCCGTTTCATTTTTGTCCGATTGTTAATTTTTTCGGGATAGGCGCGCTCTTGAATTGGATCACCGACTCTAAGATTCCCATCGGCCCATTGGCCAAATCCTTCGTGGACTGGCTGACCTCGAATGGCGAATGGTTCTTCAACCAGCTTGCCTTTCTGCTGTCGCACGTCATCGACGGCCTGCTCTTCGTGTTGCAAAAGCCGCATCCGCTGATCGTCATTGCGGTCATTTCCGCCCTCGCTTTTTGGCTGCGGCGGTCGATCGCGATTACGCTCTTCACCTGTGTTGGGCTGCTGCTCATCATGAATCAAGGATACTGGAAGGAGACTACGGAGACGCTCGCGCTTGTGCTCGCCTCCACCTTCGTCAGCATGGTGATCGGTATTCCACTGGGTATCGCGGCCGCCCGCCGCGCCTGGGTCTATGCAGCCATGCGCCCGGTCCTCGATTTGATGCAGACCATTCCGACATTCGTCTACCTGATCCCGGCGCTGATCCTGTTCGGCCTCGGAATGGTTCCGGGCTTGATCGCGACTGTCATCTTTGCGATCCCCGCTCCCATCCGATTGACGCGTCTCGGTATCATCTCGACGCCACCTTCCCTCGTCGAAGCCGCGGTCGCCTTCGGCGCGCGGCCGATGCAGGTGCTGCGCAAGGTCGAGCTTCCCTTCGCCGCGCCGCAGATTATGGCGGGTCTCACCCAGACCATCATGCTGTCGCTGTCGATGGTGGTCATCGCCGCACTCGTCGGCGCCGATGGTCTCGGCGTGCCCGTCGTGCGTGCGCTGAACACTGTCAATGTCGCAAAAGGCTTCGAAGCCGGTCTCTGTATCGTCATCCTGGCGATCATTCTCGACCGCATGTTCCGCACGGCGGGTGAAGGAGAGGGCGCATGACCGCGGTAAGCTTCAAGGATGTCAGCATTATCTTCGGCGATCGGCCGGAAGCCGCCCTTGCCATGGCCGACCAGGGCAAAACGCGCGACGAGATCGGCGCCGCGACCGGCCTGGTGCTGGGCGTCGCCAATGCCTCGCTGACGATCGAGGAAGGCGAGATCCTCGTGCTGATGGGCCTTTCCGGTTCGGGCAAGTCGACTTTGCTGCGCGCCGTCAACGGGCTCGCTCCCGTGGTGCGCGGCGACGTCGCGGTCTCCACGACCACCGGCCTCGTCAACCCTTACAAATGCAATGCCAAGGCGCTGCGCGAACTGCGCACCCACACCGTCTCCATGGTGTTCCAGCAGTTCGCCCTCCTGCCCTGGCGCACCGTCGCCGAAAATGTCGGCTTCGGTCTCGAACTCGCCGGCATGCCGGAGGCCGAACGCAAGGCCCGCGTCGGCGAGCAGCTCGAACTCGTCAACCTGACGAAATGGGCGAACCGTAAGGTCAACGAGCTGTCAGGCGGCATGCAGCAGCGTGTCGGCCTTGCCCGAGCCTTTGCCACCGGCGCCCCTATCCTGCTCATGGATGAGCCCTTCTCTGCGCTCGACCCGCTGATCCGCACCCGCCTCCAGGACGAACTCCTGGAGTTCCAGCGGCGGCTGAAGAAGACCATTCTCTTCGTCAGCCACGATCTCGACGAGGCCTTCCGCATAGGCAACCGCATCGCCATCATGGAGGGCGGTCGGATCATTCAGTGCGGAACGCCGCACGACATCGTCAAGAACCCCGCGGACCAGTATGTCGCCGACTTCGTGCAAAACCTCAACCCCATCAACATGCTGACGGCCGCCGACGTTATGCAGCCCGGCCTCGGCCAGACCGCTGCCGGTATGAGCGTCAGCGCCACGGCCCGCGCCGCGACCCCGCTCGTCGATGTCCTCGACGTACTCGCCCGCCAGCCGGGCAGCATCGGCATCGTGGAAAACGGCACCGTCATCGGCACCATCACCGCCCAGGATATCGTCGCCGGCCTCACGCGCCATCGCCGCAAGGAGGACGCTTGATGTTTTCGATCCGCTTTGCCACAAAGCGGACATGAAAGATCAGCCCTCGCCCTTACGCGAAACCGACGACGAGGCCCGTAGGCTCGCCCGCGTGCTGCTGCGCTCCGCACGGCACGCGGCAATTGCCGTTCTCGATCCCGACACTGGTTTTCCCTTTGCCAGCCGTGTCCTTCTCGCTACCGATGTCGACGGCGCGCCCGTTATCCTCGTTTCGAAGCTTTCGGCTCACACGAAAGCGCTAGTACGAGACCCGCGCGCCTCGTTGCTGACCGGTGAGCCGGGCAAGGGCGATCCGCTTGCCCATAGCCGGCTGACGACCCAATGCACGGCGGAGCCGATTGAGCATGGTCATCGGTTCCACGAGCGCATTCGCACGCGTTTTCTCGATCGCCATCCCAAGGCAAATCTCTATATCGATTTCCCCGATTTTCTCTTCTTCCGTCTCAAACCGGAGCAGGCGAGCCTCAACGCCGGCTTCGGCCGCGCCTACCATCTCGACGGCGGGGATCTCATCATCCAATCGCCGGCAATCGAAGAGATTGCCGCCAAAGCGGCCGAAACAGTGCGAGATTTAGTAGAGCGCCATCCCGATGTGGCGGAAACCCTTGCAGCGCGCTTAAAAGCCCCGAAATCGGCTTCTTGGCGCATCTGCGGCATCGATCCGGCGGGCTTTGAAATCATTTCCGGCGACTTTTTGCTGCGATACGAATTCGAAACGCCCGCTGTGGATTCCGATCACATTTGTTCAAACATATCTAAAATAGCATACTCGATACCTTAATTTTAGGTATATACAATCTTCGAGCCCAGTTGCTAATTTTGCCGCGGGCTCCGGCAGACAGCCCTTACCAGATAGATGACGTACGTTTCGCATTAGGAAGATAAGAATATGGAAACCCCTGATTTGGCTGACCACACGAATGTGGCGGCAGCACTATTGTCAGCCATGGCCAACCCCAAAAGATTGCTGATCCTGTGCAGCCTGGTGAAGGGCGAAGTCGCCGTCGGCGTACTTGCCACACAAGTCGGCCTCAGCCAGTCGGCGCTTTCACAGCACCTTTCGAAACTGCGCGCGCAGAAGCTTGTCAAGACCCGCCGCGACGCCCAGACCATCTACTATTCGAGCACATCCGAGCCTGTCATGAAGATCCTGGCGACGCTCGAAGATATCTACCTCGTTCCGAGCCGAAATAGATCCGCAGCCTGATGATAGCGCTGACATAACAGTGCACCGGTGCCGCGCCGCATGGGAATACCCTGGGAGCATCGGCAACGTATTTCAGCACCTAAACCTTAAAGACACGACCGGCAAATCACGCGATTTGCCGGTCGTTTTTTCGGATTCTGTGTGACCTTCGTCTGATGCCTGACATCAGCCCAACCCGCGACTTCTTGCCGGCGACGCAACTTCGGATGCTGACAGAAGGAAGCGTTGGGACTTTTCTCGTTGACGCGTTGGGAAGCGCTGATAATTTGACCGGGCAGTAAAAATTCGGACGACAAACCCCTCGGGAACGGGCCGCCAACGGCCAGGAGAACAGCATGTCCAACCGCCTCAATGCACCGAATGATCTTCGTGCCTTCTGGATGCCCTTTACGGCCAATCGCCAGTTCAAGAAGGAGCCGCGGTTATTCGTGGGCGCCAAGGACATGTATTATACCACCCATGACGGTCGTCAGGTGTTGGACGGCACGGCTGGCCTCTGGTGCGTCAACGCCGGCCACTGCCGCCCGAAGATCACCGAAGCGATCCGCCAGCAGGCGGGCGAACTCGATTACGCGCCGGCTTTCCAGCTCGGCCATCCCAAGGCGTTCGAACTGGCGAACCGCCTGGTCGATATCGCTCCGGAAGGCATGAACCACGTCCTCTACACCAATTCCGGTTCCGAATCCGTCGAGACTGCCCTCAAAGTCGCGCTTGCCTATCACCGCGTGAAGGGTAACGGTTCTCGTTTCCGCCTGATCGGCCGCGAGCGCGGCTATCACGGCGTCAATTTCGGCGGCATCTCCGTCGGCGGCATCGTCGCCAACCGAAAGATGTTCGGCACGCTCCTGACCGGTGTCGATCACATGCCGCACACCCACCAGCCCGGCAAGAACAACTTCACCCGCGGCGAACCTGAGCATGGCGGCGACATCGCCACCGAACTCGAGCGCATCGTCACGCTGCATGATGCCTCCACCATCGCCGCCGTCATTGTCGAGCCGGTGGCCGGCTCCACGGGCGTCCTGATTCCGCCGAAGGGCTACCTGCAGAAGCTGCGCGAAATCTGCACCAAACACGGCATCCTTCTGATCTTCGACGAAGTCATCACCGGCTTCGGCCGTCTCGGCGCCCCCTTCGCCGCGGAATATTACGACGTCAAGCCCGACATGATCACCACCGCCAAGGGGCTGACCAACGGCGTCATTCCGATGGGCGCCGTCTTCGTCACCTCCGAGATCCATGACGCCTTCATGAACGGCCCGGAGCACATGATTGAGTTCTTCCACGGCTATACCTATTCCGGGAACCCGATCGCTTCCGCCGCAGCCCTCGCCACGCTCGACACCTACAAGGAAGAAGGTCTGCTCACCCGCGCGGCTGAGCTTTCCGATTATTGGGCCGATGCGCTGCATTCGCTCAGGGACTGCCCCAACGTCATCGACATCAGGAACACCGGCCTGATCGGCGCAATCGAACTTGACCCGATCGCCGGCGAGCCGACGAAGCGCGCCTTCACCGCCTTCCTGAAGGCCTATGAGAGCGGGCTTCTGATCCGCACCACCGGTGACATCATCGCGCTCTCACCACCGCTGATCATCGAGAAGCAGCATATCGACGAGCTCTTCGGCAAGCTGAGGACCATCCTTCAGAACAACATCTGAAGAGGCTCACGAAGGTCGGTGCCAAAGACCCGCGATGGGCAATGTTCTCGCGGGTCTTTTCGTCTGAAAATGCAGACCTCAGCTCACAGAGGCGACGGAGAGGCAGAGGGCGAACTTTTTCAGGAGCTGACGATCGAAATGCCCCTCGGCACCGAACATCCATTTCAGTGCCTGGCTGGCACTCCAAGGCGCCTTGTATGGCCGCACAGAGGTAATGGCGTCATAAACATCGCAGATCGTGGCCATCCGCGCGTGGAGGCTCACCTCGCTGGCGGGCAAGCTGCGCGGATAGCCCTTGCCGTCGACGCGTTCGTGATGATTGAGGCAAACGTCGAGAACGATGTCCGACATGCCCTCCTGCCGCGACAGGATCGCGTGCCCCTTCTCCGGATGGCCCCGAAGCAAGCCGATCTCATCCTTTTCCAGGGGCCCTGCCTTGTTCAGCACCTCAATTGGAACTTCAAGCTTACCGACATCGTGCAGCAAACCCGCAGTGCCGAGCATCTGAATCGTATGCTCGTCGAGTGCGAGATGGCGGCCGAAAAGGATCATCAGCGCGCTCACCGAAATGGAATGCAGGAAGGTTATCTCGTCCTTTGATTTCAGGCGGGTGACGCTCAGGAACACCGCAGGGTTCTCGTCCATCGACTTGGAGACGGACGAGATCACCGGCGCCACATGATCTATGCTGACTCCATCGCCGTTCCGCAGCTTTGCGAAAGCCTGTTCCAACAACGGCATGGATCTCTGGACGGTGTCGCGCGCGGCCTGAATGTCGATCTCGACGTCACGGCCCGGCAGGCCGTTGGTATCGAGCCCCTTGCTGGTATTGATGACGACGCCGGCAGTGCCGCATTTACGAATTTTTGCAGCATCAACTTCGCGTCGCAGGGAAAATCTGCGCCTGGACAAAAATGGATCCTGCCACAGGCCCTCGACAACCTCCACAAACATTCCGATACACACCTGATCGGCGTCGATACGCTTGAGCATCAGATCTCTGTTTCCCGATATTGTACAGTACTCTTTTTCAATGCGGCGGTATTCGGGGTCTCCTGGATACTACTGCCCTTGGCCAAACTAACGGTTAATAGGAAAGTTAAAGACAACCTTATGGGGGTGATTTTGTCCGGAGGCAGGTCGTGACCATTCGCCGCCTCGCCTCTGAAAACAATGGAAAATCGAAGGAAGTGATCGGCTTCGACTGAATTCTCGGCCGGATCGGCCGAATTTTCTTTCCATTTTGTTATGAACTTGCGCAATCTCATCAAAATTTCTAGAAATCTCGCCATGAGCCCTCACCGAGTCAAACATGGCCGGCGGGTTCGCTGATCGCACCGTTACCGGTCGTCCTTGGCACAGCCTCTGAAGGCTGTTGAATGATCGGGAAAGCCGGCGCGGCACATCATCGCGGGTCGACGACCCCATCCAAGGAGACAGACAATGACCCTCAAGACATTGACGGCGACCCTCGTCGCGTCACTCGCCTTTGCGCCCCTTGCTCATGCCGATATCACCATCGGCCTGATCGCGCCCCTGACCGGTCCCGTCGCCGCCTATGGCGATCAGGTGAAGAACGGCGCTCAGACTGCCGTCGATGAGATCAACAAGAAGGGCGGCATTCTCGGTGAAAAAGTCGTGCTGGAACTGGCCGACGATGCCGGCGAACCGAAGCAGGGCGTTTCCGCCGCCAACAAGCTTGTCGGCGACGGCATCCGCTTCGTCGTCGGCCCGGTGACATCGGGCGTAGCGATCCCCGTGTCGGACGTTTTGGCTGAAAACGGCGTGCTGATGGTCACCCCGACCGCGACAGCTCCCGACCTCACCAAGCGCGGCCTCGCCAACGTGCTGCGCACCTGCGGCCGCGACGATCAGCAGGCCGAAGTCGCCGCCAAATACGTGCTGAAGAATTTCAAGGACAAACGCATTGCCATCGTCAACGACAAGGGCGCCTACGGCAAGGGTCTTGCCGACGCCTTCAAGGCGACGCTGAATGCCGGCGGCGTCACCGAAGTCGTCAATGACGCAATCACACCAGGCGACAAGGATTTCAGCGCCCTCACCACCCGCATCAAGGCCGAAAAGGTCGACATCGTCTATTTTGGCGGCTATCACCCGGAAGGCGGCCTGCTCGCCCGCCAGCTGCACGATCTCTCCGCCAACGCGATGATCATCGGCGGCGACGGCCTCTCCAATACGGAATTCTGGGCGATCGGAACCGATGCGGCGGGAGGCACGCTGTTCACCAATGCTTCCGACGCCACAAAGAACCCGGACTCAAAGGCTGCCGCCGAAGCACTTACCGCTAAGAACATTCCGGCCGAGGCGTTTACGCTCAATGCCTACGCCGCTGTCGAAGTCCTGAAAGCCGGTATCGAAAAGGCCGGCAGCGCTGAGGATGCGGAAGCCGTCGCGGCTGCACTGAAGGGCGGCATGGAGGTTCCGACCGCCATCGGCAAGCTCACCTACGGCGAGACCGGCGACCTGACCTCGCAGAGCTTCTCGCTCTATAAGTGGGAAGGCGGGAAGATAGTCGCTGCGGAATAATCCCGGATTTGCAGATTGCGACCGGGCGCTATAAGCGCCCGGTTTCGTTTGTGGCATCGCATGTCGCAGCAGATCGGTTATAAGTTCCGGAATCGGTTTGCAATGTGAGCGGTGCCATGACCAACAGACTCGAACGTCTCATCGACCAGGGTGTGGGCCGTATCCCCGCCGACATCGTGCTGAAGGGCGGCAGCTTCTTCGATCTCGTCACCGGCGAAATCGTCCGCTCCGACATCGCCATCGGCGCTGACCGCATTGTTGGCACTGCGGGCGATTATGCGGGCGAGACCGAGATCGACATCTCGGGCAGAATAGTCGTTCCGGGCTTCATCGACACGCATCTGCACATCGAATCCTCGCTGGTGACGCCGCATGAATTCGACCGCTGCGTCCTGCCCTATGGCGTCACGACCGCTATCTGCGATCCGCACGAGATCGCTAATGTGCTCGGCGCCGAGGGCATCGAATTCTTCCTTAAATCCGCGCTGGAGACGATCATGGACATTCGCGTCCAGCTCTCCTCCTGCGTGCCGGCCACGCATCTCGAAACTGCGGGCGCTGACCTGCCGATCGGAAGCCTGCTGCACTTCCGCGACCATCCCAAGGTGATCGGTCTTGCCGAATTCATGAATTTCCCCGGGGTGATCCACAAGGATCCCATCTGCATGACTAAGCTCGACGCCTTCCAGGGGGGCCATATCGATGGCCACGCGCCGCTTCTTTCCGGCAACGACCTCAACGGCTATCTCGCGGCCGGCATCCGCACCGAGCATGAGTGCACGAGCGCCGCCGAGGCGCTGGAAAAGATTCGCAAGGGCATGCACATCCTGGTGCGCGAGGGCTCTGTCTCCAAAGACCTCGCCGCGCTGATCCCCATCATCACCGAGCGGCTTTCACCCTACCTCGCGCTCTGCACCGACGACCGCAATCCGCTCGATATCGCCGAACAGGGCCATCTCGATCATATGATCCGCACTGCGATCGCGAGCGGCGTCGAGCCGCTCGCCATCTACCGCGCCGCCTCGATCTCTGCCGCACAGGCCTTCGGCCTTAGAGACCGCGGCCTGGTGGCCCCGGGCTGGCGCGCCGATCTCGTGGTTCTCGACAGCCTGCAAAGCTGCCGTGCAGAGATGGTTTTTTCCGCCGGCCGCCGCGTCACCGACGCACTTTTTGCCACGCGCAAGCCGGTCGCCCCGATCGGCCTCGACAGCGTCAAGGCCCGGCGGGTCAATGCCGCCCATTTTGGAGTACCGGTCACCGAGGGCGAAACATCGGTCATCGGCGTCATGCCGGGCAAGATCATCACCGAGCATCGCCGCTACCGCCTGCCGGCCAAGGGCAACGAGGCGACGGTCGATCTAACCAACGACATCATCAAGGTCGCGGTCATCGAGCGCCACGGCAAGAACGGAAATCATGCCAATGGCTTCGTCCAGGGCTTCGGCCTGAAGAAGGGTGCGATCGCCTCCACCGTCGGCCATGACAGCCACAATATCTGCGTCGTCGGGGTCGATGAGGACGACATGGCGCTCGCCGCAAATCGCCTCGGAGAGATCAAGGGCGGCTTCGTCGTTGTTGAGGATGGCAAGATCACCGGCGAAATCGCGCTCCCCGTCGCCGGCCTGATGAGCATCGAGCCTTACGAGACAGTGCGCGACACGCTGCACCATCTGCGCCAGGCCGCCTTGGCACTCGGCGCCACGCTGGAGGAGCCCTTCCTCCAACTGGCCTTCCTGCCGCTGCCCGTCATCCCGCATCTGAAGATTTCCGACCGTGGCATGGTCGACGTGGACAAGTTCGCGCTGATCGGGTGAGTAGCGCCGGGTTGGGAGTGCTTACTGCCAGGCCTCCGGCAATTCACCCTCAACAGGTTTCGCAACGGGCACCTTCCCGAGCAGCTTCGAGAGGCCGCCAACCCGCGCACAAAATCCGTCCAGCGCCGCAACCGTCACCGTCCCGGCACCGTCCACAGCCTCGTAGCCCGGCATGGCCAAGGGCTCTCCGAATACCATGCCGTCAGGCACGCGGAATTCCGCCGGCTTGCGCGTCAGGTTGAAAACGAACAGCAGTTTCTCTCCGTCCTTTTCGCGGGTGAAGGCGAGCAGGTCCTGATTGGTGCCGATGAAGGTCATCTCGCCGTCAACAAGCGCAGGATGGCTCTTCCGGAAGGCGAGCGTCCGGCGGTAGTGGTGCAGCACCGAGTTGTCGCTGTCCTCCTGTGTATCCACGGAAAGCGCCGCCTGCTCGTAAGGCACCGGCAGCCAGCTCTTCTCGGCCGAGGTGAAGCCCGCATGCGCCTTTCCGGCTTCCCATGGCATCGGCGTGCGGCATCCGTCGCGGCCCTTGAAGGCCGGCCAGAAGCGGATGCCGTAGGGATCGCGCAGATCCTCGAAGGCAAGCTCCGCCTCCGGCAATCCGAGCTCCTCGCCTTGATAAAGGCAAATCGAACCGCGCAGCGCCGCAAGTACGGAGAGCGCGAGCTTGGCGATAACAGGCCGCTCCTCCTCCGTCAGCGCGAACCGGCTGACATGTCGCATCACGTCATGATTGGAGAAAGCCCAGCAGACCCAACCGTCGGTCACCGATTTCTGGAAGGCTTCGACGCAGCCGCGGATATGCGCGGCGGTGAAATCAGGCCCCAGCAGATCGAAGGTGTAGCACATGTGCAGCTTGTCGTCGCCACTCGTATAGGCGGCCACCGTCTTCAGCGAGCGAGCGCCGTCGCCGACTTCGCCGACGGTCGTGCGATCTTCATAGCGGTCGAGCAGCGCACGAAAGCGCTTGAGAAAGCTGATATTTTCCGGCTGCGTCTTGTCGTAGAGGTGGTTCTGCATGCCGTAAGGATTGGTGTCGGGCGCATCGAGGCCCCCGTCACTGGTATCGGGCTCATGCGGCGGATTGCTTCGGAGCTGCTTATCGCAGAAATAATAGTTGACCGTGTCCAGCCGGAAACCGTCGACGCCGCGGTCGAGCCAGAACTTCACCGTCTCCAGCACCGCCTCCTGCACCTCTTCGCTGTGGAAATTGAGGTCAGGCTGCGAAGTCAGGAAATTGTGTTGGTAATATTGCCGGCGCACGCCGTCCCATTCCCAGCCCGGGCCGCCGAAGATCGACAGCCAGTTGTTCGGCGCCGTCCCATCGGGCTTCGGATCGGCCCAGACATACCAATCCGCCTTCGGATTGCTCCGGCTCGCCCGGCTCTCGACGAACCAGGGATGTCGGTCGGAGGTGTGCGAGATCACCTGGTCGATGATCACTTTGATGCCGAGCCTGTGCGCCTCGGCCATCATCTCGTCGAAATCGGCGAGCGTGCCGAAGATCGGGTCAACGTCGCAATAATCGGAAACGTCGTAACCCATGTCGGCCATCGGAGACTTGAAGAAGGGCGAAAGCCAGATCGCATCGACACCGAGGCTGGCGATATGCGGTAGCCGGCGGGTGATCCCCTTGAGATCGCCGAGCCCATCGCTGTTGGTGTCCTGAAACGAGCGCGGGTAGACCTGATAGATCACCGCTCCGCGCCACCAGTCCGCATTCCCGCCTGCCTGCAATGCCATCGGCTACGTCTCCCGCCTTGTTCGCGCTCGCCACACTAAAGCGGACGAAACAAAAGACAACCATGTGAAGCCGTTATGAATGGAGCCGAAACCGCCGCGACGCTTCGTCGCGATCCCGCAAGAGGGAGACGTATATAGGCTTGTCCACAACCGCAAACCAGCCTCCGGATTTGGGGTTGCAACGCAAAGCCTTTGCGATAAGGTGCGCACTGACCTGCACGTAAGAGGTCGAAAACCGGGAACAGATGTCTAATAAAGGCGCAAAGCCTAGAAAGGTGGACCCACGATGAACAAGTTCACGAAAAAATTTCTCGCCTCCGCAATGCTTGGCACATTGCTGGCGTTTTCGGCGCACGCGGCGACGCTCAACATCCACAATGGTGGCGATCCGCAGTCGCTCGATCCGCAGAAACTTTCCGGCGACTGGGAGAATCGTATTGCCGGCGACATTTTCGAAGGCCTCGTCACCGAAGACGCCAAGGACAATCCGGTCCCTGGCCAGGCCGAAAGCTGGACCATTTCGCCTGACGGCAAGGTCTACACCTTCAAGCTCCGCGACGGCATTAAGTGGTCCGATGGCCGGCCGGTAACGGCAGGAGACTTCGTCTTCGCCTTCCAGCGCCTCGTCGATCCGAAGAACGCCGCCGACTACGCCTATCTGCAGTTCACCATCAAGAACGCCGAAAAGATCAATAAGGGCGAGATCACCGATCTCAGCCAGCTTGGCGTCAAGGCGATCGACGACAAGACACTCGAAATCACCCTGGAAAATCCGACTCCCTATTTCCTCAATGCGCTGATGCACTACACGGCCTATCCGCTGCCGAAGCATGTCGTCGAGGCGAAGGGCCAGGATTGGGTTAAAATCGGCAACATCGTCACCAACGGTCCATATAAGCCGGTCGAATGGGTTCCCGGCTCACACGTCACAACAGTCAAGAACGACCAGTGGTATGGCACCAAAGAGCTGAAGATCGACGGCGCCAAGTTCTTCGTGCTCGAAGACCAGGAAGCGGCGCTGAAACGCTACCGCGCCGGCGAATTCGACATCCTCACCGACTTTCCCACAGACCAGTACGAATGGATGAAGAAGAACCTGCCGGGCCAGGCGCATGTCGCCCCCTTCTCCGGCCTCTATTATTACGTCGTCAACTCGCAGAAGCCTCCTTTCAGCGACAAGCGCGTCCGCCAGGCTCTCTCCATGGCGATCAACCGCGAAGTGATCGGCCCGCAGATCCTCGGCACAGGCGAGCTTCCGGCCTATTCCTGGGTTCCGCCAGGCACTGCCAATTACGGCGAGCCGGCCTATGTCAGCTGGAAGGACCTGCCTTACAAGGACAAGGTCGCCGAGGCCAAGAAACTGCTTGCCGACGCCGGATTCGGCCCAGATAAGCCGCTCCACGCGGTCCTCAGCTACAATACCAATGACAACCACAAGCGCATCGCCGTCGCGATCGCTTCGATGTGGAAGCCGCTGGGCGTTGATGTCGAGCTCGTCAACGCCGAAACCAAGGTGCATTACGACCAGATGCAGCGCGGCCAGGTGGAAATCGGCCGTGCGGGCTGGCTTGCCGATTACAACGATCCGGACAATTTCCTGAACCTCCTGGTGACGGGCGTGCAGATGAATTACGGCCGCTGGTCCAATCCTGAATATGACAAGCTGATCAAGGACGGCAATGCTCAGACGGACCTCACCAAGCGCGCCGAAATCTTCAAGAAGGCCGAGCAACTGGCGCTTGATGAATCCGCCGCCCTGCCGATCTACTATTACGTCTCGAAGAATGTCGTTTCGCCAAAGATCGAAGGCTTCGTCGACAACATCCAGGACATCCACCGCACGCGCTGGCTGTCGATGAAAGAGTAAGGGAAAACGGTCCTTCCCGCACACTGCGGGAAGGACCGGCCCACGACCATGATCAAATACGCTCTCCGTCGCCTGCTGTCGACGATCCCCGTCATGTGGATCGCCGTGACAGCCTCGTTTTTCGTCCTGCGCCTTGCTCCCGGCGGCCCCTTCGATGGCGAAAGGCCATTGCCGCCGGTCATCCTCAAGAATCTTGCGGCCCACTACAATCTCGACAAGCCGCTGATCCAGCAATACCTGCTCTACGTCGGAGATCTGCTCAAGGGCGATCTCGGCCCCTCCTTCTCCAGTGAGGATTTCAGCGTCGCTCAGCAGATCATGATCGGTCTGCCCTATACCTTCACGATCGGCACGGCTGCTTTCCTGCTCGCCATCATCGTCGGCGTGACCGTCGGCTGTCTCGGGGCGCTTTATCAGAACAAGACGCCGGACTACATTCTCGGTAGCCTGATCCTGATCGGCGTCGTGCTGCCGAACTTCCTGATCGCGCCGATTCTGCAATTGATCTTCGGCATCCATCTTGCCTGGTTTCCGGTCGGCGGCTGGGGTGACGGCTCGCTCAAATTCCTTGTCCTGCCGATCGTCGTTCTAGCCCTTCCCCATGCCGGGCGCATCTCGCGCATAACCCGCGGCTCGATGATCGAAGTGATGAACCAGAACTTCATCCGCACCGCCAAGGCCAAGGGCATCGGCCCGCGGCTGACGGTGATGCGCCACGCGCTGAAGCCCGCCATGATGCCGGTCGTCTCCTATCTCGGACCGGCGGCAAGCTACCTTCTCACCGGCTCGCTGGTTGTCGAGAGCATTTTCGGATTGCCCGGCATCGGCCGCTATTTCGTCAATGCGGCGTTGAACCGCGACTACGGCATGGTTCTCGGAACGGTCATCTTCTACATGGTGCTGATCGTGTTCCTGAACCTTCTCGTCGATATCGCCTATGCGTGGCTCGATCCGAAAGTGAGAAACCGATGATCCTCAATCCCGCAAAACGCGAGCTGCTCGCAGAGGAGCTTCTGCAGGCCGAAGGCCTGGCGCCCGAAGGCCGTTCGCTCACCAGGGATGCGCTTCGCCGCCTCGGGCGCAACAAGGCGGCCGTTCTGTCGATCGCCGTCCTCGGGCTCCTGATCCTCGCCGCCTTCCTCGGTCCCTGGTTCATTCCCTTCAACTACGAGGACCCGGATTGGGCCGCGTTCCGCATCCCGCCCTCGATCGAGACCGGCCATTATTTCGGCACTGACCCGAACGGCCGCGACCTTCTCGCCCGCGTGCTCTACGGCACCCGCGTCTCGCTGGCCGTAGCGCTGACGGCGACTGTCGTCTCGGTCGTCATCGGCGTACTCTATGGCGCGATATCGGGCTATATCGGCGGGAGGCTGGATGCAATCATGATGCGCTTCGTCGACATCATGTACGCGCTTCCCTACATCCTCTTCGTCATCCTGCTGATGGTGATCTTCGGCCGCAACGTCTATCTGCTCTTTGCCGCGATCGGCGCGCTGGAATGGCTGACAATGGCCCGCATCGTGCGTGGCCAGACGCTGTCGATCAAGCATCGCGAATTCATCGAAGCGGCCCGCGCATCCGGGCAGCGGCCGTTCAAGATCATCGTCAAGCACATCATCCCGAACCTCGTCGGGCCGGTGGTCATTTTTGCGGCGCTGACAGTGCCCGAGATCATCGCCACGGAAAGCTTCCTTTCCTATCTCGGCTTCGGCGTGCAGGAACCGCTGACCTCGCTCGGCACGCTGATCGCGGAAGGGACCGATGCGATGGAAAGCATGCCCTGGCTGCTGATCTTCCCGGCAAGCTTCCTCGTCGCCCTGCTGCTCAGCCTGCTCTTCATCGGAGACGGCCTGCGCGACGCGTTCGACCCGAAGGATCGATAGAATGCTCCAAGAAAAAGACATCCTGCTCGAACTCAAGGATTACTCGATCACCTTCGCAACGCCCGACGGCGAGGTGAAGGCGGTCTCCAACATGAACCTCACGGTGCGGCGCGGCGAGCGCATCGCCATCGTCGGCGAGTCCGGCTCCGGCAAGAGCCAGACCTTCCTCGGCATCATGGGCCTGCTTGCCAAGAACGGCCGGACGGCGGGACAGGCGCTGCTCGAAGGCAAGGACGTGCTGTCGCTGAAACCGCGCGAGCTCGACCAGATCCGCGGCAAGGACATGGCCATGGTCTTTCAGGACCCGATGACAGCGCTGAACCCGTCGCTGAAGATTTCGCGGCAGCTGACGGAACAGTTGGAGGTTCACCGCGGCCTGACGTCGCGCGCCGCTTCGGACGCTGCCCTCGACATGCTGAAACGCGTCGGCATCCCCGACCCGACGCGGCGCTTCCACCTCTATCCGCACGAACTGTCAGGCGGCATGCGTCAGCGCATCGTCATCGCCATGGCGCTGCTCACCAAGCCGAAGCTCCTGATCGCCGACGAGCCGACGACGGCGCTCGACGTGACCATCCAGGCGCAGATCCTCGACCTTTTCAACGATCTGACGGCGGAGATGAACACGGCGCTTATCATGATCACCCACGATCTTGGCGTCGTTGCCGGTCTCGCCGACCGCGTCGCCGTAATGTATGCCGGCCGCATCGTCGAGGAGGCGCCGGTCGACGAACTCTTCGATAGTCCCGCCCATCCTTATACGGCCGCGCTGCATGCCTCGATCCCGCGCCCAGACCAGGATGTCGATGATCTCGTCGTCATCCCCGGCCGCCCACCGAACCTGCAGCACCTGCCGAAGGGCTGCAATTTTTCGCCGCGCTGTTCGCAGGTCCAGGACGATTGCATCGACCGTCCGCCTTCCCTCGAACCGTTGGCGCCGCGCCACTGTGCGGCCTGTTACCATCCGTTTCCGCGCCGTGAGGAGTTGCTGAACCATGGCTGATCGCTCGCTGCTCAGGGTCGAGAACCTCACCACCCAGTTCGAACTGCCGGCGAAAGGCCTCTTCAAGCCGCCGGTCTTCCTTACCGCCGTCAACAATGTCAGCTTCGATCTCGCCGAAGGCCGCACGCTCGGTGTTGTCGGCGAATCCGGCTGCGGCAAATCCACACTCGGCCGGTCCATTCTGCGGCTCTTGAAATCGCAGAAGGGCCGCATCCTCTGGCAGGGCCGCAATCTTCTCGACCTCACGGAGGAGGAAATGCGTGTCGCTCGCCGCGACATGCAGATCATCTTCCAGGATCCGATCGCCTCGCTCGACCCGCGCATGACGGTTGGAGACATCATCGCCGAACCGCTCACTGTCTTCGAACCGAAGCTTTCGAAGGCCGAGCGTACCCAGCGCGTGCGCGAAATCATGGGCGCCGTCGGCCTGGTGCCGGAGATGATCAACCGCTATCCGCACGAATTCTCCGGCGGCCAGGCGCAACGCATCGGCATTGCGCGTGCGATCATCACCAAACCGAAGCTCATTGTCTGTGACGAGCCCGTTTCGGCCCTCGACGTTTCAATCCAGGGCCAGGTCATCACGCTTCTGCGCAGGCTGCGTAGGGAGTTCGGCCTGACGCTGATCTTCATCAGCCACGACCTCTCGGTCGTGCGCCTGATCTCCGATGATGTGCTGGTACTCTATCTCGGCCGCGTGGTGGAATCAGGCGACTGCGCCACTGTCTTCGATCATCCCGCTCACCCCTATACACAGGCGCTGTTTTCCGCCGCACCGATCCCGGATCCGAAGCTTGCGCGCCTGCGCACCCGCATCCGCCTGCAGGGCGATCCGCCCTCGCCGCTCAACCCGCCGAAAGGCTGCGTCTTCTCTCCCCGCTGCTGGAAGGCGACCGACATCTGCCGCACGGAAATGCCGCCGACCGAAGAGGTTCGTCCCGGTCAGAAGGCGGCCTGCTATCATATGGACCGGCCGTGAGTGGAGGCCGCATGAAGCGGCCTTCACTCGTAACACTTGTCACGTCCCCTTTGCGGTGAATCGGCCAAAACACACATGCGTCGGAATCTATAATCTCCGATAACAAAGATTTAGATGCGCGCATGTTATCCCTGCCTCCGCCCAATCATGGGCTTGGGGAACGCAATATGAAATCGAAACTATCAGGATTGATCGCGCTTGCCGCTGCGATCATCGCCACCTCCGCCGTATCGTCACATGCCGAAGATCTGAAATTCCAGCTCACCAACGGGACCAAGTCCGTCCTGACACGCTTCTACAGTTCGCCGACAGGCGTCAACAGCTGGGAAGAAGACGTGTTCGGCGAGGATGTCCTCAATCCAGGCGAGACCGTGAACATCACCATCGCCGACGGCCGTACCGTCTGCAAATACGACATGCGCTTCGAATTCGACGAAGACTCGGACCTCGACACCACCGAAGACACGCAGGATCTTTGCGCGCTCGGCAGCTACACCATCCACGAATAAACACCTTTCGCGCTTGCCGCCTTCGCTTGCCCGCGAAGGCGGCTTTCGGTTCCTTGTCGCAATGGCGCTTGCAATATCGACGCTTGTCACTCCGCCCGGCTCCGCGTATCAGCGGATGAAGCGTTAATTCGAAGCGATAGAGCGGCCTGTTGCATCAACGGCGCTCCGATGCCGGGAGGACAAGGTGAACGGAAGACGGTTTCTGTCGATCGGTGAATGCATGGTGGAGCTCTCGCAGGCCGGCGACGGCCTGCTGCGCAAGGGTTTTGCCGGCGATACCTTCAATACCGCATGGTATGCCCGCGCTTGCCTCGGCCCCGGTTGGTCAGTCGATTATTTCACCGCGCTCGGAGACGACGCCATGTCGGACGAGATGGCTGCTTTTATCGCCGGAGCGGGTATCGGCACGAACCTCATCCGCCGCGTCAAGGGCAAGACGCCGGGCCTCTACATGATCAATCTGAAGAACGGCGAACGCTCCTTCAGCTATTGGCGCGACAGTTCGGCCGCCCGCAGCCTGGCTGCCGATCCGGATCATCTACGCGAGGCGGTGGAAAGCGCTGACGTCGTTTATTTCTCCGGCATCACCCTTGCCATCCTGCCGCAGGAGGATGCCGCAACGCTGCTCGCCGAAATCCGTCGCGCCAAGGCAGCCGGCAAGCTCGTGGTTTTCGACCCCAACATCCGTCCACGCCTCTGGTCGAGCTACGACGTGATGCATGCGACGATTAGCGAAGGCGCCCGCTCCTCCGTGTTCGTCATGCCGAGCTTTGACGACGAGGCCGCCCATTTCGGCGACGATTCCATCGAGGCGACCATCCATCGCTACCGCGCGCTGGGCGCTCTCGATGTCGTGGTCAAAAATGGCGCAGACGGCGTTACCTTGAATTTCGGCGGCGAGGAGACCTTCGTGCCGGCCGAAAAGGTCGAGAACGTCGTCGACACCACCAGCGCCGGCGACAGTTTCAATGGTGCCTTTCTCGCACGATATCTCGAGAGTCAAGACGCGCCGGCCGCTGCGCGCTTCGCCGCAGGCGTTGCGGCTCGCGTCGTCAGTGAGCATGGGGCGTTGATTGCAAGAGAGAAGCTCGGGTTGAGCGGCGCCTGAAGCCCGCGCACGACCGTACATATGCCATGCGCGGGCGCTCCCCGCCTTGTCGGCATGCCTCCCCCTAAGGGATGAAAATCAGGACTTCGTCGGCCGATCTGCCTCGCGAACGGCCTCGTCATGATACCAGCAGCTATCGAGCGCGGCGTCGCAGACATCAGCCGCCTCGCGCTCCATCAGCCTGGCGCGTTCGAACCGGCTTGCGGCCCGCGTCGGCTTGACGGGAAACTGGTAAATCGTCGCGGATTCACGATGGAAACCGGTGGGCATGAGACTCGCCTCCATTCCGTTCGGCGCATCGACATCAGGACCGCGACCATAGCATGATGCACATCGTTTATGCAAATTGCACAAAATAAATGCATGATCTAACTAATGATTGATCCATATGCTGTCTATGGCTGAAGCTTCCGCCTATTTGTTCAACACTTCACCGTTTCAGATTAACGCCCAATTTTTCATCCGGTTCCGAGGCAGAAAACCTCTCTATCCTCCTGATGAATCAATCTTCGATCGTTCAAACGGGCTTCCTTCGAGAAAGGAAAAGCGCGGATTGACCGGCTGATTTACAATTTTTCTTTCGCCCGCGATCAAACTGGCACGCTACGTGCTTCAATAGGTGCATCCCCTGGCGGTCGGATGCGTTTGCGCGCCCAGATCGTCTCCGGGTTTGCTCACCTTCGTCGTATTGAGAGAGTCACGATGACAAAATATAAGCTCGAGTATATTTGGCTCGATGGGTACACCCCGGTACCGAACCTGCGTGGCAAGACGCAGATCAAGGAATTCGACGCCTTCCCGACGCTGGAACAGCTTCCGCTCTGGGGCTTTGACGGATCGTCGACGATGCAGGCCGAAGGCCGCAGCTCCGATTGCGTGCTGAAGCCCGTCGCCATCTATCCCGACCCGGCCCGCACCAACGGCGTTCTCGTCATGTGCGAAGTCATGATGCCCGATGGCGTCACGCCGCACCCGAGCAACGCCCGTGCCACCATCCTCGACGACGAAGACGCCTGGTTCGGCTTCGAGCAGGAATATTTCTTCTACCAGAACGGCCGCCCGCTCGGCTTCCCCGAGCAGGGCTATCCGGCTCCGCAGGGCCCCTACTACACCGGCGTCGGCTATTCGAATGTCGGCGACGTCGCCCGTGAAATCGTCGAAGAGCATCTCGATCTCTGCCTCGCTGCGGGCATCAACCACGAAGGCATCAACGCCGAAGTGGCCAAGGGCCAGTGGGAATTCCAGATTTTCGGCAAGGGCTCCAAGAAGGCTGCCGACCAGATCTGGATGGCACGCTACCTGCTGCAGCGTCTGACCGAAAAATACGGCATCGACATCGAGTATCACTGCAAGCCCCTCGGCGACACCGACTGGAATGGCTCGGGCATGCACTGCAACTTCTCGACTAAGTACATGCGCGAAGTCGGCGGCAAGGCCTACTTCGAAGCGCTGATGGCGCAGTTCGAAAAGAACCTGATGGACCACATCAACGTTTACGGTCCTGACAACGACAAGCGCCTGACCGGCAAGCACGAGACGGCTCCGTGGAACAAGTTCTCCTACGGCGTTGCCGATCGTGGCGCTTCGATCCGCGTGCCGCACTCCTTCATCAAGAACGACTACAAGGGCTATCTGGAAGATCGCCGCCCGAACTCGCAGGGCTGCCCCTACCAGATCGCTTCCCAGGTTCTGAAGACGATCTCGGAAGTTCCGCTCGCCGGTTCGGCTTCCGCTGCCGCCTAACCTCCCAAGCGGCGCCGGTCCTCGACCGGCGCCGTCATTCTTTCTGCCTGAAATGATGATCGGCCGCTGACATATTCGCGCCGATCGGACCGCTAAACGCCTGAAAAGACTGGCAAGCGGCTGTAATATTTCCATCATGGTCATGCCTCAAAATAGGCAAGCGGGAATCGCCGTTCCGGAACCCCGCTTTGGGGTTGAGCGTTGACAGATCACTGCAACGCGGATGGAAATCGCGACATGCTGCAACGTCCGGCAAACACTTACAGCGGCGAGAGCTGGGCCAATGCCACCTCTGCCGGCAAACTGCCGGAACGGCTGGTGATCGTCACCGATGCCTGGCATCCGCAGGTGAACGGCGTGGTGCGCTCGATCGAGAACACCAATCGCGAACTGGCAAAGATGGGCGTCGAGGTTGGGATGGTGACGCCGGAGCGTTTCAACAGCATCCCCTGCCCCACCTATCCCGAGATCCGTCTGTCGATCGCCAGTTATCGCCGCATTGCCCGGGAGATCGCAAAGCAAAATCCCTCCTACGTGCATATCGCCACCGAAGGGCCGCTGGGGCTCACTGCCCGCCGCTGGTGCCTGAAGAACCGCATGCCGTTTTCGACGAGCTACCACACCCGCTTCCCGGAATATGTCGCGGCCCGCCTGCCGATCCCGAAGAGCTGGCTCTATTCCTTCATCCGCTGGTTCCACAATGGCGGCGCCGGCTGCATGGTGGCGACACCGAGCCTTGCGCGTGAACTGTCGGAAAAAGGCATCCGCAATCTCATGCCCTGGAGCCGCGGCATCGACGCCGCGCAGTTCCGCCCTATGGCGCTCGAGGAAAGGCCGTTCGGCTTGGCGCGCCCGATCTTCATGACCGTCGGTCGCGTGGCATTAGAAAAGAATCTGCCGGCCTTCCTTGATCTCGATCTGCCGGGCTCGAAGGTAGTCGTCGGCGATGGGCCGGCGCGCGCCGAGCTCGAAAAGCAATATCCCGATGTTTTCTTCGCCGGCGTAAGGTTCGGCGAGGAGCTGGCGCAAGCCTATGCCCAGGCCGACGTCTTCGTCTTCCCCTCGCTCACCGACACCTTCGGCAACACCATTCTCGAAGCGTTGGCCTCGGGCGTGCCGGTCGCCGCCTACCCGGTGACCGGCCCTCTCGACATCATCGGCGAAGACAGCGAAGTCGGCGCGCTCGACACGGACCTGCGCGCCGCCTGCCTTGCTGCCCTCTCGGCTTCGCGCGAGAAGGCGCATGCGCTCGCCATGCAATATTCCTGGGAAGCGGCGACGCAGCAGTTCATCAACAACATTCGCGCCGCCAACGGCGTGATCACGCCGAAATGGAAGAAGGCGTGGCAATTTGCCAAGTCGCTTCCAAGAAGCAGAAAGCCCGGCGAAAACGCCGGGCCTCTCCCTTCTGGAGATTGATCGTTCCCTTTTGTGCAGGTCTAGAAGCGTATCGTTCGCGACCACAATCGTGCTGCGGACGGCCGGCGTCAGGGTCGCGCTGTGAGGCGAGGAAGGCCAGAGCGTCGGCAGCCTCTGCGAAAAGCTCCTCCTGGAATCGGACCCCCGGACCCCATTGCTCGAACGCCTGGAAAAGCGCCGGCTACATCAGACGCGAGGATGACCAACGCGTGGTCGCGCTTCGGCCGACGGGGAAGGCAAGCGCCTACAAGAAAAAACCATCATCCCCGACTGCATCGCCGCCGAGATCGGCCCTGATGCAGTCGATTTCAGCGGGCTGCTATCCGAGATCTTAGCGCTGAGCGAGGCGCTGAATAGAAGCGTGTTAGCACCTGCAGATGGCTGCCGCATGGCGCACCCCTAATGGGCCACCAATCATTGCAAGCGCGCCCTACGTCCGCCTCTTCTTCGATTCGTACGGATTATCAGGCGAACGGAAATGGATGCGGATCGGCACGCTCGGCATGTCGAAATCGGCGCGTAACCCGTTGATCAGGTAGCGCGTATAGGATTCCGGCAGCGCGTCCGAGCGGGTGCAGGAAATCATGAAGGCCGGCGGACGGGCCTTGACCTGTGTCATGTATTTCAGCTTGATGCGGCGGCCGGAAACAGCCGGTGGCGGATGCTGGATCTGCTGCGTCTCCAGCCAGCGATTGAGCCGCGCCGTCGAGATCCGCTTGTTCCAGACCCTGTCCGTATCAATGATCGACTGCATCAGCTTGTCGAGTCCCCAGCCGGTCTGGCCGGAGATCGGCACGGCGCGAATGCCGCGCGCCTGCGGCAGCAACCGGTCGGTCTTTTCGCGGAGATCCGCAAGCACCGCCTGGCGGTCCTCGATCATGTCCCATTTGTTGAAGGCAAGCACGGCCGCGCGGCCCTCACGCAGCACCAGGTCGACAATCTGCAGGTCCTGCTTCTCGAACGGGATTGTCGCATCGAAAACGATGACGACTGTTTCGGCAAAACGGATGGCGCGCAGCGCATCGGCGACGGAAAGTTTTTCCAACTTCTCCGTCACCCGCGCTTTGCGGCGCATGCCAGCTGTATCGAACATCTTGATGGTGCGGCCGCGCCAGTCCCATTCGACCGAGATGGAATCGCGGGTGATGCCTGCTTCCGGGCCGGTCAAAAGCCGATCCTCGCCGAGAAAGCGATTGATCAGCGTCGATTTGCCCGCATTTGGCCGGCCGACGATTGCCACTCGCAGCGGCTTGGTCTCGTCATAAGCTGGCTCTTCGTCCTCGTCCTCACCCTCATCAGCCGAGTGGGGAATATCGACGTCCGTGACGGCAATATCCTCCTTGGCATAGGCCCTGTCCTTGCCAATCGCCTCGACGATCGCGTCGCGCAAATCGAGCATGCCTTGCCCGTGCTCGGCCGAAATCGGCGTCGGCTCGCCCAGCCCCAGTGTATAGGCGTCATAGAAGCCGCTGTCGGAGCCGCGCGCTTCGGATTTGTTGGCGACGAGCACGACCGGCTTGCCGCGCCGGCGCAGCATTTCGGCAAGCGCCGTATCGACCGGTGTCAGCCCGTTCTTGGCGTCGACGACGAAAAGCGAAAGATCGGCCTCGTCGATTGCCGCTTCGGTCTGCGCGCGCATGCGGCCCTGCAGGCTCTCCTCGTCGGCTTCTTCCAGACCGGCCGTGTCAATAATCGTAAAGGTCAGCCCCATCAGCCGCGCATCACCCGGCCGGCGGTCGCGCGTCACGCCGGGTGTATCATCGACGAGCGCAAGCTTCTTGCCCACCAGACGGTTGAAAAGCGTCGACTTGCCGACATTCGGACGACCGACGATGGCGACCGTGAAACTCATTCTTTTTCCTTAAAACTCAGCCCTGCGCGGCGGGCGCCTTGCCGGATGCGGTAATGAGATCAAGCATCATCTGAGCCCGATTGGCAACAGGACGCGGGCTGCCGGTGTCGTCGACAATCGATTGGAACCATTGCCGCGCTTGCGCCATGTTGCCGGCCTTGTAGGCGGCCAGACCGAGTGCTTCGCGCGCCGAATGACGGAAGGCGTTACTCGGCACGGCCATTTCTTCGATCGCGGCTGAAACCTGCTCATAGGAACCGTTCTCGATCAGCAGCCAGCCCGCGCGCATTTTGGCGACATCGCGCACGGCAGCCGGCACGCCGTTGTCTTTGCCGATCTCGTTGAAGGCGGCGATTGCAGCAGCAGCATCGCCCTTCTGCGCCTGGACGGTCGCGGCCCGCATGCGCGCCAGCACCGGATAG
Source organism: Rhizobium sp. NXC14 (assembly GCF_002117485.1). Lineage (NCBI taxonomy): Bacteria > Pseudomonadati > Pseudomonadota > Alphaproteobacteria > Hyphomicrobiales > Rhizobiaceae > Rhizobium > Rhizobium sp. NXC14. The sequence continues at coordinate 3,250,942 of NZ_CP021030.1, forward strand.
GCGCCATGGCCTTCCTTTTCCAGCTTTTCAAGCGCGGCCAGCGCCTCGTCGTTCTTGTTCTCGTCGGCAAGCTTCATCGCTGCCAAAAACTGGTCGCCGGCGCCGGAGGAGCGGGTATCATCCCAATATTCGTAGAGAACCTTGCCGGCGGTGCCGGCGACGATCAGGATTGCGACGACAATAATATAGCGGCCGAACCGGCGCCAGGCGCCCTTCATCTGGTCGGACCGCAATTCCTCATTGACCTCACGGATGAAGCTGTCGTCGTTAAATGCCATTCTCGTCTCCGGCCGCGGAAATACCCATAACTTTGCGCAAAATGCGCATTGCCCGGCCTTCTACTCCATTTTGCCGCCGTTGTAAGGGGGATGTGAAAGATTCGTCACGTAGCGAGCGGTGAAACGCCGATCAGCCATTCGTGCAGCTTCCAGATGATCAGCGCCCAGACGAGGATACCGATGACGGCAGCATAGAGGTCGTACTTGGCCGAGACGAAGGGCCGAAGCGTGATTTCGCCCGCCCGCTCGCGGCGCTTGAGCGAAATGCGCACGATCACGCCCCAGGCAAGAAACGCCCCAAACAGCAGGACCGACGACGTCTCGCCATTGGCGAGCAGATGCGCCAGCGCCCAGATCTTCAACGACAGCACCATCGGATGTTTGGTCTTGGTAGCTATATGCCCCGCCGGCAGCAGCGAGGCGACGAGACAGATCATCGCGATCAGCATCAGCGTGATGGCGATATGCGCCGTCCACACTGGCGGATTGTAAAGCATGCCGGTCACCTGCCGCGCCTGGCCGAAACCGTAGATCAGGAGGATCAGCGTGAGAATGCTCGCGATCGAATACCCGGCCCGCCAACCCTTCTCGCCGAGGCTTGCGATCATCGAGCGGCGCAGGCCAGGAGCCACCACCCGCACCAGATGCACACCGAGAAAAAGTATGATGCCGATGATAAGCAGTACCATTGCGGTCCCTTCCGTGCAGTTTGACATTGCTTAGCGGCTGGCGGGAAAAAATGCCAGTTGTGACCGCAGCTTCGCCGCAATTCTATCGGAGGGAAACCGCGAACAAATTGTCGCGGTGCCCATGTCTCGTCCTCTCCTCGCCACCTGTCTGGTCGCCTCCCTCGTTCTTCCCGCGGCGGCAAACGCGGCCGACCGGCCGAAGCAACTCGTCATCATCTCTTTCGACGGCGCCCATGACAACGCGCTCTGGCTGAAGAGCCGCGAGATGGCGGCGAAGAACGGCGCCCACTTCACCTATTTCCTTTCCTGCACCTTCCTGATGAACGAGGCGGCGAAGAGAGCCTACCAGGCGCCGCACCAGAAACGCGGAAAATCCAATGTCGGTTTTGCCCAGAGTGACGACGAGATCCGCGAGCGCCTCGGCAATATCTGGCATGCACATCTTGAAGGGCACGACATAGCAAGCCATGCCTGCGGCCATTTTGACGGCCGCCTCTGGAGCGCAGCCGACTGGTCAGCCGAATACGCGACCTTCCATGCTACGTTGCAAAATGCCTGGAAGAGCGTCGGCCTCGAAGAACCCGCCGGCTGGCAGGATCTGGTCGACCATGGCATCAAAGGCTTTCGCGCCCCCTATCTCTCGGCGACGGCGGGCGCCGACATGATCGCCGCCGAAAAGAAGGCGGGCTTCACCTATGACGCAAGCCTCGTGACCAAAGGCCCGGCGATGCCTGTCGAGGAAGACGGCATCCTCCGCTTCGGCCTCCCCCTGATTCCCGAAGGCCCCAGCGAAAAGCCGGTCATCGGCATGGACTACAACCTCTTCGTTCGCCATTCCAAGGGTCAGGAGGACAGCGCGGATACGAAGGCATTCGAGGACCGCGCCTACGCCGCCTTCTCCCAGGTTTTCGACCGCCAGTATAACGGCGACCGCATCCCCCTCCAGCTCGGCTTCCATTTCGTCGAAATGAACGGCGGCGCCTACTGGCGCGCGCTTGACCGCCTGGTCAGCGACATCTGCCACCGGGCGGACGTGGCCTGCGTCAGCTATTCGGAAGCGATCCCGATGATCGAAGCACGCGGGAAACTGCAGCAGACGTCAGGGCTCTGATGGGCGCCTTTTGAGAACGACCGGGGGTGCCGTGTAACCCCCTCATCCGCCTGCCGGCACCTTCTTGGATAAGAAAAATGTAGGATATTGATGCTTGCCGGGCGGGTGGCCGCCCGCCCGGCAGCTGGTTGTCGGATCGTCACCTTCTTAGCCGTTTTGGGCTGTGGGGAGCAGGATCGCAACCGGCTCTTCATCTGGCCCGTGTGGTTGCAGGAACCTTGGGGTTCGTATCCAAGACAGGGACGACGAAGATGACCGATAATAGCATGATTTGTGCCGGAATCGATGTCGGCAAAAGCCATCTCGACATTGCCCTCCATCCCGGTAAGGCAAGGCTGAGGGTCACGTACGACACCGCTGGCCTGAAGGCGCTTGACGCCTTTCTTCGAGAGCATGACGTCAGCCGCATCGGCCTCGAAGCCTCCGGCGGCTATGAATGGCGGCTGCTGGCGCATCTGCGGGCCGGCAAGCGGCCGGCGGCGCGTCTGCAGCCGGCGCAGTTGCGCTTCTTTGCCAAGAGCCGGCTCAAGCGGGCCAAGAACGATCGGCTCGATGCCGTGCTGATTGCGTTGTTCACGGCAAGTCTGGAGCAGTTGCCGGCGCTGCCGGACGCACGCTTCGACAAGTTGGCCGCCGAACTGACCTATCTGGAACAGATCGAGCAGCAGATCGCGCTGGTCAAGACCTCTGCCGAGACCGCCTTGTCGGAGGCGATCAAACGCCGCCACCTGCGCGAGGTCGCCCGCCTCGAAACCTGCCGCAAGGCCCATCTGCTGCGGCTCGAAAAGACGGTTCGCGACGATTGCGACCTGGCGCAACGGCTCGATCTGCTGATCTCCATCAAGGGGATCGGGCTGCGCAGCGCCCTGTGCTTGATCATTCGGCTACCCGAACTCGGCCATGCCAGCCGCGCCGAGATCGCCGCCCTTGCCGGCGTCGCACCCTATGACGACGATAGCGGAAAATATCACGGCAGACGCCGCATCCCGGGTGGTCGCGAACGCCTGCGAAAGAGCCTGTTCATGTGCGCATTCACGGCAACCCGGCACAATCCGGATCTCGCCGCTTTCTACACGCGCTTGCGTCAGAGCGGAAAGGAGCACCTGCGCGCCGTTATAGCCGTCGCCCGAAAACTCATCGTTCTCGCCAACACAATCCTCTTTCGCAAGACCGAATGGACGCCACAACACCGCAAGAATTAAACATGGTTGCTCCCCGCTGGGGAGAAGGGGGTATCGAGATGTCGCCGGATATGTTCTCAAGAAATGGATAATCACGAGGGGCTGCCTCGAGTCCCTTCTCCCCCGGGGAGAAGGTGCCGGCAGGCGGATGAGGGGGCCGCACACGCCGACGTTTCGATCAGGGGCAGGCTCTACCCATCAACCATCCGCATGCACGACACCCGCCTCGCGTTCCAGATAGTGCCGATCGATGGCCGGCAACGGCTCGTCGTCGATGGCCGCCTCGAATGCCTTGAGGCGCTTGTGAATGGAGAGCAGCTCGATGATCGTCGTCCAAGAATTGACCAGATACTGGAACGAGTTGCTGACTTGGCCGAAGGCCGTCGAGATTTGCTGGAAGATACCGTAAGTGATCGTCCCGGCCACGATCGTCGGCACCAGCATGAAGATCACGAAGAGCGCGTCCGCCTGAATGTAGAAATAGCGGGCGACATTGAAATACATGTAGTGGAAATACATGCGGAAATAGTTGCGCCGTACGTTGTTGAAAAGCTCCCTCACCGTCAGCGGCTGCGCCCGGTCCGCATGATCCTCGCCGTAGACGAGTTCCTTGCGATAGGCGGCTTCGACGCGCTGATTGCGGAAGTTCAGGCCCGGCAGCTTGATACCGGCGACCGCCAGAAGCAACGTGCCGAATGCCGACCAGAAGAGCGCCAACCAGAAGAGCGAATTCGCCAGCGGTCCGATGACCGGTAGTTCGGTCACATAATGCGACAGCGCCAGAAGGATCGGAAGGAAGACCACAAGCGTCATCACCGAATTGATGAGGCTGATGCCGAGACCTTCGAGCGTACTCGAAAAACGCATAGTGTCTTCCTGCACGCGCTGTGAAGCGCCTTCGATGTGACGCAGCTTTTCCCACTTCGACATATAGAAATCGTTCATCGCGGCGCGCCAGCGGAAGATGTAGTGGCTCGTGAAGAAGTCGGTCATGATCGACACGAACATGCTCAGGAACGCGATCTGACAGAAGACCCACATCAGGCTGTAGAAATTATCCACTGAAATGCCCGGCTGCTTCGACAAGGCGTTCTGCAGAAGATCGCCGAACGGCCGGCGCCAATTGTTGATCACGACCGTGATCTGCACGCCGAAATAGGTCACGAAAATGATGAGCGCCGAACCCCAGATCGACCACAGCTTCCAGGGATGATTGCGCGCTATCAGATGCCAGGCGCCGCAGAAGATCAGCGCTGAGAGAAAGAAATAGCTGTAGAACCAGACATTTTCGGGCAGCAAGAAGAAGGAAAGATCAATCGGCTGCTGCTCTTCGGGAACCGGCGCAAAGCCAAGCGACGCGCCGAGACCGGCCGCGAAGAAATACCAGCCCAATATTGAAATCAGCGTCCAGACGACAAGCGAAATGAAGAAAGGTTTCGGCTGGGGAAAGAAGGAATGAAACACGGGGGGCTTTGCTTTCCTGAACTGAGAGTCTCGGGAGTGTCGGAACACTGATTGTGCCGGAAACTACGGCAGTTCGAAGGAAGCAGCAATGGGTTTGGCCGATTGTTACGCAGATGTAACCGGTTAGGCGATTTTCCTGACGACGGGCATTACGAGCGCCGCGCAGACAAGAAGTGCTGCGGCAGCGATCACCGTCGGCAGGGTAAAGCTGCCCGAGCGTTCGGCAATCCAGCCGGCAACAATCGGCCCGACGATCTGGCCGACGCCGAAGGCCGCCGTCATCATCGCCAGGATCCGCCGCGGACTCTCCGGGGAAAGCTTGCGGCCGATCTGCAGCCCGTAGGCAGTGATCGCAAGGAACGTCGCCCCGAACAGCGCCCCGCCGATCAGCGGCGCGACCGAGGGCGGCAGCGCTACGGTGGCGAGCACACCGGCGGCCTCGATGAGAAGCGCCGCGACATAGACGCCGCCGAGCCCGATCGGCCTGACAAGCGGCTTCCAGGCAAACAGTGCCACCGCCGCTGTCACACCGGCAATGAACCAGCAGAGAAATTCGACGAAAGCTCCCGTCGCCGCCATGCGGGCGATGGTGACTAGGAAGGTCGCCGTGATGACGTAGCCGAAGCCGAACAGGCCGTAGGAGAGCGTGACAAGCAACATCGGCCGGCTCCAGTTGAGCGCCGGTTCCTTGCCCGTTCGCGCTGTTTGTGCCGGCGCCGTGGGCAAGAGCCACCAGACGACGGCGAGACTTGCCGCGCAATAGAGCGCTCCGCCGATCCAATCGGCGCGCCAGCCGCCCGGCTCATCGTGAAAGCCAAGACCAATCAGGAGCACCATGACCGACGAAAGCGCAATGCCCGCTCCAGGCCCGCCGAAATGCGCCGCCTGCACATGGTCATTGCCGGCAGCAGCACCGTGGCTCAGCACGATCGACGAAGTGAAGACCATCGCAAAAGCGCTGGCGAGACCGGCGAAGAACCGGATGACGGCAAAGACCGCAACGGAATCGGTGGCGGCCATTGCGGCGAGCAGGATTGCGTTGGCCAGCAATGCCGCAAGCGCCACCAGCCGTTCGCGGCCCGTCGCCCAGCCATAGGCCGCCAGCACGGCGCCGACGAGATAGCCGACGAAATTCGCCGACGCGATAAAACCGGCATCGGCCGCAGAAAGCGGCACGCCGCTCATCATGCCGGGCAGGATCGGTGTGTAGGAGAAGCGCCCGAAGCCCATGGCCGCCGCCATGGCTACGGCGCCAGCGGCGGCCGTCGAAACTAAGTTTGGTAAAGAATGGGGTGGGCGAGAAAGCATGCAGCGCTTATCGCCCTGCAGCACCGGCATCGCAAACGACTATTTCTGATTGATTGATCAATTCTGCGAAAGTCGATGGATGAGGTGAGCGCTCCGAGTTCGATGGATGCAAGGAGCGGCGTTACGGCGTGCTTCGAGGCTTCGCCCTATGGGCTGCGCACCTCAGCATGAGCGGCTTGGGAGGATGCCGCGCTTATGACCGCGGGCGCAGGAATATGGGCACAGCCTCCAAGAGAGTCTCATCCTGAGGCGCCCGCAGGGGCCTCGAAGGACGAGGCGGGCGCGCTGACGATGAAACCCTACACCCGCCCATCCGGCAGCGTCAAAATCACCGGCCCATTCCGCGTCGCAACCACCGTGTGCTCGAATTGCACAGTCGGCGCCTTCGGATCGGCATAAAGCGTCCACGCATCGTCGCCGCCTTCGGCCCAGGTCGCGCCGAGCGAAAGAAACGGCTCGACGGTGAAGACGAGGCCATCTGTCGTCACTCGCTTTTCCGACGGATCCGGCCAGGTCGAGAGCTCGGCCGGCTCCTCGTGCAGCGAGCGGCCGACTCCGTGGCTCGCCAGATTGGCGACCAGCGTATAGCGGTTCTTCTGCGCGAAAGCGCCGACGGCGGTGCCGATCTTTGCCAGAGGTTCGCCCGCTTTCACCTGATTGAGCCCCACCCAGAGCGCCCGCTTGCCGTCGCGGCAGAGGCGTTCGATCTTCGGCTTGACCGGCGGCATCGCAAAGGAAGCGCCGGTATCTGCGAAGAAGCCGTCCTTTTCCGCCGAGACGTCGATATTGATCAGGTCGCCGGCTTGGATGACACGCGCACCTGGAATGCCGTGGGCGATTTCTTCGTTGACGCTGATACAGGTGGCACCGGGAAACTGGTAACAGAACTCCGGCGCCGAGCGCGCGCCGGAATCCTCGAGCACCTTGCGGCCGATCCGGTCGAGCTCCAGCGTCGTCATGCCCGGCTCCATCGCCGCCGCCATCACCTGGATGGCGTTGGCGCAGATCCGGCCGATCTCTTTGAGCTTTGTCAGTTCATCGTCGTTTGCGATTACCATTCGTCTCATCCGGCCTGCACGCGACGGCCGCGGCCGCCTTAGAGCACGCGTCCGGCAGGACGCGCTGAGGAATTGCGCTAATCAAGCCGTGGCTTTCGCCCCTTCGCCCCTTTCAGTCAATGCCTTTCTGACGATCGGCGCGACTTTTGTCCCGTAGAGCTCGATGCCGTGCATGATCTGATCATGCGGCATCAAGCCGATCGCCATCTGCAGCAGGAAGCGGTCGTTCTTGAATATCGCGTGATGGGCGATAATCTTTTCCGCAACCGCTTCGGGGCCGCCGACGAAGAGCGCGCCGTTCGGCCCGCGCGACAGATCGAAATGCGCACGGCTCGTCGGTCCCCAGCCGCGCTCGCGGCCGATACGGTTCATTACCTCGGCCTGAGGACCGTAGAACTGGTCAGCCGCTCTCTCGGTCGTGTCGGCGATGAAGCCATGGACATTGATGCTGGTCTTCAGTTTCGCCTGATCCTGCCCCGCCCGGCGCGCCGCCTCGCGGTAGAGATCGAACAGCGGCGCAAACCGGCGCGGCTCGCCGCCGATGATCGCGAGCGCCACCGGCAGTCCGAGTGCGCCGGCGCGCGCCACCGACTGCGGTGTGCCGCCAACCGCGATCCACAGCGGCAGCGGATCCTGCAGCGGCCTCGGATAGACACCGCGTCCGTTGATCGCCGCGCGAAGCTCCCCCTTCCACGTGACAGTCTCGTCGTCGCGCAACGCCAGCAGCAGATCGAGCTTCTCCTCGAACAGCTGGTCGTAATCCTCGAGATTGTAGCCGAACAGCGGGAAGGACTCGATGAAAGAGCCACGCCCTGCCATGATCTCGGCACGGCCGTTGGAAATGAGATCAAGTGTCGAAAACTGCTGGAACACCCGCACCGGATCGTCGGAGGAGAGCACCGTCACGGCGCTGGTCAGCCGGATGTTTTTGGTTTTGACGGCCGCAGCCGCCAACGCCACGGCGGGGGCCGATACCGCATAATCCGGCCGATGATGTTCGCCGAGTCCGAAGACGTCGAGCCCCACTTGATCGGCAAGCTCGATCTCCTCGATCAGATGCTTCAGCCGCTCGGCCCCCTCAGCTCCCTTACTGCGGGAGGGATTAGGATTGACATCGGCGAATGTGTAAAGCCCCAGTTCCATCATCGGCATCGTGTTGAACTCGATCCGGAGATAAGGATGGAGGTGATGGAGCGCAAACACAAATTGTGGAACGGATCGTTCGAGAATCTTGATAGGCGTTAGTTTTCACGGGCTCGACGGGCACCAACTGCGCGGTATGATTGGGTGAAGACAGGACGATTTAAAGAGTCATTGCGCCGTAGACACGACGCTGCTGGATTCCTGTGCTTGTCACAGGAATCCAGCAGTCGTTGTCCGCGCGACAGGAGACTCATCCTCTCCAGGCCCAAGATATGAAATGAAATGTACTCCCATTCGGGATTCTCCCGCTCGATCAGATTGAGCTTTCACAGTCGCGGCAATTTCTTAACCGTCTTTTCACGGGTGATCGCTGTCGTCAGCAGGTCATGTTCTTCGAACCACACCAGCGTCTTGACACCCTACTTCGACATAAAACCCGGCGTCAGCTCATTCTGATGCTCGTATAGCCGGCCGGCAACGCGTCACGCCGGTATAGAGCGTGCCGTTGCCTGCGGATGCGAGGATATAGACGTACCCTTTCATAACAGCAGATTGGCACAGGATAGATCCCAAGTCGACAGAGACACCGACGCGCCCGAATCCCCATTTCGAATCTGAATTCAACGACTTCCAAGCCCCAGCGGAATCATCTTCCAAGCAACCTCACGCCGCACTTGAAGCGTCGGGAAGGCGAGGCCTACCCCTCGCCGTCCGCAGCAATCACATCGTCGCCAGCAGTTCCGCCAGCTGGTCCGCGGCCTTGCCCCATCCCTCATGGAAGCCCATCTTCTCGTGCGCTTCCTTGTCCTCGGCGCGCCAGTGCAGCGCCCTGGCCGTATATTTCGTCCTGCCGTTGCCGAGGTCTTCCAGCAGGATGACGCCGGTGAAGAAAGGCTTGTCAGCCGGCACCCAGGCGCTGCTATAGGCGTCGGTGAAGACGATCTTCTCGTTCTCGACCACCTCCAGATAGACGCCGCGGTTCGGATACTGATTGCCCTCGGGATCCTGCATGACGACGACGCTGGAGCCGCCGGGCCGCACGTCGAGCGTTGCTTCCGCCACACCCCAGGGGCGCGGCACGAACCATTGCTTCAGCAGGTCCGGATCGGTCCAGGCTTTGTAAATCTTCTCGCGCGAAGCGTCGAATTCGCGAACAAGGACGAGTTCATGTTGCGTGCTGGCGGTCATTTCAACATCTCTCCGTTTGAGTGAAACCCGTTTCGTATCAGGTTGTTATGAGGACGTGTCAAACTTCGCCGTTCCGACAGCACGCCGAAATTAATTTGCAATCGGCTGCGCCGCCTCTTCCTGCATCTTGTCGATCTGCCGGCGGATATGGGCGGCTTCCGCCGCCGAATGGGCAAGCGCGATGGCATGGTCGAAGGCTTCGCGCGCTTGGCTGGTCAAGCCAAGCTGCTTCAGCAGCCCGCCCCGCAGACCGTGATAATAGAAATAGCCCCCGAGCTTCTCGCCGAGCGGATCGATGAGATCCAGCGCCGCCTGCGGCCCTTGCAGCTTGGAAACGACGACCGCGCGATTAAGCGTTACGACAGGCGACGGCTGAACACGCTCCAGCGCGCGGTAAAGCAGATCGATTTCCGTCCAGTCGGTGTCTTCGGCCCGTTTCGCGCGGGAATGGACGGCGGCGATGGCAGCCTGAAGCTGGTAGGGGCCAGGTTGGCGGTGGCGCAGCGCCTTGTCGAGGAGCGCCAGGGCCTCATTGATGAAAAGCTGATTCCAGAGAGAGCGGTCCTGATCCTCGAGCAGCACGATCTCTCCTCCGGCGCTGAAGCGCGCCGGGCGGCGCGATATCTGCAGAAGCATGAGCGCAAGCAACCCCATCAACTCCGGTTCCGACGGAAAGATGTGCAGCATCAGCCGTCCCAACCGGATCGCCTCGTCGCTGAAGGCGGCCGCCTCATGTTCGGGATCCGCCTGACTGTAGCCCTCGTTGAAGATGAGATAGATCATCGTGCTGACGATCGAAAGACGCTCGGCCCTCTCCTCAGGGCTCGGCGTTTCGAAAGGCACCCCCGCCTTCGCGACACGCGCCTTGGCCCGGGTGATGCGCTGCTCCATGGCGCTTTCGGAGACAAGGAATGCGCGCGCGATCTGTGTCACCGAAAGGCCGGAGACGATGCGCAGCGCCAGCGCGATCTGCTGGGTCGCCGGCAGATCGGGATGGCAGCAGATGAAGAGAAGCCGCAGGATATCGTCGCGATAATTGGCATCATCCAGCCGCTCGACAATGTCGCTTTCGGCATCCTCGGTATCGGAAATGACGTCCTCGTCCGGCAGCGCCTGCAGCTTCGAGCGTTTGCGCACCGCATCGATACCGCTGTTGCGCCCGACGAAGATGAGCCAGGCCGTCGGATCGCGCGGCGGCCCTTTCTCCGGCCAGGTCCGGATCGCCCTCAGGCACGCCTCCTGGAACGCCTCTTCCGCGGTGTCGAGATCGCGGAAATAGCGTAGCAGCGCGCCGAGCGCCTTCGGCCGGGCAGAGGCAAGCGCGAGGTCGATCCAGGCAATGTCGGTCATGATGCAGCATCTCCCGGCCGGAACACGTAGAAAGGCCGAATTTCGTAAGAGGTGGAGCCGGGATTGACCGAGGATAGCTGTTTCGAGAAGGCGACCGCCTCGTCGAGCGTATCGAAGTCAACCACGTAAAAGCCGAGAAGCGCCTCTTTCGTTTCCGCGAACGGCCCGTCAATCACCAGAGCTTCGTCCTTGCCCTTGCGCACGGTCGTCGCCGCCGTCGTCGGCATGAGCCGGCCGACGGGGCCCAGCTTGCCGGCTTTGGCAAGCGGCTCCTGCACAGCGTAAAGCTTCTCCATGACGGCAGCCTCCTCCTCCTTGCTCCAGGCGAAGACGGTTTCCTCATGGGCGTAACAAAGGATTGCATAAAGCATCGGTCACTCCTCTTTCCGAATGACGAAGGAGTAACCGCTTACCCGACAGGCCGCATCAAAAAAATATCCAGCTCAGCGGCGATTGCAGGAACCACGGCTCTTACCGAAGGCTAGCCTTCGCTCAATGTCCGCCTGACTGCATTCTTCCAGCCCTTGATCTTTGCCGTCCGCACCTTCTCGTCCATGTCGGGCTCGAACCGCCAGTCGCGTTTCCAAGTTGCCGAAAACCCATCCCTATCCGGCCACACCCCCGCCCGGCTGCCGGCGAGCCAGGCCGCACCCAAGGCGGTGGTCTCCAGGATCACCGGGCGGTCGACAGGAGCGTCGAGCAGGTCGGCGAGGCGCTGCATCGTCCAATCGGAGGCGACCATGCCGCCGTCGACGCGGAGCACCGTATCCTCAGCACCATTCTTCCAGTCCTTCTGCATGGCATCGAGCAGGTCCCGAGTCTGGTAACAGACGGCTTCGAGCGCCGCCCGGGAAAGCTCCGCAGGGCCGCTGTTGCGCGTCAGCCCGAAAATCGCGCCGCGCGCCTGGGCATCCCAATATGGCGCGCCAAGCCCGGTGAAGGCCGGGACGAGATAGACCTCCTGCGTGGGATCGGCCTTTTCGGCAAGCGCATTGGTCTCGGCAGCACTATCGATGATGCGAAGCCCGTCCCGCAGCCATTGCACGGCAGCACCCGCGATGAAGATCGAACCTTCGAGCGCATAGGTCGTCTCGCCGTTCAGGCGGTAGGCAATGGTGGTCAGCAGCCGGTTTTTCGAACGCACCATATCGGCGCCGGTATTGAGCAGCGCGAAACAGCCGGTGCCGTAGGTCGATTTCAGCATGCCGGGCGCAAAGCAGGCCTGACCGATAGTTGCCGCCTGCTGATCACCGGCGACGCCGAGGATCGGGATAGCCGCGCCGAAAATCTCCGGATCGACCGTGCCGAAATCGGCAGCGCAGTCCTTGACCTCCGGCAGCATAGCGGCCGGCACTCTCAGAATGTCGAGCAGATCCTCGTCCCATGCATTTTCGGCAATGTTGTACATCAGTGTGCGTGAAGCGTTGGTGGCATCGGTCACGAAGCTCTTGCCGCCGGTCAGCCGCCAGATCAGGAAGGTGTCGATCGTACCGAAGCAGAGATCGCCTCTGGCCGCGCGCGTCCGCGCCCCCTTCACATTGGCGAGCATCCAGGAGAGCTTGGTGCCTGAGAAATAGGGATCGAGGATGAGTCCGGTCCTTTTTGTGAAAACCCGCTCCAGATCCTGCCGTTTCAGGTTGTCGCAATAGCTTGCCGTGCGCCGGTCCTGCCAGACGATGGCGTTCTGGATCGGCCGGCCGGTCTCGCGCTCCCAGACCACCACGGTCTCGCGCTGGTTCGTGATGCCAAGCGCGGCGATGTCCTTCGCCGTCAGCTTCGCTTCGCTCAGCGCCATCGTGACGGTGGTGACGACCGAGTCCCAGATCTCCTCGGGATCATGCTCCACCCAGCCGGATCGCGGATAGATCTGAGTGAATTCCTTCTGGCCCTTGCCGACGACCAGCATGTCGCCATCAAAAACGATAGCCCGTGTCGACGTCGTTCCCTGATCAATCGCCAGAACATATCCGCTCATGAAATCCTTCTCCCTAGAGCAATTCCAGCAAAAGTGCGCAGCGGTTTTGCGCCCGGAATTGCGTGGAACAATGAAATAGAGCATTTCCGCGATTCGGAGAAAACGGAACTGCTCCAGGCTGATTATCATGACAAGGAGACGGATGCGGGCGAGAAAAGCCAATAAAGCGGAATTGCCAGCCAGCCGGCTTTGGGAATAACCTCGCGGCTAACGCTGCGACGCAGCATCGGCATTCAGGGAGAAACAGCATGAGCAGATCAGTCGTCGTCACCGGTTCCACCAGCGGCATCGGCCTTGCGATCGCCACCGCCTTCGCCGAAACCGGCGACAACGTCGTCATCAACGGGTTTGGAAATGCCGATGAAATCAAGGCGATCGTCGAGCGACTTGAATCGGTATCGAAAGGCCGGGCGATCTATCATCCGGCCGACATGACCAAGCCCCCCGAGATCGCCGACCTGATCGAAACGGCCGCAAAAACCTTCGGCAGCGTCGATGTCCTCGTCAACAATGCAGGCATTCAGCATGTCGAGAAGATCGAGGATTTCCCGATCGAAAAATGGGACCAGATCATCGCCATCAACCTGTCGAGCTCCTTTCACACCATGCGCGCCGCCATTCCGCTGATGAAGGCAAAGAAGCATGGCCGCATCATCAACATCGCCTCGGCTCACGCCCTCGTCGCCTCCCCGTTCAAATCCGCCTATGTGGCGGCAAAACATGGTATATTAGGACTGACGAAGACAGCGGCGCTGGAACTTGCCGAATTCGGCGTGACGGTCAACGCCATCTGCCCGGGCTATGTGCTGACGCCGCTCGTCGAAAAGCAGATACCCGATACCGCCAAGGCCCGCGGCATAACCGAGGAGCAGGTGAAAAGCGAAGTCATCCTCAAGGCGCAGCCGACGCGTGAATTCGTCAAGGCCGAGGAGATCGGCGCGCTGTCGCTCTACCTCGCCAGTGACGCCGCCCGCCAGGTGACGGGAACCCACATCTCGATTGACGGTGGCTGGACGGCGGCCTAACCATTTGGAAAAGACAACCGGGAATACCATGAACGACAGCATTCGCTTCATCCTGAATGGCGAGGACATCGAACTCACCGATGTCGGGCCGACCGAGACGCTTCTCGATTTTCTGCGGTTGAAGCGGCGCCTCACCGGCACCAAGGAGGGATGCGCGGAAGGCGACTGCGGCGCCTGCACCGTGCTCGTCGGCCGGCTCGTCGACGGCAAGCTTGCCTATGAATCCGTCAATGCCTGCATCCGTTTCACCGGCTCGCTGCACGCCACGCACGTGGTGACGGTCGAGCATCTGGCCGGTCGGGACGGCGCGTTGCATCCGGTGCAGCAGGCGCTGGTCGATTGCCACGGCTCGCAATGCGGCTTCTGCACCCCGGGCTTCGTCATGTCGCTCTACGGGTTATGGCTGACCAAGGAAAAACCAAGCCGCCGCGAGATCGAAAAGGCATTGCAAGGCAATCTCTGTCGCTGCACTGGCTATGAGCCGATCGTCAAGGCCGCCGAGCAGGTGAGCCTGATGCGGCCGAGCGCGCTGTTCGATCCGCTGGAGCGCGCGCGTTCGGAAATCATCGCGCGGCTCTGGGCCATGCAGGCGAGCGACACCGTCCGCATTGCCAAGGGCGAAGACCGGTTGATCGTACCTGCTTCGGTCCAGGCGCTGGCTGAAGTTCTCTCGCAGGAACCTGATGCGATCGTGGTCGCCGGCTCGACCGATGTCGGCCTCTGGGTGACCAAGCAGATGCGCCGGCTGAGCCCCGTCGTTTTCATCAATCACTTGAGCGAATTGCAGTCGGTCACGGAAAACGAGGACGGTGTCACCATTGGCGCCGGCGTCAGCTATACCGGCGCCTTTGCGGCGATCGCGAAAAAGATCCCGGCGCTCGGACGGCTGATCGACCGTATCGGTGGCGAGCAGGTGCGCAACATGGGCACGATCGGCGGCAACATCGCCAACGGCTCGCCGATCGGCGACAGCCCGCCGCCGCTGATCGCGCTCGGTGCGACGCTGACGCTGCGCTCCCTGGAAGGCCAGCGCAAAATGCCGATCGAGGATTTCTTTATCGCCTATGGCAAACAAGACCGCAGGCCAGGCGAGTTCGTCGAAAGCGTCTTCGTGCCCTATCCCAAGGCCAGCCGCTTTGCGGCTTACAAGATCACCAAGCGCCGCGACGAGGACATCACCGCCGTGCTCGGCGCCTTCCTGCTGACCCTTGACGATGCCGAGACGGTCACCGACATCCGTGTCGCCTTCGGTGGCATGGCTGCAACGCCGAAACGCGCTCGTACGGTGGAGGGAGAACTGATCGGCAAACCTTGGACGGAAGCAACGATCGAGGCGACCCGCCCCGCCTTCGACGCCGATTTCCAGCCGCTCACCGACTGGCGCGCCACGGCGGAATATCGCCAGCTGACGGCGAAGAATTTGTTGACGCGGTTCTATCTGGAAACGGTAGGGGCGCCGGCCGAACTGAAGCGGTTCGAGGAGGTGGCATGATGGGTTGTTTCGCAAATTGGCCCCTCGCCCTAACCCTCTCCCCGCTTGCGGGGAGAGGGAACGTGCCTCGCGCAATGTTTGCGAGAGCAAGAGGCGGTGCGGCATATCCCTTCTCCCCGTCAGAACGGGGAGAAGGTGGCGGCAGCCGGATAAGGGGCCACCGCGCGAACAGGGCTGGTCACGGAGGACTGATCTAATGGACAAGTCCACCTTCGAGGACCCTAAAGTCGTCATCTCCGGCCCCATGCACGGCTCGCTGCGCCATGATTCCGCGCACAAACACGTCACCGGAACCGCCGACTACATCGACGATATTCCCGAACCCGCCGGCCTGCTGCACGGCGCGCTCGGCCTCTCCGACCGGGCGCATGCCGAAATCCTCAGCATCGATCTTTCCGCGGTCGCCGCCTATCCCGGCGTCGTCTTGGTCTTCACCGGCAAGGAAGTGCCCGGCGTCAACGACACCAGCTCCAACGGCAGCCATGATGAACCGCTGCTGGCCGAAACTTTGGTTCAGTTCCACGGCCAGCCGATCTTTGCCGTCATCGCCGAAACGCGCGACGCCGCCCGCCGCGCCGCGCGGCTCGCCAAGATCGACTATCGTGACCTGCCGCACTGGCACGATATCGACGGCGCGCTTGCCAATGGCAGCCCGCTGGTCACTACGCCGATGACGCTGCAGCGCGGCGAGCCGGAAACGGAAATGTCGAACGCCGCGATGCGGCTAAAGGGCCAGATGCGCATCGGCGGCCAGGAGCATTTTTATCTCGAAGGCCATATCGCCGTGGCGATCCCCGGCGAAGATGACGAGGTCACCGTCTGGTCCTCGACACAGCATCCGAGCGAGATCCAGCACATCGTTGGCCATGTGCTGGATATCCCGTCTAACGCCGTTACCGTCAATGTGCGCCGCATGGGCGGCGGCTTCGGCGGCAAGGAAACCCAAGGCAACCAGTTCGCCGCACTCGCGGCGATCGCCGCCAAGAAGCTCGGTCGCGCCGTCAAATTCCGTCCGGATCGCGACGAAGATATGAGCGCCACCGGCAAGCGCCACGATTTCCTCGTTGATTACGAGGTGGGCTTCGACGCCGAAGGTCGTATCCACGCCGTCGATGCGACTTATGCGGCCCGCTGCGGCTTTTCCTCCGATCTCTCGGGCCCGGTGACCGACAGAGCTCTTTTCCACGCCGATTCCAGCTATTTCTATCCGCATGTGCATCTGCAGTCGAAACCCTTGAAGACGCACACGGTCTCCAACACCGCCTTCCGCGGGTTCGGCGGGCCACAGGGCATGCTCGGCGCCGAACGCATCATCGAGGAGGTAGCCTATGCCCTCGGCAAGGATCCGCTCGATATCCGCAAGCTGAATTTCTACGGACAGCCGGGTTCCGGGCGCACGCTGACCCCCTACCATCAGGAGGTCGAGGACAATATCATCGCCCGCGTCGTCGAAGAGCTGGAGGAAACGGCCGACTACCGGGCGCGGCGCAACGCCATCATCGGCTTCAACCGCGACAGCCGCTACATCAGAAAAGGCATCGCGCTGACGCCGGTTAAATTCGGCATCTCCTTTACGATGACCGCCTTCAACCAGGCCGGCGCCCTCGTCCATGTCTATCAGGACGGCTCGATCCACCTGAACCATGGCGGGACCGAAATGGGCCAGGGCCTCTATACCAAGGTGGCGCAGGTGCTGGCCGACAGTTTCCAGGTCGACATCGACCGCGTGAAGATCACAGCGACGACAACGGCGAAAGTGCCGAATACCTCGGCCACCGCCGCCTCTTCCGGCTCGGATCTGAACGGCATGGCCGCCTTCGATGCCGCCCGCCAGATCAAGGAACGTCTGGTAGGCTTCGCTGCGGAGAAATGGGAAGTGGCGCCTTCCGAGATCGTCTTCCTGCCGAACCGCGTGCGCGTCGGCGAGAGCGAGATTCCCTTCCCAGATTTCATCAAGCAGGCCTATTTCGCCCGTGTCCAGCTTTCCGCCGCCGGCTTCTACAAGACGCCGAAGATCCACTGGGACCGCAAGGCCGGCCGCGGCACCCCCTTCTACTATTTCGCCTATGGCGCCGCCTGCACCGAGGTCTCGATCGATACGCTGACCGGCGAATATTTGATCGACCGCACTGACATTCTCCACGATGTCGGCCGTTCGCTGAATCCGGCGATCGACATGGGCCAAGTCGAGGGCGGATTCGTGCAGGGCCTGGGCTGGCTGACGACAGAAGAACTTTGGTGGGACGATAAGGGCCGGCTGCGCACCCATGCCCCGTCGACCTATAAGATCCCGCTCGCCTCCGACCGCCCGAAGATCTTCAACGTGCGGCTTGCCGAATGGTCGGAGAATGCCGAAGCGACGATCGGCCGCTCCAAGGCCGTCGGCGAACCGCCCTTCATGCTAGCGATCTCGGTTCTGGAAGCCCTGTCGATGGCGGCCGCTAGCGTCGCCGATTATAAGGTCTGCCCCAGACTCGATGCGCCGGCGACACCGGAACGGGTGCTGATGGCGGTGGAGCGGATGAAGCGGGTGTAGATGACGGCTGAGGTGTCCGATCCCGAAGATATTAGGAAGAGACGTCCAGGCAAAACTCGTCAGGCCCTCAAACTGCGTCAAACCGAAACGGAAGTGGAGTATCGGCTTTGGGGCGATCTGCGAAATCGACGGCTGAACGGATATAAGTTTACGCGACAAGCTCCGCTCGGGACGACCTACATCGCCGATTTTCTCTGTCGCGAAGAGCGACTGATTGTCGAAATCGATGGATTTCAACATGCCGACAATATGTCTGACATGGCTTGCACCTTGTGGCAAAACCAGATCCTCCGATTTTGGAATCACGAAATAACCCGAGAGCGAAGAGCAGTCCTCGACACGATCCTTACGGCACTTGAAGGGCGAATATTCCAGCGAAATGATATCCTTTCGCTTCTATCCTGCGATCGTTCGTTCCGAGGGTGTGAAAACGTAATGCACTTGAATCAGGCCCCCTCATCCGACCCTTCGGGCCACCTTCTCCCCGCCGGGGAGAAGAGGGAGCAAGCCGCTCGCGCACTGCCCGTCCGAACGGTTGCACCGGAGAGCGCCCTTTTAGAACGGATGATGGGATCAACGGCGAAGCGGCGATCTCCCTCTTCTCCCCAGCGGGGACAAGGTGGCCCGAAGGGTTGGATGAGGGGGTCTTCGCGGCATACTCCCAAGGTCGCGAGGTCCATCCCTGATGACTGACCTCTCGACCTTTCTCACTGCCCACCCCGACGCAATCCTCGTCGACATCACCGGCACGCAAGGCTCCACTCCGCGCGAGGCCAGCGCTTTCATGCTCGTTTCGGTGAACGCCCTCTGGGGCACGATCGGCGGCGGGCAGTTCGAGTTCATGGCAATTGCAAATGCGCGTGAGATTCTGGCTGGAACCGGCGGAGCGATTACCATGGACATCCCGCTCGGCCCCGAAATCGGCCAATGTTGCGGCGGGCGCACGCAACTGCGGTTTCGGCGCTTGACGCAGGCGCTGAAGGATGAGCTCGAGGCAAGGCTTGCCGGCGAGATCGACAGGCTGCCGGAGGTCTTTCTCTTCGGCGCCGGCCACGTCGGCCGGGCGCTGGCGTCGGCCCTTGCGCCGCTGCCGCTGTCCGTGACTGTCGTCGAAACGAGGCAGGAAGAGCTCGCTAACCTTCCGGATGAAATCAACACCCGGCTCGTGCCAATGCCGGAAGCGTTGGTGAAGGATATTTCCGCCGGCGGAGCGGTCGTCATCCTCACCCACGACCACGCGCTGGATTTCCTCATCGCCCGCGAGGCGCTTGAGAGAACCGACCTCGCCTATATCGGCATGATCGGCTCGGCGACCAAACGCGCCACCTTCGCAAGCTGGCTTTCCCGTGAGGCCGGCGGCGACCACGCCTGGATAGAGCGGCTGACGCTGCCGATCGGCGGTTCGGCCGTCAGGGATAAGCGCCCGGAAGTGATCGCCGCGATGACGGCCGCCGAAATCCTGACGGCACTCGCAGCCTACCGCATGCGCTCGTCTTCATAATAGGGATCGCGGCCGTCGAGGAAACCAAGGTCGCGCTTGACGCGGTCTGGCGTGGCGGAAAGGTCGAGCCGCGGCAAACGGCAGAAGCGATTGGCGCTTCCCGCCAGCCAACTGGCAAGACGCAGGAAAAAACTGCTATTCCGTTGCGGCCGGCTCTCTTCGATAGCTTGGCAATCCATGACGTCACCTCATCAGATTGATGGTATGAGTTGCAGCTTGCCGCTAAAAATGCTGCTATTCCAATCGAACGATCGTCTGCCTGCATCAAGAGAACTTATCCATGAAACTGTCGAAGCAATTTCCGCTGAATGCGCTGCGCGTCTTCGAAGCCGCAGCCCGGCTCGGCAGCTTCACCAGGGCAGGTGATGAGCTCGGCATGACGCAGACGGCCGTCAGCTATCAGATCAAGCTCCTGGAGGAGAATGTCGGCGAGCCGCTCTTCCTGCGCCGTCCCCGCCAGATCGCGCTGACGGAGACCGGCGAGCGGCTGGCCCCGAAGGTGACCGAGGCCTTTGCCATGCTGCATGATGCGATGGCAACGGCGCGCGACAGCGTCGAAGGCACGCTCGCCATCAGCTCGACCCATACCTTCGCCTCGAAATGGCTGGCGCCCCGCCTCGGCTCCTTCCATTTGAAGCATCCGGCGATCGCGGTGCGGTTTCAGGCGACCTCCGACATCATCGACTTCGCCCGCGAACAGATCGACGTCGGCATCCGCTGGGGCGACGGCAACTGGCCGGGGCTCGCGCTGCACCGGTTGATGGGCCTGGAGTTCACGCCGATGCTGAGCCCGAAGCTGGCGGAATCGGCAGGCGGCATTAAGGAGCCGCGCGATCTCCTGAAATTCGACCTTTTCGACGCCGGCGACATCTGGTGGAAGCAATGGTTCGAAGCTGCCGGCGTTACCGATACGGATCTCGATCGGCGCCCGCGCAATCAGTTGGGCTCTCAGGCGATGGAAGCCGACGCGGCGATCGCCGGTCACGGCGTCGCCATCCTCCACCCCGCCTTCTATGAGGCGGAGATCGCGCTCGGCCGGCTCTATCAGCCTTTCGACCTGACCCGCAGCGACGGCAAGGCCTACTGGCTCGCCTATCCCGAAAATCGCCGCAACGTGCCGAAGATCAAGGCCTTCCGCAACTGGATCCTGGAAGAGATGAAAGCCGCCGGAAACTGATCCGGCAAACAGATCAGATCCAATCAGGCTGAATAGGCCTTGCTAGGTTCGGCTTCAAAACCCCATTTCCGGCGCATAGAAGCAGCGCGGCGTGTTCTCGTTGGGAAACAGACAGAGGTGATAATCACCATCGCCGGACTGCATTGCCTTCGTCATCGGCAGCAGAAAGACGTGAGCATGCGTGACCAGCCGGTGGTCGCCCGGCATCAGCGTCACACGATATCCGTTTGGTGTCACCGCCACGCTTTTCGACGGAATCATCTGGCAATCGCCATTATGACTGTCGCCATTGCAACAATAGGGGTCATAACTCCACCCCGAAGGTGCGTCGTGAGCCGTCGCCAACGATGCGTATGCCATCATCACACACGTCAGAATGCTGCGCATGGGCATCTCTCCGTCGATGAATGCGCCGCCGATATCTAACGTTTCTTTTTATTTCATGCCGGCGGCCTGCAAACCTAACTGTATCTGCTCATCATAGTTTCAAGATCGGCAAATCTTTGCCAATCCAGTATGAGACAGTCATAATGCATGGCCTTCTCGGCAGCTTTTAGGCACGGGACGACAGATCGGCGATGCGTCAGCGGTCGCCGACATAGGCGAAACCAATGGCGACTGCCAGCGCCCCGCCCCGGCCCGCCGCCTTGCGAAGGGCCTGTGCGGTTCATCATTCTCCTCTTTCCTCCCCGCCAAAATTTCCGCAATGTCGCGAGTCGGAGGAAGATAGGGGAACTCGATGTATGAATATGCCATAGCATGGGAATGGCTCGCCTTCGCGGCCCGCTGGTTCCATGTCGTCACCGCGATCGCCTGGATTGGATCATCCTTCTATTTCATCGCACTCGATCTGGGACTGGTGAAACGCCCGCATCTGCCGCCCGGCGCCTATGGCGAGGAATGGCAGGTTCATGGCGGCGGCTTCTATCATATCCAGAAATATCTGGTGGCGCCCGCTCAGATGCCGGAACACCTGACATGGTTCAAATATGAGAGCTATTTCACCTGGATCTCCGGCTTCCTCATGCTCTGCATCGTCTATTATGGCGGCGCCGACCTGTTTCTCATCGATCGCCACGTCCTCGATATCAGTCCGCCCGTCGCGATCCTGATCTCGTTGGCGTCGCTGGCCTTCGGCTGGATCGTCTATGACCTGCTGTGCAAATCCCCGCTTGGCCGCAACACCTGGGGGCTGATGGCAGTGCTCTATGTGGTGCTGGTCTTCATGGCCTGGGGTTATACGCAGCTCTTCACGGGGCGCGCCGCCTTCCTGCATCTCGGCGCCTTTACCGCGACGATCATGTCGGCGAACGTCTTCATGATCATCATCCCGAACCAGAAGATCGTCGTCGCCGACCTCATCGCCGGGCGCACGCCCGATCCGAAATACGGGCAGATCGCCAAGCAGCGCTCGCTCCACAACAACTACCTGACGCTGCCCGTCATCTTCTTCATGCTGTCGAACCATTATCCGCTGGCCTTCGGCACGGCGTTCAACTGGGTGATTGCGGCGCTGGTCTTCCTGATGGGCGTCACCATCCGCCACTGGTTCAACACCACCCATGCGAGGAAAGGCCGCCCAACCTGGACCTGGATCGTTACCGTCATCCTCTTCATCCTGATCATGTGGCTTTCGACGGCGCCAAAGCTGCTGACCGGCGAGACAGATGCGCATGCGACGGCAGTGGCGCCGGCCTTCCAGAAATTCGCCGGAGATCCGCATTTTCCGGCCGTCAAGCAACTGGTCTCGACACGCTGTTCCATGTGCCATGCGGCCGAGCCCGCCTATGAAGGCGTCGTGCGGCCGCCGAAAGGCGTGATGCTCGAAAACGACGAGGAAATTGCCGCCCATGCCCGAGAAATCTATATACAGGCAGGCCGCAGCCATGCCATGCCGCCCGGCAACGTTACCGATATTACCCCGGACGAACGCAGGCTGCTCGTCGCCTGGTTCGAAAGCGCAGTCGAAGGCAAGAAACAATGACGACGACACTTCTCCGCGGCCGCCTCCTCTCTTTCCATCGCGCGCCGCTGAGTCTCGCCGACAGCCAGAGTTATCTCTACGAGGAAGACGGTGGCCTGCTGATCGAGGACGGGCTGATCGCCGCAGTCGGCTCCTATACCGACATCAAGGCAAAGGCAGCCGCTGGTGTGGCCGAGATCGACCATCGTCCGCATCTGATCCTGCCCGGCTTCATCGACATGCATCTGCATTTTCCGCAGATGCAGGTGATCGCCTCCTATGCAGCCAACCTGCTCGAATGGCTGAATACCTACACTTTCCCCGAGGAATGCCGCTTCGTCGAAAGTGCGCATGCGCAAAGGATCGCCACACATTTCTACGACGAGCTGATACGCCACGGCACGACGACGGCGGTCGCCTATTGCTCCGTGCACAAGACCTCGGCCGACGCCTTCTTCGCCGAGGCGATGAAGCGCAATATGCGCATGGTCGGCGGCAAGGTGATGATGGACCGCAACGCCCCCCAGGGCCTGCTCGACACGCCTGAGATGGGTTATGACGAGACCCGCCAGGTGATAGCGGACTGGCACGGCAAGGGCCGCAACCACGTCGCCATCACCCCGCGCTTCGCCATCACGTCGACGCCGGCGCAGATGGAGGCTACGTCGGCGCTCGCCCGCGAATTTCCCGATCTTCACATCCAGACGCATCTTTCGGAAAACCCCGACGAGATTAAATTCACCTGCGAGCTCTATCCCGAGGCGATCGACTATACCGACATTTACGCCCGCTACGGTCTGCTCGGGCCGAAGAGTCTCTTCGGCCACGCCATCCACCTGTCCGAACGCGAGGCCGATGTCATGAGCGACGCCGGCGCCGTCGCCGTCCATTGCCCGACCTCAAACCTCTTCCTCGGCTCCGGTCTCTTTCCGCTGAAGGCGCTGACGCGGCGCCAAAACCCGGTCCGCATCGGTGTCGCAACCGATATCGGCGGCGGCTCCAGCTATTCGATGCTGAAAACAATGGACGAGGCCTACAAGATCCAGCAGCTGCTCGGCGAGCGGCTGAACCCGCTGGAAAGCTATTACCTGATGACGCGCGGCAATGCCGAGGCGCTGTCGCTCGCCGACCGGATCGGCACGCTGGACCCCGGCACCGAAGCGGACCTCGTCGTCCTCGACGCGGCCGCGACCCCGGCCATGGCGCTGAAGATGGAAACGGTAAAGACCCTGCCCGAGGAACTCTTCCTGCTTCAGACGATGGGCGACGACAGAGCGATCGCCGAGACCTACGTTTCCGGCATTGCCTTGAAAACAGGGCTTTGACGATATCGGTTCCCCCCAACGAGGTACAGTGAAGACCGTCTGAGGCGGACGTTTCCCGTAACCCTTCTTTTGGGATTCATGTTATGGGCGATGGTCGCATTTAAACCTGTAGAAGGTTCGATTCATGGCAACTCCGCTCACCATCGACGATCTGAAAAAACTCGCGCAGCGCCGCGTGCCGAAAATGTTTTTCGACTATGCGGATTCAGGCGCCTGGACGGAATCCACCTATCGGGCGAATGAAAGCGATTTCGGTCAGATCAAGCTGCGCCAGCGCGTGCTGGTCGACATGAGCGACCGCACGCTCGAAACGACGATGATCGGCCAGAAAGTATCGATGCCGGTAGCGCTCGCACCGACCGGCATGACCGGGATGCAGCATGCCGATGGCGAAATGCTGGCGGCGCGGGCGGCGGAAGAATTCGGTGTTCCCTTCACGCTCTCGACGATGAGCATCTGCTCGATCGAGGATGTTGCCTCAGTGACCACACGTCCCTTCTGGTTCCAGCTCTACGTGATGAGGGACAAGGATTTCGTCCTCGACCTCATCCGTCGCGCCAAGGCGGCGAAATGCTCCGCGCTGGTGCTGACCGCCGACCTGCAGATCCTCGGCCAGCGCCATAAGGACCTGCGCAACGGTCTCTCGGCCCCACCGAAATTGACCGCGAAACATATCTGGCAGATGGCAACCCGGCCCCTCTGGTGCCTTGATATGCTGCAGACGAAGCGCCGGTACTTCGGCAATATCGTCGGCCATGCCAAGAACGTCGCCAACGTTGCCTCCGTGCCCAAGTTTGCGAACGAGCAATTCGATCCACGGCTGTCCTGGGCTGATATCGCCTGGATCAAGGAGCAATGGGGCGGCCCGCTGATCATCAAAGGCATCCTCGATCCCGAAGACGCGAAGGCCGCCGCCGATACCGGCGCCGATGCGATCATCGTTTCCAATCATGGCGGCCGTCAGCTCGACGGCGCCCCCTCCTCGATCAGCATGCTGTCTTCGATCGTCGACGCCGTGGGCGACCGCATCGAGGTTCATCTCGACGGCGGCATCCGCTCTGGCCAGGACGTGCTGAAGGCCGTGGCGCTCGGCGCGAAGGGCACCTATATCGGCCGCCCCTTCCTCTACGGGCTTGGCGCCATGGGCAAGGAAGGCGTCACGCTGGCGCTCGACATCATCCGCAAAGAGATGGACATCACGATGGCCCTCTGCGGCAAGCGCGACATCAACGACGTGGATGCGTCGATCATATCGGAGCGCGGCTGAGAGAAGTCGGCACTGGCTGAACGCCCCGATGGGTCGGCAAGATCTTCGATCTGCGCAACGGCATGCGATTCAGCACAGCGGCCGGCCGTCACCCGCGGTGAAAAGCAGGATCGCAAAAATCGCGAGACAGATGGCGAGAGCCAAACGCTGCCGCCACCACGATGCGGCGCGATCCGGCAATCCGCCTCTCGAGGCCAGGCGATGTCCCGTCAGGCTTGCGCAGCTGCATTCGGGAGAGCAGGTCGTCGACGGCGGCAAGACCGGCGGCCTCTGTCTCATGGCTCGACGCGAGGCGAAACAACAGCGCATCGAAAAGGAGATGGATCGCCAGCGCGAGCACGATCCCGCAGAAGACGAGCATCAAGAGCCAGCCGAATGCTGGAGCGAAACCTCGATATCCCTGAGTGATCGGGCCGAAAATCAGCGGCAACAGCGCTGTCAGCCCACAGACGATTGAATTGCGGCCGAGATTTCGCGCAGCCGCCGAGGCCTTGGCATTCCATTGCGTCATTGCAAGCCCTCCGTCACGGCATGGATGCTTTCCTCGGGCAGATGAACACGCCGCCCTGCCCTTTCGATCAGCCGCAGCGCTTCTGCTGGAGTTTCGCAACGTCGGCTGACGAGCAGCCACCGCACGATGACGCCGGCGCTCCGCTGGAAACCGAGCGCACAGCAGACGAGGACCGGTCCCTGGTGGCGCGCAATCTCGATGAGGTTCGCCGCGGCTCGCGTCTGGATCTCGTCGGGGCCTGTCAGATCGAGGGTGGGAAAACTGCACCAGCGCCTTGATGTCCCGCTTGGGCGCTGAAACTCGCCGGTGATGTCGATCACCGTGGCGAAATGGTCGGCCTCGTGGCGGCGCGGAAAACGGCCGAGATGGACACCGTCAACGATCATCACGGATGCCGGTATTTTGCGTGTCCAGAGCCAAACATTGACGACGACGCCGAGCCGGTAGGGCGCCAGTAGCCAGCGGCTGGCAAGTGCGGCCCGGCCATCGGCGCGTTTCAGGAATATCTGCGGGCCGGCGCCGAGATATCCGGCTGCGACGATCGCCAGCGCAACCGCCGGCCAGAGCAACAGAAGCGCTGCGGCCGACAGAGGAGTAAAGAGCGCTGCAAGGCCGAGAAATGCGAGAGCACCGCACAGATAATAGATGCCGAGACGGCGCGACTTCGGGTCGTCGCTCAACGCAAAATTGGCAAGAGGCGAACCGGCATCGCGTGGGAAAAGCCAGGCGGCAAACAGACCGAGCAGCACGCCGGTCGGTATGTCCATGACGTGATGCTGCCACGTCGTCAGCACGGAGGCGCCGATGAGGAAGCACCAGCAGTGCCAGACAAGCCGGGCCCTGCGCGGCAGCCGGCCGCGCAGATGGTCCCAGATCACCACCAGCAGCGCGATATGCAGCGACGGCGCCTGGTTGAACGGCTTGTCGAAGCCACCGAGGACAGCAAACATGAAACCGGGCAGGCCGCTCGTGGCCGGCCGCACGAAGATTGCTTCGAGCGGAAACGCGATAAAACAGGCGACTGCGATTAACTGGATCGTCAGATAACGCCTTGCCAGCATATCCACATCGCGCGGCGTCGTGTTGATGAACAGGCAGAGCCCGTAGAACAGATTGATCGACCAATATGGAATGATCGTCCATCCCAAGAACGGAATGGCGCTTTCCCATGCGAAGGCAATGTTCGGCACATCAGCGCGTTGCGACGCCAGCCAGTTGGCGCCGCCATAGGTCAGATAGAAGAACGGCGCCAGGAAGGCGAGCCAGCACGCCGCCCGCTTCATGACCGGCGCTGTTCGGGAAAGTGGAGAATGTGCCTGCCCCAACGGCGTTGCCCTCAAACTCTCTCCGCCAGCGAGACGGTGAAAATGCCCCACTGGTCAATGCGCTGTTCGATCTTGCGGAAACCGGCTGCGGCGACCAGCTGGTCCATTTCCTCTTGCGTGCGCCGCCGCATCACCCATGCCTGACCGCCGCGATGAGAGGTGAGCGCGCGGGCAATCATCTCCAGCTGTGGATGCCATGGCTGGTTGGTGTAGACGAGCAGACCGCCGGGCTGCATCGCGCGGGCGATCCCCTCGAGCGAAGCGGCGATCATCTGATTGTCGGAAAACAGCTCATACAGGCCGGAGACGATCGCGAGGTCCGGAGCCGGCCTGATTGCGGCCAGCCCCTCGCCGTCAAAGGCATCCTGCTGGCGGAAGCTCACAAAATCACTGAGGCCGCGCGCGGCGATGCTGTTGCGGCCGGCCTCGACGTTGATGAGGGAATAATCCTGCAGCCGCACGCTATCGGGACGCACTGCAGCGGTCTCGATAGCATCAAGGACATATCGCCCGTGCCCGGCCGCTATGTCGAGCATATGAGTGCTGCGGCCGGCGGCTTTCAGGCGCTGCAGCCCGTGGTCGATCAGTTCCTGCAAATGCAGCTTGCGCTGCCTGATACCGCGCCAGCCGACCGCCTCGAGGAACACCCGGTCGATCAACCGCCCGCCGGGACCGAGCCCGCGGGGCTTGTTTTCGTAGACGTAATCGAGCGTCGAGCCGGAATCGAAACCGGTCTTCGCCCCGGTCCTTATGCCTGCGGACACCAGCGCCCCGATCCGGATGTTAAGGCGGCTGAGCGCCCAGTAGATGCCGCGTGCGGATGTCGCATCCAACGGGCTCGCGAGCCGGTCGGCTTCGTCCTTGGTATAGCCCTGGATATGGGCGGTGCGCAGGTCGGCAGGCGCCCGCGGCTCAGCGAAACGCGCATCGATAAAGCGGCGGATTTCGGCGAGCGCAATCGCGCGGTCCTTTTCGCCGAGCGTGTCGTGGTAGAAGCCGGCAAACACGTGCCGTTCCTTGATGCGGCTGCCGAGGTTTTCGTAAAACCGATGCTGCGGCGCGTGCCGTACCACCCAGTCGCTGCCGGAGATCAGCAGCTGGGTCGGCACGGTGATGGCGCGGGCGTCGTTGACGATGCGGGCCGCCGCCTCGTAGAGCTGCAGCAGAATGTTGGAGGCAATCGGCCGCGTGATCAACGGATCGGATTCAAAAGAGGCAATGCGCTCGGGATCATGCGTCAGAAACTTCGCCTTGACGTAAGAATTGACGAAGAATGTCCCCTTGAACTTTTCCCAGAGCGCAATGCCTTCCTTGGCGAAAGGCACATAGAGCTTGACGCTGAAGGCCGGTGAGGCCAGCACCAGCGCGCGGATCGGCGGCGCATAGTCGTGCACCCAGGTGGCGGCAAGGACGGCGCCGACGCTCTGCGCAATGACGGCGATGTCTTCGACCGCAGTACCGCTGGTCTCGCTGACATGGCGGACGAAGCAATCGAGATCACGCGCCGAGGCAGCGAAGGATGGCGAATAACCGCGCTCTCCCGGCGAACGTCCGTGACCGCGCGCGTCCCAGGCGTAGAAGGCAAAATCATCGAGGCCGAGCTCGGTGGCGAGATGGGCGACGCGGCCGCTATGCTCGTGGCCGCGATGGAGAAGAATGATGGCGCCCTTCGGTGAAGCACCGGTCGCAGGCCACGTCCGATAAAACAGTCGAGTCCCGTCATGCGATGCGAATTCGGATTCATGCATGGGTCTGGTCGTCGAGGAGGGTTGCTCGCTGTCGGTAGTCTGCAGCACGGTCGTCTCCAATTCTGATCACTGGATAGGTTGCATCTATTGCGGGCAACAGTGAGTTGCTTTCATTGCAAAAGTCTAGCTGCAAATGATAAGTCCTTTGGGTGAGCCGATTTGAAGTGCGGGCTTTCCCACAGCTACGATGATCCGCACGGACCCAGCCGGGATAGACTGTTCAATTGCCGCGAAATTCCACTGAGGTAGCATGTCTGTTTATCAATTGAAGTCCCGGTTTCAGAATATTCTTCGCCCCCTGGTGCGCTCGCTTGCAGCACGAGGTGTTACCGCCAATCAGGTGACTTCAGTTGCTGCCGCCGTCTCGGTTGCACTTGGGCTTTTCCTGAGCGTCGCCCCGCTTCCGCATTGGTTCCTGCTGGTGCCTGTATGGTTTCTACTGCGCATGGGCCTCAATGCCATTGACGGCATGCTCGCGCGCGAACATGGGCAAAAGAGCATTTTGGGCGCCTATCTCAACGAGATCGGTGACGTCGTGTCGGATGCCGCCCTTTATTTCCCGTTTGCGCTCATCGATCCGAACGATCTGATGCCGGTCATGGCTGTCATATTCCTCTCGGCACTGACGGAATTTGCCGGCATCCTGGGTCAAACGGTTGGGGCAAGCCGGCGTTATGACGGGCCGCTGGGCAAGAGCGACCGTGCGGTGCTTTTCGGCTCGCTCGGCACCTATGTTGGAGTTGGCGGTGGGTTTGCGGGATGGACCTCGTGGTTTTGGGCGGTGGTGGCTCTTCTTCTTATCTGGACCATCGTCAACCGTATCAGCGCCGGTATTCGCGAGGCGCAAACGGCCGCCCGATAGACGCGGATATGATCCACTGCCGGTTCTCTCACTTGTGCGTGACGGGAAGCTGCAGGAACAGCGCATGGGCTTCGTCAAGGCCGTGCAGGAAACCGTCGGCGCCGACCTCCAGTCGAACGGACTTGAGCTCAGAGGCCGCCTTTTGACGACGACAACACCATCTCATCCTCCTTCGAAATTTTGATGGCGCAAAAACCGGTAATTTCAGCAGCGGCGCCGGCAAAGCAGGCAATCCCGCCTGCCACTCCGGCAAAACCGGCGGCACCGGCCGCGGCTCCTGCAAAGACGATCGCCCCTCAGGCACCCGAGAAGGATTGATCGCAGCGCAGGCAGGTCCGGGCTATCGCACCCAGCCTGTCGCCAGCGCGCTCGCCCAGTCGGCACGACCCCTTTCGGCGGCCAGTGCCGACATCGCCATATGGTTGTAGGCGACGGTCCGGAACTGCCACATCCATCCGGCCGCCGTCTTTTCCAAAATGGCATAGCTCGACAGCGGATGGCCGGCTTCTACCTTGTGGTAGTAGGGCAGCACATCGTCATAGGCCGGACAGCCGACACTTCCGGGATTGACGATCAGCCGGCCGTCCGAGAGGCGGACGGCGTGGGGAATGTGGCTGTGTCCGCAGAGGATCAGCGGCAGGTCGATGCCTTCGGCGAGCGCCTCTATCGCTTCGATCGGCTTCAAGAAGACTTGCCCCTGCGGCGAGACCGACTCCAGCCAATAGAGATTGTCGTCTTTCGGCGTCGCGTGGCAGAGATAGGCCTCGCCGCGATAGACAGCATCGAACGGTAGAGCCCGCAGCCACTCGAGGTGGGACGGCGTCAGCTGCCGGTAGGCGGCAGCATCCGAGGCATGCATAGAGGCGGGATACTGCTCGATCAGATAGCGGTCGTGATTGCCCCGAACCGAGGTCAGCCCGAGAGGCGTCAGCAGGTCAGCCGTTCGGCCTGCCTCCAGCGGCCCGCTGAAGAAATCGCCGAGATTGACGACGTCCTCGATGCCCTGAGCCCGGATATCTGCAAGCACCGCCTCGAGTGCAAGATGGTTGCCGTGAATATCGGCGATCGCAGCAAACCTCATTTAGCTGCCGCGATAGGTTGAATAGCCGTAAGGCGAAAGCAGGAGCGGCACATGGTAATGCGCCGTGACATCGGCGATGCCGAAGCGGATCGGCACGAGATCCAGGAAGGCCGGATGCGGCAGCGGCGTGCCGCAGGCCCTGAGATACTCGCCGGCGTGGAAGACCAGCTCGTAGATGCCTACGTGAAAATTTTCGCCCGCAAGGATCGGGCCACCGTCGACTCGGCCGTCCGCATTGGTCTCCACCGTTTTCAGATGTCTGCGGATCTCGCCGTCGAGCTGGAAAAGATCGATCCTGAGCCCATTGGCGGGCTTGCCAAGGGCGGTGTCGAGCACATGTGTCGTCAGTCCGGTCATGGGCCTGGCTCTTTGATGACATAGGGGGGGTCGAAGAAGAATTCCTCCAGATTATTGCCAGGGCCGTCGCGGTCGACGACCAGGAAATCGGAGGTTTGGCCGAGCGCCATCAGCGGATGATGCCAGACATTGCGGCGGTAGTTCACACCCTGGTCTCCGCGCGCGAAAAACACCTGCGGCCTGCCCGGACGTCCGCCCTCGTCCTCGGAGACGACGACGAGGAATGGGCGGCCGGAGATCGGCGAGAAACTCTGGCTCCCGAAGGGATGGCGTTCCATCATGTCGACGTTATAAGGGAAGCTGCGCGGCTGGCCGCGAAAGAGATTGATGATGACGCGCGCGCCCTCGCCCGCCGCCTCCGCCGTGGCCAGCGCATGGAAGCGTTCGGTCGTGCCGCCGTTGATGAGCCGCATCGAGGCTGGATCGGCTTCGATCACTTCGCCGAAAGGAGCAAAGGCCGATCTGGTAAGCGGGCGGATATCGAGAAAATCAGCCAACGGGTTCACTCACCTTCGGCGTGCCAGTGACGAATAGCGTCGATCTCGACGAGAAGTTCCGGCAGCGTGCGATAGGTTGCATCCCAGATGTCCGAGGGATCGAGAGCGAAGACGTCTTCCAGGATACGGTTGCCGGTTCCGCAGATTTTCGTCCACGGCAGAGTGGGATGCTCGGTTGCGAATTCCGGATGGGCTACGAGCAGTCGGGAAGCAGCCGCGCCGATAGTGAAGTGGCAGAAGGCGACCGCCTTGAAGGTGAGATTATCCTCGGCGAAGGCCGCCTCATCCATTCCGCCCACGAAGTATAGTGCTTCGGCTGCCGCCTTCTGCATTTCATTGAGATAGTCGATAGCACGAGGCTCGCTCATTTGCCCTCCGGCAACATCGATGTCAGGCGCAGCAGCGCGATCCGTTCGACCTGTGTCGTGGCGGTCGCGAATTCTTCATCCAGGTCATTGCCGATCCGCCTTTCGAAGGCCGAAAGGATATCGTCCTTGTCGAGCCCTCTGACGGCGATGATGAAGGGAAAGCCGAATTTTTCGACATAGGCTGCATTAAGTTCGGTGAAGCGGGCATGTTCGGCCGGGCTCAACCGATCGAGACCGGCGCCGGCCTGCTCCTTGCGGCTGTCCTCCGTGAGTTCGCCCGCTATCGCCAGACGCCCGGCAAGATCGGGATGGGCACGCAGCACGCCGAGACGCTCCTCCCGGCTCGCTGCACGGAAGACGGCGGCAAGAGCCGCATGCACGCCTGATGCCGTCAAAGGCTCCCTCAGACCCCCGGCGTCATAGGCGCGTTCGGCGATGAAAGGCGAATGCTCGAAGACGCCGCCGAAGCGGGAAACGAAATCCTCGCGCGACAACATCAGAGCGCATCCGGCTGATGATTCTTGTGCCAGTGCTCGGCGATTTCGATGCGGCGCGGAATCCAGACCTTGTCATGCTTCAACACATATTCGATGAAGCGCTTCAGAGAGGCTGCCCGGCCCGGACGCCCGACGAGGCGGCAATGCAGGCCGACCGACATCATCTTCGGGCTGCCGTCCTTGCCTTCCTCGTAAAGCGTGTCGAAAGCGTCCTTGAGATAGGTGAAGAACTGGTCGCCGGCATTGAAACCCTGCGGTGTGGCAAATCGCATGTCATTGGTTTCGAGCGTATAGGGGATGATCAGGAAGGGTTTCCCGTCGACGCCCTTCACCCAATAAGGCAGGTCGTCGGCATAGGAATCGGAGGAATAGAGGAAACCGCCCTCTTCCTGCACCAGTCGCAGCGTGTTGTCGGAAGGCTTTCCCTGATACATCCCGAAAGGCCGCTCGCCGGTGAGTTCGGTGTGCAGGCGCACGGCTTCGAGGATATGCTTGCGCTCGAGATCCTCGGGGAAATCCTTGTATTCCAGCCAGCGATAACCGTGGCTGGCGATCTCCCAACCGGCCTCCTTCATGGCCGCGACGGCTTCGGGGTTGCGCGCCATCGCCAGCGTCACGCCATAGACGGTCGCCTGCACCTTGAGACCCGTGAACATCCGCCAGAGCCGCCAGAACCCGGCGCGCGAACCATACTCGTAGATCGATTCCATGTTGAGATTGCGCTGCCCCGGCCAGGCCGCCGCACCGACAATCTCCGACAGCAGGTTTTCGGAAGCCGGATCGCCTTCGAGGATGCAGCTTTCGCCGCCCTCCTCGTAATTGATGACGAACTGCACGGCGACGCGGGCGTCGCCCGGCCACTTCGGATCGGGCGTCTGACGCCCGTAGCCGACGAGATTGCGCGGGTAGGTCTCGGATACCATCAAATCACCTTCTGAAAAGACGAAGGAACGGTATCATCCGCAGCCGGAATGTCGAGACGGAAACTGCACAGGAGCATTTCTCTTTTTAAAACAACCGGTTAGATCGACATCTGCTCAGGCGATCCTGCGCGCGCTGACCTTGCCCATCGGGTGGAGCGAGTGAACGCGGAAGGGACCGCCAGTGCCCTCCTCGATCATCAAAGCGACATTCGAAACGATCACCGGCTCCCTCAAGACGGGCTCGAAGATCGTTCCCAGCACTGGCTCGATGCGGGGCATGTCGATCGTGTGGATGGGGCCTGTCACCGGCATATGGAAGCGGAACTCCTCCATCACATAGGGATTGCCCCAACGATGCAGATTAGCGAATTGCGCCGCCGACAATCCGTCGGGATCGCTGCGTTCGATATCGGCTTCACTCAGCGGCGCCCGGAAACGATCGAACTCCTGAACGATCGCCGAAGCCAGATACTGGATCCGCTCACAGGGGGCGCTCGGCACCAGGCTGTAGAAATTGCCGAGCCGGGCGATTTCGAGACCTGGGATCTGGAAGGGAGCATATGTTCCGGCAAAACGCATGAGATCGCGCAGGAGTTGCGATTCGGACGTCTCGGCGGAGAGGCGAAAAGGCGCTTTCAGAACGCCGTGAAAACCATAGCGCCGCGGCACCGCAGTATAAAAGGCGATCTCATGAATGCCGAGGCCGCGGACGGCCGGAGGCTCCACCATATCGCCTGAAAACACGTTTCGGCCAAGCCAATTAGCGGCCACGAGCGACAAGGGGTCGCTCGCCGGAGGCGTGAAGCAAATGGCATAGCGCATGCAATTTCCTCCATGAAGGAAGTGAGCGCCGGGAAAATCCGGCGCTGCCGATGCGCAAGCAGATAGGTGATTTGCATGACAGAATAACGAAACGCAGCTGTATCTAATTCACGTTTAACGTGAAGCGACAGCGATATGGCTTGATATCGCGAAGCTTTCCGGCAGCGAAAATTCGCAATCTGTGTCGCCTGCCATACAAACCGCAGCCTCCGCCAGCCGATGGGCCAGCCCGAAGCTGACCTTGAAACCGCCGGTCAGTGCGATCAGTCGGGGATGGATGGGATGGCGGCCGATCATTGGATCGCGGTCGATGGCTTTCGGGCGAAGCCCCGCCCAACGTTCGATGACAGGGGCGCTGCGGAGCGCCGGCACGATCGCCCGCGCCGCCGCGATTAACGCGTCGAGCTGTGCATCGGTCGAGAGGGGGTCGTCGAAACGGTTCTCGCTGGTGCTGCCGACCGCCGCATGCCCCCCCTCATGCGCGACGATATAGAGTCCATCGAGGAAGATCGTCGGCAACGCCGGGTCGACATCTGCTTTCAACAGCGCCGCCTGCCCTTTCACCGGCTGGCCGAGCGGCTGCTTCAAGCCCGGCGTCAGCCGCTGCAGCGCGGGAAAGGACTGATGGCCGGCGGCCAGGATGCAGCGGCCGTACGTGATGATTTCGCCGCCGATCTCGGCCGTCCCGCGATCGGGATTGAGATCGGAGACAACAGCATTTTCCATGATGCGCACATGTTTTGCCCGCCGCAGCAATGCGATGAGCGCTGAGATCAAGGAGCGGGGCGCAACACGGGCGGCGAGCGTATCGTGCACGAAGCCACTTTCGCCGGCAGATGCGTCAGGCCAACCATCGACCGGCGGCCTGTCGATGACATGCCAGTGGAAGCGGCGTTCGCCGGTCCGCCAATGGCGCTCCGCATCTTCGGAATGGCCGCGGGCGATGCGCTTGAGATGCGGTTTCGGCAACGGGATCAGCCGCCCCGACCTGTTGTAGCCGGCCGACAGCCCGGTTTCTGCTTCAAGCGCCGCAATTTCGGTTTCGAGCGAGACCAGCGCATCGAACTGGAATTGCTTTTTCTCCGACCACCGGTCCGGCATATGCGGCATCAGCGCGCCTAGCAGTCCGCCGCTCGCGCCTCCGCCCAATCTGCCGCCGTCGGCGAGGACGGTGCTGATACCGCGGCGTTCGGCATGAATGGCCGCCCAGAGACCCATGATGCCGCCGCCGACGATCAGCAAGTCGCAAGAAGATTGACCGGACGTCGGCTGAGGACTATCGGCTTTTTCCATGAGAGACGTGAACCCCGATCAGATTGGCGCGGGCGCGCCGCAGCCGCTCGAATGGCGCGACGGCGATATGCCCTATTCCACCGTCTTTGGCGATCATTTTTATTGCCAGACCGATGGCCGGCTGGAATGCGGCCATGTCTTCCTCGCCGGCAACGGCCTGCCGGAGCGCTGGGCCGGCAGGCAGGAATTCATGATCGGGGAACTCGGCTTCGGCACCGGCCTGAATTTCGCCGAGACCTGGCGGCAATGGAAGCTTCACCGTGAACACGGCCAGCACCTGCATTTCATCTCCTTCGAACTCCATCCGATGCGCGGCGAAGAGATCGGCCGGGCGCTGTCGCATTGGCCGGAGATCGACGCGGAATGCGAGGCGCTGACGGCGGCCTGGCCGCAAACGCCAGCCGGAACCGTCTCGCTCGATCTCGATGCCCAAACGCGGCTCAGCGTCGTCTGCGGTGCGGCACTCGACGGCGTCGCAGCGGCAAAGCCGGGCTTCAACGCCTGGTATCTCGACGGTTTCGCGCCCTCGCGCAACGGCGACATGTGGTCGGAGGAACTGCTGCGTGAGGTCAACGAAAAGACTGTGGCCGGCGGCACCTTCGCAACTTACGCCGCGGCCGGCTTCGTTCGCCGCAACCTCATCGCCGCCGGCTTTGCAGTCGAACGCCGCCGGGGCTTCGCCGGCAAGCGCGAAATGCTCTGCGGCATTAAGGCACCTGCTCGGTAAGCCCTACGACTGCTACTCGATGGAGATCAGTAACTCGTGCGCTCCGGCTGCAGCTCATCCTTGCCGAGCCATTGCCGGATCTTCTCCTCCAGAAGTTCAGGGCTGATCGGCTTCGACATGTAATCGTCCATGCCGGCGTCGAGGCAGGCTTCGCGGTCGCTTTCAAGGGCATGGGCGGTAACGCCGATGATCGGCACCCGGTGGCCCTGCCCCTTTTCCCTTTCGCGGATCGTCCGGGTCGCTTCATGGCCGTTCATGACGGGCATCGAGACGTCCATCATGATGATGCGCGGCGTGTGGCTTTCCCAGGCGGCGACAGCCTCCTGCCCGTTGTCGACGACCAGGAAGGAAAGCCGCGTCGACTGCAGGATCTGGGTGAAGACGATCTGGTTGACCTCGTTGTCTTCGGCAACCAGCACGTCGACGAACTCGGCCGCCCGCTCTTGCGGCTCGGGCGCAGTTGCAAGTGCAGGCGCCGGTCCGACCGCTTCCGCCCGCAGCCGGGCGATATCGGCTTCAGAGGCCTGTTTGACGCGGCGGGCGCGGACGACCTCGACGACAGTATTGCGCAGCACGTTCGCGCGTGCCGGCTTCATCAGATGCGCATGGCCATTCAGCGCGGCGAATTCCTTTTCCGTGCCCGAAATATCCATCGACGTCAGGAAGATGATCGGCAGCTCGACGAAGCGGGGATCGGCGCGCAGCCGGCGCGCGACGTCGGCGCCGTTCATGTCGGGCATGTGATAGTCGAGCACGACGGCGTCGACGGTGACACCGAGATCGGCCGCTGCCTCGAGGATCGCCAGACCGGTGCCGCCACCTTCGGCAGCCACTCCGTCGAAGCCCCAGAGCGAGAGCTGCTCAGTCAGGATGCGCCGGTTCACTTCATTGTCGTCTACGACGAGGATGCGCGCGCCCTGCACATTGATCGGCAGCGGCTTCGGTTCAAGGTGGGCGGCCGCCACCGCAAAAGGCAGGTTCAGGGTGAAGACCGAGCCCTTGCCCCATTCGCTCTCGACATTGATATAGCCGCCGAAGAGATCGACGAGGCCGGCGGTGATCGCGAGGCCGAGCCCCGTTCCCTCATGCCGGCGCGTCGACGAGGTGTCGACCTGCGAAAACTTGTCGAAGACCGATTCGAGCTTTTCTCGGGGAATGCCAATACCGGTATCCTCGATGCGGATGATCGCCATGATCTCCCCGCCGGCGATCGTCTCGAAGCCGACATCGACGAAGACATGGCCGCGCTCGGTGAACTTGACGGCGTTGCCGACGAGATTGGTGACGATCTGGCGGAAACGCCCGGCGTCTCCGATCACCGCGGCCGGCAGATCGGGTGCAGCCCGCACCAGCAGTTCAATGTTCTTCTCGGCGGCATGCGAGGAGAGGAGTGTCGCCACGTCCTCCACCGCTTCGGTGATATCGAAGGCGGCTTTGCGCAGTTTCATCTGTCCGGCATCGATCTTCGAAAAGTCGAGGATGTCGTTGATAATAGTCAGCAGCGCATTTCCCGACTTGACGATAATGTCGATGAAGGTTTTCTGGCGCGTGTCGAGATTGGTCTTGGCCAGCAGTTCTGCCATGCCGAGCACACCGTTCATCGGCGTGCGGATCTCGTGGCTCATATTGGCAAGGAATTCGGATTTGGCGCGGTCGGCGGCTTCGGCGCGCGACAGGAGCTGGCGCAGTTCCTCCTCGCGGCGCTTGAGCTCGGTGACGTCGGTGAACAGCGCCACCCAATGCTGTCCCCGGCTGAGGGTCGCATCCATATTCACCCAGCGCTCGCCGCCGACATGGAAGACGGCGGAAATTGGCTGCCTGGCTGCGATATTCGCCCGCCACTCCTGCAGGATCTCATCCACCGCATCGTGGAAATCGCCGCGTGCCGCGCAGAATTCGAACATGCCGAGCCAGCCCTGGCCGGCCTCGATATAGTGCGGCGGGATCTGCAGGATCTCGGCCATCGCCTCATTGGACATTTTGATGATGCCGTCCTGGACGATGGCAATGCCCTGCGACATGGCATGCGTCGCATCCCGCATCATTTCGCCGAGCCGCTCGAGGGCTGCGCGCGTCTCGTGGATTTCCTTTTCCCGTTCGCGCACCGCCGAAATATCGGCATAGGTGAGCAGAATGCGCTCGTTGGAGATGCGGCGGCTGTCGAAGATCACGGATTTGCCGCCCGCCCAGCCAAGCTCGATCGGCTCGGGCTCCTCGGCTTCGAACAGATGTTTGCGGAAGGCGTAGATCTCTTCCGGCGTCTTCGTCCCGTCATAGCGGCCGAGCTCGTCATTACGGCGGATGACGTCGATGAACGGGCGGCCGTCGAAGCGATCGTCGAGCGGCAGTTCCCAGATGCTGTAGAATTCGTCGTTGGCGTAGAGAATCCGGTGGTCATTATCGAGGATCAGCACGCCGATTGGCAGCGATCGCAGAATGCTCTCGATGTCCCGATGTAGTATTTCTTGCTGTTTGCGCGATTCAATCAGCGCCTTCTCGCGTTCCTTGAGCGGCGAGATGTCGGAAAAGGAGCCGACGACATAGGTTCGCCCATCCGCCGTCACCACGCGATTGACGCGCGAAATGACGGGATAGACATGGCCGCTATTGCTCGGCATCTCGCTTTCGAGCTCCACCGAAATGCCGTCCCTGAGCGCCAGCAGGTTTTCCTGGTAGATCGCCTCAGCACCTTCTGGCCCGAACATTTCGTGTTCGGTCATTCCCAGATATTCGGAGCGGGCGCGGCCACTGAAGGTTTCATAATATTTGTTGGCATAGACCAGGCGATGCTTGTCGTCGCGGACGAAGACCGCCACAGGCAGATCCTCCAAGACGGTGCGGAGTACGTCGAGTTCATTGACACTCTCTCCCCAGGCCGATTCCCCGGCGACCACAGGCGTCGCGCCGTTGCGATAGGCTGCGTTGACGACCAGCGGGCGTCCGTCGGCTGCAAAGATGCCGATTGGGTGATCAAGGTTCTCCAGTGCCTCGCGCACTTGGGCGAGATCGGCGGCACTTCCGAAATCGTTTACAGTCTTAGAGCTGCCGGCAATCCCGGGTTTGCCGGCACCCCCCCCAAGGGCAACGGCGCGGCGCTCGCGGGCTTCGAAGATGCCGAGCACATAGATTCGGTCCGGCGACGGCGAGAAGCTTTCGATCTGGACGCGCTCATGGCCCTGGCCTGCGGCATCGAAGCAGATGGCGTTTTCCTCGGTGCCGAACACCAGCGCGCGGCGTTCCCTATCCTCGCGATCCTCTTCTTCGGGGCGGTCAAAGAGTTCGCGGCTGCGCCTGCCGATGAAATCGGAAATCTCGCGGCCCAGGAAATTGGCATAGGCCTCGTTGACGGCGACATAGCGCAGCTCGCTATTCTTGACATAGGCCGGGGTGTCCAGATCGGCGATCCGGCGGCAAGCCAATTCGAGAATGTCCCCGGATGATTTCAAGAAATCGTCGCTCCCGCAATGAGTGGAATATCAACGACAAAGACTATAACGCCAAGGCTTTTAACAAGGTTTTAACCATAAATTTCGAAGGCGGAATTTTACAATCGGCGTACAGACCGGAGAAGCGCCGTATGCTGCACGAAACCGAAGGGATGACTGCAGAACTGCGGCCGGCCGCAATCCGCTCTTTACTCTTGGCTGGCCATTGAAATCATGACTAAAATTTAATGCGGGCCGCCCTTGTGCGGCCATCGCTCCGCCGCGATCCGGGCGGAGTCTGGCCATGGCTTTTATAGAAGCCAGTCTAGATAAGGAAGTTACCATGTCCGTTCTTCATAAGACCATGGCGACGGGCCTGATCGCGCTGACCTTTGCCGGCGCCTCGCTCGCCACTGCCACCACCGCCGATGCCCGTCCGCGCGATGCCTTCTGGGGCGGCCTTGCGGCCGGCGTCGTCGGCGGCGCCCTGCTGTCGGAGGCCGCCCGCCCCGCCTACCCCGTCTATCCGGCTTACCCTGTCTACCGTCCCTACCCCGTCTATCGGACCTATTACCGGCCGCACTATTGCCACCTCGAATGGCGTTACGACCGCTGGGGCGAGTCCTACCGCGTGAAAGTCTGCCCGGAATAGCAAGACCGCATCCGGCGCCGCTTGACCTCCCGGCGGCGCTGGTCCAATCCTCCCGCAGGAGGATCAGCATGCCGGAACCGCTCAAGAAACTGCTGCATGAAGAGCTCGTCGGTGATATGGCCGATCACGTTGCGGCCCATGCGCCCGCCTTCGACCGGGAACGTTTCGTAACTCTGGCGACCGATGGCCTTGTAGCCCTGGAACTGATGGAGCGCTCCGCATTGATCCGTGACGCGCTGCTTGCCACGCTTCCCGGAGATTTTCCTAAAGCAGCCTCTATCCTCAAGGCAAGCCTGCCGGCCGCCGACACGCCGGGACTCTCCGGCTGGATGCTGCTGCCGGTCAATCAGTTCATCGCCGCCCGCGGCACCGATCATTTCGATCTCGGCCTCGACCTCCTCAAGGCGCTGACGCCGCATTTCACCGGCGAATTCGGCATCCGGCAATTCATCCATCGCGACCAGCAACGTGCGCTCGCCACCATTTCCACCTGGGTCGGCGATCCCGACCAGCATGAGCGCCGGCTGGCGAGCGAGGGAACGCGGCCGCGCCTGCCTTGGGCCATGCGCCTGCCGCAACTTGTGAAAGACCCCGCACCGATCCTGCCGATCCTGACCGCGCTGATGGATGATCCGGAGGATTATGTGCGCCGCTCCGTCGCCAACAGCTTGAACGACATCGCCAAGGATCATCCAGATCTGGTCGCCGCCTTTATCGCCGGCCATATCGACGGCGCGTCCGCCGAGCGCCGCCGGCTGCTGAAACACGCCTCTCGCACGATGCTCAAGAAAGGCCATGCGCAGGCGCTTGCCAATTTCGGTTTCGACCCGGCAACCGCGCTGACATGCGAGCTGCGCCTTCAGAACGGCGAAGTGGCGTTCGGCGAAGGGCTGG
This sequence comes from Rhizobium sp. NXC14, assembly GCF_002117485.1. Lineage (NCBI taxonomy): Bacteria > Pseudomonadati > Pseudomonadota > Alphaproteobacteria > Hyphomicrobiales > Rhizobiaceae > Rhizobium > Rhizobium sp. NXC14. The sequence continues at coordinate 3,291,955 of NZ_CP021030.1, forward strand.
ATTTTGAAATCCGCCTGACCAATTCAGGCGAAACCGCGCACTCACTAATGATCGACTACGCCATTCACCACATCAAGGCCGACGGCTCGCTCTCGCCCAAAGTCTTCAAATGCAAGACGCTCACGCTCGCGCCGGGGCAGAGCCACGCAATCGAGCGCCGCCATGCCATGCGGCCGATCACGACGCGGCGCTATTATCCCGGCGAGCACCGCATCGCCGTGCTCGTCAATGGCGCCGAAAGCGCATCGGAAAGTTTCGTCCTCAGAATGCCGTCGCCTGACCCGGGCCAATGCCTTTTTGTGCGCTGCACTTGACTTTCCACGCAAACTAGCCCAAATGCGGCTCAGCTTTCACCCTTCCGGCCGCCGCGTGAGCGTGCCCCTGCTCGAAAATACGAAACGCAGGAAGAAGGGACAAAAGCGCATTTCGACAGAGCGCCGCACTCTCAAGAGCGGCCAGAAGCGCTGGAAAGCTTTTTCCAACTTGCAAGTTCCCACTTCACGCGGGGTTCTTGACGCCAGAATGAAACCGGATCGCATGGTGCGTTCCGGCGCTAGTCGTTGTGGCGCCCCGAAAGGTTATGCCTTGACTAATTTTGAATCGCTTGGTGTCTCCAAGCCGATCGTCGCCACCTTGTTCCAGCTCGGCATCGAAACGCCGACGCCGATCCAGGAACAGGCCATTCCCCTCCTCATTTCAGGCCGCGATCTGATCGGCCTTGCCCAGACCGGCACCGGAAAGACCGCCGCCTTCGGCCTGCCGCTCATCGAAAAGCTGCTCGCTGACGAGCGCCGCCCCGACAACCGCACGACGCGGACGTTGATCCTGGCGCCGACCCGCGAGCTGGTGAACCAGATCGCCGAGAACCTGAAGAAGTTCATCCGCAAGTCGCCGCTGCGCATCAACGTCGTCGTCGGCGGTGTGTCGATCAACAAGCAGCAGCTGCAGCTCGAAAAGGGAACCGACATCCTGGTCGCGACCCCCGGTCGCCTGCTCGATCTCGTCAACCGCCGCGCCATCACGCTGACGACGGTGCGCTATCTCGTGCTCGACGAGGCCGACCAGATGCTCGACCTCGGCTTCGTGCACGACCTGCGCAAGATCGCCAAACTGGTGCCGAAGAAGCGTCAGACCATGCTGTTTTCGGCCACCATGCCGAAGGCGATCGCCGATCTCGCCGGCGACTATCTCGTCGATCCCGTCAAGGTCGAAGTCACGCCTCCCGGCAAGGCTGCCGACAAGGTCGAGCAGTATGTCCATTTCGTCGGCGGCAAGAACGACAAGACGGAACTGCTACGTAGATCGCTGACCGAAAATCCGGACGGCCGCGCCATCGTCTTCCTGCGCACCAAGCATGGTGCGGAGAAGCTGATGAAGCACCTCGACAATATCGGCTATTCCGTCGCCTCGATCCACGGCAACAAGAGCCAGGGTCAGCGCGAGCGGGCGCTGAAGGCCTTCCGCGAGGGCAGCATCAAGACGCTGATCGCGACAGACGTCGCCGCCCGCGGCATCGACATCCCGGCCGTCAGCCACGTCTACAACTACGACCTGCCCGAAGTGCCGGATGCCTATGTCCATCGCATCGGCCGCACGGCGCGCGCAGGCCGCGACGGCATTGCCATCGCCTTCTGCGCCCCTGACGAAGCCAAGCTGCTGCGAGATATCGAGCGCCTGATGGGCATCGACATATCAGTTGCCAGCGGTGAACCGCCGGCACATATCAGCGCCGGCGGCCCGCGCCGAGGCAACGGCAATGGCAACAACCGCAATCGGGGCGGCAGCCAGGGGCGCGGCGAAGGCCGCGGCGATGCCAACCGCTCGGAGCATCGCGGCAGCCGCCAGGAACGCCGCCCGCGCCGCGAAGGCGAAGGCAGCGAAATCCGCGCCGGCGGCGAGGAGCGCCGCGAGCGCCGTCCTCGTCCCGAACGCTCAGGCCGTAACGAGGACTTCCGCGGTCAGCGCCGCGGCGAAGCAGCCCCGGATTTCGGCCCCGACAACGATCTTGCCTCGACCTCCGATTTCCGCCCGGCAAAGCCGCAGCGCCCTGCGCATAACGGCCCCAATGGCCATCATGCCAATGGCGAACCGAGCGGCCATCACCGCGGCAACGGCCGCCACGCTCACGGCCGCCCGGCCCGCAAGCACGGCGAAGACCGTGGACCGCATCAGGCTCAGGGCGGCGAACAGCGCCGCGACGGCAATGGCGGCAACCGCCGCGGCGGCTCGGGCTCTCGCAATGGCGGCGGCCAGCGCCGCGAACGCGCCTGAGCGCCAATTGATTCAAAGGAGAAGAGGCCGGACCTTCGGCCTTGAATATTAGGAGGCCGGAGCATCTGGTGGGATGCCCGGCCTTTCTCATTGTAGTGACGACACCACTGCGACGGCAGTACTCGGTCACGTTTCCCGGTTTCTGAACGCACGCAGTTGACGAGATCGAAGCCCTTCGCAGCGCCGGCGGGAGCCTTGCGGTATCAATGCGCTGTGAACCCGCCGTCGACGGGCAGCGTGACGCCGCAAAGAACCGCGCCGCGAAGCCGGACCGCTTGCGTCCCGGACGTTTGAGACCTAAATTGGCTCCATGCTTGACCATCCGTCCCGGCCATTGTCGCCGCCAACTATCCCAATGGACGCCCTGAGCGAAGTCCTGCAAGACTTTCGCTTGAGTGGAGTCAATTATGGACGCTGCGAGCTCAGGCATCCATGGAGCATCGCCTTTCCGCAACAACAGCTGCTTCGTTTTCACTTCGTCAGCCAGGGTCCATGCTGGATCCATACCGAAACCCACGGATGGCAGGCGTTGAACGATGGCGATCTGGTGCTGCTGCCGCAAGGTAACGCACACCGGTTGGCGAGCGCGCCTGATGTTGAGGGCGACTCGCTTAAAAGTTGCCAGATTACAAAATTGGGCAGCAACGTCTGCGACGTCGTGCGGGAAGGAACGGGCGCCACCAGCACCCTTTTCTGCGGCTCCATGGCTTTGGGCGCCCATGCGCTTAATCCCTTAATCGCCTTGATGCCCCCAATCATCAAGGGCTGCGATGTGGCCGGCAACGACCCGATCGTAGGCCCCCTGCTGGCCGCTATGTCGGCGGAGGCGACACAACCCCAGATGGGAAGTGCGACGGTCTTGTCACGTATGGCGGACTTGCTCGCTGCGCGGCTTATCCGTTGCTGGGTCAACTGCAGCGGAGCCTCGACCACCGGCTGGCTCGCTGCCATCCGCGATCCCCAGATCGGTCGTGTGCTGGCGGCCATGCACCGAGATCCCGGCCATAACTGGACCCTTGAAAGCCTCGCTGGTGTGGCAGGCCAGTCGCGCTCGATCTTCGCCGAGCGCTTCAGCGCTATCTTGGGAGAAGGCGCGGCACATTATCTCGCCCGTCTGCGTATGCAGCTTGCCCGCGATTTGTTGGCGCAGAACGGCATGTCGGTCGCCGAGGTAGCCTCACGATTGGGCTATGAGTCCGAGGCGTCTTTCGCGCGTGCCTTCAAGCGGGTCACCAACCTTTCACCGGGGATTGTGCGTCGCACAAATTCCGGACGAACGGACATGGATTTCGGATTTTAAGACACATATCATCCTGAAAACTTCGTCTATGAAATCTCCGAACACAGGAGATCCATCTATGACGGACACAACATCACAATTCGACGAGGCTGCAATTGGCCTGGAGACGGCTGAACCATCCGCGTGGAGCGCGGCGACTTGGTTTGCCGTTGTTTCGATGGCGGCCACCAGCTTTGCACTGGTATCTGCTGAGTTCCTGCCGGCGGGACTGTTGACGCCAATGGCGCGCGATCTCGGCATTTCCGAGGGAACGGCCGGACAGGTCGTCACCGCCACCGCTTCCGTCGGCGCTGTGACGGCCCTTTTGAGCAATGTTCTTATCGGCAGACTGAACCGCAAGGTGGTGCTGGTCGGTCTCAGTGCGTTGGCGGTCGGCTCCAATATACTCGCATCTTTAGCAACCGATTTTTGGCTGTTGTTGTTGGGCCGGGCTGGGCTGGGCATCGCGTTGAGCGGCTTTTGGGCGCTTTCCGTGGCGGTCGTGGCGAGGCTGGTCGGCGCCAACGCGACAGGTCGGGGCATGGCTATCGTCACCCTCGGCGTTTCGCTCGCCACGATAGCTGCACCATCAATGGGTGCTTTGATCAGCGATTGGCTGGGATGGCGCAGCGCCATGGCGATGACAGCCGGGCTTGCCGCGCTTGCCATGCTGCTGCAGGTGCTCAGCTTGCCGACGCTCCCGGCAAACACAAGCAACAGTCTCGCTGATGTTTTCCGGCTGACACGACGGCGCGGTGTTCAACTGGGAATGCTTGCTATCCTTTTGCTGATGACCGGACATTTTGCCGGATCGGTTTATGTGCGTCCCTTCCTTGAACAAGTGACGCTCCTTGAAACCAGATCGATCGCCCTGGCACTGCTCGGGTTTGGCATCGCCTCGGTGATCGGCAATCTTGCCGGTGGCCGGATGGCCGACGCGAGCATCCGCATAGCGCTCGCAGTCACGGCGGTGTTGATGGCTTTTGCCGCACTCGCTCTGTTGCTTTGGGGCGCTCATACCGCCGTCGCGTTTGCGCTCGTTGCGCTTTGGGGCTTTGCCTTCGGCATGGCGCCGGTAGTGCTGCCGACCAATCTTTCCCGCGCGGCCGCCGACGCTCTGGAGGCGGCGGGCAGCCTGATGGTCGTCTCCTTTCAGGTGGCCATCAGTAGCGGCGCGATTTTTGGCGGCTATATCGTCGACCACTACGGCGCTGCGGGACCATTGACGCTCACCGCTCTCCTGGCGGCGTCGACGGTTGCCTTGGCGCTGCTGCAGCCCCGCAGCTGATCGTCGCTTGCTGCTTGATGGGCCGAGTAGCACTCTACGACGCTCTAGATATGAGGTCGTCGGCAATCGCCGGCGACCTCGCTCAGTTGAGGTTCAAGCCATCCGATTGTTCGACCTTGGCCCAGCCATCAGCCTATACGCTCGCCTGCGCTTGCTGAACGACCCTGCGGTTTGTCATATATACGCCCATCACTACGATCGCGGTGCCGATGATCAACGGCAGCGTCAGCGGTTCCCCGAAGGCAACGAAGGCCTCCAACGCCACCGCCGGCGGCATCAGGTAGATGAGCGAGGCGGCGCGCGAGACCTGTCCGCGGCGGATGAGGTAAAGCAGCAGCCCGACACCGCCCATCGAGAGGCCGAAGACCGACCAGAGAAGCGCGCCCCAGGCCTGCGCGGTGCCATCGAAATGCTGGTTTTCGAAGATCAGCGACAACGGCAGGGTGAGGATTAACGCACCGACATACTGCAGCGTCGCGATGCTTCTGAGATCACCCGACTGCAAGTGTTTCTTTTGGTAAAGCGTGCCGTAAGTGACGGAGCCCATGGCGATGAGGTTGATCGCCAGCGGCAGCGCCGCATGGCTGAGATCGGCCGTCGCCGGATCGAAGAGCTTCGGCGAAATCGCGATGGCGATACCGATGAAACCGAGCCCGAGGCCGAGCTTCTGTGTCTGTTGCAACCGCTCGCCGACGAGAAAGGGCGCCGCCATTGCGGTCAGCAGCGGCTGCAGCGCCGCGATGATCCCCGATATGCCGGCCGGCACGCCATTGGCAATCGCCCACCAGAGGCCGGCGAGATAGAAACCATGCAGGAAGAAGCCGGAATAGATGGCGCGCAGCCACGTCGCCCGGCTTGTCGGCCATTGCGCCCGCATCAACAGGCAGAGCACCAGGAATGCCAGGGCCGACAGCGCGTAGCGTATCGAAAGAAAGGTGAAGGGCTCGGAATGCAGCGCCGCATATCTCGCCACCACCCATCCCGTGGACCAGAGCAGAACGAAGAGAGCGGGGGCAAGGCGATCGAGGGACATGGGGGCTCGCAAGAAAGATTCGCCGTGCTGATAACGGCACCCGGGCACCGCAGTCAAAGGCGAAGCGTTGATGCTTACGTGAAATTTCGCTGATGTTGCGGGCGACAGGCGGGGCCATGCCACCACGGCGAAGAATCACCGGCACTTTCCCAATCTCCCTCATTCCTGTGCTCGTCACAGGAATCCAGTGCGCCCCAAGTCCTTGGGCGCGGGAGACTCTCATCATCGTCACAGAGTCATTCACCCGCAGACGCGCGGTGGCTGGATTGCTGTGACCGGCACAGGAATGAGGGAGGAAGCGCATGCACCCTTTAAACCGCTTGACCGAAAAACCATCACCTGCCTGGATTTTGCGCAGCCCCGGCAGACTGACCACCCTCTCCGCCGCGCCACCTCACTCCGAATGCCCGGATTTTTACCGTTTTCTCGCAGCGCAAAATCTTTTCCCCGAACTGCGCATGGTTCTTGCATTGCAATTTGCGTTGTATTCAAATGAACAAAAAAAGGGGAGCCGCACCTTTGGCATTTGATGAAATGATTACCGGGGACGAAAGCCCCCGCCCGCCTTATGAAAAATATTTCGAGTGGTACAACAGCCAAGACCGGTCGCATCTGATTGCCAAGTCCCGCGACGCGGAAAACATCTTCCGGAAGACCGGCATCACCTTCGCCGTTTACGGCCATGCCGACAGTTCCGAAAAGCTCATCCCCTTCGATATCATCCCCCGCATCATCTCCGCCCGCGAATGGCGCAAGCTGGCCCAGGGCATCGAGCAGCGGGTGATCGCGCTCAACGCCTTTCTGGATGATATCTATCACAAGCAGGAGATCATCCGTGCCGGTCGCATCCCGCGTGAACTGATCGAAAACAACGTCGCCTTCCTTTCCGAGATGATCGGCTTCCGGCCGCCTGGCGGCGTCTACACCCATATCGTCGGCACCGACATCGTACGAACAGGCGAAGACCAGTTTTACGTGCTGGAGGACAATGCCCGCACGCCTTCCGGTGTCAGCTACATGCTGGAAAACCGGGAAACCATGATGCAGATGTTCCCGGAGCTCTTCCATGAGAACAAGGTGCAGCGCGTCGAGGATTACCCCTATCTCTTGCGCCAGAGCCTTGCGTCGCTTGCGCCCCCCGGCTGTACCGGCAAGCCGCGCGTCGCGGTGCTGACCCCCGGCATCTACAATTCTGCGTACTACGAACATTCGTTCCTGGCCGACATGATGGGCGTCGAACTGGTCGAGGGCTCGGACCTGCGCGTCATTGACGGCAAGGTGAAGATGCGCACGACCCGTGGCTACGAGGCGATCGACGTGCTCTATCGCCGCGTCGACGACGATTTCCTCGATCCGCTGACATTCCGGGCCGATTCCGCCCTTGGCATTCCCGGCATCATGGATGTCTACCGCTCCGGCAACATCACCATCGCCAATGCGCCGGGCACCGGCATATCGGACGACAAGGCCATCTATTCCTACATGCCGGAGATCGTCGAATTCTATACCGGCCGCAAGGCGCTTCTGGAAAACGTCCCGACCTGGCGCTGCTCGGAAGCATCAAGCCTGAAATACGTGCTGGAGCACTTGGAGGAGCTCGTCGTCAAGGAAGTGCACGGCTCCGGCGGCTACGGCATGCTTGTGGGACCGACGGCATCGAAGAAGGAACGCGCAGATTTCGCCGAAAAGCTGAAGGCCAAACCGAACAATTACATCGCCCAGCCGACCCTGTCGCTCTCCACCGTGCCGATCCTCGTCAACAAAGGGATCGCGCCGCGCCATGTCGACCTTCGTCCCTATGTACTCGTTTCCGACAAGGTCCAGATCATTCCGGGCGGTCTCACCCGCGTGGCGTTGAAGCAGGGCTCGCTGGTGGTCAACTCCAGTCAGGGCGGCGGCACCAAAGACACCTGGGTACTGGAGGACTGATGCTCGGAAGAACTGCAAACGGCCTCTACTGGATGTTCCGTTACATCGAGCGCGCCGAAAATATCGCCCGCCTGATCGACGCCGGGCTGCGCATGTCGTTGACCCGCAGCAGCGCCGGCGACGACAACTGGGATGGCGTGCTGCAAAGTGCCGGCGTGCGCGAGGCCTATGACGAGGGCCACGCCAAGCTGACCAATGCCGATGCGATCGATTATCTCCTGCGCGATCGCTCTAACCCGTCAAGCGTCATGTCCTGCATCGACTCGGGCCGCAACAATGCCCGCATGGTGCGCACCGCGCTGACGCGGGAGACCTGGGAAGCAACCAACGAATGCTGGATCGATCTGAAATCTTTGCTCGAAAAGCGCGTGAAAGCCGCCGACATGCCGGAGGTGATCGACGTCATCAAGCGCCGCGCTGGCCTCATCCGCGGCGCCTTCCACGGTTCGACGCTACGCAACGAACTCTATAACTTTGCCCGCATCGGCACTTTCATCGAGCGGGCGGACAATACGAGCCGCATCCTCGACGTCAAATATTACGTGCTGCTGCCCTCGGTTTCGGCCGTCGGCTCCTCACTCGACAACGTGCAGTGGGAATCGATCCTGCGCTCGGTCTCCGCGCACCGCGCCTATAGCTGGGCCTATGACGGCGAGTACCGGGCGATGAACATCGCCGACTTCCTCACCCTGAATGTGCAGATGCCCCGCTCGCTGGCTTATTGCTACGAGAAGATCGTCAGCAATCTCGGCTATCTCGCCCAGGATTACGAGGAAAGGCTTCCCGCCCACGATACGGCGGACGCGATCCGCACCACCCTGCAGACGCGGGCGATCCGCGACATCATGGATCAAGGCCTGCATGAGTTCCTCGAGGATTTCGTCGCGCGCAACAACCAGCTCGGCATGGAAATTTCCGACGGCTACCGGTTCTACGTTTAAGCGGATCAGAATATGAGACTGAAGATCAGCCACCTCACCGAATACCGCTACGACGATCCGGCGAAATTCTCCCTGCAACGGCTGAGACTGACACCGCCGACAAACAATGGCCAGACTGTGCTCGGCTGGTCGCTGAAGGTCGAGGGTGCGACGCCCGAAGTCGAATATGACGACCAGTTCGGCAACCACGTCAATCTGGTCTCGCTGGAAGGCGAGCAGCAGGTGACGCGCATTCTCGCCGAAGGCGAGGTTGAAACCATGGATCAGAACGGCGTCACCGGGCCGCATACCGGTTTCTGTCCACTCTGGCTCTTCCTGCGCGAAACGCCGCTCACCAGGAGCGGCAAGCTGGTGAAGGAACTGATCAGAACCGTCAACGGCGATAACGAGCTCGCCCGCATGCATGCGCTGATGGCAGCCATTCACGAGACCGTCATCTACAGGCCAGGAACCAGCGACGCTGCGACGACGGCCGAACAGGCGCTGGAGAAGAAGAGCGGTGTCTGTCAGGATCACGCGCATATCTTCGTTGCCGCCGCCCGCGCCCTGCAGGTGCCGGCGCGGTATGTCTCCGGCTATCTGATGATGGAAGAAAAGGTCGAACAGGCGGCGACCCATGCCTGGGCCGAAGCCCATATTCCCGGCCTCGGCTGGGTCGGCTTCGATCCGGCCAACGAGATCTGCCCGGATGAACGATATGTCCGCATCGCCTCGGGCCTCTGCTACCGCGACGCTGCCCCGATTTCAGGCATGCGCATCGGTACACCGGGCGAAACGCTGTCGGTCACCGTGAAGGTCGAGGACGGTGGACAGATGCAGAGCCAGAGCCAAAGCTGAGCGGCATCTCACAGCCCATAGCCAGCCATTCCGGAAACTTGGCTAGAAGCGGCGATCAGCAACGGTACGCGATGAAACCGGGCCGTAGCGGCAATGATGCGGTCGGCGGGGTATGAAACTCGCCAGGTTAGCCGGCCGCTGTCCATCGCGATGGAAGGCTCGATGGGCGCGAGCTGAAGCCAGGCAACGACAGCGGTCTGTCGATCCATCGCCTGATATCGTCGCCACCATATCCTTATCGAACACTGCGACGGGGAAGGCGGCTCTCACCCGCCTTCAGCTCTTCACTCAAAGTCATCCTCGGCCTTGAGCTGCCTTGTGCCGAGGATCTGCTGCCCTATCGAACGGAGGCAGATGCTCGGGATAGGCCCGAGCATGACGAAAGAGGCGTTCGCGACGTAAGCCTCCGGTGAAGGCCGCAGGTCAGGCCGCTTGAGCGTTGACGGTCGGCGGCGTCCAATTCCACGGAAGCAACTGCTCCAGCCTGGTAATCGACGTATCAGCGATGCGGGCAAGAACGTCGGCCAGCCACACCTGCGGATCGATGTCGTTGAGTTTTGCCGTCATAATCAATGTGGCCATGAAGGCCGCACGATCTGCACCGCGGTCTGATCCGGCGAAGAGCCAGGATTTTCTGCCGAGCGCAAAGCCTCTGAGCGCTCGCTCTGCCGCATTATTCGTCAGGCAAATCCGGCCGTCCTGCAGAAATGATGTGAAGCCATCCCAGCGCTTGAGCATGTAGTCGATCGCCTCCGCCACCGGAGAACTGCGTGAGAGCTTTGCCCGCTCGGTTTGAAGCCAGACCTGCAGATCATCGACGAGTGGCAGACAGTCTCTCCGGCGACGCTCCAGGCGTTGATCGGCCGTAAGCCCGTTGATCTCGCGCTCAATATCGAACAGGCCGTCGATCCGTTTGACGGCTTCGAGCGCCATAGGCGAGATCGGCGCGGCATTCTTTCCACGCTTGGCATTTGCGGCGATGTCGGCGAGCACGAAGAACTTACGCCGCGAGTGTGCCCAACAAAACGCCTGCCTTAGAGGATTTGGATCGCGATCAACCTTGAACAGCGGATTGTAGCCGCCATAGGCGTCCGCCTGCAGAATGCCGTTGAAGGTCTTCAGGTGGCGCTCCGGATGCTCCTGCCGTCGGTCCCGCGAGGCATAGTAAAGGGCCGCCGGCGGAGAGAGCCCTCCGAACGGCCGATCGTCCCGGACATAGGTCCAGATGCGGCCCGTATCGGTCTTTCCCTTGGCCAGGATCGGCACGGTCGTGTCGTCGCCGTGCAGACGTTCGGCAGCAAGGACATGCGCCTCGATCAGGGAGTGAATGGGCTTCAACGCCGCGGCACATGCTCCAACCTGATCGGCCAGCGTCGACAAGCTGAGGTCGACGCCCTCGCGGGCGTAGCGCTCGCTCTGGCGATTGAGCGGCTGGTGCTGGGCGAACTTCTCAAACAGGATCATCGCCAGCAGGTTCGGCCCGGCAAAACCGCGGGGTGTCACATGGAAGGGTGCGGGTGACTGCGTGATCTTCTCACACTCGCGGCAGGTGAACTTCTCCCGCACCGTCTGGATGACCTTCCACTGACGCGGGATGACTTCCAAGGTCTCGGTAATGTCTTCGCCAAGCTTCGACAGTTTAACCGATCCACAACAGGCGCAATTCGTGGGAGCGGCGATTACGACGCGCTCACGCGGCAGGTGTTCGGGAAAGGGCTTGCGTGACGGACGCTTGCGCTCGAAGGCTTTGACGGCTGAAGCTTTGGCTGCGATCTCCGCCGCCAGTTCATCTTCACCGGCGTCCGCTTCCAACTCCTCGAGCTGCAGTTCCATCTGCTCCAGGAGCCGCGCCTTGCGCTCGGACCGGCTGCCGTAGAGTGCACGGCGAACCTTGTCGATCTCCAGCTTCAGCCGCGCGATCAGCGCCTCGGAATGCGATACGAGTGCCTTTGCGCTGGCGGCTTCTGCCTTGGAGGTCGCTGCTTCTGCTTCGGCTGCGACACGTCGAGCGCGTTCCTGGGCCAGCAGTGCAAGCGCACTGGCAAGGTCGTCCGGAAGCTCTTCGGTCGCATTGCTCATGACAGGATGGAATCATATTCGACCCTGTCATTCCAGTGTTTTTGCTTATCCGGCCGACGTCGGCCGCCAGGTCTTTTGCGGCATCCGCCAGTCGATACCTTCCAGCAGATAACCGAGCTGCGCAGGCGTGATCACCACCGTGCCATCGGCCGCTGATGGCCAGATGAAGCGGCCGCGCTCCAGCTTCTTCGTGAACAGGCAAGCGCCCTGGCCGTCATGCCAGATCACCTTGATCAGACCGCCACCGCGGCCGCGGAATACGAACAGGTGTCCACACATCGGGTCGCGCTTCAGCGCCTCCTGCACCATCAACGACAAACCGGGGAAGCCCTTTCGCATATCGGTGTGGCCTGTCGCCAGCCAGACCTTCACGCCACTCGGAACCGGAATCATCGCAGCCCCAGCACGCAATCGAGAATCCGGCCAAGGGCATCCGTATCGATGTCGCTATCCACGCGCACGCGCCGACCCCGTCCAAGCTCGATTGTCACATCGCTACGCTTCCGACGAGGGTGGGATGTGGTGGGCGATTCCGGTTGAACGGGAGAGACTGTCGAAGCGGCCTCGGATACGATCACCGGCACCAAAGTCGCCGTATCAGACCTTGGCTCCTCGATCCGGCAAAGCTCTTTGCGCCAACGGAACAACTGGCTGACATGGATGCCGGCCGCGCGGGCAATCTCGGAGATGACCGCGTCTGGCTCAAAGCACGCAGCGACAAGGCGCTCTTTATCTTCGCGTGACCAGCGCCGACGGCGCTCTACAGACGTGATCACCTCAATTGGATGCTTCGTCATATGACTACTCCTAGTGTTACCACTAGGACTGGCAGTCAGAAGCCCTCTATCGCAAGACGGCCTTCACCGTGGGCTTACTTCGCGACTTGTCAGCAACAAAAAGGCGGGGCTCTCACCCCGCCCTTTCAAAGATTCCAATCTCTGAATGCGTTTTCGCTCAGTGGCTGTCCTTGCCGACAGCATTTCCGCGACATCCCTTGAGGAAGTCGAGATCGGCGCCGGTATCGGCTCCTTCGACATGCTGCTGGTGCAGGAAGGCATACCCCGAGGTCGGCAGATCATGGTTCGGCTGCCATTCGGCAAGACGGCGCGCCAGTTCCTCGTCTGAGATGTCGAGATGCAGGCGGCGGTTCGGGACGTCGAGCTCGATCATGTCGCCGTTCTTCACGACTGCGAGCGGGCCGCCGACTGCCGCTTCCGGCGAGGTGTGCAGCACGACGGTTCCGTAGGCCGTTCCGGACATGCGAGCGTCGGAAATGCGCACCATGTCGAGGATGCCTTTCTTCAGCACCTTCGGCGGCAGCCCCATATTGCCGACCTCGGCCATACCGGGATAACCCTTGGGCCCGCAATTCTTCATCACCATGACGCAATTCTCGTCGATGTCGAGATTGTCGTCGTTGATCTTGGCCTTGTAGTCGTCGATGTCCTCAAACACGACCGCCCTGCCCCGGTGCACCAGAAGATGCGGCGAAGCCGCCGAGGGCTTCAGCACTGCGCCCTTGGGCGCGAGGTTGCCGCGCAGCACGACGATGCCGCCGGACGACGTCAGCGCCTTCTCGGTGGGCAGGATGACCTCCTCATTCCAGTTGACGACATCCTTGACTTCGTCCCAGACGGTTTCGCCGGAGACCGTCAGCGCGTCCTTGTGCAGAAGGCCGGCTTCGCCGAGGCGCTTCAGCACGACAGGCAGGCCGCCCGCATAGAAGAACTCTTCCATCAGGTACTTGCCCGACGGCATCAGGTTGACGATCGTCGGAACGTCGCGGCCACAGCGGTCCCAGTCGTCGAGCGTCAGATCGATGCCGACGCGGCCGGCAATGGCGAGCAGATGGATGACGGCATTGGTCGATCCACCGATCGCCGCATTGGTGCGGATAGCGTTCTCGAAGGCCTGCTTCGTCATGATCTCTGAAGGCTTCAGATCGTCCTTGACCATCTGCACAATACGGCGGCCGGTCAACTGCGCCATGACCTTGCGGCGGGAATCGACGCCCGGGATCGCGGCATTGCCTGACAGCGCCATGCCGAGCGCCTCGGCCATCGACGCCATCGTCGAGGCCGTGCCCATCGTATTGCAAGTGCCCGACGAACGGCTCATCGACGCTTCCGCTTCGAGGAATTCGGCCTGCGTCATCTCACCGGCCTTCACCATCTCGGAGAACTTCCAGAGATGCGTGCCGGAGCCGACGCGTTCACCGCGGAAATAGCCGTTGAGCATCGGTCCGCCGGTGACGACGATCGACGGCAGGTCGCAGGAGGCAGCGCCCATCAGCAGCGACGGCGTGGTCTTGTCGCAGCCGACGAGCAGCACGCAGCCATCCATCGGCTGACCGCGGATCGCCTCTTCTACCGCCAGCGCGGCGAGGTTGCGATACATCATCGCAGTCGGGCGGAAGGTGTTTTCGGACGCGGAGAACACCGGCACCTCGAGCGGGAAGCCGCCGGCCTCCCACACACCCGCCTTCACCTTTTCGGCGAGTTCTCTCAGATGACCGTTGCAGGGGGTCATATCCGACCAGGTGTTGAGGATGCCGATGACCGGCCGTCCGTCGAACAGATCGTGCGGATAACCCTGGTTCTTAAGCCAGCCGCGATGATAAATCACGTCGCGGCTCGTGCCGCCGTACCATTCCTGCGACCTCAGCCTGCGCGGCCATTCCGCTTTCTTCTTCATAATCTCTGTCCTTCAGGTGATTGCCGGGCCGCCTCGTACGGCCCGGGTCATCGGATATCTCTCAAGCCAGTGTGTAGGCCGTCTTGACCACAGTAAAGAATTCGCTCGCATACTTGCCCTGCTCACGCGGGCCATAGGACGAGCCCTTGCGGCCGCCGAACGGAACGTGAAAATCGACGCCTGCCGTCGGCAGGTTGACCATGACCATGCCGGCTTCGGAATTGCGCTTGAAATGCGTCGCATGTTTCAGGCTGGTCGTGGCGATGCCGGCGGAAAGGCCGAACGGCGTGTCATTGGCGATGGCAAGCGCCTCGTCGTAGTCCTTCGCCCGGATCACCGAGACCACAGGCCCGAAGATTTCCTCACGCGAAATGCGCATCTGGTTGGTCGCTTCGGTAAACAGCGTCGGCTGAAGGTAGAAGCCGGGTGTTTCGCGCGAGATGACCTCGCCGCCAAAGGCGAGCTTGGCGCCTTCCTTCTTGCCGATCTCGATATAGTCGGTATCGGTCTTCAGCTGCCGTTCGTCGACGACGGGACCGATATGGGTACCGGCCTTGAGCGCATTGTCGACGACGAGCGTCTTCAGCTTGTCGGTCAGAGCCGCGACGAACTTGTCATGAATGCCCTCGGTGACGATCAGGCGCGACGAAGCCGTGCAGCGCTGGCCGGTGGAGAAGAAGCCGGAATTGGCGGCGGCTTCGACGGCGACGTTGAGGTCGGCGTCGTCGAGCACGACCATCGGGTTCTTGCCGCCCATCTCGAGCTGGAACTTGCGGTTATGCTCGATGGAGGCGGCGGCGACGCGCCGGCCGGTGCCGGTGGAACCGGTAAAGGTGATGCCGTGAACGTCGGGGCTTTCGAGCATGGCCTGGCCGACGACCGAGCCCTTGCCCATGACGAGGTTCAGGACGCCCTTCGGCAGCCCTGCCCGGTTGAGGATATCGACGATCGCCCAGGAGCAGGCCGGCACCAGCTCGGCCGGCTTGAAGACAATCGTGTTGCCATAGCAGAGCGCCGGCGCGATCTTCCAGGCGGGAATGGCAATCGGGAAGTTCCACGGCGTGATGATGCCGATGACGCCGAGCGCCTCCCGGGTGATCTCGACACCGATGTTCGGGCGAACCGACGGGATGACCTCGCCGGCCAGCCGAAGGGCCTCGCCAGCGAAGAATTCGAAAATCTGCGAGGCGCGGATGACTTCGCCGGTCGCTTCCGGCAAGGTCTTGCCCTCTTCGCGGGCAAGCAGCGCGCCGAGCTCGTCCTTGCGCGCCATGATCTCGTCGCCAGTCTTCTTCAGGATGACGTGGCGTTCCCAGATGCCCGAGCGCGACCAGGCCGGAAATGCGGCCTTGGCGGCGGCGATGGCGTTTCTCGTATCTTCCGCGCTGCCGTCGGCATAGAGGCCGACGACCTCGTTCGTATCCGACGGATTGATGTTCTTCGTCGCGTTCGTGCCGACCCATTCGCCGGCGATCAGGTTTTGATAAATGGTCATGGGCTGAACAAGCCTCCTTTACCGTTTACATCACGATCCGGCCACCAGGCGGCCGGATCTCAAAAATCAGAGCTGCTTGACGGCGATTTCTTCTTCGGCCGCGATCTTCAGCGGATTCCTGAGCGGCAGGCCGAATTCGGCGACTTCGATCTCGAAGACGTCGCCCTCTTCCGTCTTAATGCCGTCGGCAAAGGACAGGGTCGCCGTGCCGAACATATGGACATGGACATCGCCGGGAACACGGAAGAGGCCATATTTGAAATGGTGATATTCGAGGTTCGCGAAGGTGTGCGACATGTTCGCCTCGCCCGACAGGAAGGGCTTTTCGAAGATCACCTTGTCGCCGCGCTTGATGCGCGAAGTGCCGCGGATATCGTCGGGTGCGGCGCCGATGCGGATTTCCGGACCATAGGCGGCCGGGCGCAGTTTCGAGTGGGCCAGATAGAGATAGTTGATCCGTTCGGTGACGTGGTCCGAAAACTCGTTCGACAGCGCAAAGCCGATGCGGAACGGCGTACCGTCCTTGGCGATGACGTAAATGCCGGCCATTTCAGGCTCTTCGCCGCCATCGAGCGCGAAGGAGGGCGAGATGAGCGGAGCGCCGGGGGCAGCCGTGCCATAGCCGTTGCCCTTGTAGAACCATTCGGGCTGCACGCCTTTTTCACCGGATTTCGGCTTGCCGTTCTCCAGGCCCATCTTGAACATCTTCATCGAGTCGGTCAGCGTTTCCTCGGCCGCCTCGCTGGTCTTCTTGTGCATCGAATCGCGCGTAGCGGCGGAGCCGAGATGGGTCAGGCCAGTGCCGGTCAGATGCAGGTGGGCGGCGTCGGGATGGGTGATCGGCGGCAGGAAGCGGCCTTCCGCATAGGCCTTTTCGAGATCGACGGCATCGCCGTAACCATGAGCCTCGATAACCGTGGCAAGCGACATGCCGCCGTCGGCGGCTTCCATCGCCAGCGCATAGACACTGCCGGCATTTATGACCGACCTTGCCGCACCGCCCTGCTCGCGCACGGCGACGACGATCTCTCCGTTGGCACCCTTGATCTGGGAAATAAGCACGACTTCAATCCTTCTCGTTTCGGCGAGTCTTGAGAAAAAGCTCCGCCTGTCCGGCTCCCACGGGAGCCGGAATCCATCATTCATATGACTGCGAATGCCTGGACTGCGCTTAGGCGCTCAGCCCTTGTTCTTGTTGTAGACGTCGAAGAACACGGCGGCGAGAAGCACCGCACCCTTGACCATCTGCTGCGAGTCGGTGCCGAGACCGTGGATCGACATGCCGTTGTTCATGATACCCATGATAAGCGCGCCGATCACCGCACCCGTCACCTTGCCGACGCCGCCCTGGGCCGACGCGCCGCCGATGAAGCAGGCGGCGATGACGTCGAGTTCGAGACCGAAACCGCCCTTGGCCGTCGCCGAGTTGAGGCGCAGCGCTACGATGAGGCCGGCAAGACCGGCAAGCAGGCCCATATTGGCGAAGGTCAGGAAGGTCAGCCGCTCGGTATTGATACCGGAAAGCTTCGTCGCCTTCTCGTTGCCGCCCATGGCGTAGATGCGGCGGCCGATCGTCGTACGGCGGGTAATGAAGGCATAGGCGGCGACGAGAACGAGCATGACGACCAGCACGTTCGGGAAGCCGCGATAGATCGACAGTTGGTAGCCGAGCCCCAGGATCGCGAGCGAGACAATAATGTTCTGGGCGAGGAAGAAGCCCATCGGCTCGACGTCATTGCCGTGCTTCTCGTTCGACAGGCGCTTGCGCCAGGCCAAGTAGAACAGGGTGACGGCGCCGACGACGGTCAGGATGATCGAGGTCGAGTTGATGCCGCCCATATCGAAGAGGTTGGGCAGGAAGCCGATGCTGATCAGCTGGAACTCCGGCGGGAACGGACCGATGCTGGTGCCGGTGCCCGATGCCGTCATCACGAACAGCGTCAGACCGCGGAAAACCAGCATGCCGGCGAGTGTGACGATGAAGGACGGGATCTTGTGATAGGCGACGAAATAGCCCTGCAGACCGCCGACCAGCGCGCCGAGCGCCAGGCAGACGACGCCTGCCAGGACATAATTCATGTGCCACTGCACCGTCATCACGCCGGCGATGGCGCCGATGAAGCCGACGACGGAGCCGACCGACAGATCGATATGGCCGGCGACGATGACGAGCAGCATGCCGAGCGCCATGATGACGATGAACGAGTTCTGCAGGATGATGTTGGTCAGGTTGAGCGGCCTGAAGAGAACGCCGCCGGTCGAGAACTGGAAGAACACCATGATCGCGATGAGTGCGATGAACATGCCGTATTCGCGGATGTTGCCGCGAATGTAGTCTCCGATCGAGACGACACGCCCCTGCTCAGCGATGGGTTGATTGATCGGCGTCATTGTTTCTTCTCCCCTGAGCGCATGATAGCGCGCATGATGGTTTCCTGGCTTGCTTCTCCCTTCGGCAGTTCAGCGACGATGCGTCCTTCGTTCATCACGTAGATGCGGTCACAAGTGCCAAGCAGTTCGGGCATTTCCGACGAGATCATCAGAACGCCTTTCCCATCGGCGGCAAGCTGGTTGATGATAGTATAGATTTCGTATTTCGCGCCGACATCGATGCCGCGCGTCGGCTCGTCCAGGATCAGGACATCGGGGCCGGAGAACAGCCACTTCGACAGCACCACCTTCTGCTGGTTGCCGCCGGAAAGATTGACCGTCTCCTGGAAGATGCTGGAGGAGCGGATGCGCAGCTTCGACCGATAGTCGGCCGCAACGCGCGATTCCTTGACGCTGTCGATGACCGAGGCATTCGACACAGCCTTCAGATTGACGAGGGTCGTATTGTGCAGGATCGTGTCGTTGAGCACCAGGCCCAGTTGCTTGCGGTCTTCGGTGACATAGGCGAGACCGGCGTCGATCGCCTTGCGCACGGTGCTGACATCGACCGGCTTGCCGTGCATCAATGCTTCGCCCGAGATCTTGTGGCCATAGGACTTGCCGAACAGGCTCATGGCGAATTCGGTGCGCCCTGCCCCCATCAGCCCGGCGATACCGACGACCTCGCCCTTGCGGACCGTAATGTTGATATTGTGCAGGACCTGACGGTCGCGGTGCTGCTGGTGATAGGCGTTCCAGTTCTTCACTTCGAGAATGGTTTCGCCGATCGGCACCGAACGCGGGGGATAGCGGTCTTCGAGATCGCGGCCGACCATGTTGCGGATGATGATGTCTTCGCTGATCTCGTCGGCGTGACAGTCTAGCGTCTTGACGGTCATGCCGTCGCGCAGGACCGTGATCTGGTCGGCGACCTTGCGGATTTCGTTCAGCTTGTGGGAAATGATGATCGAGGTGATGCCCTGCTTGCGGAACTCCATCAGCAGCATGAGCAGCGCATCGGAATCGCTTTCATTGAGCGAGGCCGTCGGCTCGTCGAGGATGAGCAGCTTGACGCTCTTCGACAGCGCCTTCGCGATCTCGACGAGCTGCTGCTTGCCGACACCGATGTCGGTCACCAGCGTGTTCGGAGATTCGGACAGGCCGACCTTCTTGAGCAACTGCTTGGTGCGGTTGAAGGTCTCATCCCAGCTGATGACGCCATTCTTGGCGTTCTCGTTGCCGAGAAAGATGTTTTCGCCGATCGACAGCAGCGGCACGAGCGCCAGTTCCTGGTGGATGATGACGATGCCGATTTCTTCGGAGTCCCTCAGCGCCTTGAAGTGACGCGTCTCGCCTTCATAGACGATATCGCCGTCATAACTTCCGGTGGGATAAACACCCGATAGCACTTTCATCAGGGTCGATTTGCCGGCCCCGTTTTCGCCTACCAATGCGTGAATTTCACCCTTGCGAACCTTGAGGTTCACGTTCTCCAGCGCCTTGACGCCCGGGAACGTCTTGGTGATGCTCCGCATTTCGAGGATGGTATTGTCCATAGTCAAATTTCCAGCGTCCCCAGCCCGTCAATGGGTGGGTAATCATAAAATCGAAGGCCGGAACCCGCAAGCGCAGGCTCCGGCCTCCAGCTTAACTTACTTCAGCTTGTCTTCGGTGTAGTAACCGCTGTCGATCAGGACCTGCTTGTAGTTGGTCTTGTCGACGGCAACCGGCTTCAGCAGATAGGACGGTACGACCTTGACGCCGTTGTCGTAGGTCTTGGTGTCGTTGACCTCGGGCTCCTTGCCGGACATGACGGCATCGACCATGGAAACCGTGACCTTGGCGAGTTCGCGGGTGTCCTTGAAGATCGTCGAGTACTGTTCGCCGGCGATGATCGACTTGACCGACGGGATTTCAGCGTCCTGGCCGGTGACGATTGGCAGCGGCTGGCTGGCAGTGCCGTAACCAACGCCCTTCAGCGAGGAGATGATGCCAATCGAGAGGCCGTCATAGGGAGACAGGACGGCGTCGACCTTGGCGTCGGTGTAGTTGGCCGAGAGCAGGTTGTCCATGCGGGCCTGGGCCGT
Organism: Rhizobium sp. NXC14; assembly: GCF_002117485.1. NCBI lineage: Bacteria > Pseudomonadati > Pseudomonadota > Alphaproteobacteria > Hyphomicrobiales > Rhizobiaceae > Rhizobium > Rhizobium sp. NXC14. The sequence continues at coordinate 3,312,258 of NZ_CP021030.1, forward strand.
TGCCGGATCCCAACGCAGCGTGCCGACCTTGTCCATGCCGGTCTGGCCGGACTTCACGACGAGCTTGCCCGAGTCGATGTAGGGCTGCAGGACGGACATGGCGCCATCATAGAAGAAGAAGGCGTTGTTATCATCCGGCGAACCGCCGAAGAGTTCGATGTTGAACGGGCCCTTGCCGTCCTTGAGGCCGAGACCGTCAACGATGGAGTTGGCCTGAAGAACGCCGACCTGGAAGTTGTCGAAGGTGGCGTAGTAGTCGACGTTGGCCGAATCGCGGATCAGGCGGTCATAAGCGATGACCTTGATGCCGGCATCATGGGCCTTCTGGAGAACGTCGGAAAGCGTCGTGCCGTCGATCGAAGCGATGACGAGGACCTTGACGCCCTTGGTCACCATGTTTTCGATCTGCGACAGCTGGTTCGGAATGTCGTCGTCGCCATACTGCAGGTCGGTGCCGTAACCGGCGGCCTGCAGCTGCTTGACAATGTTGTTGCCGTCGTCGATCCAGCGAGCCGAAGCCTTGGTCGGCATTGCAATGCCGACGGTGCCCTTGTCCGCGGCCATCGCCGGTGCAACGAATGAAGCGACGCCGAAGGCAGCCGCAGCCATCAATGAGATAATGGATTTCATTTCTCTCTCCCTTGTTAATAGAGCAGCGGACGAAAAATCGCCCGCCCCGAAACTGTGGCAGGTTCCGTATTGGATAGTTACTTCAGATGGTGAGAAACGAAGTAGGTCTCCTCCACGATCTCACACGTGTTGAGTGCCAACCAGCACACGGCGGCAAACTGGTATGGATTCCTATAACTGTCAAATAGAATAAGTGGTAATGTGCATAACAATTTTGGTATATCGTTAAAAAGTATTACTTTTGATGGAGCGCAGTGGGGAGGCTGCAACCATGACGATCGTTTCAGAGCCCGTTTTGATGGATCACGTCGATATCCACAGCGACAATTTTGGCGACGACAGCTTTCTCCGTTCGGGACTTAAGCTGAATCACCTGCGCATTATCGTCGCAATCGAAGATAGTGGACAGATTTCCGCGGCCGCAGAAGTTCTCAACATCTCACAGCCCGCCGCATCGCGCATGCTGTCGGAAATGGAGGCGATTACCAAGACATCGCTCTATGAGCGCGTCGCCCGCGGCGTGGTGCTGACGACCTTCGGCGCGGCGCTTGCCAGACGCGCCCGCAAGATCCTTCTGGAGTTGCGAGAGGCGAGCCGCGAGATCGGCGAATTGAAGAGCGGCAAGGGCGGCTCGGTCTTCATCGGTGCGGTGACGGCGCCGGCCATGAGCCTCGTCGTGCCGGCGATCGACAGGGTGCGCAAGGCCTATCCTGGAATCGAGATCAACATCCAGGTGGAGACGAGCAACGTGCTCGCCCGCGAGTTGCTTGCCGCCCGTCACGACTTCATCATCGGCCGCATTCCCGACGACCTCAACCCGCGCCTGTTCGAGGTGAAAGAGATCGGCATCGAACGGGCCTGCCTGATCGTGCGCAACCGCCATCCGCTCTTGAAAAGGAAGAAGACGAGCAGCCTTATCGATGTCCGGGATTACGACTGGGTGTTCCAGCCGCCGGGCACGCTGCTACGCCGCACGATCGAGGACATCTTCCTGTCACACGACGTGGCACTGCCGGAGAACATCGTCAACACCTCGTCACTGTTGCTCACCTGCGCCATCGTCTGCGAAACCGATGCGATCGCCCCCGTCGCCGTCGACGTTGCCCATTTCCTCGCAAGCCAAGGCGCGAGGGCGTCCGATGTGCGCATGCTGCCGATCGATTTCGACATCAACGTCAAGCCCTACAGCCTGATCACCGCGAGAGAACGGGCCCTGCCGCCGAGCGCCAAGCTGCTCTATAACATCATCATCGAGGAGAGCCGCAAGCAGGGCGGTTAGATCCCGGCGCCGGGCCGCGGTTCTCGGACGACAGATGCTCCACCGAGTTTAACCCGGCAAGCCCTGCGCCATCTTGCCAGGATCTAATGTCTTCGAGAGGAAGGCGCATGCTGTTCGGACAATCGGTATTTCAATCAGTGCTCGAGCGGCTGAGGGCGGAAGAAGAACCGGCCGAAGAGACGCAAGCGCCGGCTGCCCACCGCGTATCCGGGCTTGCCACCGGCCTCGCATTCGATGTCATGCAAGGCATCTCGGTCGCCTCGCAGCGGATTGGCGAAGCCTATTTCGATTATCTGGCAAGCGGGCCTGCGGCCGAGGAGGCTCCCCCGCCGCAGCCGGAGCCCGTCATGCCAAACCATCTCGCCCGCATTGCCCCCGAAGAGATCGCCATCGAACTGGCGATCGCTGCCGCCGATACGCAACAGACGCTGAACGAGAAGCGGCGCGCCTTTGCCAAGGCCAATCATCCTGATGGTGTCGCAGCGCCTTTCCGCGACAATGCCAACAGGCGCATGATGATCGCCAATCTGCTGATCGACGAGGCGATGCGCCGCCTGCCGCGTAGCTGAAAACTTTCTCCCATGCAGCCAAATTTTCCGGGCTTTGAGGAGCCGTCGATTTGCGACAGCTATATGGGCTGCGTCGATGGATTCGACCTCGGCTACGGAAGTGATCAACAAGCTCAGCCTGGGCCTGGCAATCCTGCTTACCGTCGGATACGCGCTGGGACTGCTGTTCACCCTCAAGACGCATCGGGAGTTTTTTGCTGCCGCCGAGCACGCCGAGACCGACGAAACCCGGTGGCCGATCGGGGTGGCGCTGACCACACTCGCCGGTGTGACGATACTGGTCGCCCTGGTCAGCGAAATCTTCGTCGAGTCGGTGCAGGAGGCTGCCAAGGTTTTTGGGATGACGCCCGCCTTTGTCGGTTTCATCGTCGTCGCACTGGTGGGCGGCGCAGCCGAAATGGCATCGGCATTTTCCGGTGCACGCAGGCTTAAATTTTGCGAAAGGCTTAGCAGACCAGCTGATGAAAGCGGAAAATCTTGTCGTGCTCGGACCCGATCGGCCGGGTGCCCAACCAATCGTTCCACAGTTCGATCTGCAGGGAAGCGTGGTTATCGAGGGATCGGCCTTTCCTGGAGTCTGACGAAGCCCATCAAGGATGTCTCCATAGCCTAGCGTTTCAGATCATATGTTTGATGGGATGCGCGAAGCTCCGCCAAGGTTTTGCCGACGCAGGTGCCTCCACCTTCGCCGCCGATCGCCTTGGCCTTGCCGTCAAGGGTGATCGTGCCGGCGATGCGTTCGGACGCCTGATAGGTTGCAACGCCATCCTGCGAGATGCGTGACAAGTAGAAGGTGTGGTAGGTTTCATTGTACTTGCACTGGATGACCAAAGGAAATTGCTCAAACAGATCGTCCTGCGCCTGTACGGCGAGTAGAAAGGTCACCAGCCACAGCAGACCCGCAACGCATGTAGTGACCGCGGCATTCGATCTCCGGCCGAATAAATATCTCATTGTTTAACCCCTCTTTGAACGATCAATCCATCGCGGCTTTTGCTTCCGTGCTTCTGCATTACCTTGTTCCCGAAGCGCCCCCGACGTCCGGGCGAAATGCGTCAGGTGGTGAGCGCGATGAGCGCATCACGATCCAGAAGGCGAACGACACGCTGCAGCTTGCCTTTCAGGCAAAGGACGCCTTTTTCGCGGAGTTTCGTGAAGCAGCGGGCAACCGTCTCGACTGTCAGCCCGAGATAGTCGGCGACATCGCTGCGCGACATCATCATGTCGAATTCCAGATCTTTCGGATGACGGTCGGCCATTTCACAAACGAAAGCCGCGACCCGCTTCAGCGCACTTTGCTCAGTGATGACGAGCTGCTTGTGCTGCGCCTTTGCGAGGTTCGTCAGCGCGATGTGAAGAAGATCGACAGGAACGACTGCGTTCTGATTGGTTCGAAAGGGCTTGATGGAGGTCTCGCAGACGGCTTCCGCGAAGTCGGTTCGAACATTCGTTTCAAGGCCGAACCATTCGCCCTCGCCGCAAAATGCTAGGATATATCGCTGTCCACTGGCCATCAGGCGATAAATTCGCACCGCACCGGTTTCGACCTGATAGATCGCAAGTGCATGTTCGCCTTCGCTGTAGATTGTCTCGTTGGCCTTGAGCTTGATCGACTGATCTTTGGTTGTTCCGACAGCTGTTCCGTGTCGACTGGCCGGAATTGCCGTTTGCCTTATGGTCGCGTGGTGTTGAAGCATATGCGTTGCCCCCCAAATCCGCTTGGCAACATAACCAATCGCCGCCTGCCCCGATATTCGAGAAACCCCTTAAGTATCGCTACGGAAGCCTGGTCACCGACAGCTCTCTGCCGCGGCGCCTGGCCTATCGGGCAGGCGCCCAAGCACCGTGGCCGGAAAGGGCCTTGGCGTTTTCGATAGGCTGCGCTACCGCAATGGCCATTCGCATGAGTTCCGCCAGATTACGGGCGCCCATTTTCGCCATCACATTGGCGCGGTGGACTTCGACGGTGCGTGCACTGATACCAAGCTGATACGCGATCATCTTGTTCTGCAAGCCGTCAAGAACGCCGGCCAGAACCTGGTGTTCGCGTTCCGTGAGCTGGCGAAGCCGTGCTGCAACGCTCTCAGAATCTGCGATGATCCCACCCGAGCGCTTCTGTCCTACCGCCGCGTTGATCGCCGCTATCAGCGCCTCTTCTCTGAGGGGTTTTTCAAGGAAATCCGATGCGCCGGCCTTCATTGCCCGGACGGCGGCGGCGATGTCGCCCTGAGCGGTAATGACAATGACCGGAACGTTCAGTCTCAAACGGCGCAGGCGCTGGAGCAGCTCGATGCCATCAATTTCGGGCATGCGCAGGTCCGTCACGAGGCAGCTTCGTCTCGAAAGCGGCAACAGTTCCAGAAAGGCTTTGGCAGAACTATGCGTCCGAACGGCGAAACCTGCCGATACCAACAGAAACGTCAAAGATCGCCTGAGCGACTCCTCGTCATCGACGAGATGGATCGTAAGGTCGTTTGCCATTGGTTGTTGTCTCCAGCAGCGGAAGGGAAAACGAAAGGATGGAACCGCCATCCCTTTGATTTTGCGCGCTTATACGGCCGCCATGCGCCTCGATGATGCGCTTGGACAGTGCCAGACCCATGCCGAGGCCGCGCGGTTTGCTGGTTACGAAGGGATGAAACAGCGCCTCTTCGATATCGGCCGCAATTCCGCAGCCGTTGTCGGACACGTCGACAATGAGACGGGATAAATCGTCGGTTCTGGTTCGGATGGTGATATGCGGCCGCGCAATACCGTCGGTAGCCTCCACGGCGTTGCGAACAAGGTTCGTCAGCACCTGCACGATCTGGACACGGTCGGCAAGCACGACGTCCCGCTCCGCTTCGAGCCGAAAATCGGCGCAAAGGCCGTTTCGCTGTGATCCGGCAAGCGCGAAAGCCGTCGCCTCATGGATGAGCGCGTGCATCGCCTCAATCTTTCTCTCTTCGGCGCCGCGCTTCGCGAATTCCGCGATGTTCTGTACGATCTTTCCCGCCCACAGGGCGTGCTGCGTAATCTCGGACAAGGCCTCACGGAGTTCTTCGCCGTGGCTACGACGATCCTTCCTCACAAGCAGCTCGCAACCTTGCGCGTATGCCGCGATCGATGTCAGCGGCTGGGCAAGTTCGTGAGCCAGCGTCGATGTCATCTCCCCGAGCGCAACTATTCTGGCGATACGGGCAAGCTCACGCTGAAGCTCCTGAACACGCTGCAAAGTCTCGCGCTCGGTGCGGAAGTCCTCGAAGATCACCGCAGAGAAGTGTCCTTTGCCACCCTGCTCTCTGATGATCGTCAGGACGCTTGGAAATTGAACGCCGCTTCTGGTCATCGCCATACCGGCCCGCACCACTCCGCGGTCCGCCCAACGTCCCTTCAACGGTACATCCGGCGTCGGATACCAGACAAGGTCGATCCTCTGACCCAGCAATTCGTCTTCCTCATAACCGAACAACGCCACAGCAGCCCTGTTGCAGGCCGAAATTCGGTGGCAATCGGTGACGAAGAATACCGCGTCAGGCAGCTGTTGATAGAATTGCCGGATCCAGTCCGTCGACGGTCCGTCATCCTCCTCGCGCAAAGCGCCTGGCCCGTCGCGGCGCGTCATGCGAGATTCTATGAACGAGGTCCTTCCCGCGACGTCCGGTTCAGTGCTATCGCATTCGTCAACATGCGGCGCCTCCATCTTGATAGTCACGATGGTTTCCTCCGCCCTTTGACCCGGTCAGCCCCTTGACGGGCTTTTTGCCTCTCACAAGACTTGAGATTACCACTTTTGGAAAAAGGGTCGGTGTAGTATCGCGTAGCCTCTATGGGTATCTCCGTGCAAATGACCGGTCGAAAGGCCTGACCTGCCTCGGTTTTGATCGGCTGCTTGCATTGATCCGGCTCAATGCCGCGGCCTCATTCTTCCGCTACTCTTATAGGCGATTGGTACACGGCCACCAATGAGCAGGAAGATCGGAAGGGCGGGATGATGATGTTGTTACGCCGCCGCCCGCAAAACGCCAGCTGGAAAAGCTGTTCCGGACGAGCAACCGGGTTGCCTAAGAATAGCACCGTATCCGATCGACGCTCGTGCATCATCGGGGAGGGATCGGTGATGTGGCGGTTGGTGGTCGAAGCGCCCTTCGACGAGGATATCGAGCTCGCCGTCATAGACGGCGATGGTATCCATGCCCTGGTTTTTCCCTGCCAGCGCTTCACAAGCGGATGGGCCAATGCCCTGACGGGCGAGATCCTGGACGTTCATCCCACCCATTGGCGCCCATGGCAGATACCGCGAAATGATCTGTCCGATCTTCACTGAGCGCTTCCAGGTGCTGGGCGGCGCCGGGCTCAAATGCTGCACCGCACCTTGTCTGCAATCAATGACATGAGTGGACCGGCCAAAATATTCTGATGCGGTTCAAAGAGCCGGCCGCGCGGCCGCTATCCCCTATGGCTGGAAGGAGGACTACATGCGTGGTTTCGGTGTTCATTCTGAGGTCGGAAAGCTGAGAACAGTCATGGTCTGTCGACCATCCCTGGCTCATCAGCGCCTGACGCCTGCAAACTGCCATGATCTTCTTTTTGACGATGTTCTCTGGGTCCATGAGGCGCAGAAGGACCACTACGATTTCGTCTTGAAGATGCAGGAAAGAGGTGTCGAGGTTCTCGAGCTCCACGATCTGCTTGGTCAGACGCTCTCAAACAAGCAGGCGCGCGATTTCATTCTCGATCGGCGGATAACCCCGAACGTGCTTGGCTCGCAGGTTGCCGAGGCGATGCGGCCATGGCTCGACGAAATGCCGGCCACACAGCTTGCCGCATTCATGATCGGCGGCATCGCAATCTCCGACCTCCCCGATGTCAAGGCCAAGGCATTGATGCTCAGCGCCTTGCCGGAAAGCGATTTCGTCATCCCACCAATCCCCAACACGCTGTTCCAACGCGACCCCTCCTGCTGGATTTACAACGGTGTGACCTGCAATCCAATGTTTTGGCCCGCGCGGCGTGCCGAGACATTGGTTCAGCGTGCCATCTACAAATTTCATCCAATCTTCCAGGGCGGCGGTTTCCAGATCTGGTGGGGTGATGCCGACCATCAATTCGCCAACGCCTCGATGGAAGGCGGCGACGTCATGCCGATCGGCAACGGCACGGTGCTGATCGGCATGGGCGAGCGCACCACCTATCAGGCCGTCGGCCAGGTGGCTCAGGCCCTTTTCAGAAGCAAGGCGGCGAAACGGGTGATCGGCTGCCTGATGCCGAAGAGCCGCGCGGCAATGCATCTCGATACGGTTTTCAGCTTCTGCGACCGCGACGTCGTTACGCTGTTTGCCGAGGTGGTCGACCAGATCCGCTGCTACAGCATGCATCCCAAGGACGACGACGGCACATTCGAGATCCATCCCGAAAATACGCCGATGCTCGATGTCGTCGCCGGAGCGCTCGACCTGTCGAAGCTACGAACCGTCGAGACCGGCGGCAATTCCTATCAGGCCGAACGCGAACAATGGGACGACGGCAACAATGTCGTTGCACTCGAACCCGGCGTTGTCGTCGCCTACGACCGAAACACCTACACGAATACGCTGCTGCGCAAGGCGGGTGTCGAGGTCATCACCATTCGCGGCTCCGAACTCGGACGTGGCCGTGGTGGCGGGCACTGCATGACGTGCCCAATCTGGCGCGACCCCGCTTACTGACCTTCCATCCACGAACCAGACGACGGAGCAAGACCATGAGTTTCAATCTGCGCAATCGATCGCTTCTGACCGTGCAGGACTATACGCCGCGGGAATTCCGCTATCTCCTCGATCTCGCCCGCGATCTGAAGCGGGCCAAATACGCCCGCACCGAGCAGGAGCATCTGAAGGGCAAGGAAATCTGCCTGATCTTCGAGAAAACCTCGACAAGAACGAGATGCGCCTTCGAAGTCGCCTGCTCGGACCAGGGCGCCAACGTGACCTATCTCGATCCGTCCGGCTCACAGATCGGCCACAAGGAATCCTTTGAGGACACGGCGCGGGTGCTGGGGCGCATGTATGATGCGATCGAATATCGCGGCTCCGCCCAGAAGGGAGTGGAGACGCTGGCAAAATACGCCGGCGTCCCGGTCTATAATGGCCTGACCGATGAGTATCATCCGACGCAGATGATCGCAGACGTCATGACCATGCGCGAGCACAGCGACAAGCCGATCGCTGAGATCAAATATGCCTATGTCGGCGACACCCGCTCGAATATGGGGCATTCCCTGCTAATCGTGGGCTGCCTACTCGGCATGGATGTGCGCATCTGCGGCCCGAGATCGCTGTGGCCTTCGGAAGAATACATGAAGATCGCCAGGGATTTGCAGCAGGCCTCGGGCGCGCGGCTCCTGGTTACCGAAGATCCGAGAGAGGCGGTCAAGGACGTTGATTTCATCCACACCGACGTCTGGGTCTCGATGGGCGAGCCGAAGGACGTCTGGCGCGAACGCATCAAGCTGCTCACCCCTTACCAAGTCAATCAGGACCTGATGAAGGCGACCGGCAATCCGCAGACCAAGTTCATGCATTGCCTGCCGGCATTCCACGACACCGAGACAACGCTCGGCAAGCAGATTGCCGAAGATTACGGCATGGAGAACGGGCTCGAGGTGACCAACGACGTCTTCGAATCCGAAGCCAACGTCGCCTTCGAACAGGCAGAAAACCGCCTGCACACGATCAAGGCCCTACTCGTTGCAACCTTGGGAGATTAGCATGCGTGTGGTCATTGCGCTTGGCGGCAACGCGCTTCTCCGGCGCGGGGAAGCGATGACCGCCGATACCCAGAGGCGGAACGCGCGCATCGCCGCTGAGGCGATCGCGCCCCTGGCGGCCGAACACGAGATCGTCGTAACCCACGGCAACGGGCCGCAGGTCGGGCTGCTCGCGCTCCAGGGGGCGGCCTACAAACCAGAAGAGGCCTATCCGCTCGATGTTCTCGGCGCCGAGACCGAGGGCATGATCGGCTATATGCTGGAGCAGGAGCTGGGCAATCTCCTGCCGTTCGAGCAGCCCTTGGCAACGCTTCTCACCATGGTTGAAGTCGACGCCGAGGATCCCGGTTTCCAGAACCCTACCAAATTCGTCGGGCCGGTCTACGACAAGGGCGAGGCGGATCGGATCCGCACGGAGAAGGGTTGGGTGTTCAAGCAGGATGGCGAAAAATGGCGACGTGTCGTCGCCTCGCCGGCGCCGAAGCGCATCTTCGAGATCCGGCCCGTGCGCTGGCTTCTGGAGCAGCGCACCATCGTCATCTGTGCCGGCGGCGGCGGAATTCCAACGATGTACGAAAAGGGCGCCGATCGAAAACTGATCGGCGTCGAGGCCGTGATCGACAAGGATCTGTGCTCGGAACTGCTGGCGCGAGAACTCCAGGCCGATCTTTTGATCATGGCGACGGATGCCGAGGCTGTGTGCATCGATTGGGGCAAGCCGTCACAGAAGGCGATCCACCGCGCTCGTCCTGACGATCTCGCCCAGTTCTCCTTCCCGGCCGGCTCTATGGGCCCGAAGGTCGATGCTGCCTGCCATTTTGCCCGGGCAAACGGCAAGACGGCCGCAATCGGCTCTCTTGCCGAAATCGCCGGGATGGTGCGCGGCGACCGCGGGACGATCATCAACGAGCGTTTTGACACCCTGAGCTGGCATGCCTGAGGGCCCGGTCGATCAGGCAAACTTATCCTGAGACGGCAGCGGTTGCGTTACGGCGCTCGCTGCCGTCTCCTTGTCTGTCGCGCCAGCCGCATTGCGTCTTTGCCAGACATAGACGGGGATGCCGAGCATCAGCAGCACGAGGCCGTAGAGCACCGGTTCGGCGCCGGAGCCGTAAAGGGTGAAGATCGCAAAGAGGAACGCGATGAGTTCGATCACGCTCACTCGCGGCATTCGCCCATCAGTCATGCCCGCGACAAGGCTTCCGGCAAGCGCGCAGAAAGCATAGGGAACGACGGCGGCCATGGTGCTGAGCCCGACCATCAGCCGATAGACGGCGGCAAAGCCTTCGGAACCGAGCGCCTGGACGAGCACGAGGAGCGTTGCGAACGAGGCCGAGATGATCATGCCCCACGCCGGCACGCCTCGTGGGGAGAGCCGGGCAAACAGCGGCGGAAACAGTCCGTCGCGGGCGGCAGCCATCGGAACCTGCCCCATCAGCAGGGTCCAGCCGTTGAGCGCGCCGATCGAGGAGACCAGAACTGCAAGCGAGATCGCCAACTCGCCGGTGCGTCCCCACATGATCCCCGCCGCCTGGGAAAATGGCGCGACAGACTGAGCGAGCTGTTCTCGCGGTACGAGGCCCATCACCACGATCGTGCCGAGCACATAGAGGGCAGCGGCGATGGAAATGCCGAGCACGGTGGATCGCGGGATTGTCCGCTCCGCGTTCTCCACGTCGCCGGCTGGAACGGTCGCCGATTCCAGCCCCAGATAAGCAAACATGGTGAGGGGCGCCAGTGTCGCAAAGGACTGCAGTAGCGGCTGACCGCTCGGATTGAATTCGGCGAAATGCGACGTATCGATGTAGAGAAGGCCGATAATGGCAACGGCGCCGAACGGCAGCAGCTTGGCGTAAGTCGTGACCTGCGCGAAGACACCCGCCGCGTGAACGCCGCGAAGATTGACCAGCACGATCGCCCAGATCACACCGAGCGTCAACACGGTCGCGGCGAAGCGGTTGGCGAGAGCAGGGAAGAGATCGACCATCACGCCGGCAAAGGCAATCGCGATGACGGGCAGAGATGTCCATATCGAGATCCAGTAACCCCAGGCGATCAGAAAGCCGGCGAAATCGCCATAGGCGAGTCTGGTATAGGCGTAGGGGCCGCCGACAGCGGGCACGAGGCTCGCCAGACGCGCGAAGGTCAGACCCAGGCAAATCGCGCCGGCGCCCATGATGATCCAGACGACAATCGCAAGGTTGCCATAGGGCGCAACCGCGGCCGGTGAAAGATAAAAGCCCGATCCCACCATATTGCCGACGACAATGGCGGTGCAGGCAGCAAGTCCGAGGCTCTTGCCATTTGGCGAGGTTGTCATGGTTCCCTCCGAGAGATGCCCTTTCCGGTGCCGATGTCGCCTCGGACATCGGCTCTCGGTGACAATCTTCCACTCAAAGGATGGGCGCCGCAATCCGGTTCAATGCGTAGTGGGGCGACCGCCTGAACAGTTGCGTTGACGTCAGGCGTCGCGCTTTCGGAAAATCTGGTTGCTGTCCGTAGCCCAGTTGTTGGAGGATCATTGATCCTACTCAATGCCGAGCTCCTGCGCATGAGCTATCTTCCGCAACCGAACATCAATCAGTCCTCGGGAGTTAGAGTGATGAAGATGGCCATGATAATTGGACTTGCCGTAGTAACTGCCGCCGCTGGGATTGCGCCGGTCGAGGCTCAACAGACTCGACGTGAATATCGGAGGATGAACTGGAGCGAGAACCTGCCTGACGCGGTGCGAGCTTACCACGACAGGCGATTCACGATCGTCAGTTATCGAGTTGCAGATTTTTCAGAGACCGGCTCACATCCTACACCGGGAAGCGAAGAGCATGTCAAAGCCATAAGAGACGCGATTCGCTCGAACAAATGGCTCGTAGCGCAGCTCAAGACGAAGAAACTCACTGCGAACGACATCGAATGGGTTTCGCGGGCCCGCAATGGCAACATGACTTTCTACACAAAATGACCGGTCTCCGCCAGGCTAACTTCAGGCTGCAGCAGGCCACACGGCCTCCTTGTCGACCCCACCGTTTCAAACCGCGCCTCAGCGACCAGCGTAAGTACTAGCGCTCGGCTCGAAAATCGCTTCCGGTTTTCGGGCCGATGCTTAGATTGAGTATTGGGGCTGCGGATGTCGAGGCGGGGCAAGTGTTAAGCGAGCAAGGGTTTCTCCGGACATCGATTGCAGCGACCGTCGTGGTCGCCACGCTTGGCGTCGTCTTCGGCATTTTTTCCGGCTCCTTCTCGATCGCCTTCGACGGCGTTTATTCGCTGGCTGATGCGGCGATGACCGGACTGGCGCTCTGGGTTTCCAGCCTGATCCTGAAGTCGACGCAGAGCGACGCTCGATCCGGCAGAATCCGGAACCGCTTCACCATGGGATTCTGGCATCTCGAGCCCATCGTGCTGATGCTCAACGGCTGCCTGTTGATGACGGTTGGCATCTATGCGCTGATCAGCGCGATCATCAGCATCTTAAACGGCGGTCACGAACTGCGCTTCGGCGTGGCGATCGCCTATTCTGCGGCGACCCTGCTCGTTTGCGCCGCCATGGCCTTCCTCGGCGTCAGAGTGAATGCCCACACCAAATCCGATTTCATCTCGCTCGACATCAAGGCCTGGATCATGTCGGGCGGCATTGCGCTTGCCCTGCTCATTGCATTCCTAATTGGCATGGCCGTGCAGGCGACCCCGGCTGCCTGGCTTGCTAGCTATATGGACCCGGCGGTTCTGGCGCTGGTTTGCCTCATCATGATTCCGCTTCCGATTGGCGTCGTTTGGAGGTCGTTGACGGAGATCCTGCTGATCGCCCCTGTCGACCTCCAGGAGCACGTCGATCGTGTCGCCTCGGAAACGGTCCGCCGCCTCGGCTTCCTCTACCACCGCTCCTATGTTGCCCGGGTCGGCCGCGCGATGCAGATCGAACTTTATTTCATCGTCCCTCAAGGGCTTCCTGCAAAGACCGTGGAGGAGTGGGACGCGCTCCGCGACGAGATAGGGAACGCGATCGGCGACGAAAGCGCCAATCGCTGGCTGACGATCGCCTTCACCGCCGATGCGGAGTGGGCCGAATAGCCTAATCAAAATCCAAGTTCCCCCGACGACGTCGAAATGCTTCGGGTCACCTTGATTGCAATCAAGGACGCTGCACGACCCGTCATGTACGATCCTCCAACCTGAGATGCACGCGGGCTGCATGGCGGCCGCAGCCTTTGACGTCCGGTTCTGGAGGAACGCATGGAATTCCAGATGGCATTTCCGATAGCCGTTATCGACGAGGATTTTGACGGCAAGAGCGCTGCCGGACGCGGTATGCGCGACCTCGCTGCCGCCATCGAAAGGGAAGGGTTCCGGATCGTTTCCGGCGTTTCCTATGAAGATGCCCGCCGTCTCGTCCATGTCTTCAACACAGAGTCCTGCTGGCTGGTCTCCGTCGACGGCACCGAAGACAAGACAACGCGCTGGCAGGTGCTGGGAGAGGTGCTCGCCGCGAAGCGGCAGAGGAACGACCGCCTGCCGATCTTCCTCTTCGGCGACGACACGACGGCGGAAGACGTGCCGACGCCGGTATTGCGCCATGCCAATGCCTTCTTTCGGCTGTTCGAGGATTCGGCCGAATTCATGGCGCGCGCCATCGCGCAGGCTGCCCGCAACTATCTCGACCGGCTACCGCCGCCGATGTTCAAGGCGTTGATGGATTATACGCTGGAAGGCGCTTATTCATGGCATACGCCCGGCCATGGCGGCGGCATTGCGTTTCGCAAGAGTCCGGTGGGCCAGCTCTTCTACACGTTCTTCGGCGAAAATACGCTGCGATCGGATATTTCCGTATCGGTCGGCAGCATCGGTTCGCTTCTCGATCATGTCGGGCCAATCGCCGAGGGCGAGCGCAATGCCGCGCGCATCTTCGGCACCGATAAAACCCTCTTCGTCGTCGGCGGCACGTCGACTGCCAACAAGATCATCTGGCACGGCATGGTCGGGCGCGGCGATCTCGTCCTGTGCGACCGTAACTGTCACAAATCAATCCTGCATTCCCTCATCATGACGGGCGCCACGCCAATTTATCTGACGCCGTCGCGCAACGGGCTCGGCATCATCGGTCCGATTTCCAAGGATCAGTTCACGCCTGAAGCCATCGCCGGCAAGATCGCCGCCAGCCCTTTTGCCGGACAGACCAGCGGCAAAGTCCGGCTGATGGTCATCACCAACTCGACCTATGATGGCCTCTGCTACAATGTCGATGCGATCAAGGCGTCGCTCGGCGACGCGGTGGAGGTGCTGCATTTCGACGAAGCCTGGTACGCCTATGGCAACTTCCACGAATTCTACGACGGTTTCCACGGGATATCGTCAAACCAGCCGGCACGGTCGAAGAACGCCATCACCTTTGCCACGCACTCGACGCACAAGCTGCTGGCCGCCCTTTCCCAGGCATCGATGATCCATATCCAGCATGCCGAGACCAAGCGTCTCGACATCACCCGCTTCAACGAAGCCTTCATGATGCATACCTCGACCTCGCCGCAATATGGCATCATCGCCTCCTGCGATGTCGCGGCCGCCATGATGGAACAGCCAGCCGGCCGCGCCCTGGTGCAGGAGACGATCGATGAGGCGATCAGCTTCCGCCGGGCGATGAACGCGGTGAGGAAACAGACGGAAGGCACCTGGTGGTTTGACGTCTGGGAGCCGACGGCTGCCGGACAGACGCCGAGCGATACCCGTGCCGATTGGGTCCTGAAGCCGGATGATGCCTGGCATGGTTTTGCCGGCCTTGCCGAAAACCATGTCATGGTCGACCCGATCAAGGTCACAATCCTGTCGCCGGGCCTGTCGGCGAGCGGAGTGATGGATGAGCACGGCATACCGGCTGCCGTTATCACCAAGTTCCTGTCGTCGCGGCGCATTGAGATCGAGAAAACCGGTCTCTATTCCTTCCTCGTGCTTTTCTCGATGGGTATTACCCGCGGCAAATGGAGCACGCTGATCACTGAGCTCCTCAATTTCAAGGATCTCTATGATGCCAACGCGCCGTTGACGCGAGCGCTGCCCGCGCTCGCCGCCGCGCATCAGGAAGCCTATGCCGGCATGGGGTTGAAGGATCTCTGCGCGCAGATCCATGCGATCTACCGCAAAGATGACGTCCCGAAGGCGCAGCGCGAGATGTACACTGTCCTGCCCGAAATGGCATTGCGTCCGGCGGACGCCTATGACCGGCTGGTCAAAGGCAGGATCGAGAGCGTCGAGATTAACAATCTCATGAACCGCATCCTCGCCGTGATGATCGTTCCCTATCCGCCGGGAATTCCGCTGATCATGCCCGGCGAGAGGATCACCCAATCGACGAAATCGATTCAGGATTACCTGCTCTACGCCCGCGATTTCGATCGCAAGTTCCCCGGTTTCGAAACCGATATCCATGGTCTTCGCTTCGCTCCCGGCGACGGCGGACGCCGCTATCTCGTCGATTGCATTGCAGAGGAGGCGCCAGAATGATCCCGCGCGATGTGAAGTCTCCAACGGTCGCCATACCGTTCCACAAGCTGCTGAAAATCGTCGCCGTCGTCGACCGCGACAATCCCCAGGCGCAGGAGCTCGTGGCGCAGATCACCGCCCAGGGCTTCGAGGTGGAAGTGCGGGGCGACTATTCAGCCGATGTATCCGAGGATGCCGACGTCGGCGCTTATATCGGCTCGGTCGAGGACGGGCGGCTGCTCTCGGCACGCAGCTTCCTTCGCTGCGTCAGGGAGATCGGTTTTCGCACGCCGATCTGGGCGATGGCCGATACGCTGACCATCGCGGATATGGATGTCGTGGAAATGGCTGGCGAAGTGGATGGGTTCGTCTATCTCGGTCAGCAGACACCAGTCTTCTATGCCAAGCAGATCGTGTCCAGCGCCATCAACTACGGCAAATCGCTGCTCCCGCCATTCTTCGGCGGCATGATGGCCTATGATGGGGAAGCCAATATCGCCTTCGATTGCCCAGGGCACCAGGGCGGCCAGTTCTATCGAAAGTCACCGGCCGGCCAGCTCTTCTTCAAATATTTCGGCGAAAGCATTTTCCGCAACGACCTCTGCAATGCAGATGTGGACCTCGGCGATCTGCTCATCCATGAAGGGCCAGCCGTCGAAGCTCAGAAAGCGGCCGCGCGCGTCTTCGGCGCCGACCGCACCTATTTCATCCTGAACGGTACGAGCACCTCCAACAAGGTGGTGGCGAACGCAGTGTTGCGTAGCGGCGATCTCGTGCTCTTCGATCGCAACAATCACAAGTCGCTGCACCAGGGCGCCCTCGTACAGGCCGGGGCGATCCCGATTTTTCTGCCGACCGCCCGCAATTCCTTCGGCATGATCGGCGCTGTCGACTGGGCAGCCTGGGACGAAGCCTGGCTACGGCAAAAGATCGAGGAACACCCGCTCGTCACGGACAAGAGCCGTGCGCAGGCGGAGAGGCCATTCCGTCTGGCCTGCATCCAGCTCGCGACCTATGACGGCACGATCTACAATGTCGCCCAAGTGATGGAGAAGCTCGGCCATCTCTGCGACTACGTCCTCTGGGACGAGGCCTGGATCGGCTACAACGCCTTCCACCCGCTCTTCGAGGGGCACAGCCCGATGCGTCTCAAGGATCTCAGGGCTGACATGCCCGGGCTGTTCTCCACGCAATCGGTGCACAAGCAGGGCGCCGGCTTCTCGCAGGCATCGCAGATCCACAAACGCGACGAACATATCAGCGGCCAGCGCCGCTTCGTCGAACATAAGCGCTTCAATGAATCGCTGCTGATGCATGTGTCGACGTCTCCCTTCTACCCGCTGTTCGCCTCGCTCGATGTCAATGCCAAGGTGCATGAGGGCAAGGCTGGCGAGATGCTCTGGGACCGCTGCATCGAACTCGGGATCGAGGTTCGCAAGAAGCTGCGCGGTTTCGTGGAGCATTACGAAACCAAGGCCGCGCACCCGGAAGAGCAGTGGTTCTTCGATCCTTTCGTGCCGGACAGGGTGACGGTTTCGCGCTCGAAGCACACCGGCGATCTTGCCGCCGCCAAGTGGGAAGATGTCCCGACGGAGGTGCTGAAACGCGAGCAGCAATGCTGGCGGTTCGATCCAGAGGCGAGCTGGCACGGTTATTCAGGTTACGCGCCCGGCTACACCATGGTCGACCCCAACAAGCTTGCAATACTGACACCCGGCATCGACCGGAAGACCGGCGAATATCGCGAGTTCGGCATTCCGGCGACCGTCGTCGCCAACTATCTGCGCGAGCAGCGGGTCGTGGCGGAAAAATGCGACTTGAACAGCCTGCTCTTTTTGCTGACGCCGGCTGAAGACGAGAGCAAGCTGAACACGCTGGTCGCCAAGCTCGTCAAGTTCAAAAACCTGTGGGATCGCGACGCACCCTTGCCAGAAGTGCTGCCGACCGTCTTTGCGGCCAATCGCGAGCGTTATGCCGGCTACAGCGTCCGCCAGGTCTGCAGGGAGATGCATTCCTTCTATCGCGACGCGGGTGTCAAGGAGCTGCAGCGCCTGTGCTTCCGCTCCGAAAGCTTCCCGGAACCGGCAATCGCACCCAAACAGGCCTATGAGGCACTCGTCGCCAACAATGTCGACTATGTGCCGCTGACGGAAGCCGCCGGCCGCATCTCGGCAACCTTGGCGCTGATCTATCCGCCCGGTATCGGCGTGATCGTGCCTGGAGAACGCTGGGACGAGAGGGCGCGGCCGATGCGGGACTATTTCCTCGCCTTCGAAGAATCCTTCAACCGCTTCCCCGGCTTCAATTACGAGGTCCAAGGCGTGTTCCAGGAGCGGATCGATGGGCGGATCAAGTTCCACACATATGTCGTGCGCGAGTAGGGCTGGAGCAGTCATGAAAAGTGCGAAGCGGTTTTTGCGGAAACGACATGTGTGAAAACAGAGAGTTAAAGCGTGAGCCAAGCCAACCTGCAGGATCGCAACGCGCTTTAGGGAGGATTTCGTCATGACCGACAACACGATGCATCTTGCGGCCGAGGCCACAACCAAGAAAAAGATGAACCTGGTGCAGCTCACCTTTATCGTCGCCGTCAACATGATGGGGTCGGGGATCATTATGCTGCCTGCCAATATGGCGCAGGTCGGGGCGATCTCGCTGCTCTCCTGGCTCGTGACCGCCATCGGCTCGATGGCGATCGCCTATGGCTTCGCCCAGGCCGGGCTGTTCAACCAGCGCCCCGGTGGCATGTCCGCCTATGCGGAGGATGCCTATGGGAAGGACGGCTACTTCATGGTGTTCTTCCTGTATTTCCTGTCGCTTGCCGTCGGCAATGTGGCGATCGGCATCTCGGCCGTCGGGTACTTTGCCGGTTTCTTTCCGGTGCTGACCTCGACGCCGATCATGACCTGCCTGGCGCTGATCGTGCTCTTGTGGCTGACCACGGCCGCCAATTTCGGTGGACCGCGCATTACCGGCCGCATCGGCTCGGTCACTGTCTGGGGCGTCATCCTTCCCGTCGGCCTGCTGTCGATCCTCGGCTGGCTCTGGTTCAGCTCCAGTACCTTCGCCGCCGCCTGGAACCCGCAAGGCTTGACACTTGGGCAGGGAATGGGATCGAGCATCTCGCTTACCCTCTGGGCTTTCCTCGGCATGGAGTCCGCGGCGCAGAATTCCGATGCCGTCGAAAATCCCAAGCGTGACGTACCGCTCGCCTGCATGTTCGGCACGCTGGGCGCCGCCGTCATCTACATCCTGTCGACGACGGTCATTCAAGGCATCGTGCCGAATGCGGATCTTGCTACCTCAACGGGACCTTTCGCACTCGCCTATGCCACCATGTTCAATTCCACCATTGGCTCCATCGTCATGGCGCTTGCCGTGCTGGCATGCCTGGGCTCGCTACTCGGATGGCAGTTTACGATCGCGCAGACGGCGAAAACCGCCGCCGATGAGAGAATGTTCCCATCCATATTCTCGCGGGTGAACGAGATGGGGGCTCCCATGGCCGGCATGATCATTCTTGGCATCGTGCAGACATGCCTTGCCTTAATGACCATATCGCCGACTTTGAGCGAACAGTTCTCAGCGCTCGTCAACCTCGCCGTCGTCACCAACGTACTGCCCTATATCATCGCGCTTTCGTCGCTGTTCGTCATGATGAAGGCTGCCCGCGTGCCACAGCCGAAATACCGGCTGAATGCGACCATCGCCCTGGTCGGGATGGCCTACAGCCTCTTCGCCATCTATGCCTCCGGAAAGGATGCGGTGCTCGGCGGCATGATCGTCACAGGCATCGGCTTCATCATCTACGGCTTGATCGCCCCGCGTTTCGCCAGCGGCACGAACCGGCTTCCGGCCGAGTAACAGAGGAGGATCAGACATGTCACGAGAAAATGCTCGGTGGGCGGGTATCACAGCCTCTGCCCTCGCCGCAACGGCTTTGTTTGCCCTCAGCACGCCCACGCAGGCTCAGACGCTCGATCGCGTCAGAACAAGCAGCGCGCTGAAGCTCGGCTACGATCCGGATGCGAGGCCCTTTTCGTTCAATGGCGAACAGGGACGGCCGGATGGCTATGCCGTCGCCCTCTGCAACAAGATTGCCGATAGCCTGAGGGCACAGCTGAACCTGCCGAAGCTCGATGTCGAATGGGTTTCGCTTTCAGGCGACGTCAAGACACGAGCGATAGAGAGCGGTACCGCTGATATTGTCTGCGGTGCGGAGCCGGTGACATTGACGCGCCGGCAGCAGGTGTCGTTTTCCATCCCGATCTTCCCGAGCGGCACCGGCGCGCTCCTGAGCGCCAGCTCGCCGCTGGCCTTGCGGGAAGTGCTGCAGTATGGCGAACCTTCGACCCGCCCCGTCTGGCGCGGTTCACCGGCGCGCACGATCCTCGAGCACAAGACCTTCTCCTCAATTGCCGGCACGACGAGCGAAGGCTGGCTAAGCGACAGGATCAAGACTTTTCAACTCGCTGCGACGGCTGCGCCGGTCGACAATTACCAGCAGGGGATCGAGCGCGTCGTAGATGGCAGTTCGGCGGTGCTCTTCGGCGACATGCCGATCCTGATGGATGCCGCCGCCCGCAGTGACAATTCCGGCAATCTGATCGTCCTGCAGCGCCATTTCACCTACGAACCGCTCGGCCTTGAGCTCGCGCGCGGCGATGAGGACTTCCGCCTTGCCGTCGATCGCGCGCTCAGCCAGGCCTATGCCGGGCCGGATTTCCGGACATTCTTCACAACCTGGTTCGGGCCGCCGGACGAAGGGACCGTGACATTTTTCCAGCAAACAGCGCTGCCGGAATAGCACTGCGACGGATCGAGCCGCCAAACACGTGGCGTGCTCCGGAGCGGGCCATATTGATCTGCAAACCCGCTGAACGGCTGAAGCAACTGAACGGGAGCGACGGGGTGAGTCTTCTCTGGAAAGAAATCCGTCACAATCCCATGCTGTGGCTGCTCGCCGCGGTGCCGGTGGTCTTCGTCGCTGCGGGCGTTGCCCCCGAGGCTCATACGGTGCTCTTCATCCTGTCGGTGCTTGCCGTGATACCCCTGGCTGGGCTCCTCAGTCACGCTACCGAATCCGTTGCGGCGAAAACCGGCGACGCCGCTGGCGGGCTGCTCAATGCCACGCTTGGCAATCTGACGGAGCTCGTCATCGCGCTGACGGCCTTAAGTGCAGGCCAATATACGCTGGTAAAATCATCGGTTGCCGGTGCGATCGTCACCAACACCTTGTTCATGCTGGGGGCATCGTTTTTGCTCGGCGGCCTCAAACATCACAGCCAGGAATTCAACCGAGCCAATGCGCGTCTTCAGGCCGGTCTGCTCTTCCTCGCCACGATCGGCCTGCTGATGCCATCGGCGGTTGCGTCAATGGATTCGACCTCGGCTACGGAAGTGATCAACAAGCTCAGCTTAGGCTTGGCGGTCCTGCTTATCGTCGGATACGCGCTGGGACTGCTGTTCACCCTCAAGACGCATCGGGAGTTTTTTGCTGCCGCCGAGCACGCCGAGACCGACGAAACCCCGTGGCCGATCGGGGTGGCGCTGACCACACTCGCCGGTGTGACGATACTGGTCGCCCTGGTCAGCGAAATCTTCGTCGAGTCGGTGCAGGAGGCTGCCAAGGTTTTTGGAATGACGTCCGCCTTTGTCGGTTTCATCGTCGTAGCACTGGTGGGCGGCGCAGCCGAAATGGCTTCGGCATTTTCCGGTGCACGCAAGAACCGCCTCGACCTGAGCGTGGGCATAGCGCTTGGAAGCGCCTCGCAGATAGCCCTTTTCGTGGCGCCCGTGCTGGTGCTGTTGAGCTACGTCATCGGGCCGACGCCGATGGATCTGCAGTTTTCTCCGGGCGTGGTCGTCATGGTTTTGCTGGCGACCATGACGGCGATGTTCGTCACCAACAGCGGGCGTTCAGCGTGGTTCGTCGGCATATTGGTGCTGATGGTTTACATGATCTTCGCCACGACTTTGTATGTTTTGCCCGATCGGGGCTCTTGAGGCCGCATAATGGCTTGGCAAATGCGCGAGATCGACGTGAGGCTCGGTTGCCGGCGATAATGCTGCGTAAGTCTGACCAATGCCCTGATCCAACTGCAGGAAGGCCGGAAGGTGTCGGTAAGAGCTGGCCGAAAGTCGAGCCATAGACGGATGCGGCGCCTGTTTTTCATCGCGCTCGCAACGCAGCTTCGTGTGATCTGGCCAATCGTGTCAGGGATCGTCTCCCTGATGGTCGGATCCGGGCTTGCAATCTGGCGTATCGAAAACTGGCGCATTGACGAAGCGATGTATTTCACTTTCGTCACCGGCCTGACGATCGGCTACGGCGATTTTACCCCCAAACATATTACGTCGCGGATTTTGGCGCTGGTGATCGGCTTTGCGGGCATCGTGCTGACCGGCGTCGTCGCGGCCGTTACGGTGAAAGCTCTGAATGCGGACGACCAGGAGCCTTGATTCCTGCTCTGCTGCGCTATTGCAACGGCGTCGCCGGCGGCCGGACTTAGTTCTCAATCATTGCGCAAGACGCGCCCGGGAGTGCCGCTCAGTTACGTATTGCTACGGAAGTCCAGAGCCATCAGCGGGTGTATAAGGCAACAGGTAGCGTCGCGGGAGGGCTCGATGGTATCGGATGAGGGAAGAACCAGCCCCGCACATTACGATCCCGCAGCCGTTCGCGAGCAGCTCGATCGCATCCTCGCCAGTCCCGAATTTCATGCTCCCGAGCGTGGGAGGCGTTTCCTGCAATATATCGTCGAGGAGATGCTGGAAGGACGCGGCGAACAGCTCAAGGCCTATACGATTGCGCAGGCGGTTTTCGGGCGCGACGCCTCGTTCGATGCGCAGAATGACCCGGTCGTGCGCATCGAGGCGGGGCGGATTCGCCGCGCGCTCGAGCGATATTACCTCGTCAGCGGAAGAAGCGATCCGATCGGGATAACCATCCCCAAAGGAGGCTATTCGCCGCATTTTTCAAGCACCAATGGCACCGCGAATTCCGGCGTTGTTGGAATGAATTCGCAAAACCCCGGAAACAAGCAGGGCGGTCTTGATCGGCCGATCGCCTATCGCGATCTTCTGCTGCCGATTGGCCTACCGGCGCTCTTGGGCGTGATCGCGATTCTGGCTGTCATCCGCCCGTTGGAAGATTATTTTTCAAGGCCAAAGGCGCCGCCGGCGCCCGCCGCGTCGACGCTTGCAAGCAAGGCCAGCATCGTCGTCGAGCCCTTCGCGGCTCTCGGCGGCAGCTCCGAAGGCTTAAATTTTGCGAAAGGCTTAGCAGACCAGCTGCTGACGAAGCTGATGAAAGCGGAAAATCTTGTCGTGCTCGGGCCCGATCGGCCGGGTGCCCAACCGATCGTTCCACAGTTCAATCTGCAGGGAAGCGTGGTTATCGAGGGATCGGCCCTTCATCTGCATGTCCGCCTGATCAATGGCGCCGACGGCACGGTCATATGGGCAAATCGATATGATCGCGAGCTCCAAGGCCGAACCATTCTCGATATCGAGGACGAGATCGCCATGCAAATCGCTCTGGAAATTTCGGAAAGCCGCAAGCAGAGCACCACACCGCCTGATCGATAAGCGCCTTATCTTGCCGCGGTGGCGTCGATATCAAGCCCCGAGGCACGCAATCCGTTCAGCAAGCGCTCCTGATCTTCAGGCCGTTGCAAGCGCAGCGAAACTTCCTCGCGGATATTGACCATCAATGCCGGCGCATGGGTATAAAGCCAGCGCTTTTCCGCTTCGGCTTCCTCGGTCTTGCCGGCGGCCCCGAGAATGGATAGCAGGACGAGACGATGGACAGGGTTCGAGCCGAGATCGGATTTTCGCGACCAGCGCTCCGCCTGTTCGAGATCGCCTTTGATGAATGCACAGAGCGCCATGCCGGCTTCATAATATCCGCTGGGACCGACGCCTCTGTTGAGGGCGATCGAGAGTAGTTCGCAGCCTGACTGCCATTTTCCGGAAAGCGCCAGTCGATAGCCATATTCGCCCGCGACTTCGACGTCGCCGGGATTGGCGGCGTAGGCCGCCGTGCCAGCCTTCAGCGCCTTGTCGACATCTCCCTGGAAGAAGCCCACCAACATCAGCGCCTGCAGAACCCGGGGATCGCCGGGCGCGAGTGATGCCGCCCTCTCCACCGCAGCGTTTGCCATTTCGAGCGATCGAACCGAAGAGGGGGTGCTGAGCTTGTAGCGAAACCGCACCTCATCAAGATAGACCATGGAAAGCAATGTCCAGGAAGCAACGTTATCGGGGAAACGCTGTGTCGCCTGCCGGAGGCATTCCAGTGCGGCAGCGTGGCTTTGCGCGGTCATGGCCTGACGGTAGCTGTAATAGGCGCGCGTGCAGGCATAGTCATCCTGGTCGCCATTCTGCGCTGGTCCGACGATCTTATCCGTCTCGGTTTGAAGGATGGCGCCATTAGGATGCGCGATAGCGGTGGAAATCTGCCGGGAGATGTTGGCTTGGATGACGAGCTTGTTCTCGGCTTGAAGATCGGCATCGAAATTTCTGGCCCAGATGACCGCGCCATCCGATTGGCGCACGAGCCTCGCTGAGGCGCGCAACCTGCTTTTGTCGAGCTGGACATTGCCGTGGAGCGAGTAGTCGGCAACGGCGGCCCGCCCGCCGCGTAGCGGATCGGCAACGACGATGATGTCGTCGATCCGGGCAAGCTGACCGATTACATCGTCCCTCAGGCCGCGAGCGATGTCCGAACCGGCGCCGGCGGAGCCGCTTTCGGAAAAGAATTCGACGAGCACCTTCGGATGGGCGCTCGCCAGCGGCAGCGTCGCAGTCGGTCGCCCGTTCCAAACAGACAGCGCAATTGCAAGGGCCAAGGCGAAGACCCCAAACCCCACTGATATGACGATCCCGAAGCCTCGAGCTGCCGACAGCGTCGGAGCACGCATCGTGCTACGAGGGCTGTCATGGACGTTGAGCTCTGCAGCCTGAGGTTCTTCCGGATTTATCGAAGACGGAGGCGGGACTTCCTGGGCATATTCGAAATGCGGCACATATCCGCCTTTCGGCACGGTAATGACGACCTCGTCCGTGCGGCCTGCGACGAGGTAATAACGCTCGAGCGCCTTTCTGATCCGACCGGCCTCGATCCGGACGACAGGATCATTCTGCGGGTCAAATGAAGCCTCGCGGCCAAAAACAACATTCGCGATCGTAAAAGCTTTCAGGAACCCCGATCGGCCGGCGAGCGTCTCGTTGACGACGAACTCGAGGAAATCCCGCCCCCGCTTCGGCGCATGAAATTCCTCGCTTGCGAGAATTCGTTCGACCTGACGGCAGATTTCATCAACCGTCGGCTCGAGACTGCCCAAAACATTGACTTTTGCGTACCTCATGATCGCCCCACGACAAGTCACGCAATTATCTAAGCCCGTTCTAATACATCATACCGCGCCTGCCCTTGGTTGCAAGTTTTGCTTTGGGATTCGCGCAGAACGCCACAAATTTGGGCGCGGACCGTTCTTGGCGCGGATGAGCGGCGCCGATTGTCCGGTACCGAACTAATCTGGCAATGTTGTCTTCCGGTCTGATACAGTCAATGTTACCTCGGGAACAATCCGGCACCTTTGTGACTTCGTACCAATTGCAGGACGCGGTACCAATGCGGAGCTAGTTCATGAGCCAAGAACGCGGCCGCAGAAAACTGATGTTGCGGCTTCCGGATATCCGCCATCTGCTGGCGGACATAACCAACGAGACCCTCGGAGAACTGTTCGAGGCCTACGATCTTGCAGTCGATGCGCTGGATCGGTTCCGGACCCAGAGCCCGAGAGAAGACAGGCTCATTGCGGAATATGAGGAGCTCTGTCGCGACATAGAGCAGGAGGTCGTGGTCTACTGTACCAGCAGGTAGATACGCCGAAGAAGACTATCCGGCGCGCTCGACCTCAAGGGCCGGCGCGCGATCATGTTCTGATCCTTCCGTCATTGCCGCAGGCCAGGCCCAGGCTCTCAGCAGCTCGTAGAAGACGCTGAGCACTACCGGCCCCAGAAAAAGCCCCAGCAGCCCGTGGGACAGAGTGCCGCCGATCACGCCGATCAGGATGACGGGCATGGGAGTCGAGAGGCCTCTCGCCATCAGGATGGGTTTCAGGATGTTGTCGACGATCGAGATCGGCACGGCGAGGCAGGTAAAGGCAAAGGCACTGGCGAATGACCAGGAGAACCACGCCCAGATGACGAGGGGAAGGAGCACCAGCGCTGGCCCGAGTTGCATGACGCACAGGATGAAGACGACGAAGGTGAGCGCTCCACGCGCTGGAACGTCGAAGATGGCAAAACACAATCCGCAAAGCAGAGTCTGCAGGAAAGCCACACCGATGACACCGCGTGAGACATTCCGGACCGTGGTTCCCGACAGCCGGGCGAAACCGACGCCCTTGTCGCCCGCGACCCGGCTTGCCAGAATCTGTATCGCTGCCGCCAGGCGCGTTGACTGGGTGAGGAACAGGCCGGAGAGCATTATAGAGACGACGAAACTCAATACACCGCCGCCGATCGAGGCAAGCTTTGTGACCACTGCGCCCATGACCTCACGGATGGGCGCCTGAAACTTGATGATCGTCGAAGCCAGATCGCCGGCAAGGCGGTTCCAAATGTCATGGAGCCGCTCACCGACAACCGGCCAATCCCTGATGGCGTCAGGCGCTGCCGGCAGGGTAAATTCTCCCGTTCGTAACTTGCCGATCAACGCCTCTGCGGTGTCGGCGAAATTGACCGCGACAAGGGCGAGCGGCGCGATGATCAGGACGAGGCAACCGGCGACGATGACGATGGCGGCGATCACCGGCCGGTTTCCGATCAGCCGCGAGAGCGTCGCAAACATCGGAAAGAGAGCGACGGCGAGGATGGCGGCCCAGATGAGAATAAGCGCGAAAGGAGCAATCAGCGTCATCGTCCAATAAGCGAAAAGGCCGATAATGCCCAGACGGACGAGATCGCTTACTCTCGCCTCTATCGAAATCTGACCTGCGCCGGTCCCTTGCGTTGTCGTATCGGCTGTCTGCTCCATCGTCGCATCCGTCGGGTTACAGGCCGGACCGTCATGCCCTACGATGTCATGTCAGGCACGACATGGCGGACGCTGCGATCCTCAGTGAAATCGGCCGGCCGTTTTTGCCGTTTGCCCAGGTCGGGCTCGTCGAACTTCAGCCGTTCATAAGGAATGGACTGCAGGATGTGCGAGATGCAGTTGATCCGGGCGCGCTTCTTGTCGTCGGAAGGCACGATCCACCACGGAGCGTGTTTGGAGTCGGTCATCCGCAGCATATCGTCATAGGCGCGCGTATAATCCCACCAGCGCTGGTAGGATTCGACATCCATCGGGCTGAGCTTCCATTGCCGCAGGGGATCGTCGATCCGGCGCCTGAAGCGGCGCTCCTGTTCCTCCTCGCTGACCGTCAGGAAATATTTGAGCAGAATGACGCCGCTCTCGACGATCGCCGCTTCGAAGCGAGGGGCAAGCTCGAGAAAGCGCTGCGCCTTCTTCTCGCTGGTGAAGCCCATGACACGGTCGACGCCGGCCCGGTTATACCAGCTGCGATCGAATATCACGATTTCACCGGCCGCCGGCAGATGAGCGATATAACGCTGCATGTAGATCTGCGACTTCTCGCGGTCGGTGGGCGCGGGCAGCGCCACGACGCGGAAAACCCGAGGACTGACCCTCTCCGTTATCCGCTTGATCATGCCGCCCTTGCCGGCGGCGTCCCGCCCCTCGAAGATGATGACGATCCTTGCGCCCGACTTTTTCACCCAGGCCTGAAGATGCGCCAGTTCCACCTGCAGCCGGTTGATCTCCTTCTCATAATCCCAAGATTTCTTTTTATTTTTATCCTTGCCGCTGCGGGTTGGCTCTGCGTCGGCCTCTCTCGGCTCATAATTTTCGTCCATGGCTCTCCCTCCTTCTGTCACTGAGATATATTGCTGGCCTGAACGGTGCGGTCGGGCTGGGGGATATCGCCGATCAGCGCCCGCAAGGCTTCTTCCCTGCCGTTGAAGAGATTGTCGGCGCCGATCGTCTCGATGACCCCGGCGCGGGTAAGAATGGCGCGGCTTTCATCGCTGAGATCGGCAATCGCGAAGATGATGTTGCGTTTGGCAAGCAGTTCAGCCACGGCCTCGAGCGCGGTTGCCCCGGTGCTGTCGATATATGTGATGGCGCTTGCATCGAGGACCAGGCATCTGGTCTCGGCGGCCAGCCCCTTTATCACCGAAATTATGCGCAAGCGCACATAATCGGCGTTGTAGAACAGGATGCTGCCCTGGACTGCAAAGACGGCCGCGCCATCGATGGGACGGGCTTCCGGAAAGCGCTGCAGATCGAAGAAGCCGTGCCGCCCTTCGATGCGGCCAAGAAGGCCGTCGCGCGGAAACATGGTCTGACGCAGGAGATAGGCGAAGGTCGCCGCGATAGCGACAATCACCCCATTGAGGACGCCGAAGCTGATCGCGCCCCACATCGCGATCAGCGCGAAGATGAATTCGATGCGGCTGATGCGCCAGATCTTCCTGAGTTCATCGACATCGATGAGGCTGATCGCCGCCGTTGCAAGGATGGCCGCCAGCGCCGGGATCGGGAGAATGCGCAGCGCATCATTCAGGAAGACCAGCGCCGCAACCAGCGTCGCGGCAGAGACCAGACCTGCAAGTTGAGAGACACCTCCCGTCGACAGGTTTATGGCTGTGCGGGAATCCGACACGCTAATCGGAAACGAACCGAAAAGACCAGGTGCGATATTGGCGGCGCCAAGTCCGATCAATTCCTGGTTTGCATCGACTTCCTCGCCGGTGCGCGAGCCGAAGCTGCGCGCCGCCACTATGCCCGCACCGAAGCTGACGAGAAAAATCGCGGCTGAACCGAGCACGATCTTGTCGAGAGGCATCTGATGAAACGCGGGCAGGGAGAGGGCCGGCAGGCCGCTTGGCAAGTCGCCGACCACGGCGATGCCCTGCCCGCGGAAATCGAAGATGGCCGACAGAACGACAGACACCACTACGACGAGAACCGGGCCGGGAACCTTCAAGTGCAGCGCCCGGACGATCCATAGCAGCGCAAACATCGCAAGGCCGAGGATGAGCGAAGGCCAATGGATCAGGCCGCTCTTGGCGAGCATTTCGACGAGCGGCGCGATCAGCCCGTCGGATTCGATCTTAACTCCGGTGAAGCGGCCGATCTGTCCGACCAGGATCGAAAGCGACACCCCGGCGAAAAACCCGACCAGAATTGGCCGGGACAGGAAGCTTGCGAGAACGCCGAGCCTCAATAGTTTCGCAGCGATGCAGAAGAGGCCGACACCGATGGCAAGCGCCGAAGCGATCGCGACCCGATCGACAGCGGTACCGGCATGCAAGGCCGCGATGATGGCGCCCATGGCAGCGGCAAGCACCGTCATCGTCGCGGCATCCGGCCCGACGATCAGCAACCGCGACGGCCCGAAAATCGCATAAGCAATCGGCGCAAGAATGCTGGCATAGATGCCGGTTTCCGGCGGCAGACCGGCGATCGCCGGGTAGGCGATGGCGCTTGGCAGGCCGACGGCAGCGACCGACAGCCCGGCCGGGATATCGCTGCGAAGCCAATCCCAGCTGAAACCGCTCAGGCCTCGCAACATCGGAATGCTACCTATCACCGCTGGCTCCTATGCTCTTACCGTTGTTCTTCCCGATCATCGCGCTGCTTGGCCGCACGGTGGCGTCAACTACGATAGCCAAATCGCAAGACCGCGAATTGAAACCGCCCGTTTGGCAGCGTTCGCGGCGTGCTGATGAGGGTGGTTTGATACGTTAGCAATCAGATCTGAACGCCGATCGCCATCACGTCTCAGACAAGGATGGTGACGACGAAAACAGGGAGGCTCAAGGCAAGATAGTCGAAACACGGCCGCTCCTTCCGACCGGTCTGGCTCACCCTTTATCTCTATCAACGGTCGATATTAGGCCCGTTTCGGCGTGGAGGCTCGTAGCATCGTGTAATCTCTATCGGATCGCTAGCCGCCAGGCCCTTGCGGTGATCGTCAGCGCCTGAGGAGCGGCGCGACTCGATCGTCTAGATTCCTGCCATTCGGCCGTAGCCTCGAATTCCCCCGGTGACTCAAAAGCCGGCTACCGTAGAGGATCGCGTATTTTACGTCAGCCACGGGTGCGGCTGTTGTATAGTTTTGACATCTGCTGAGCGCAGTCGGCGGCGGGGGCGGAGATGGCGTCGGGAGATAAAGGTTCGACATATCTATCCGCCCTTGAGACGGCCGAGACTTATTTTCCCAACCAGACGCGGCTTGTACAGCGGCTTTTCTACGTTAACGAGGCCTTTCACAGCATGTGTGAGGATCTCGCGGCCGCCGCCCAGGCTCTGGCCCATGTCGAAGGTCTGCCGGAGGCGGTTCGCGAGGCGCGGCGGCAAGAATATGCGGGACTGGTCGAGGCTCTGCTGAAAGAGATGGGGGAGGCAATCGCCCAATCGAAAGTCGTCGTGCTGGGGCGACCGCCTCTCATCGCTCCGAAGTCTTCATAAAGGCATCCGTCATTGTCTGATCCAAGGGAGGTCGATGCGATGAAAGCCATTTCCTGCAAAGTGTTTGGGGGCCGATTCCCACTTGGCCAACTCATCGCCGGCCAAGTCATTGCTGGATTGTCGGCTGTCGCGATCATCGCGCTGCAGCCGGCCTTGCCCGCGCGCGCCCAGGCGCCTGCACCAGCGGCCGCGCCGACACAGACTGCTGCCGAACAGCCTGCTTCGGCGCTTCTGTCGGACGATGAACTGGAAGTGCTCGTGGCGCGCATTGCCCTTTATCCAGACGAGTTGGTCGCAGCAATTTCGGCTGCCTCGCTCTTTCCGCTGCAGATCATCGAGGCACAGCGTTTCCTGGAGGCAAAAAAGAAGAATTCCGATCTCAAGCCGAAGAGCGATTGGGACGGCAGCGTCATTTCGCTGCTCAACTATCCCGACATCGTCAAGATGATGAGCGAGGACCTCGACTGGACGCAATCGCTGGCGGATGCGCTCACCAATCAGCAAAAGGATGTTCTGATTGCCATCCAGCAGCTTCGCGACGAAGCGGTGGAAAAGAACATCATCAAGACGGATGACAAGGTGACCGTCGTTACCGAGAACGAGAATATCATCATCCGGCCGACCGATCCCGAGAAGATCTATATCCCGCAATATCCACCGGAAATGCTCTACGAACCGGGTTATGCCTCGGAGCCTATCTCCTACTATCCGGATTATTACGACAGCTACTATTACCCCGGGGCGGGGTTTTTTGCGGCTGCGGTAACCGGGTTGACGTGGGCGGCCATCGTCAACTGGGACGACTGGGGCGTCTGGGGCGGCCGTTGGGACGGCGGCGATATCGACATCGACTGCAACAATTGCCTGAACGACCGCAATTTCAATGGGAAGCTCAAGCTTAACGACGTCGACTGGAGCAATGTCGATCGCAGCAAACTGAGTATAGGCAAGGACCAGTTTTCGAAGCTGGACCGGTCGTCGATCAAATCCAGTCTCCAGAGCGACAATCGCAACCAGCTGCGCAACAGGGCCAACGATATCCAGGCAAGCCAGAGGCCCGGCAATCGCGGTAACGCCGCACGCGCTGAAGACATCCGCAGAAACACGGCGCAAGGTTTGAAGGCCAAGCCCGCCGCCAATCGACCGGCGGCGAGCAATCGGCAGGCCGCCTCCCGGCCCGAAGCCCGTCCTCAGAAGGCCGCCAATCGCCCGGCCAAACCGGCCCAGAAATCCGTCAAGAAAGCCAACAAGCCGCAAATGGCTGCGAGACCAGACAATCGCGGACGCCAGCCAAGCGCTCTCGGCAACCCGCAGTCGGGTCGCCGGGAGGCCGTCTCCTCACACCGCGGCTCGCAGAGCATGGGCCAGCGTCCTTCGGCCCGTCCACCTCAGTATCGCCGCCCACCAGGCGGCGGCGGTGGCCGCGGTGGCGGTGGCGGTGGTCGTGGCGGCGGTGGCCGTGGCGGCGGTGGACGGCGGTAACACCTGTTTCAGCTCAGGGAGTGACATCATGAGACGCCAATCGACTGTAATTTCGCTCATGTTCGCAGCAGCGCTCTGCACTTTTTCGGCAACGCCGACGCTCTCACTGGCGCAGGCGGATCTCTCCGCCTACAAGGCGGCGACGTCCTCGCCCAAGTTCGACAGTGCGCAGCTTGCGATCGACAAACTGAAGTCGGTGCTGGCTTCCAACAACATCGACGATCTTGCCGCCTTGCTGGGCCTCAACGCCGACAAGCTCCGTTCAAGCA
Source organism: Rhizobium sp. NXC14 (assembly GCF_002117485.1). Lineage (NCBI taxonomy): Bacteria > Pseudomonadati > Pseudomonadota > Alphaproteobacteria > Hyphomicrobiales > Rhizobiaceae > Rhizobium > Rhizobium sp. NXC14. Next base: position 3,344,236 of record NZ_CP021030.1, read on the forward strand.
ACGAGGCGATGATCGCATACGGATTGATCCGCGAGGGCGCAGAGCGCCAAGTGGTTCTGAAGGATCTCGGCAATCTGAAGGTCGCTGCGATCGGCGATCGGCTTTGGCCGCTGCCGTTTCCGCTGACCGAAGACAAGGATGGCAAATGGTTCTTCGATACTCAGCGTGGCCTTGAAGAAATCATCAATCGCCGCGTCGGCGAGAACGAGCTCGCCACCATCGATACCATGCGTGAATATGTGGCTGCCCAGTACTGGTTCGCATCCGAGGATCGTGACGGCGACGGCATCTACGAGTTCGCGAAGAAATTGATCAGCAGCCCCGGCAAGCTCGATGGTCTTTACTGGGATCCCAGCGTATACCCCGAGGAAAGCCCGGCAAGCGCGCTGGTCGAAACGGCCGCTTTCGGAGCCGCCAAACGCGGCGAGGGCTATTACGGATATCGCTACCGCATTCTGACATCCCAGGGCGACAACGTGCTTGGCGGCAAGCAAAGTTATATCATCAACGGCTATATGACCGGCGGCTTTGCACTGATCGCCTGGCCGGTCAAATACAGGGTCACCGGCGTGCAGACGTTCATGGTCAACGGGATGAGCGTCATCTACCAGCGCGATCTGGGTCCGACAACGGAAGAGCGTGCCGCGGCGATCAAGAATTTCAATCCGGACGCAAGCTGGACTGTGGTAAAGGATTGAGAGGCCAGCCAGCAGTGCCCTGCGCCGCCAGCTGAGTACGGGGAGCAGCTGCCATGGCGCGGTTTGAGTATCGCTTCTCGCCCGTGACCTCGCGCCCCAGCCATTGCGGCAGATTGAACCGGTCATTCTCGCTCGCCATTTCGATTTCGGCGAGCGTTAATCCCTGGTAAGCGCCGGCGAATACGTCCACCTCCCAGCTCCGGCCGTCATGCAGGACGCGGTATCGCGTCTTTTCAAGGACATGACCTGCATGGAGCAGGAGGTCGCGTGCCTCCTCGACCGGAATGTCATACTCAAATTCCTCGCGAGCGAGGCCTGGCGAGCGGAATTTGATCGTCAGGCGCGCGGAATGCCCGTCGATCAGGCGGACGCGTATGCAGTTCTGATCGAGGCAGAGATAGGCCTGCTGCAGAACGTGCGGCTCGTCGGCGCAAGCGCGCCAACTGTCGTCCCGGACCAGGAACTTTCGCTCGATCTCTATCGCTTTCAATAGGATATTTCCTTGCTCACGCCTGCTCTTTGCCGTTACTCGACGGGGGGTTCCCAGGTGAGGAAGAAGCCGACGTCGCCGGGCATGCCGTCGGGGAAATTGATGATCATCGCCTTGAGCCCGTAGCCTTGCGGCTTGGCGACCTCCTCGAACAGTCCATGCAGTTCCTTCGCCTTTCCCTGTAACGTCTTCTGCCACCCAGGAAGGTTATTGTTGATGGCCCGGCCGCTGTCCGTGCAGAACGTCGATGGAAAGCTGTAGATCAGCGCCTCGTATTTGCCGTCCGCGGCCGCCTTCATCACGAGGCGTTTGATGACAGCGCGTTCCGCTTCTCCGATCTGCTTGCGGAAGAAATCCTCGACGAAGTCAGCATGCTTCTTCGCTTCGCGCGACTTGATCTTTTCGCTGCGCTCGATTTCCAGAAGCTGTAGTTCCAAAGCGCGTTTGCGCAAGTCCTCGGCGCTCGTCATGGATGATGTGGACGCTTCGGGTGATGTCATCGTCGCCTCCTCCAGAATGTTTAGGCGATGATAGAGCGCACGGAGTGACGATGGCAGTAAAATACATGTCCGCGCCGGTAGGATACGGTATCCTACGCTGATACGGGTTATACTGGCCTGCATTGGCTATTGGCGACCATCGACTAAGGTGATCCTTAATTAGCACATTCTTGCAAATCGCATTGCCGTTATGCCGACTCGGGTCTATCGTCGATGGCTAATACTGCAGGTTGATCGCAATCGGAGTCTTGGGGGAGCCGATGCAAAATGCAGGCGCTGACAGGGCAGGCAGCGACATTTCTTCACCCGAAGAGGTGCAGCAGCAACTTGAGCGTATTCTGTCCAGTCCGGAGTTTCGTCTTCCGGAGCGGGCAGGAAGATTCCTTGAATTCGTGGTGACCGAGACGCTTGCCGGCCATCGCGACTACCTGAAGGCATTTACCATCGCACAGGCCGTTTTCGGCCGAGATGCAAGTTTCGATGCTCAGCAGGATCCGTGTGTCCGTATCGAAGCAGGACGACTGCGCAGGGAACTGGAACATTATTACCTGACCGCCGGAGCCAGCGACCGGGTTATCATCACAATTCCCAGAGGCGGCTATGCGCCCATCTTCGAGGTAAGGCGAGGAGCCGAGCCTGCAGAAAGGCTGCAAATGGGACAGTCCGCTGAGCTGCGGCCCTCCCCAGACTATACGCAGCAGGTCCCTCCGGCAGCGGATGGGCGCCGCCGGGACAAGGCGGACCGGCGTGTGTCATGGCCCCGATATTGGCTTGCCGCAGGCGCGGTGGTCGTGTTTGCCGCCGCTGCCGCGGCGCTTCAGCATGTGAGGCTGTTCGATACCGGGAAAGAGATGCCGTCCGGAGCTGTCGGCCGCCCAATCATCGTCGTCGAGCGCTTCGAAAGCGCCTCCGGCAGCGGGGTAGCATCCGACATCTCCCAGGGCATCACCGACGACATCATCGAGAAACTGGTTCCCTTCAACGATATCATCGTCGCCGCCGTTCTGCCGCGCAATCGCGATGGTCAGTTGTCGTCGCAACCGATCTATGCCTTGCAGGGCAGTATCAGGCTGGAAGGCGAAACGCTGCGCTCGACGGCCAGGCTTGTGCGGCGAGGCGATGGGACCGTCATCTGGGCCAATAATTACGACGCCGACATGAAAGTCCAGGGTCTCCTGCAAACGCAGGCAAGTCTTGCCGAGGACATTGCGACGGCAGTTGCGCGCCCGTTCGGCGTGATATTTCAGGCGGACACCGCCAGCATCGCAGGAAACGCAGACGCGTTTTCCTGCATCCTGTCCTACTACAGCTACCGGAGCGAAATGACCCCGCAGGCGCAGGAAACGGCAAAATCATGCCTGAAGCATGCTGCCGAAAAGATGCCCGATGATTCCAATATCGCGGCTTTTCTTTCGCTCACCTATCTCGACGAATTCCGCTTTCCATATCAGCTGGACACGAAACCGACCGCTGCCACGCTGGCAACTGCCAAGGAGCTAGCCGAACGAGCCGTGCGGCTCGATCCGAAGAATGCCCGAGCTCTGCAGGCGTTGATGCTTGCCAATTTTTTCGGCAATGACCCGACCGAGGCCCTCCGAGCCGGTGAAGCGGCCTACGCCAGCAATTCGAACGACACGGAAGTTGCCGGCGAATACGGCCTGCGCCTGGCAATGTCGGGGAATTGGGAAAGGGGCTGCGAGCTGATTTCGCAGGCGGTCAGCAAGAATGCGGGACCGCAAGGGTATTATGAAGTTGGGATGGCGCTTTGTGCCTTCATGCGGGGCGATACCCAGGCTGCCGAATTATGGTCCCGCATGTCGGACCTCAACTACAATCCGATGCATCGCCTCGTCCTGCTTTCGATCCTCGGCACCCTCGGAAAATCGGCGGAGGCAAAGGAGCAAATCGACTGGATCGAGGCCCGATCGCCCGCCTTGATCCTTAATGTCCGGCGTGAGGTCGTCCGGCGGCTGGCAAGGATCGAGGACCAGGAACGTTTTTTTGCCGGATTGGAGGCTGCCGGCCTGCCCGTTCCAAACGACCGGCCGGCGAATTGACGGCGGTGTGCGACCGGCTGTCCTCGCCATCGGCCAAACGAAGCGCAGGGTGCTGTTACCTGTAACATACAGGATCATACATGCCTGCGGCTTCGTCTTTGGCCCAATCTCTTCCATGCAGGACCGGGTCGATCCGGCAGCATGCGTCAGGGTGGGGAGCAGTGTGAACATAAGCAACATGCGCGGCAGTCAGGCCGCTTTTCGGCAGACGCTGCGACGGCTTCTGATCTGCGTTGCAATGATGTGCCTGTCAGGCTGCGGTGGGCATCCGAAAGGCGTGCTGACCCCGGTCGCAGAGACTGCTCCTCGCGCCGATCGCGTCGACATGCTGGTCGCCACGACGCGCAGCCGCTCGCCTGTTCCCGGAGAGATGTTCAGCGGCGAGCGCGCCCGCCAGCCCACCTTTGCCGATATCACCGTATCGATTCCGCCTGGCCGCAAAGCCGGTGAAGTCGCCTGGCCGAAGAAGTTGCCGTCCAACCCCAAGACCGATTTTGCGACGCTCAAGGCAACGGAGTTGGATGTCGACGCCGCAAAGGCCTGGCTCAGCGCCAGCGTGCGTAAAAGCCCCGACAGGAGCGTTTTCGTCTTCATCCACGGCTACAACACGCGCTTCGAGGACTCCGTCTACCGTTTTGCCCAGATCGTTCATGATTCCGGCGTGCACAGCGCGCCGGTGCTGGTGACGTGGCCCTCGCGCGGCCGGCTGCTCGCCTATGGTTATGATCGGGAGAGTACCAATTACACCCGCAATGCGCTGGAGAAGCTGTTTCAGTATCTCTACCATGATCCGGAGATCAAGGAAGTCTCGATCCTTGCCCATTCGATGGGCAATTGGCTTGCCATGGAAGGCCTGCGGCAGATGGCGATCCGCAATGGCCGCCTGCCAGCGAAATTCAAGAATGTCATGCTCGCGGCTCCCGACGTCGATGTCGACGTGTTCCGCCAGCAGATCGCCGACATGGGAAAGCAGCATCCCCAATTCACCCTCTTCGTATCGCGTGATGATAAGGCGCTCGCCGTCTCCCGAAGGGTCTGGGGCGATGTCGCCCGTCTCGGCTCAATCGATCCGGAACAGGCGCCTTACAAGCAGGAGCTCGAGGAATACGACATCAATGTCATCGACCTGACGAAGGTGAAGACCAGCGACCGGCTCAACCACGCCAAATTCGCAGCCTCGCCCGCGATCGTCCAGCTGATCGGCGCCCGGATTTCGGAAGGACAGACGCTGACCGACAGCCGCGTCGGCCTCGGCGAGAGAATTCTTGCGGCGACGACTGAAACGGCGGCCGCCGCGGGCAGTGCTGCGGGCCTGGTACTGGCGGCGCCTGCCGCCGTCGTCGATCAGGACACACGCGACGCCTATGCCGCCGATGTCAGCGCGGTTGCCGGGCCCGGCGGCAAGTCGAAACCGGCATGTGGCAATGCGTTCAGGACGGAATGCCGGCCATAGGGCGCCGTATTCGATACTCGGGATTGGGAGGGATCATGCCGATAGTATCACCAAGGAATGGTCTTCGCACGCTGCTCCTGGCGGTGATGGCATCCCTCGCCGCCGCACTGACGGCCATTCCCGCGATGTCGCAGACGCCGCCGGCCGGACTGCCGGCCGAACGGATCGAGCAGTTCATAACCCTGTCCACCGATCCTGCGGTGCAGGAATGGCTGAAGCAGCAGGCGGCGGCAAAAGCGGCTGCCGAAACAGGCGAGGCGAAGCCAAGCGATCCCTCTTTCGCCGAATTCGCCACACGCTTCCGCCGGCATTCTTCGGATCTGATGGAGGCTGCAACCTCGTTTCCATCGCAGCTGATGGCTGCTGCGGCCGTGCTCGAGCGTGATATCCAGGCGAACGGCGGCACCCGGCCGGTAGTGCTCTTGATCGCCTTCATGGCGGCAGGTTTTGCCGCCCAATGGTTTTTCCGGCGGATCAGCGGCGGCTGGCGCGCCTGGATGGAGCGGGCGCCCTTTTCGACCGTCCGGGAGCGGCTTGTCCTTCTCGGCGCCAAGCTTCTCTGGGAAGCATGCCATGTGCTGGCTTTCGCGCTCGGCAGCATCGGCTTTTTCCTTGTCTTCGACTGGCCGCCGCTCGTGCGCGAAATCGTCGTCGGCTACCTCTTCGCATTCGTCGCCTTCCGGCTCGCGGCCGCGCTTCTGCGCGCTTGGCTCGCGCCCCCCGCCGCCGTACAGCCAGCATTTCGCGTGGTCCCCGTCAGCGATCCGGCCGCGACTTACTGGGCGCGCCGCCTCGCCTATCTCTGCGGCTGGTTCGCTTTCGGCTGGGTGACGGTGCGGCTGCTTGCAACGCTCGGCCTTCCCCCCGCCTCGCGGCTGCTCGTCGCCTACATGCTGGGTGTCGTACTGTTGGTGATCGCCATCGAAAGCCTGTGGCGCCGACCCGTGGAAGAGCTGGCCGAGAGCCAAACGCCCCGCATCGGCCACACGATCCGCAGCTGGCTATGGACCGCCTATTTCATCGGTCTCTGGGCTCTCTGGGTGGTCGGTGCGATGAGACTCTTTTGGATCGTCGCGGTATGTGCTGCCGTGCCGGCCATCCTTGCGCTCACTCGCGTCTCCATCGCCAATATTCTGTCGGCTCCTACCGGCGAGGAAAAGGCCGAGCAGGCGAGCGTCACCTCAGTGCTGGTGGAGCGCGGCGTACGGGCAGCCGTCATTGTCGGGGCCATCCTCCTGCTTGCCAAGGCTCTCGATGTCGAGTTGACCCGCATGACGATGCAGGACACCCCGATGCTGCGGATCGTCATGGGCATGCTGAGCGCCGGTATCATCCTTCTCGTCATCGATCTCGCCTGGAGCCTCGTGCGCGTTGTCATCGACCGCAAGCTTCGCGAGACCGATACGACCCAAGAGGCAGGCACCGACAGGGCACGCCGCCGGGCGCGAATCCGTACGCTGCTGCCGATCTTGCGCAACGTGCTGATGATCCTCTTCGCCGCCATTGCGGTGATGATGGCGCTGTCTTCGCTCGGCGTCGAGATCGGGCCGCTGATCGCCGGCGCCGGCGTCGTCGGCGTTGCGATCGGCTTCGGCGCCCAGACCGTCGTCAAGGATATTATCAGCGGTGTGTTTTATCTACTCGACGACGCCTTCCGCGTCGGCGAATACATTCAGAGCGGCAATTACAAGGGAAGCGTTGAATCCTTCAGCCTCCGGTCGGTGAAACTCAGGCATCACCGTGGCGCCGTCTACATCGTGCCTTTCAGCGAACTCGGCGCGATTCAAAACATGAGCCGCGATTGGGTGATCGAGAAGATGACGATCACCGTCGCCTATGATGCCGATGTCGAAAAGGCCCGCAAGATCATCAAGAAGATCGGCCAGGAACTGTTCGACGACCCCGAATTCAAGCCCGTTACGATCGAGCCCTTGAAGATGCAGGGCATCGACAGCCTCGGCGACTCCGGATTGCTGCTGCGCATGAAGTTCATGACGCTTCCCGGAGAGCAGTTCACACTGAAGCGCCGGGCGCTGCGGATGATCTATCAGGCCTTCAATGAAAACGGCATCCGCCTTGCCGTGCCGACCGTCCAGGTCGCCGGCGACAAGGCTGCCGATACGGTCGCAGCGGCGCAGCAGGCCCTGACGGCGCACAAACAGGCCTTGGCAGCAGGCGCCGGCTGACATGATCCATGCGGCCTGGCGGCCTGACCATTACGGCGTTCAGGAAAGGAGATTCCGATGGAAGACTATCACTCCGCTCTCACAAACCACGTGCCCGGCTTCATCACGGGACCGGGCCAGACGGACTATTTGTTCGTCGGCGTCATCGTATTTCTGATCGTGATGATTCTTGTGGTCGGCAACCTCTACTTCCAGCTTCACGCCGTTCCCGAACGCATCGCCCATCACACGAACAAAGTGCAGATGGAGATCGTCGCGGTTCTGGCGCTGATCTCGCTCTTCACCCACAATCATCTCTACTGGATCCTGGGTCTGCTCCTGGCCTTCATTCGGTTTCCAGATTTTGCGACGCCGCTCTATTCGATCGCCCGGTCGCTCGCCAGGCTTGCTGGTCGGAATCCGGCCGAACTCGAGGACGAGGCGCCGGTAGCCGCCGATCATCCGGAACCGGTTCGAGCGCCGGCGCCGGAACCAGTGGCAGAGGCACCCGTCGCCCGGGCGCCCGCCAAGACGCTGCACGAAGAGGGGATCTGATCATGCTCGAATTGCTGCTTTGCTCAATGCTGACGATCTTCCCGGACTATCTCTACAGGCGCTATGTCCAGGGCAAGCGCATCGGCCAGGAGATCACCCTTTACAGCATGTGGTACGAACTACGCTGGGGCATTTCCGCCTGCCTGATCCTGACCGTTTCGTTGATCACCATGATCTTCTATTTCCATCCCTCAACAAAAACGGTCACGGCGGTGTTCCGCACCGTCACGATCCTGCCGGAGGCCTCCGGCCGGGTCGATGAAGTCTTTGTCGGCGTCAACGAAAAGGTCGCCGCCGGCGCGCCTCTCTTCCGGCTCGACGATTCACAGCAGAAGGCGGCCCTTGAGACCGCCCGCCGGAAGATTGCCGAGACCGAGGCGGAAGCGAGGGTCTCACAGACCGAGCTTGCGAGCATGGATGGCCAGATTCAGGAGGCCGAAGGCGCCTTGCGAGTAGCCGAGGACGAGTTGGAGATGAAGACGCAGCTTCTGAAAAACGATGCCGTCGCCCGCCGGGAGGTCGTCCGCCTCACCAATACGGTCCAAGGCCGCAAAGGCTCCCTGAGCGCTGCGCTCGCCAAGAAAGAGACGCTGGAAACCAAGCTCAGCGTTCTCCTTCCGGCGCAGAAGGCGAGCGCGGAGGCCGCCCAAGCCGAAGCGCAGGTGGAACTCGACAAGACAATCGTCAAGGCGGGGGTATCGGGCACCGTCCAGCAATTCACACTGCGCCCAGGCGATGTGCTGAACACCATGCTGCGTCCTGCCGGCATCCTGGTGCCGAGCGAAGCGGGCCGCGGCACGCTCATCGCCGGTTTCGGGCAGATCGAGGCGCAGGTGATGAAACCCGGAATGGTCGCGGAGGCTGTCTGTGTCGGCAAGCCGTTCACCATCATCCCGCTCGTCGTGACCGACGTGCAGGACGTGATCGCGGCCGGCCAGTTGCGCCCCACCGACCAGCTGGTCGATGTTCAGCAGATGGCAAAACCCGGCACTCTGACGGTGTTCCTGCAGCCGCTCTTCGACGGCGGCCTCGCTGATGTCCCGCCGGGCAGCAGCTGCATTGCCAATGCCTATACCAACAACCACGACGCGCTCGCCGATCCCAATATCAGCACGCCGCGCTGGATGTTCCTGCATGTCGTCGACACGGTGGGTGTCGTGCATGCGATGATCCTGCGTATACAGGCGATGTTGCTGCCGGTTCAGACCCTGGTATTCGCCGGACATTGAGTTCGAAGTCAGCTTCTCCAGTGTCCCGCCCTCGCTCGGGACTCTGAAACATGACTTGGCGGATATCAGGCGGTTGAGATTTCATGGAGGGCGAACCCGCGAACGCCCTTCATGGGCTCGACCGTTTCAATGAGGGTCAGGTTTTACGATCTTTAATCAACCCAGCACAACAGAGACCTTGGCTCCCGCCGCAGGAACCCGTCATGCCGGATCATCTCGCCCGCATTGCCCCCGAAGAGATCGCCATCGAACTGGCGATCGCTGCCGCCGATACCCAACAGACGCTGAACGAGAAGCGGCGCGCCTTTGCCAAGGCCAACCATCCTGATGGTTTCGCAGCGCCTTTCCGCGACGATGCCAACAGGCGCATGATGATCGCCAATCTGCTGATCGACGAGGCGATGCGCCGCCTGCCGCGTAGCTGAAGCTATCTCGAGCGCGGGTAAACACTCCGACGCCACGGAGGAGCCGCCATCCGGCTTGGTCCGCGCACGCTATATGTGCTGTTTTCCAGCGATTCAACCGCCCACCAAGGTACTCAGTTCGATTCTTTCGCGTTGGGGTAGCAAATAAGCCTCCCGCTTTTTAGTATCTGACATAGCGTATTTCGGGACCCCCTAACCCATGCCTACGTCCTTTTCAGTAAGGCACAGCGCTAACTGGCGAAATTGAATGCGATACAACATGTTGTAGCATCGGGCGGTTTAATGTTTTCAGGAGATCGCCCACATGTCGTCTACGGAAGATCCGAAGCAGCCGCGCAACACTGCGCGCAGACATTTTCTAGGACTGGTTGCGGCCGCCGGCGCTCGTCTCGCCGGCGCGGCGGCCATGGCCACGGCAATTTCAATCTCTCCGGCCAAAGCGATGGGTCGGCGCTGGGGGCGGGGCGGCTCCGGTGGACACGGAGGTTCCGGCGGAAGAGGTGGCCATGGCGGCAGCGGCGCAAATTGCTTCCTGCGGGGAACGGCGATCCTCACCGATTGCGGTGAGAAGCCCGTCGAGGATCTCAGCATCGGCGATCGCGTTGCCCTTCCGGACGGCAGCACCCGTGCGGTAAAGTGGGTCGGCCGCCAAAGCTTCAAGAAGAGCGGCGCACGCTGGCAGAAAGACGTGGTGCCGATCCGGGTTTGCAGCCACGCGCTGGACGGGCACACACCCCACTCGGATCTCTACCTGTCGCCTGGCCATGGGCTGTACCTGAACGGCATTCTGATCCAGGTGAAGGAGCTGGTGAACGGCACGACGATCGCACCGGTCGCTCCCGCGCCCGACGCCTCGATCGACTATTATGCCGTCATGCTCGATGCGCACGAGGTTATCCTAGCCGAAGGTGCTGCGGCCGAGTCCTTCCATCTGAAGAACAGCAATCACGAGAACTTCTGCAACTTTGCAGAGTACCAGCGTCTCTATGGCGGTGAACGCAGCATGATGACACCCTTTGCGCCGTTGCTCGGAGGTGGCTGGTCACATTTGAAAGCGCTTCTCCTGCTCGGCGTTTCGCCGTTGGTACCGACAACCGATCCATTCGGCGATGCCTGCGAAAAGATCGACGCGCAGGCCAGGGAATTGTCGCTCTGACGGGACGGGAATGCGCATAGATCAGGCTCGCTGCACGCGAAGCCGTGCGCCGGTTTTGCGATAATATCGAACAAAGATGTCAAGCGCGGCACGCATCGGAAAGAGCGCGGCGCGCTTCGATTGATCGGCTGCGACGGAGCCGATGATGCTCGCCGATCTCTTGATCGGCGAATCGCCCGCTACTATTCCGCCTGACCGTCTTTCGAAGGCTTTTCGGCTGATGTCTCATCGGCCTCGTCCTCTCCCCCGGCGTCGGGCTGCGCAACCGGCTCGGCCGACCGCGGCTGCGGCTTGAAGGTCCAGAACAGCATATAGAAGGCATAGGCGCCGGCTGCAGCGGAGATTACCGCCCATAAGGGATCGCCGCCGATGATCTCGATCGCCGCCCAGCCGAAGCAGACGGCAACGATGCCGACACGCACCCAGAGGCGCTGGTATGCCGGATGGTTCGGATCGATGAGCTGCATGTCTGTCCCCGCGGTCGCATTTTGTCGCACTGTCCTTTAGTTTGAATCTTGCAAATGTGAAAGAGTCGCGGGCTTGACGAGACGCGCAGATGATGGAATGAAAATTCCAGATTTTTGGCAATTCGGTTTGTTTGTTCCGAATTCAAGGGAGATTGAAATGACTGTAAGATTTGGTCTGCTCGGCGCCGGCCGTATCGGCAAGGTTCACGCCAAGGCCGTCAGCGGCGATGCCAATGCGACGCTGGTCGCCGTCGCCGACGCCTTTCCGCAGGCGGCGGAAGCCATCGCTTCGGCCTATGGCTGCGAAGTCCGCACCATCGAGGCAATCGAAGCCGCCAAAGACATCGACGCCGTCGTTGTCTGCACGCCGACGGACACCCATGCGGACCTGATCGAGCGCTTCGCCCGCGCCGGCAAGGCGATCTTCTGCGAAAAGCCGATCGATCTCGATGTCGCCCGCGTCAAGGCCTGCATCAATGTGGTGGAAGAGACCGGCGCCAAGCTGATGGTCGGCTTCAACCGCCGCTTCGACCCGCATTTCATGGCGGTGCGCAAGGTGATCGACGACGGAAAGATCGGCGACGTTGAAATGGTGACGATCACCTCGCGCGACCCCGGCGCCCCGCCGGTCGATTATATCAAGCGTTCGGGGGGCATCTTCCGCGACATGACGATCCACGATTTCGACATGGCCCGCTTCCTGCTCGGCGAAGAGCCGGTCTCGGTGCTGGCGACCGCCGCCGTGCTGGTCGACAAGGCGATCGGCGAAGCCGGCGATTATGACAGCGTCTCGGTCATCCTGCAGACCGCTTCAGGCAAGCAGGCCGTCATCTCCAACTCCCGTCGCGCCACCTATGGCTACGACCAGCGCATCGAAGTGCACGGTTCCAAGGGCATGGCGGCAGCCGAAAACCAGCGCCCGATCTCGATCGAAGTGGCGAACGGCGACGGCTATACCCGCCCGCCGCTGCATGATTTCTTCATGACCCGCTACACCGAAGCCTACGCGAACGAGATCGCCGCCTTCATCGCCGCGATCGAAAAGGGTTCGAAGATCACCCCCTCCGGCGCCGATGGTCTGACAGCGCTGGCGCTCGCCGACGCCGCGGTCCAGTCGGTCAAGGAAGGCAAGCTGATCAAGATCGGCTGACGGTCCTCTCCCGACCGGAAGTCGTGCATGAGATGGCCGGGCTCTGCCCGGCCGTTTTGCGTTTGATGGCACTCGCAGGTGCGTGAACCAAGACCCTTCCCCGCCGAGCCACGGTTGCTAAAATTCGTGTCTGTGGCTGCCCCTCATCCGCCTGCCGGCAGCTTCTCCCCGCAGGCGGGGCGAAGGGACATACCGCGCCCTCTTTCTCCATCTCGACGTTGCGTTTGGCACGTCCTCTCGGGGAGAGGGTTAGGGTGAGGGGCAGCCATTAACGCCGAGGCGCCGGCAGGATCTATCCCTAATCCGTCCCCTGCCCCCCCGACAGCACGATGTCCTGGTCGATCACCGAGAGCGCCCGGTTGAGGTGGCCTTCGAAGACGAGGATGGGTTCGTCGGGGACGACGCGGATTTCGGGCATGCCTTCCATGCGCACGACATGCGACTGGCCGAGGCCCTCTTCGATGCCCTGCCGCAGCAGGTCGTAATAGCGGGTGCCGGGGCCGGTGATGGCGATCGGCATGCGTTCGGTCAGGCTGAGCATGCGCGACAGACCGTTGCCGAGCGCGAGCCCCGCCTGGCGAAAGGCGAAGGCGGAGGTACGGTGGCCCTGGCGGGCGCGGACGGCGATCTTGTCGAGTTCGGCGACCGGCACGAATTTGGCCGGGATCGTATCGAGCGGCACTTCGAAGGCGGTGCGCAGGATGGCGTAGAAGCCGGCATAGGCTTCGATGCAGCCGCGAGTGCCGCAACGGCAGAGGCCGCCACCCGCCATATGCAGCATGTGGCCGAAATTGGGGGCGGATATCTCCTGGCCGGCCTGGCCGCCGCGCCGGACGATTCCGAGCCCGATGCTGTGGCCGAGCGAAAGTGCGGCGAGCGAACGGAAATCAGCGCCCTTGGCGATCTCCTCACGGGCGCCGAGCGCGGCGGCGACGAGCAGCGTCTCGTTATCGAGAATGACCTTCGCCTGCCAGTCGGGCCGCAGCGCCGATTCGAAATCGATCTGGTCGCTGCCGAAGATCGGCGACCACAGAAGCACCGGCTCGGTGGAATGGACCAGCCCCTTGGAACTGATCGAGATCAGCAGCACTCTTTCCTGCGAAATCCGGGAACGATCGAGAATGCGCAAGAGCCCGGCCTGCACCCCGGCGACGAACCGGGCGGCACCGGACGGATCACGCGAGCGCTCCTCGCTGAAACGGTCGATCAGCTTGCCTGCATAATCCACAAGCGAATATTGCACGGCATCCGAGGAGATGATGACGACGATCAGATAGCCGCAATCGCGCCGCTGGCGCAAAAGCACACGCGGCCGGCCGCGGCCGCTTGCCGCCTGCTGCTCGGATTTTTCGATGATCTGGGCGCGTTCCAGATCGGCTGTTATCGCCGAAATGGTGGCCGAGGAAAGGCCGGTGAAATCGGATATTTCGGTATGGGCGAGCGCACCGTGGCGCCGCAGCACGGACAGCACGAGCACGCTGTTTCTCTGCCGGACCAGCTCCGTGCTCGACTTGGTCAGCATGGATGCCGCCCTCTCCTCCTGCTTTCGTCAGAGCATGATGTTACCCGAAAAACCGTTCACGGTTTTCGGCATCATGCCTTCATCGCCCTCACCTTCCACTGCATCTGCGGCCGCTCTTGCGCAAGCGAATTAAGCCGGCGATGCAGAGTTGACAGTTGAAAAAATCTCTGACAGTTAATTTCTCGACTGTCGAGAAAAAAATCTCGACAGCTTTCGCGGTGGCCGGAGGAAGCATGGGCTGGGCCGGTCGCAACTCACTCGGGAGGACAATTTATGAAGTCTATTTTGAAACTGATGGCAGGTGCTGCCATTCTCGTTTCCGTGCATACCGCCGCCATGGCTGCTGATCTCGTCGTCGGCGTTTCCTGGTCGAATTTCCAGGAGGAGCGCTGGAAGACCGACGAAGCCGCCATCAAGAAGGCTCTGGAAGCCAAGGGCGCCAAGTATATTTCCGCTGACGCGCAGTCTTCTGCCGCCAAGCAGCTGACCGACGTCGAATCGCTGATCTCGCAGGGCGCCAATGCGCTGATCATCCTCGCGCAGGACTCCGACGCCATCGGCCCGGCCATCGAAAAGGCCGCTGCCGAAGGCATTCCGGTCGTCGGCTACGACCGCCTGATCGAAAACCCGGCTGCCTTCTATATCACCTTCGACAACAAGGAAGTCGGCCGCCTGCAGGCCGAGGGCGTCTTCAAGGCCAAGCCGGAAGGCAACTACGTCTTCATCAAGGGCTCTTCTTCCGACCCGAATGCCGACTTCCTGTTCTCGGGCCAGCAGGAAGTGCTGAAGGCTGCGATCGACGCCGGCAAGATCAAGAATGTCGGCGAAGCCTATACCGACGGCTGGCTGCCGGAGAATGCTCAGCGCAACATGGAGCAGTTCCTGACCGCCAACAACAACAAGGTTGACGCCGTCGTCGCCTCCAACGACGGCACGGCCGGCGGCGCGATCGCAGCGCTCGACGCCCAGGGCCTCGCCGGCTCCGTTCCGGTCTCCGGCCAGGACGGCGACAAGGCGGCGCTGAACCGCATCGCGCTCGGCACGCAGACGGTTTCCGTCTGGAAGGACAGCCGCGAACTCGGCAAGCGCGCCGCTGAAATCGCTCTCGACCTCGCCGGCGGCAAGGACATGAGCAAGATCGACGGCGCTCAGGCCTTCAAGGGGGGACCGAAGGGCGTGGAAATGCAGTCGGTCTTCCTGAAGCCGCTTGCGATCACCAAGGACAATCTGAACGTCGTCATCGACGCCGGCTGGATCTCCAAGGCTGAAGCCTGCCAGGGCGTCAAGGCCGGCACGGTTGCCGCCTGCAAGTAAGCCAGCTTTGAACTAGAATGACCGGCGCCGCAGCGGACACCGCTGCGGCGCCGGATGCGGACGGGAATTCCAAGACGAAGTTTTCTCCGCCTCGCCACACCATCGCAGACTTGCATTCCCTGCCGGAAGAGCGTCGCGACGCCACGCGACCGGCTTCCGGAAGCATCGCGGTGGTCAGTTGAAGACAGACGAATGACGCCTTTGGCCAAGCTCCAGCACGCAGGCGCCCGTCTAAACAAGAATGGGGGAACGGCAAACCCATGGCCGACATGCTAAAATCAACGACTTCAAGCGGGCCGCGAACGGCGGAAGCCAATCCGGTGACCCGCTTCTTCCGCGCGACCGAGATCGACACCCGCCTGCTCGGCATGATCGGCGCGCTCGTCATCATCTGGATCGGTTTCCACATCATCACCGGCGGCCTGTTCCTGACCCCGCGCAATCTCTGGAACCTCTCGGTCCAGACGACCGACATCGCGATCATGACGACCGGCATGGTGCTGATCATCGTCACCCGCAATATCGACCTTTCGGTCGGCTCCGTGCTCGGCCTCTGCGGCATGATCATGGGTGTCACGCAGGCGAAGATCCTGCCGGAATATATCGGCTTCGACAGCCCCTTCACCTGGGTGATCACGCTGCTGATCGGCATCATCGCCGGCGGCCTGATCGGCACCTTTCAGGGCATGATCATCGCCTTCCTCAACGTTCCCTCCTTCATCGTCACCCTCGGCGGCCTGCTCGTCTGGCGCGGCGCGACCTGGCTCGTCACCAGCGGCCAGACGGTTGCCCCCATGGACCAGACCTTCCGCATCATGGGCGGGGGCGCGGAGGGCTCGATCGGCGCCACCTGGAGCTGGGTGGTCGGCATCGCCGCCTGCCTCTTCGTCATCGCCAGCATCATCGGCTCGCGCCATCAGCGCCGCCGCTTCGGCTTTCCGCGCCGGCCGATCTGGGCGGAATATTTCCTGGCGACCTTGAGCTGCGTGCTGATCCTCGGCGCCGTCTCGATCGCCAACAGCTATTACTGGCCTGTCAACATCGCCAAGAAATATGCCGAGACCAACAATATCCCCTGGCCGGAAACCGGCCTCGACATTCCCTACGGCATCGCCGTGCCGGTGCTGATCGCCATCGTCGTCGGCATCATCATGACCTTCATCGCCACCCGCCTGCGCTTCGGCCGCTATGTCTTCGCGATCGGCGGCAACCCCGAGGCGGCCGAACTCGCCGGCATCAAGACGCGCTGGGTGACGGTGCGCATCTTCGCGCTGATGGGTGTTCTCGCAGCCATTGCGGCGGCGATTTCCACCGCCCGCCTCAACGCCGCGACGAACTCGCAGGGCACACTCGACGAGCTCTACACCATCGCCGCCGCCGTGATCGGCGGGACGTCGCTGGCTGGAGGCACCGGCACCATCGCCGGCGCCATGCTCGGCGCGCTCGTCATGCAGTCTCTGCAATCGGGCATGGTGCTGGCGCATGTCGACACGCCGCTGCAGAGCGTCGTCGTCGGCACCGTCCTTGTCGTGGCGGTCTGGCTCGACACCGTCTACCGCGCCCGTGCCAAGTGAGAGGAGCCCCAGATATGACTGATCAACGCACTCCCCTCGTGGAACTGAAAAACATCTCGATCTCCTTCGGCGGCATCCACGCCGTCGACAACGCCTCGGTCGATCTCTACCCCGGCGAAGTGGTGGCCCTGCTCGGCCATAACGGCGCCGGCAAATCGACGCTGATCAAGATCCTCTCCGGCGCCTACAAGCGCGATGGCGGCGAGATCCTGATCAATGGCGAGCCGGCCGAGATCCGCAACCCGCGCGATGCTAAGAAATACGGCATCGAGACGATCTACCAGACGCTTGCCGTGGCCGACAATGTCGACGCCGCCGCCAACCTCTATCTCGGCCGCGAGCTGAAGACCCGCTGGGGCACGCTCGACGACGTGGCGATGGAAGCCTCGGCCCGCCAGGTAATGGGGCGGTTGAACCCCAACTTCAAGCGCTTCAAGGAGCCGGTGAAGGCGCTTTCGGGCGGCCAGCGGCAATCGGTGGCGATCGCCCGCGCCATTCTCTTCAACGCCCGAATCCTGATCATGGACGAGCCGACGGCGGCCCTCGGCCCGCAGGAGACGGCGCAGGTGGGCGAGTTGATCAAGCAGCTGAAGAAGGAAGGGATCGGCATCTTCCTCATCAGCCACGACATCCACGACGTCTTCGACCTCGCCGACCGCGTCTCGGTGATGAAGAATGGCCAGGTGGTGGGCCACGCCCGCACCGAGGACGTGACCAAGGACGAGGTGCTGGGCATGATCATCCTCGGCAAGGTGCCCCCAAAAGCCATCCCCGGCCCCGGCGCCATGCAGATCTGACGCCACCTGCGCCCTGCCCCGGACAACCAAGCTCCGCCGCCCGCAAAGCCGGCGGAGTTTTTTATGTGGCATTTCGCAGGCTGACGGATAAAAACGCCCGTCAAATCGCAAGCATCGGTATTTCCGAGAATTTCGCGATTGAAGCCGGCCGCAAGCTAGGCTAAGAACCACGCATCGGACAGGCGATTCAAACCGCCTCAGGCATGCACCCGTAGCTCAGCTGGATAGAGTGTTGGATTCCGATTCCAAAGGTCACAGGTTCGAATCCTGTCGGGTGCGTATCCAACCTACTGAAATCATTGAATTTTATTTTTATTCTTGATCTCTAAAGAACTGGAAATACGCTAGCACAGCGTTAGCACAGTTCCCATCAGCTCGAAAAAAGCTCTTTATTTTCAATGGTAGCTATTCGCCGGACCGGAGCGCGTTAGCACAACTTTAGCGCAACCGCGCTACCATAGTAACACCATTGGAGACCATGTTCCCTTGTTGCAGCGCTTTAAGCAGCCGAATCAGCCCTTTGTTCTCTTCCAGCGTGACGGCACGAATTGGTCGATGCGCTACACGATGGGCGGTCGACAAATCCGAAAATCACTCGGCACTACGGATGAAGTCGAGGCCAATCGCCTCGCCAATGAGATTTGGCACGAGCAGAATTACCGCCTGAAGCATGGCCTTAGCATTATTGAACACGCTTTCTGCGAAGTGGCCGAGGAATTCATCAAAAAGATCGAGACGGAAGCAGAGCGCAAAGAGCGAACCCAGGATCACGTGACATACTGGGTCCCGAAGGTCAGGCGCTTTCTCATCGGCTATTTCGGCGAAGTGCCGATCGACAAGATCACCCCGCCGGACATCGAGCGCTATCTGGAGTGGCGCAAGACCTATTGGACCTCGGGACCCGGCAGTCAGATCGAGAAGATCCGCGTCGAACGCGAAGATGGCCGCATCTTCAGCCGCCCAGCTCCGCGCAAAGCCGCGTCGCTCAGCACCATCAAGGGCGAGATGGCCATCATTCGCAGCCTGTTTCACCAAGCCGTGCGCTGGGGTTATTGCCAGCAGATCGTCATTCCCAATCCGGTCGTGCGCAAACGCACCGACAATCGCCGTCCCGGCTTCACGCCGGAAGAATACGAAAAGCTGTTCAACACGGCGCTCGCCCGCATCTCTGAACTTCAGCCGCAGATCAAGGCCAAGGATGGCCGCGAATGGACAATGAAGGTCACGCCCAAGAACATCAAAGCGGATCGCATCCGGCTCTACTGCTATATCGAGATCATGGCGCATTCCGGTATGAGGCCTACGGAAGCCAAGAACCTGACATGGGCGAACATTATTGGCTTCCGTAAATGCAAGGATAAACCGATCGGTCAACAAGATGTCCGGCTTCAGGTCCGTGGCAAGGGCAAACACGGCACCTCCGTTCCCCTGCTCGATGTAATCCCTGCCCTGTTGATGTTGTGGAATATGTTTGAGACGGAAGTCGGCCGCGAGCCTGAAGATGACGAGCCTGTATTTGCTGATGCCAAAGGCAAGCAAATTCTGTCCTTCAAGAGAAGCTTCAACGAGCTTTTGAAAGCGGCAGATCTCGAATACGACTATCGCGGAGTGCATCGCACGCCCTATTCGCTGCGCCACTATTACATCTCGAAAATGCTCATCAACGGCGCATCGGTCTACGACGTGGCGCTGAACACCCGCACGTCATTGCAGATGATCGAACAGCATTACGCGCATGTCGCCACGGAGCATATTAAGGACCGGCTGCGACCGGGGCAGACCGAATGGTGAAGAAGGACTGAAATGCGATAGAAGCGGATAAGCTTTACTACGCTCCCAATTCCAGCTTCTTCGCATGCTCGATGACGGCACCGAGCTTGAAGCTCACCGACCTACCCATCAAAAAACTGTCCGTATACCGGTCAAGTAATGCCTGCGTGGGCTTGATGGAGCGTTTGATGATCTTGCGAAATCTGCTGAGGTCATAATCCTTGATCTCTATGCCCATTCCCTTTGCCTGGGAAAGCAGATCCTCAATGCGCTTTTTCGCTCCCTTCCCCATACATGAACGCCGGACATACTTAGCGAACGTCGTGAACAACACCTCCTCACAATGCATGAGGTTGAGTTTCTGCATGAGAACCGATCGGAAGGCACTAATCAGTTCCTGCTTCTCGAAGACGTGCCGGTAAAAAGGCATAATCACATCGGCGACGAAACCCGCCTCGACCGCGATCTGCGGCGCGGCCAGGATGTAAAATGGGGTCTGGCTAGTGATCTGCACTTCCCGCACGGCACTGAAGCTGAAGCAGGCAAGGGAGACGACGCAAAGGTTGTTCTTCGTCTCGACATTTATTTGTCGGCACTTCTCCACGAGCTTTGCCCATGCCACATTCTCTTTCGTCGCCGCGATATGGAGGCCGTCTTCCGCGTTTCCATGCGTGTCGATATGGATGATGGGCAGCATCCCTCCGGCCGCCTCATCACGGATGTAGTCGAGGTAATCGAGGAGGTCTTTCTCGCTGGTTGCTTCATGAACCTCAAAGCGGACCTGCTTTCCCTTCAGAAATGGTTCGAGGTCTTCAACGATTCTCCGCGTAATGCCCTGCTGATGCGCGTATAGCGACGTGATCCAGACAACGGTATTCACCTTCACTTGTGAATCGAATTTATCGGTCTTTTTCATTGATGATCCGCACTTGAATATTCAGGACAGGCTTCCCAAATCTTGTACGTCGGCGGACGCGCCGATACAACGAACCTGTTTGCTATGCTGAATGTGTCTCTTCGCTAATCTGATCCCACGCTAAAATCTGAAAACGCTCCTACGTCTCAATTGAACCTATCGTATCCTACGCTATCAACTGATCTTACGCTGAAAACGAACCTGCTCATCTACGCCAAAACGAATCTCTGACTTACGCGCTCAATCGAACCTGCTGTTAAAACGAATCTACGCACCTACGAACAAACGATCCTAGAGGTTCTGCCCGGTCGGCCGGCTGGAAGTTCCTCTCCGAAATGCCTAACTGACTTCGAGAAGTTCTAACCTCAATTCCCAAAAGGTTCTGAGGGCGCCTGATGAGCCGGAGACGCTGATATGCGTGTAAGGCTGGAAATCGAAGGTCAGGTGGAGCTGCGGACGATCTATTGGATTGTCGCCTTCATAGTGACCTACTTCATGTAAGATACGACTGAGACGAAGGGGCGGGTGCAAACCGGCCTCTTCTTTTTTTCCTGGGGTTCAAACGCCCGAGGAACGGTGCAAGGCCCTGCAAGACCAGAGGTCTGGCGAGTCCGCTAAGGGCCGAAAGCTACCCAAAAGGCCGTTCGCTAAACTGTTGGCCGATATCTCACTCGGCAGCGATCCTGAACGTATCAAACGTCTGCCAGAGTTTGCCATCGCCGATCCAGTAGGCCCGCACGCCGTTGGCGACGACAAGCACGACGGCATTGTCGATGCTATCGAAGGCGATCTCGGCAACAATCTCGCGAATAGCGGCATGGGCCTCGGCGCGAGTACTAAGTCGGATTGCGTCATCGTCTGTCGCCTGCCAGATCCTGCGTAGCTTCGCGATTCTGCTGTCCGCTGCTTCGATATCGCTGGCCCGCATCGCCAGCCGCTGACGTTTCTGCCGGTGATGACGAAGCTCGACCTCAACGGTCTGTCGTTCGATTTGTCGGGTTTTCAACAGTTGAACGATGCTGTCGATTTCTCCGTTGCTGCCTTCGATCAGCTCGGCAAGCCGGCGCTCTCTTCGGTGCAGATCGTCCAGTTGCAGCGTGACAGCCGCAATCGTCTTGTCCATATCCGAGATTTCCGCATCGGACCGCGCCGATTGCAGCGCATCGGCCAGATCGAGTTCGCGGACATGATCGAGGATGACGGCCTCAATCGGCTCATAGCGGAAATTCTTGCGTCCCTCACCGCACTGGTGACCCCGCATATGGTTTGCACAGACGAGATAGCGGGCCATGCCCTGCTTGACTTGGCTGACCTTCATCGTCATCGGCCCACCGCAATGAGCGCAGTGGCAAAGCCCGGTGAAGAGGTTGGCGAATGTCTTGCCCTTGCGCCCGGGCTTTCCGACTAGATCGCGTATCGCCTGCACCCGCAGAAACAAATCCTTGTCGATAGCCGCAGGGAAATAACCTTCTATCGGATCACCATCCGGCACACGCTTGCCGTCAACGATCCTGTGCGGCTGAAATGTGCCTATGACATCGGCACGTTTGAGCACGAGCTTAATGATGCTCTGATACCAGCCGTTCTCGGTGCCGAACGTCGAAACGCCGGTCGCATTGAGATGCCGAGCAATCGCCGTCGATCCGAGACCGCGCGCCGCCATCTCGTAGATCGTCCGCACCGTCTGCGTATGATGGTTGAGCGTGAACTCGTATTTGTTGCCGTCGATCCGCTTGGCATCGATCCAAGCAGGTGTCAGTCCAGTGATATGGCCCTCCCCAGCTCTGGCTTTCTCCCGCTTTCTGCGATTTGCCGCGCCGATGCGCTCACTCTTGGTCTGACTTTCCTCATGGCCGCGCGACATCACCGCAAGCCCGATGATGAGCTTGGTCCAATCGCCGTTGAGGATTTCCCGGCTGTAGACTTGCTGGCCATCGCGACCGAGCGTGGCGATAGTGATACCGGCATTGATGATCGCCATGAATAGCGTCAGTGCATCCGGCACGGCCTCTCGTGAGAGGCGGTCGAGGCTTTCGATCAGCAGATAGCTACCCTTGGGGATTTCTCCATTTTCGACCATAGCAAGAAAACGCCCAAGCGCACCATGCTTGAAGTTCTTCCCCTTCCACGCCGACATCCCCAAGTCCTGCAAGCTGTCGTCCAGAAGCAGAGAGTGTTCGTCCGCATAGGCCGCGACCGTTCAAGCTGCCGGCGCAGGCTGTCGCCGCGAAGCTGCCGTTGGCTGCTCATTCGAACGTATGAATATGCCCGAAATGGATAGGTCCTGCCCTTGTCGTCGGAGCTGTCGGTCATTGTCGCCTCCTGCGCTTGGTCGCTAGCATGGGCGGGAAACGCGGGCGAGCGCGAGGCAATCGGTGCAAACGGCTATATCAGTGTAATGTTGTGGCTAGCGGAGGCGAACCGGGGGCGCCATAAGGAAAGCCGCCATTGGACGCGTCGGCATGATTGAACACCGTCATCTCCCAGGCACCATCGGGGCCTTTGGCGTAATAGATATCCAAATGAACTGGAGCGCCGAGCTTGTCATAAGCGATGAGCGAACTCTTGTTCGTATAGACGCTGTCGGCCTGGTTCTGTGCCGGTGTCTGCCCGATCAGGAAGGGTTTGAATATGCTGGTTGATGATGAAAGATCGTAGGACAGGCTCAAGCCACCGCTTTGATTAGCGACGGTCGGGTCGTTACTTGGGAGCGAGGTCATCCCGGTCAGATCAACATCGAAGCTATTGCCTGTCGAAATCGGCACAGTCAACGAGGCCGGGCCAAGCAGCGCCCCAGTCGAGGGGTCAAAAGTGAGCGTCTGCGTGGTCAATGCCGGCGTCGAATAGGGAAAGCCTCCCGCTGTGGATGCTGCACTGCTGTAGTAGCTGACCTCCCATGTGTTGGGGCCGGTCTTGGCGTAGTAAACGTCGAGCGAGGTCGGCGGACCAAAATCGACAAAGCCTGTCCACGTCTGCTTGGCAACGTAGACGCTGGAAGGTTCGTTTGAAGACGGCGGCAGTTCGCCGCCTGCCGTATCGATCTCGGGAGCATCCGACGGCAGGTTCGTGTGCGCTCCCATATTGTTGGCGCTCGGCCCTGTCGCTTGTGTCATGCCGGAAAGATCGATCGTGAAAGGATCGTCGAGCGCCGAGATCGTCAGCATGGGATTGCCGCCAACGATGGCTCCCGTCGCGGGATCGAAGGTCAAGGTCGTCGTCGCCATTGGCGCAGGATCGGATACGTCATAGGGAAGGCCCGATGACACCGCGCCATGCCGGCCAAAGGCCGTCACCTCCCATTTGTTGTCGCCAATCTTGGTCATGTAGACATCGGCGTAAAAATCCTCGGTAACATCGGACGAAGATACCGTGAACTTGCGGTCATAGGATGCCGGCAGCTTGTTGTCCGATGGCGCATGCATCATGTCATTCGCAGCTTCAGCCGCATTGGCCGGCAGATTGACCTTGAACACACCCGAGGTCGAAGGATGGACAGACAAGCTGCTTTCATTGAGATTGATCGGCACGAGACCGGAAAAGCCGTTGACCACGACCGCCGGCGCCCCGCCGTCGAACGTATATCCCATCAACGCGTAACCAGCCGAATTGACCAGATTGCCGAACGCATCTTTCGTGAAATCACCGGCACGCGTCAGAACCGGAACGCCGGAAGCATCCTGCACGACGAAGAAGCCTGCCCCGCTGATGGAAAGATCGGTATCGGAAGTCGTAAAGTTGATATCGCCCTGCTCGGAAATGGCGCGGCGAATGCTCGTCTGTACGCCACCTGAATTGTAGTTGCCAGAAGCCGACGGGAGCACCAGGGATGAAAAGCTGGTGGAGGCGCGCTTGTAGCCGGTCGTATTGGCATTGGCGATATTGTCGGCCACGGTGGAAAGCCGGTTGGCTTGGGCGTTCATGCCGGACACGCTCGTCTTCATGCTACCGAACAAACTCATAGAAATATATCCTTGATATGAATGAATATGGTGGAACGCTATGGGCCGAGGCTTGCGTGAGGCTGAAATTAAAATAACGCGAAATAGAAATTCTCGAATAATCCGTCGGTGCAATCGGACAAATCATTACTAAGCTTTAGCTTGCAGGGAGAATTACTTAATATCTCATCTCCGCTCAAATTCACCATCCCAGGCGGAGAAGAAATGACGCTTGACATTGCAGGTACGACGCAGCTTGCCGTTGGATTTTCGACGGTTACCGCACACGTCAACGGCAATGGCGCGAGCGCGATCACAGGTTACGATATCTCGGACGATGGTGTTGTCTCTCTGCGCTATGCAGATGGCACGTTTCAGCCGAAATACCGCATCCCCTTGGCCGATGTCGCGAGCCCCGACAACCTGACGATGATCAACGGCAATGCGTTTTCGGCCAACGGTGCATCCGGTGTCACCGTCATGGGGTTTGCTAACTCGGGCAGTTTTGGTTCGGTCAAGTCGGGATCGCTGGAAGCATCGAATGTCGATCTGGCATCCGAACTCACGGAGATGATCGAAAGCCAGCGCAGCTACACGGCAAACTCCAAGGTCTTCCAGACAGGGGCCGATTTGCTCGACGTGCTCGTGAACTTGAAGCGATGATCGCGCGTCAACTCTCCGCTCGCCCTTTTGGCAGACGGCTGTATCCCGGACTTACGATCAACGGTTTCGGGAAAGGATTAGGGAGTGTCTCATCTGAAGGGTTTGAAGCTGGCTCAGGCGGTTCCGGTTCGCGCGAGCGCCGATCCAGTCGCACGGTCGCGGGAGAAGATGATCGCGGCGCTGGCCGAGCAGAAGCAGATGGCCGAGGCGAAAATCGCCCGCCAGGCATTCACCCCTACGCACATTGTTCGCCGCAAGAACGCCGAGGGCCAGCGTGTCGATGTCGAAACAGCCAAGCGCGTGCGGCAGGGCTGGTTCACCGATGCGGCGGGCAAGGTGTTCTTCGCGCTGCGTTACGCCGGAAAGTCCATCGACTTCGCCAAGGACAAGAACGCTATCGAGATTGGGGAGCTTGCGGCGCTGCCGGCGATCATCGACACGCTGATTGAAGCTGTCCGCGCCGGCGAGCTTGATGTGCAACTGACCGCCGCTGCTGCTGAACGCGGTAAGATGCTGCGCAAGGCGCAGTAAGCCTCGCAATATTTTCGAAATGTGCATCGAACCCCATGAGATGGAAACCATCTCATGGGGGGCGTTTCTGCCTGCGGGTCCAATGGAGCGTCAACGATAAGCGTTCGGCGCTGGCCGCAGCGCAAGTGCATTTGGGCCCTTCGCTGCGTTCCTTGACGTGTCTGTGCGTCTGGACGACAGCGCCGGCAGCTTGCCGGTGCTGTTTTCATTTTCTTCATCACTGCCGGATAGAGAAGCCAAGCCAGTGATTTTGTTCCGCGTTCACCGCGCCACCTCTCCGCTCGCCCTTTTCGCCACATGGCGTTTTGCTGCCGCTGTACAACAGCGGAGACAGCATGCAGCCGGATCGGGACAGCGACAACACCCAAAATCCTCTTTCAGCCGCCGCCATGGACCTGGCGTTCCTGTTCATGAACGACCTGCATGTCGGCGGCCGATCGATCTATCGGATCAACACCAGCAAGCGCCCATTCTGGGTGCGCTACGAGGCTGATGGCCGCAGGCAGGAGCGCAGGTTTCGTTCGGCGCTGTCATGGCGCGCACTGATGCTGTTCGCGCTGGAAGACTGCCGGGAATTCAAGGTTCTGGAAATGGACGAACCGGGGCGGCTGGCGCGGATGTTTCCCGAAGACATCATACAGAAGCTGGACGACAGCGCCGAAGTACGCCGCGATGTCGTACCGGTAGTGAAGCTGATCGATCCGAATGGGCCGGGGAAAGTCATCATTACCCGCAGCCGGTGCCGAGGTCATGCCGTCGATACCCTCCATAATCTCAACGACGGCAAGCCGGTGTTCCAGCCGGTGTGGATTTCCGATCTGCTGCGGCTCGATGCGAAGATCGGCTTGCGGCTGGTGCGGGACGAAAGCTTTGCCCCGACGCTGCCCATCAGTTCCTATCTTGAGGCAGCTGCGCTGACCGGCCGGATAGCCGATGAGCGAGAACTTAACATTCTGCCGCTCACCGGCAACGTACCGCGGCTGCGATTGCCGGAGCCGGCGCCGACCGTGCTGCGCATCTTCGACTGGCAATGCCGCCAACAGCCCGAGCTTGAGCAGCTTCGCGGCCGGACGATCTACGAGGACTATGGCCTGTAAATTCTTTCCGACGACTTGATACAACCGGCAAGCATCTGGGTCGAAAAATCAGCCTTTGTTTGCCAACTCGAAAAGAACCTGCTGTTGCTGCGTCGCCAGCAATGCGCCCGCCAACGTCTCTTCCGGTCCGTCTTTCTCCCAACGCAATACATACCGTAGGATTGGCACATTGTGTTCGAGCGTTAGTTCGGACAGCCGCTGGCGCTCGCTTTCTTCATAGGCCGTATCATCGGCGAACTTATTGGTTATCGGCTTGTTTTTCCGAGCCAACAGCTCCGGCCTTATACGATCCTGCGAGGTGATGAATTCGAAATCGGCGATTGCATTTAGTTGCGCGTAAAACTGCGCCTCCGGCAGGACCCGTTTCCGCAAGTCCCGGTCAGGTCGAACGAAACACGAAACGATCCGCTTGGATCGGTCCATGCTGAACATCGCTGTATATGTAGCTGCTCCCGCGTATAGGGACACGCCACCCTCCAAATAAGCCAGCGGCTCTTGCAGTCGTGCGATACGTTCTTTGAGGTCTGATGGGGTCATGCCGAATACGCGTCCATGAAAAATGGGGCCGAATTGCTTCGGTCCCCAATACCTGGTCGTGATTGAGGTTTGCTTAAGGCTGCAACTCTCATGGTAAAGTCAACTTCGCCATCGCTTGGACGACCCTCAGTGACGCTTGTTGCCATGCGCCGTGCAGGCGGCAACGTAGGCCTCAACCAGATCGCCCTCCTCGGGCGTGAGGCTGTTCACCACGAATTGCGCGATATCCGTGGCAATGACGTGCTGATCGAAGACGAGCGCCATAATCAATTCGAGCGCCCGTTGGTCCTGTTCCAGTACACGGATGAGCGGCTTAATCGCCGCTTCCCGCATGATCCGCATTTCCAGCGGCATATCTTCCTTAGCAAGCACTTTGAACTTCATCGCGTTTAACTCCTTACGTTTGCGATGTTGGGAAATGAGGCAGCTATTCGCCCCATGAGGGTCACGGCATACTTCTGCGCGTGATGATGTCTTCGATGACGCCCCACATGTCGCGGAACGTAGCGAGGCCGCTGCTATCCTTGGATAGTGCAATGCGGAGGTCCTCGATTGCGTAGGGGATGCCTTCGCCATCGAGGACGCGGCAAGCCATCGGCAAAACGTCGTCCACGGTTGTCGCCGGAACGTCGAGTACAAGGCAGCGGTCGCGGACTGGATTACTAATCCCGCTAAGGTGGTTCGTCGTCAGAATGAAGAACACGCCCTTGTCCACCGACGGGAACTTGGTCATCAGTCCCTTCAGCGCAGCCATGGCCTGGGGCGTGAAATCATGGGCTTCATCCAAAATGACCACACGCAGGTTCTGCGAGTTGCGTGCGTATGTATGCACGGTCTGGCTGATGCTTTTGATCGTCTTGACGCTCGGATCTTCCGCCGCATCGACAAAACGGATGTCGTAGGACGTCATACCCGGGATGATCTCGGCAGCGAGCAACTTGGCAAGTTGCGTCTTGCCGCTGCCGGCAGGGCCTACCAGCAACAACGGGCGCGTGAACGTCCCCCTGGGATAGCCGTGGATGACGGTCATCGTCTTGAGGTTGAACGTTGTGTAGTCGGCGAGTTTCTTCGGCTCGTACTTCGACATGAGCGAAGACAAGGTGATTGTCATCGGAAAAATCCTTTATCTATGGGATGGGGAGTGCGTTGGCGGTTGAAAGCCACCATCGCATATCAGCTCACTCGGACTTGCCAGCGAGACGATCCTTGGCCGCGTCCTGCTCACCCGTGCTCGGCTGCGCGGGCTTCAGGATGACCTTGAAGTCCTTGACGTTCACCGGGTTTGCCAGCGCCTCGCCGACCCGCTTGGTCATCGCGTCGATAGCACCCTTGCCGGTGTGAACCGCAACCACTTCGAAATCGCCGTTCGCGCGTTCGGTGACGAACCAAACCGCCTTCTTGGACTCGGAGTGAACCGGGAGTGTCCAAGCACTCTCCTTAGGGCGCGGGATGATGAAGGCGTCCTTCCGCTCAGCCTTCATTGCTCCGTTTGCCTTGGCAATGGCAGCAGTCTTTTCGGCCTTGTTCTCCTCGCTCAGTGCTTCGTAGTCAGCACGACGAATAGCCTCGATGCCATTCTTATCTTCGATCCACTTGGCGAAGACATCGACGCCGATGTTCAGTGCGGCGCCCTTGAGCAGCACCGCGCTATAGGCACTGGCCTTCGACGGATCGGCGTTGCGGAACACCAATTTGACGGCAGCGAGTTCGCCCGTCGCAAGCGTCTGCAACTTGACACTGATCTCCTTCGCCGCCTTATGCAGGGCAACCTTGTCGTGGGTCTGGCTGAGACGGTAAGCGTCCTGCATCGCCACGTAGAGCGACTTATTCGCCGTACGCAGATTGTCCAGATAGGTCTGAACGTGTGCGTCCGCGTCCGTGAGAACGGTCTTGATCGCCTCGTTGGTGATCTTGTCGAGAGTGATAAAAGCCATTTAAATCTCCTTGTGTTTGGCGTTGATCACAAGGACATTTCTAGGCTGAGGGCGCGAAATTAGCAGTTCAGTTGGACGGCTATAAAAAACGTGAAATCAGTAGGTTACGGGATTTACGGGAACCCGCGCTCGACCAGATCTTGCTCTTCATAGCCCGGTCCTTGGCCAATTCGTATTTTCCGAAGGCCGCAAGCGCGCTCATGGCGACTTGTGGTCGAGCTTCGTGTTTCGCACTTCCGCTGGCCACTTGTTCAGCCGTGGTTGCTGCCACGGCGAGCCAAGCGCTTTCCCTGCGCGTCACAATCACGCTCCGCGTCTCCGGCAGTTCATCGCGAGCATAACGCCTTTGCAGCATGTCGAGGTCTTTGTCGCGACGATTACGCGGCAAAGCCATCTGCGCATCGATCCAATCGGCAATATCCTCGACCATCGCGCATGCCGACACGACATGATCGCGTCGCCAGCGTGTCCGATAGCGCACGAGCTGCGTGTGGTTCGGATCGCCGCCTTCTAACAGACCCTCGTCGTAGTCCTTAAAGAACCTTGCTCGTTTCGCGCGCGTGAGGTGCGCGTTGTGCTCCAGAGTCTCGGTGCTGATAGGGAAATTAAAGCGGTTCTTTTCAAACGAGGACAAGCTTTCGTACTGCCGGCGCTCGGACGGCAAGAGGCCGTCGCGCTTCAGTCCTTCCGCATCTGCGCGGGCACGCTTGCGATGCGCCTCGCGCTCAGCGGATGTGAGGCGAACACCGCGCTCATAAGCGGCTGCGTTTTCGCGCATCTTCGCTTCGTCAAAATCGGGGGTCTGAAGTTTGAACCAAACGAGGGTCATGGTTTCCAGCGCGTATTGGCGCTTGATCTCGTCGGGGTCGGTCTCGAAAGGGTCTGGGGTGAAAATATCGAGAAAATACCCGTCGTCCTCGGGTTTCAAACTACGGAGAGGCCAAAGGCGCTCATGAAATTCAGCCGTGTTCTCGGAGATTTCCGCGCTGGTGTCTATCCGAAATGCCCGACGTACAAGACGCGCACGTCGGATTAGGTCAAGGATCGTCGGTTTCGCATTCTTCATATCATGAAAGTCTAATTTTTCGCGTTACACGAAGGAAAATGCCATCGGCCAAACCTAAACGGTAGTGCCTAACGCACTATTAGGCTGAAACAAGAGGTGATTTCTTTTGGGAAAATTCGATCCGGACGGATCATAGGGTGGGATTTATGCTGACGTTGATACTTGAGTATCTGAGGTCTTCGACGCTGTGAATGCTCGATGCATTCGCTATGAAGACGTCTGTGGTTCTTCTGAACCATCTATCATCTGTTGGTAGAATTCCATTGCGGCTCTGCGGAGAGCAACAATGAAATGTCCAGACGATCGATCCGCAGGAAATGCAACGCAGGCGTGGCCACACGGTTTCGTTGCGGGTCTATGGTTCAGTGCTTCATGAATTGACGGACGAGAACCACTTGGTCCCCGTCGAAGGAAAAACTCTGCATTTCCTTGGTGCAGTATCCGGCGACACCGCCTGCATCGTAGATCGGCTGGAAATTGGTTTCCCCGGCGCGCGTCAGTCGGCTCCATTTGAACGCGGTCAGCACCGACAGGTCGGCGTCGGGGCAGTCGGGGAACTTCAGCAACCCATGGGCGTGAATGTTCGTCTTCGTATGCTCGATGAAGAAGATGCCGTCGGTGCGTTCTTCGGCAGGCAGCGTATGCCATTTGTGCCCCAAAAGCTCGCGGTCCATCATGCCGCAGAATTTGCCGATCAGCCGCGTCATCTCATGCAGGTCGCCGCTGCCGTTCGTCGCCAGCGTGACGAAGGCGTTCGGCTGCATCTGCTCGGCCATCTCGATATAGCCGTCGCGCAAGCGTTGGCGGCCTTCCTTGGTGTTCTGCTCCATGTCGTCTCCCTGCTGCTACCCGAGCAGCACTGTTTTGGTAAATAACTCAGTTATTTAGCGGCGAGCTGCGCGGACACGTGTCAAACAGGCGCAAACCACAGATATCAAAGGGAGGCAGACATGACGCACGACATCGCGTTTCTGGAGAAGGTTTACGAGCGCATGCATCAAGCAGGGCTCGTTGAGAGCAAGGTGGAGTTTTCCACCCGTATGCTCGGCAAAGGTCCGAGCTATCTGACATCAATGAGCGCCCGCGACCGCAATGTGCCGCAGGAGGTCGTTGCGCATCTGCGCGATAGAATCGCCGCCGACATCAACGACATCGACATCCAGGCCGGCGAGCTTGAGGAACAGCTTCGCCGCTGTAAGCTTGAGCAGGCACATCGCAGAGAGATGGTCGGCTGGATCGCGGAGGATGGCTGTCCGGCTGAACCGGGGACCGGCAGGAAAGCGCGCCTGCTTGCGAATTGGCTTGATATCGTGCGCAGCAGCCTAGCGCCCAGCGTTCGGTACTGAAATGGCTACAGCAGATCGACGGCGGCTTTCATCATCTCGTCGCGGACATCGATATAGCGTTGCGTCGTGGCCAGGTTCCGGTGCCCCGCCAGCGTCATGATGACCTTCGGGCTGACGCCTGAATGGGCAAGTCGCGTGATGAACCAGCGCCGGCCGCTATGCGAGGTCGCCCCGTCTAGGCCAGCGCTCCGATAAAGCTCTCCCATTAGCTGGCAGAGCGTGTTCGCGGAAAACGCCGTGCGCTTCTGCGTCATCAGCAACGGCGTGTCTGCCGCCCGGTCGCCAAGGTGCTCGCCGGCATATCGCTCGATCTCCCGGCGCAGCTTGTCGTTGAGGAAGACAACGCGTGCATGGCCACCCTTGGTAACCTCGGCGCTGAGCCGCAATTGCTCCCGAACCTTACCATCGCCGTCGATGATATCCCGAACAGTCAGCGCGGCAATCTCACCGACCCGCAGACCTGCCAGATGCGACAGCATCAGCGCCAGCCGGTTGCGGCCCGCATGCTTCATCTGTGCGACCACCGCCAGCATTCGTTTGAATTCGGCGTCTGTCAGGACCCGAGCCTGCTTCATCAGAACCTCACAAAAGACAGCGTTTCCATGCCATCCGTTATGTTGCCGATGGACTGAAAGGGCGAGCGGTCATTGCCAGCGGGAAATTGCTCTGCTGGATCAAGGCTATCCAGCCGCAGCAAGCGAGAATGTCAGGATTTGCGTGTTTTCTTAGGTCTCGCCGATCACATCAAGTCTTCGAAGCATTCGTGAGAAATATCTGACCATAGGGCGAGAACGACGCCAAGCTTCCGAATTAGATGGCAACCGCCTCCAAACCGATGAAGCGAATGCGCACCCCGTAACCCATCGCGGTAAGTCGAGAAGTTTCGTCCCGTAAGGATATCTTACTGAAGAATGGAATATTGAAGGCGCCATTCGCCCGCGGCGTATCGGCGATCCAGAACTCCACAGTCCAGGCCCGATCGACATCCGCCAGCGCGACCGTCAGCGCATATGACGCATCTGCACCGGAAATCTCCGCGGTTAGGGCAACAAGTTGGTCCCATGCTGCAGGATACCGTTTGAAATTCTGCGCAGCGTTCGATCCCTGTTTGAAAAAGTGGCTAAGGACGCTTGAGCGTCTTGAGCTCTTCTTCACATGAATGAAGCGCTTTCCAGTAATATCAAGAATGTCGCACGGCTCGAAATCCGAGCGTTGGACGCCGGGAATATTAACGCTTCGGGTGTCCAGCAGAACATAGCCAAGTGCCGTCGCACGCTCCGCGTTATAGCTTGCCTCTGACTGATATCGGCCATTACCGTCTTCATCGTACTCTTTGCGGAGAGGTACCGGCGGATTGTCCCAACCCATCACAAGATTGTCGTAAGTTTCCTCGATCGCGGTCTTAAAAATCTCATCGATCCGGTACCATTCACCTTCGTTCGCCGCATATCGCCCACCATCGTAAACCATTGAGCCGACAAGAGCCTTGCGGATTGACCACTTTTGATCTGGCCGCGCGTCATCCTCGAATTCGGCAATTATCTTATGGTCCCTAAGGGTTTGGGCGTCCACATCGGCAATCCGCATTCCCAGCGCAGATATGTAATGCCGCATAAGAAGATCAGGAAACCTGCCCCGCAATCGGGGGCCAGAAAAGCAATAAGCGACTCCATCATCATCGTGGTTCGCCGGCAGCCCGAGCTCAAAGTCTGCCTGACCCTGCCTGATGGTTTCTGCCGCTAGGTTGTCCAGTATGGTTATGAGACGGTTATCCGCGATTGGCGTCACGACATCAAGTATTTGGAAAGCAGTCTCCTGATAGCGCGTCGCCGTGAATAACCCGAGCGCCTCTGCCGCTATCTCAGGGAGATCGTTGAGATCGTACTCCCCCGTGACCTTGAGGGAGCGAGCGCCCGCTAGCGAATCTGCTAGAGTATCGTCTCGTGTTTTCCCGCTTACCTTGCGAACAAGATCCAGCGCGTCATCGAGTCCGAACGAGCGCAGATCACGCTGAAACGGAGAGAGTGATACTCCTCTCATAGCATCGCCAAGGTTAGCGCGCTCAAGCCGCTTGAGCTTGCTATCGTCCAACGCATTGATTGCGGCGCGCAGACCGAAATCGCCCTCGAAATTTTCCTCAGCGAGGTACATCCATCCATGTGCGAAAGTTGCAGCAAAAATCCGCTCAGACTGGCGAAAAGCAAGAATTGCACATGCTGAACTGGTCTGGATGTTTCCCGGTATCTGAAATTCACCGCGCAGTTCCCGCAACCACTTCGGCGGGAGTTCGCGAGAGTCGAATACATAGAGGCACGCCCCTTCCGCGAAATCCTCCCGGAGAACTATGTGTAAGAGTGGAGTTCCGATTTTGCTGGCCGCGGCCTCCGACAGCAACTGGGCAAAATCCTCGACATCGGGCTTGGCCAAATGCAGTGTGTATGACTTCTTTGCCATCGCTCCTCCGATGCCCATTTCTGCATCGACACGATGTGACGTCGTGTATACAAAGGCAACCACTGATTTTAAAGCCAACCAGGCACGCTGCGACAACCCAGCGATCACCTGATTAAATTTCCCATCATCTGTAACCGATCGGGTTAGGCTCAGGAGGCAATATGTTTGCAATCGCACCCACAGATTTGGATTGGTTCGACCGATTAAAAACTGGTCCCGTGCCAAGGTTAGTCAATTTTTGGACGCCAACGCCTTGGAATGTGCGCCGCCTAACGGTCAATGATAGATTCTATTTCCTCTTGAAGCATCCAATCCGGAAAGTCGGCGGCTACGGAAACTTCGATAGCTATGTTGAAATGCCTGCTGAAGACGCGTGGGAGAAATTCGGAATAGGTAATGGGCTTGATAGCAAAGAAGACTTAATTGCCAAGGTGCGAAACTTCACCGCGAGACGTTCCCTCGCCACGCTTAGCGGTAATCCAAGAATCGGCTGCATACTACTTCGCGAAGCTGTTTTTCTCAATGACGATGAATTTGTAGCACCAGATAACGTAGGGCACCTCTTCCCTCGGCAGGTAGTAAAGTTAAAATATTTCAATGACGTGGATCTGCTCGCTCCCGCCCTTGGCGCGTCAATATTAGCCAAGACGCCTTTCACGTTAATAGCTGGAACCGGCACGAAGAAGCAAGTTTCTCGGAAAGATAGAAAAGGACAGGCTGTATTTCGCCAGGTTATCCTCCGCAACTACGGTCATCGCTGCTGCATAACGGGTTCAACGCAAGAAGAGTTGTTAGAAGCAGCGCACATTCAGCCATACGTCGATTCTCGCAGCGACCATCCGCAAAATGGGCTTTGCATGCGCGCTGACATCCATCGCCTTTTTGACAGCGGACTGATAACAATAGATAGCAGCTTGCAATTGCAGGTTAGCCCAAAGCTAAAAGATGTTGAATATGTGAAAATGAAAGGCCAGCCTGTGACGGTTCCCGCATTGATAGAGGTCCGCCCCTCTGCCAAGGCGCTCGAATATCATCATGACCAGGTTTTTCGTCCGAAGGTTAATGCGTAGTATGTTTGAACAAGCGTTCAAGAGTATCGATGATGCACTTCGTAAAGAGGCGGGATGCACTACCGAGCTGGACTATACGGAACAGTCGTCGTGGATTCTGTTCCTCAAATATCTTAACGATCTTGAGGTTGAGCGTGAGACCAGGGCTGAACTGGAAGGGAAGCCCTACCGCTTCATCATCGATGACGAACACCGCTGGTCGCGTTGGGCTGCACCGAAGAAAGCCGACGGATCGCTGGACCGCGATAACGCGCTGACCGGCGACGACCTCATCGCCTACGTCAACGATCAGCTCTTCCCGTACCTGCGCGGCTTTAAGCAGCGGGCATCTAGCCCGCAGACCATCGAATACAAGATCGGGCAGATATTTGGCGAGATCAAGCCGAAGTTCAATAGCGGCTACAATTTGCGCGATGTGCTGGAATTTACCGACGAACTGCGCTTCGGCTCCGTCGTCGAAAAGCACGAGATGTCGGACCTCTACGAGGTCAAGATCAAACGCATGGGCAATGCGGGCCGCAATGGCGGAGAATACTATACGCCGCGCCCGCTCATCCGTGCCATGATCCAGGTGGTCAAGCCGAGGATCGGAGAAACCGTTTATGACGGCGCGGTTGGGTCGGCAGGCTTCCTTTGCGAAGGCTTCGAATACCTTTCCAGGCAGGCCAAGAGCACGGCCGATCTCGATACCCTGCAAAAACGCACGTTTTCAGGAGTGGAGAAAAAGAGCCTCGCGTACGTCATCGGGATCATGAACATGATCCTGCACGGAATCGAGGCGCCGGACATCGTGCATGACAACACACTCGGCCGTTCGTTCTCCGACATCCAGCCGCGGGACCAGAAGGATGTGATACTCGCCAATCCGCCTTTCGGCGGGTCAGAGCGGCGGGAGATTCAGCAGAATTTCCCGATCCGCACGAGCGAGACCGCTTACCTTTTCCTTCAGCATTTCATGAAGATGCTCAAGCCCGGCGGCCGCGCCGCCGTGGTCATTAAGAATACCTTCCTCTCGAATGGCGACGCTGCCGCGCTTCGCAAGGAACTGATTTCAACCTGCAACCTGCATACCGTCCTCGATTGTCCGCAAGGGACGTTCCAGGGCGCGGGCGTCAAGACCGTGGTGCTCTTCTTCGACAAGGGGGCGCCGACGCGGGAAACCTGGTACTACCAGCTCGATCCCGGCCGCAGCCTGGGCAAGACCACGGCGCTTACGGATGCGGATTTTGAAGAGTTCGTCCGCCTGCAAGCTACCCGCCACGTTTTCGAGAAGAGCTGGATCGTGAAGGTCGGCGATATCCACCCCGTTTCCTTCGATATGTCGGTGAAGAACCCGAACCGCGAGGAAACGGTAGCCTACCGTGATCCGAAAGACATCATTGAAGAGATGATCGCCCTCGATGCCGAAAGCGCAGAAATCCTCCAGACCATTCGGGGAATGCTGTGAACCCCTCCACACATATCAAACGTCTTGAAGATGTCGCCTACCTAGCGGGTCGTATCGGTTGGAAGGGGCTGACAGCTAAGGAATACACGCAGGAGGGGCCATATTTTTTGTCCGTGCACGGCCTTAACTATGGGTCAGAGGTTGATTTCAGAGACGCAAACCATATCAGCCAAGCCCGGTACGACGAGAGTCCTGAAATCATGCTCCGAGAGGGTGACGTATTAATTTGTAAGGATGGTGCGGGTATTGGAAAAACAGGCATTGTGGGAAACCTTCCCGGGCCAGCCACGATCAACTCCTCGCTCTTGTTGATACGGGCGGGCGAAAGGCTTGTTCCGAAATTCCTCTACTACTATCTTTCAAGCCCAGCTTTTCAAGCTCTGGTTCAGGAAAGAATAGATGGCGCGACTACGCCGCATCTATATCAGAGAGAGATTAGACAGTTTCCAATACCAATCCCGTCCCTTATCGAGCAGCAGCACCTCGTCACTATTCTCGACGAAACCTTCGAGGGGATCGCCAAGGCTACTTCTAATACGGAGCGCAACCTTGCAGATGCCGATGAGCTTTTCGACAGTGAACTGCAATCATTATTTGACGGAGTAGAATCTGGCGGAAAAAAATATATTTTCTCCGAAATCTGCGAAATTACATCACGCCTTGTCGATCCAAGGCTAAATGAATTTGAGAATCTGATTCATGTTGGAGGCGCCAACATGGTCTCAAAATCGGATGAACTAATAGACCTAAAGACGGCAAAAGAAGAGAATTTGATTTCTGGAAAATTCCTTTTTGACCAATCTATGGTTCTATACAGCAAAATTCGACCGTACCTTATGAAGGTATCGAGGCCGAGTTTCTCTGGTCTGTGCAGTGCCGATGTTTATCCCCTTTCGCCGCACAAAGGATTGCTTGATAAGGATTACCTTTTCTTTCTTCTATTGACAAAGAAATTTACAGATTACGCTGTAGTAGGTTCTGGTCGCGCAGGAATGCCAAAGGTTAATCGTAACCACATGTTTGCGTACAATTTGAAGATACCTAACATTTCGGTTCAGCGTGATGTTGCCCAAAGACTCAATCGAACTTTGGACGCAAGGGAGCAGCTCCAGAGAATTTACCTGCAAAAGCTAAATAAGCTTTATGAGCTAAGAGCATCTGCCCTCCGCAAAGCCTTTTCCGGCCAGCTCGCTTCTAAAAAGATGGTTGCTGCCACGGTCCAAGTTCCGGCAGTGGCGGATACGACGACCCCAGCGTTTACGGCTGACATTCTCGCTTTCGCATATTCAAAGCATCAGTCGGCCAACCGCAACCGGACATTCGGCCGGGTGAAAGGTCAGAAGGTTCTGCATCTCGTCGAGAGCATCGGCGGTGTGGAACTCGGGAGGGCGCCGATCAAGGATGCCGCCGGCCCGAATGACAGCCCGCATATGCGCAAGGCCGAGGCATGGGCCGCCGAGAACGACTATTTCACCTTCGTCCAACGTCACGGCGGCGGCTACGATTTCGTCAAGGGAAAATCGTTCGATCGGCTCTATGCCGGCGCGCTCGCGCGGCTTGCGACGCATCGCGGCGAAATTGGGCGTGTCGTCGATCTGCTGGTGCCGATGGATTCGGAAGAGGCGGAGGTCTTCGCCACGACGCATGCCGCCTGGAACAATCTCCTTCTGGACGGCAAACAGCCGTCCGATGCCGAAATCCTGTACGAGGCGCGTGAGAACTGGCATGCGAGCAAACTGAAAATTCCGCAAAGCAAGTTTCTCAACGCTTTGCGCCGAATCAAGACGGGGCAACTCGTCCCGACCGGTTCCGGCAAACGGGTCGGCGGCCAGGAGGCGCTTCTGTGAACGAGGCTGAAACCCGCGCCGAGCTAATTGACCCGGCTCTGGCCGCCGCCGGCTGGGGGGTGGCGGAAGGCACCCGCGTCGCGCGCGAGTTTCAGATCACCGCGGGGCGGCTAGAAGGCGCAGGTCGTCGGGGGAAGGCAGACAAAGCCGATTACGTCCTGATCTATCGCGGCAAACGTCTTGCAGTTATCGAGGCCAAGAAGCGCGGTGCCCATGTGACGGAAGGGCTTGCCCAGGCAAAGGCCTATGCAGCGAAGCTGCAAATCCGCTTCACCTATGCAACTAACGGCACTGGTGTGTACCAGGCCGATATGCAGACCGGCGCGGAAGGACACGCGCTCGGCTTTCCAACGCCACAGCAACTTTGGGATTGGACATACGCCGAGGAAAACGTCTGGCGGGACCGTTTTGCCGCGGTTCCGGTTGAAGATAAAGGTGGCTCGTGGACCTCGCGTTACTATCAGGACATCGCAATTGACCGCGTCATGGAGGTGGTGGCAGCAGGCGGGAGCCGTATCCTTATCACGCTCGCCACCGGTACCGGCAAAACCTACGTCGCCTTTCAGATAGCATGGAAGCTCTATCACGCCCGCTGGAGCCTTAACCGCGAACCGACCCGCCGACCGCGCATCCTGTTCCTCGCCGACCGGAACATTCTTGCCGATCAGGCATACAACGCATTCTCGCCCTTCGCCGACGATGCGCGCGTGCGGATAGACCCCGGCAAGATCAGGAAGACAGGCCGCGTTCCCAAGAACGGATCAGTCTTCTTCACCATCTTCCAGACCTTCATGACCGGGACGAACGCGGAAGGCGTGCCGTCTCCATCCTTCTTCGACTATCCGCCCGATTTCTTCGACTTCATCATCATCGATGAGTGCCATCGAGGCGGCGCGCGGGATGAGAGCAACTGGCGCGGCATCCTCGAGTATTTCTCGCCCGCTGTGCAGCTCGGCTTGACCGCGACGCCCAAGCGCAGGGACAACGTGGATACGTACGCCTATTTCGGAGAGCCGGTTTACACCTATTCGCTGCGCGAAGGCATCAATGACGGCTTCCTGACGCCCTTCAAGGTGAAGCAGATCGCCACGACTTTGGATGATTACGTCTATACAAGCGATGACGACGTGATCGAAGGCGAGGTCGAGACGGGCAAGCGCTACACGGAAGGCGATTTCAACCGCATCATTGAAATCGCCGAACGCGAGCGATATCGCGTCAAGACCTTCATGGAAATGATCGACCAGAATCAGAAGACCATTGTCTTTTGCGCCACGCAGGATCATGCCGCCGCCGTACGCGACCTGATCAACCAGATGAAGGCCAGCACCAATCCGAACTACTGCGTCCGCGTGACTGCAAACGATGGGGCAGAAGGGGAAACCTGGCTGCGAACCTTTCAGGACAACGAAAAAACCATTCCCACCATTCTCACCACGTCGCAGAAGCTATCGACCGGGATAGACGCGCGAAATGTGCGCAACATCGTCCTGATGCGTCCTGTCAATTCGATGATCGAGTTCAAGCAGATCGTCGGGCGCGGCACGCGGCTATACGACGGGAAGGACTATTTCACGATCTATGATTTCGTGAAGGCCTACCAGCATTTCTCCGATCCTGAATGGGACGGCGAACCCGCCGAGCCGCCGGAACCTGACGAGCCAAGATCTCCGCGCCCGCCCAAACAGCCCGGCGACGATAGCGGCACCATCGTCGATCCGCCGCCGTCTGGAGGCCGCATTAAAATAAGACTCGCGGACGGCAAAGAGCGGTCGCTTCAGCATATCGCGGCGACAATGTTCTACAGCCCCGACGGGCGGCCTCTATCGGCAGCGGAATTCATCGAGCGTCTGTTCGGGGACCTACCGGCCCTCTTTAAGGACGAGGCCGAGCTGCGCAAGCTCTGGGGCGATCCCACGACGCGCAAAGGGCTTCTTGATAACTTAAACGACCGGGGCTATGGGCGCGAGCAGCTTAGCGAAATCCGTCGTATGATCGACGCAGAGAAAAGCGACTTATTTGACGTGCTCGCCTATATCGCTTTCGCCCTACCGACCATAACGCGAGCGGAACGGGTTGCGACGCGTAAGACTGTTATCTTGCCCCAATATGAAGACAACCTTCAAGCGTTCCTCGATTTCGTACTATTTCAATACGTTGAGCGCGGTGTAGAGGAGCTTGATCAAGACAAATTGGCGGACCTGATGATCCTGAAATACCGCGGCCTACCTGACGCCACTGCGGCACTTGGCGGCAACGTACGGAGGATAAGGGAAGCATTCGTAAGTTTCCAGCCGATGCTATATTCCTGAGTCCGTTGGCCAATCCTTTCTAAAAATTCGACGAAACGGTTGTCCATGATCTAGCATTTTCTTCGCGTAAAGATAGCATTGATCCATGTATCGCTGCGGTATCTGGGGGGTGTTATGAAGCTGCTAATTACCGACGTTACCGAAATGCATGCCGGGAATTTTTGTGTCGCAGGATGGCGTTCGGCAACGTCTTCAATGGTTCGTCCTCTCCCTAATGGAGCAAATTGGACCGCTGCATTGCTGATCCAACACCAGATTGCACCTGGGACCATTATAAAAGTTCAAGCTAACGGTCACCCACCCAACGGAGCGTTTCCCCATCGAACAGAAGACACGCCTGTGGACCCCACCACAATTCAGTTAGTTTCGTCTCCTCCCTTCAATTGGATGGGCGTTGGCGCGCCCGCTGTAAGCAATTCACTCAAAGCCGCTTTTGGTCCACAATTAGCTGCCAACAGTGAGTGGAATGGTGTCTTACAAGGCGTTCATATACCTGCCAACTCCGTAGGGCCGTCGTTAGGAGCCCTGCGGCTCCATAAGAACCAAGTGTCGTTTGTAGAGGAATTTGGAAAACTGAAGGTTATAGTTGATGATGGCCAGAATGAATACAAGATCGCAGTTTCGAGTGCAGAACTGAAGCAGGTATGGCGAACTGGCGGATTGGCAGCGGTTAATCAATTTGTTCCAAACCAGCATTTGCACGTGAGAATTGGGTTAGCGCGAGCATTTGGTAATCCGCCCGCCTACTGCTATGCGATGTTAAACGGGATTCACTGGTGATGTCTTCCAACACGCAATCGACATTATTTACCATCGGTCACTCGACGCACACTTATGAGAAATTCCTCTCGCTGCTTCTACATGCCGGAATCACCGCTATTGCGGATGTTCGTAGCAGCCCATTCTCCAAACACTTCTCTCATTTTAATGGGGATACCCTAAAGCGCGAGCTTCGAAAGGACGGTATAGAGTATTCTTTTCTCGGAGAAGAGTTGGGGGGGCGACCAACAAGTCCTGATTTCTTTTGTGAAGGGGTAGCCGATTATGAAAAAATGGCGAAGGCCGATAAGTTCAAGAGGGGGCTTTCCAGGGTAATTGAAGGCGCACGCACGTATCAGGTCGCCCTTATGTGCTCAGAGCACAATCCGCTAGATTGTCATCGTTGCCTCTTGGTCGGCAGAGCCTTGAAAGAAAACGGCCTCGACGTGCGTCATATTCTGTCGGACGGTCGGATACGTTCTCACCGGCATATAGAAGACAATCTTCTCGCTCTGCTCGGCAACACTACTGGAGACTTGTTCATGCCTGCGCAAGATCGCCTATCAGCTGCATATCGTGATCGAGCCAGCAAAGTCGCATACGCTTTGCCAGTACACCGGAAAGCCACGTACTAATGGAAAAAGTTGATACATTTACGATTGGTTTTACGCAGACGACGGCCCAGAATTTCTTTGAACGACTAAAGAATGCAGGCGTCAAACGATTGTTAGACGTCCGCTTGAATAATACCTCTCAGTTGGCAGGCTTCGCAAAAGCCAACGATCTAAGATTTTTTTTGAAAACTATTGCTGAAATAGATTATGCTCACGAGCCAAATCTGGCGCCAACAGAAGCTATGCTTACAGCCTTTAAGAAAGAAAAAGGCGACTGGTATACTTATCGAGCTCGATTTATGAACTTGATGGAATTACGACACGTCGAAGAACGATACACTCCTGGGTCGTTTCACGGAGCATGTTTGCTGTGCTCTGAAGCAAAGCCTCATAATTGCCACCGGCAGCTTGTTTGTGAATATCTCAACGGAAAATGGGGAGGTTCTTTAAAGGTTCGCCATCTTTAAGAGCTTGAATCGTGTGACTCCCACCGTCTCAAACCGCTTTGCGGCACCGGCCACCGTCAACAGGAACCTTGCTATTCAAGGCTCTTGAAAACGGGGCGCAACTTAGCGCATAGTTAGCAGAAGGGCTAAACAAAACCAATAAATTCAATTAATTAGAACAACATTCTCCCAATTCCGATGACGCTCTTCGATAGTGTCAGAAAAATCGGCCTGAGCTAATCTGAGATCTGAAGCGACGGCCAAATTCTAGCGCAGTCCTAGCGCAGTCTGAAATCAGCACTATAAAAATCAAATGGTTAGAACCTATGTCTTCCAATTCCGATTCCAAAGGTCACAGGTTCGAATCCTGTCGGGTGCGCCATCATCTTATCGAAATTGTTGAATTGTCGGCTTTTGCGCTCTTCCTCAAAACGGCAATATCGGCAGCGCAATGCTAACCACTCCGGAAAACTCGTTGTTTTCAATATCGGCGAATAGCGGCCGCAGCCCGCGTTAGCACGGTGTTAGCGTAAGTCACCTACCATAGCGACACTATCGGAAACCCGGTTTGTCCGTTGCAACAGCACAAATGGACGCTGGGGATCACGGAAACGCCACGGCTTACGGAGATTGCATGAAACCGGTTCTAGCCAGCCTGATATTGTCGTCTGCCATGCTGCTATCCAGCGCGTCGGGATTTGCCGCTTCTGGCGGATGGCAGTCGGATGGGCAAGGCACGAGATATTGGCATGTCACCCCGCCGCCCGGGCAATGCAATATAAGTCAGGCGAAAAACCGTGCGCTTCGGGCCGGCATCTATCGCAGCGAGATCATGCAGCAGGATGAGAATATCATCGTGCTCAGAGGCCTGGATGAATCGGGCGACCGGCGAACGATCGGTTTCGGCAACATCAGGGGATGTCCAGAGTTGGAAGGCTACGAGGAAAGCCCGAACTTCTGAGGGTATTTAAAGCCGACCATCGCCGTAACTGGCTCCGGCAATTGAATTGGATGCGACCGGACGACGCGACCGGTCGGCCAGGGCCACAAGCCCGTCCAGGTGTCCGCGAGCCCTTGGAAAACGATCTCCCGAAAACAGTGCGACGCCTGCTCCAGAATACGCCATTTACCTCCCGGCGGGGACTGGAAGCGTGAAATCACGCTCGATTTCGTTGACGTTATTCGTGATCGCCAAGGCTTTCAATCCCCACGATTCCCCGTCACCCCGCCGGAAGTATACCGTCGCGGCACTTCTTGAAAACAGGCGGCGACCGCCGCGCTGTTCAAGTAAGAGACTCCATCGCCGCTGGCGCGGGCCAACCGGGAAAACAAATGAGCGCCCCTGAATGCTGATTTACAACAGCGCAGAAAATAAAGATTGAAATCGGCCCCGCCCGTAAATCTTTTATCAGGCCCTACTGTTCTCCCTCCAGGATCTCTGTGTTAGGCAGCCCCAAAAGCGCCAATCTTGCGCGCGACCAAACTACACTCTCGACATCGAAGGCAGGCGCATTGAAGGTTTACAGACCAGAGATTGATGGCCTCAGGGCCATATCGGTGATCGCGGTTATTCTTTACCACGCCGAGTTCACGGTGGCCGGCCACCCGCTGCTTTCTGGTGGATATATCGGCGTCGATGTATTTTTTGTGATCAGCGGCTTCCTGATTTCCCAGATTTTGCTGACGGAAATCGAAGCGACGGGGCGTATCGATTTCCTGAAATTCTATGCCCGTCGTGCGCGGCGAATTCTGCCGGCGTTGTTCGCAGTGATTTTCGGGACGATGCCCTTCGCCTATTATTTTTTGTTGCCGTTGGAACTCACTGATTAGGCGAACTCCGTAGGTTCTTCGCTGCTGTTTGGATCGAATATCTATTTTTATTTTACGGCGGCCCAGTACGGCGAGCCCAATACCCTTCTCAAGCCTTTTCTTCACACCTGGTCGCTGAGCGTCGAAGAGCAGTTTTATATCGCCTTTCCGGTCTTGTTGCTGATCGTGCGCCGATACTTGAAATCGAACTTTTTGCCATGCGTGTTGGTGGCGGCAGCCCTCAGCTTCGTATTCTGTTTCGTCACGGTACGGCACGATCCGCAGCAGGCCTTCTATTCGCCGCTCACCCGGGCCTGGGAGCTGCTGGCCGGAACACTGCTCGCCTATTACGAACTCAGGCGAGGACAGCCTCGCCCCCAGCCGTTGCTCGCGGCAGCCGGGCTTATCCTCGTTGTTGGTTCGCTCATCTTGTTTGGAAAGGATACGGTTCATCCTGGCCGGGTCACTGTGATCCCCGTCGTCGGGACCTGCCTTGTGCTCGCATTCGCCAGCCGTGAGCACGCAGCCGGGCGCCTGCTGGCTTCTCGGCCCGCGGCGCTCACCGGATTGGTGTCCTACTCCTTATATTTGTGGCATTATCCGGTCTTCGCTTTCTGGCGGCTGACAAGCTTGGATTTCGGCAA
Organism: Rhizobium sp. NXC14; assembly: GCF_002117485.1. Lineage (NCBI taxonomy): Bacteria > Pseudomonadati > Pseudomonadota > Alphaproteobacteria > Hyphomicrobiales > Rhizobiaceae > Rhizobium > Rhizobium sp. NXC14. The sequence continues at coordinate 3,388,988 of NZ_CP021030.1, forward strand.
TGGCGACAAGTTTCTCGCCATCGCAGTGACGGTCCTGGTCTCAGTCATCAGCTTTGTCGTCATTGAAAAGCCGCTTCGCCACACCAGGAGAAGCCGCGCTCTCTGGATCACCCTGAGCTCATCCGTTGCAACCATCGCAGCTGCTGTCCTTTCAGCAATCACGATGGCCGGTTTTCCTCACAGGCTGGATGAAGTCTATTCACCTGTCGCGCAGGCGGACGAAGCACGGCTCGAAAGCACTTTTCTAAGCTTGAACGACAACATTCAAGCTGAGAAGCCCGTTATCTTCATCATTGGGGACTCGCACGCCAGAAATTGGTCGATTGCGCTGAAAAATTACGTCGATACCGATCGGTATCAAGTCGTGGCGCTCAGCTATTTGAACTGCATGGTTGAGATCAAGAACGATAGTGTGAAGGCCCCCTCACGCGCCAGCATCTACGACAAATACTGCATTCCCTTTGAAAAATATATCAACGACAAATCATTGCTCAGCCGAACGAAAGCGATCTTCCTCACGAGCCTTCGGCCTTTCGAATACACCGTCAACCCGTTCAGGTTCGAGCTTATTTCCTGGATGAAAAGCCACTCGGATAATGCGCGCGTTTTCGTGTTCGGAAATTACTTCCAGCTCGACGAATTGCACTCGTGCCTGGGGCTGATGTTTCAGAGAAAATCCGACGCCTCTATCTGCCTGCGATCGGCGAGCTATCCGCCGGCCAACCAGCCTTTAGAGCAACTGCCCTTTTTCCCCTCCGGTCTTCCGTTCACCTACGTCGATATCGTCAAGCTTCACTGCGATTATGACAAGGAGAAATGCCTCACCAGCAGCAGGGGTGTTCCATTCATCACAGACTGGAACCATATGACAGCCGAATTTCTGACGACGTTGATTGGTGACATTCTGGAAAAGAAAACCGCCGATCTACGCAGCAACGGTCTGCTCGATTTCCTGGTACCGCCGCACCCCAGCCAAGCCGAACGAACGGCAAGTTCTGAGCCGAACGCTGGTCCCGCGTCTTCCGCCTCTCCATCAAATTAGGCGGTGCTCCGACACAAGGGACGATGAGCTCGGTGTTCAAGTCCGGACCTTCGTATACCATCGTTGAGATGGTGCTCATGCGCACGAGCTAGAAGCACACGACAAGCGCCCTCCACTTCCGTCCCATACCAGACGTTGCTGAGGATCTTTGCCTTCTCTGCCCGACCGGTGGAGCCGTCGCATCCGATCCTCGATATTGCTCGTATTTTGCGATTGAATTTATCCGGTCGGTCGTTCCTTTCGATTATGACAGTAGTTAAAATTGACAGCGAGATCACGATTGGGCGTAAGGTGATCTACGTTAGAATGACGGCTGCGAGGCGCCGGAAATGGCCCGTGCCCCGGCCGCACGGCCCGCCGCTACATCGCCAAAGTTCGCATCAATCTAGCCTTGATAGACAGCCACGTCGGCTTGGCCTTCCTGGTCCGACGCTTCTGATTGCAGGCGAAACAAACAAGATGAAGATTTTCGAGGCAACTGTTTCCGCCCTAAGCCTTCGCTTGCGCATCCGCCTGTTAGCAATTTGTTGACCATAAGCTGGCTTTACTGGGCCTGATGGATGGGAGGTTTCCGCCCGCCGTCGAATGTTTGGTGTGGGACGGGATTGTTCGTGTTGGAGTATTCACAGGGTTTGTCGGGTGAAGCCTTGGGCGGAATTGCCGCGCTCCTGTCGCGGGCCAAACGCTTCGCGGCACAGACCATTCTGCCGGCTCTCTTTGCGCTGCCGGCACTTGCCGGTTCTGCATCCCTTGCATCGGCGGAAGATCGGGCGCTGAAGCTTTTCTTCACCCACACCGGCGAGAGGGCCACGATCACCTACAAGCGGGATGGAAAGTTCGATTCCAGGGGCCTTGCCCAGATCAACCGGTTTCTGCGCGACTGGCGAAGGATGAGCCGACTCGGATGGATCCGCGGCTGCTCGACCTGGTCTGGGAGGTGTATAAGAAGAGCGGCGGCAAGGATTATATCCACGTCGTCTCCGCCTATCGTTCCCCAGCCACCAACAACATGCTGCGCAACCGTTCGCGCAGCACTGGCGTCGCCAAGAAGAGCCAGCACATGCTGGGCAAGGCGATGGATTTCTACGTTCCCGGCGTGAAGCTTGCGACGCTGCGTGCCATTGCCATGCAGATGCAGGTCGGCGGTGTCGGCTATTATCCGACCTCGGGATCCCCCTTCGTGCATCTCGACGTCGGCAATGTCCGGGCCTGGCCCCGCATGTCCCGGCAGGAACTCGCGCGTATATTCCCGAATGGGAAAACGATGCATCTTCCGGCAGATGGCCGGCCGCTGCCGGGATATAATCAGGCGGTTGCGAACTACAGGAAACGCGTCAGCTCCACCTCGATCGAGATCGCCAGCACCGCCGGAGAAGACGAAGACGCGGGAGCCTCCACCACGCCAAGCGGCGGCACCACCGCGCTGCTGCCGACGCCGAAAAGCCGGGCCTTGAACGCGCTGGCGCAACAGACCGGCGCGGTCGAGCGAGATGACAAAGGCTCCGCTCCCGATCTTTCATCTCTCCCGATTCCGATACCGGCGATGCGCCCCCTCGCCCTGGCGCAGGACTCGGGCGCGGACGACAGGCTGGTGACTGCCTCGATCGGCCCGATTGCGGCACTTCCGGAGAGACGCCCGCCCGCATTGCCGGCTCACGCGCGCTTCCATCCCGTCGTTGCCGCCCAGCAGACCTCCAGGCAGGGTACCGACATGATCGCCTCCCTGCCGATGACCGCTTCCTGGGAAGAAGCAGATTTCCTTGCATCGACGTCAGAAGCGGCGCTGATGCAATGGGCGCTGCATTCTCCCGGCGCGGCGATTGGATTGAGCGCGCCTCGCCTTTCCCCACGCACGGTCCATCGCGAGGCGAATGTCGCGGCTTCAGACGAGAACACCGTTCCGGTCGCCGCCACAGGTCCGTTCGACGCCAGCCGGTTTTCGTCGCTCCCGGAGGGTTGACCACCGAAAAACGATAGATGCATAGGGGCCAGAAGTCGTTTCTAAGCTTGCGTCAGAGAAGTGCTCCGGTGCTGTGGGTACAATGGCGGAGAGCTAATGGCGACACGGCAATAGCAGAGATGCTCTTGTCTCCGTTCCCGATCGAATCAATAGAGCGATTAAAATATCAACGCGAGGTTTGAAATATATCATCACTCGCTCAGCGCTTATGAGCCGTATCAACAAGATCATAAGCCGTAGGAACTTCTTCAATGCCGGTGAGTTAAGAGTGCGGATGTGATCGTCGGTCAGTCGACTTCGCATTTGTCCTTTCCAACTTCGCAGCCCCGCAATCCAGCGGGGCTTTTTTTTGCAGAAGTACTTTGCTCGGTACGGCACCGTACGGAAACTCTTGCGACCCGCGGGCGTTTCTTGCTTCGGATCGCGCAGAAGGAGCCTCTCCTGTCTCCGCGCGCACCCCTATGCCCTGTGCGATCCACAATACCTCGACAAAACCTTCCGAGATCCGATTGCGAGCTGCGGCAGGGCAGCGGCCGAGCCGACGCCGGCCGCTCCACCCTTTCATCCGGCCGAGTGGCGCTGTGCATATGCCGGCGGCTCATCTCACTGTCTCAGTGAACGACCGCGATCACCCGTATTCCGGCTTCCTCCGCGGCGCGAATGAGGGCGGCGCGCGCCATATCGGGCGAAATATTGCCCTGGATCGCGTCAAGGCAGGTCTTTACAGCCGCTATATATTCCCGGCCGTCATCCGTCGGCCAGGCGGCGACAAGCGCGCCTGCGACCTCACCGAGCGACCGGACCAGCCTGTGTTTTTCCTGACCGCCCATCACAAGCATCAGAGGCGCGAAGTCTTCGCTTGTGTGCCAGTCTACAATTCCGACCGTCTGTATTGCCATTCGTTGCTTCACCTCACAAGAAGCCTTCCTCATCCGCTCAAACGCAGGCGCCGGGTTCGGCAGGTTGGCGCTTTGGCAGGAGGTCTCGACGGTGTTTCGCGACAGACCAAAACCTTCCTGAGATGTCCCTTCAATCGGACGGGAAGCATCTAAGGCAGGTGATGCAGGGGAAAAGCCGGACCTAAGTCGGACTGGAAGGGCGGCAGCGGCTGTTCATATAACAGAGTCATGTAACCTGTAGGTCCGTGGAGGGGCGGAACGGGAGGAGGAGATGAAGTTCGGCCCCGATAACAACAACCATGAAGAGCGCTTTTCGCAAGGCCACAGTTCGGCAGCAACCGTCGCCACAATCGAAGCAGCCCTTTCCGCTGATCCCGACATCGACAGCAGCGCTATCGAGGTCAGGATGCTCGGTCCTGTCGTGCTGCTTGAAGGCTATATTACCAAGCCCGCCGACCGCGACAAAGCCATCGCGCTTGCGGCGATGATCGTCGGTGAGGAGAATGTCCACGACCGGATGCTGAGCCGTTTCTCCACGCAGTAGCGAGGGGTCGGCGACTAGGACCAAGGTCGGCTAAGCCCCGGCCTCTAGTCCTAACTCCGGAACCGTTCCTCCATTATCCGGTTGGTACGCCAGCGGAACCAACCGCATCAAAGGAGGAACATTGATGAATATCAAAGCAGTAGGAATTGCCGCTGGTCTCCTGTTGGCCTCGACCTCTGCCTTTGCGCAGCAGTCGACGGTCACAGGCGCGGTCGGAGGCGCCGCGACGGGTGCCATCGTCGGCGGCCCGGTGGGTGCTGCTGTCGGCGGCATCGTCGGCGGCGTCGCAGGCAGCGTCATCGATCCGCCGCCGCCAAAGGTGGTGACCTATGTCGAGCAGGCTCCCGCCCCGGCTGAACGCGTCGTGGTGAAGGAGAAGGTTGTCGTCGGGCAGCCCCTGCCGGAGACAGTCGTCGCGACGCCAATTCCTGACGATCCGAAATATGCCTATGCGATCGTCAACGATCAGCGTGTGATCGTCGAACCTTCCTCGCGGACGGTCATCCAGGTCATCGAGTGACAGACGGGCGGCAAAGCCGCCATTCCAACAATCAGGGCGCGCATGTCACGCATGAGAATGCGGGCGGTACCGCCTGTTCGAGCTTCGGAGAATGATCATGAAAAGCAACCATCTCGCCATGCTTCTGGCAGCGCTGTCGCTCGGCGTATCGCCGCTTGCGACACTGCCGGCCGCGGCCCAGCAGGACACCACAAAGAGCAGCGGCCAGACCCAGTCCGGTTCTCAAAGCACGGATTCCGGCTCGCAATCCGGGGCCGGCAAGACCGACTGCACCCCCGATGCTTCCGGGGCCTGCCCGCAGGGCAAGGGCCAGACGACGCAGCAGAAATCCGGCCAGGGCTCCGACATGAAAAAGAGTGCTGAACAGCCTTCCAACGACAACGGTTCGACGAGCGGAAGCACCTCGGGCAAGGCTTCGACGGAAACCAAGCCCGCATCGCCGGACGCCAGCGGCGCCACCACCACCGAACAGAAGCCCACCGCCAAATCCGGCACGACCGATACCAGCGGCTCCGCCACCACAGGCACAAAAGGCAGCACTACGCAGAGCGGCGACGCGACCAAGCAGTCGACTGATCAGAATGCGACGACGACAAACAAGAGCTCGTCGGAAACCAACGTCAACAACAACACGACAACGAACAAGCAGACTTCGAACACCACCAACGTCAACATCTCGGTCGAACAGCAGACTGAAATTCGATCGGTGGTGAAGGAGGTCCATGTCGCACCGGTGAAGGAAGTGGACTTCACGGTCTCCGTCGGGGTGAAAATCCCGAAGAAGGTGCGGCTCGAACCATTGCCGCCGCGCATCGTCAAGATCGTTCCGCAGTATGAAGGCTATCGCTTCTTCATCCTTGCGGATGGCCGGATCGTCATCGTCGATCCGAATGCTCTGACGATCGTCTATATCATCGAGGCCTAAGGCCTAACACGCAGATTCCGGCGGCGTCTTTTTCGCCGCCGGGCGGCCCACCACACCCTCCATCCAATACGCACATTGAGTGACTGGCCTTCCTTCCGGCTTGAGCGTCTACTCTATCGCTCTGGCGGAGGAAGCAGACCATGGCCATGTATCTCACACGCTTCAGCTATACGCCCGAAACCTGGGCGCGCATGATCGAAAAGCCTGAGGATCGCCGCGAGGCGGCACGCAGCTACATCGAATCCGTGGGCGGCAAACTCCATGGGTTCTGGTATGCCTTTGGCGAGCATGACGGATGGAATTTGTGGGAGGCGCCCGACAACGTATCGATGGCGGCCGTCACGCTTGCGATCGGCGCCGGCGGCGCGCTCAGCTCGATCGAGACCACCGTGCTGCTCGAAGTCGAGGACACGATCCAGGCCCTGGAAAGAGCGAAGTCGATCCGATACCGCCCGCCGGCAGCCTAGGTTGCGGTAGCATCAAAGCGCGCCGAGGCCTTTCGGATCCGCTCGCGCTTCAGTTCATTGTTTACGCATGCTGCTGTCGAAGAACCGCAGCCTATTCGCTCTGCCTGAAATTCCGGATCCGATCGAACAGCACCGCCAGCACGATCGCGCCGCCGATAAAAGTCCCCTGCCAGAAGGCGTTGATGCCGAGCAGACCGAGGCTGTTGCGGATCACTTCGATCAGAGCCGCACCGACCAGGGCGCCGAAGGCGGTGCCGACGCCGCCGGCGAGATTGGCGCCGCCAATGACGGCGGCGGCGATGACCTGCAGTTCCATGCCGGCCCCGATATTGGTGGTGACGGCGCCGAGCCAGCCGGTCTGGACGATGCCGGCAATGCCGGCCGACAGCGCCGAAATCATGTAGACGGCGACCTTGATGCGACGCACCGGAACGCCGGTCAGTGTCGCGGCGTGTTCATTGCCGCCGATGGCGAAGATATAGCGGCCGAACCGCGTCCAGCGCAGCACGAAGCCGGTCAGAAGCGCCAGAATGATCATGTAGAGGACAGGATTGGCGATGCCGAGAAACCAGGCGCCGCCGCCGAGCGCCAGGAGCTTGTCGTGATCGGGACCGAACTGGAAAACGACGGTGTTGTTGGAGGCGACCATGGCGAGGCTGCGCGCCACCGACAGCATGCCAAGCGTCACCACGAAGGGCGGGAAATCGAGATAGGCGATCATAACGCCATTGAAAGCGCCGACGACAAGCGCCGTGCCGATCGCGGCCGCTATGCCGATTTCGATGCCGTAACCGGCATGCATGGTGACAGCCAGCACCATGCTGCAGAGGCAGAGCACCGAGCCGACGGAGAGGTCGATGCCGCCGGTGATGATGACCAGCGTCATGCCGAGCGCGATGATGGCGACGAAGGTGACGTTCCGGGTGATGTTGTAGAGGTTCTTCGCCGTCGCAAAGGAATCCGTGGCAAAGGACAGGAAGAGGCAGGCGAGGATGACGGCGATCAGCACCCAGAAGGTCTGACTGCCGACGAACTCCGAAAGCCGGCTTCGCTCTCTCTGCGCAATCGTCTGATCGAGGGTAACTGCCATTGCTGACCTTCTTTTCTGCCCGGTTCCACGCCGCTCAAACCTGTTCGATGGCGCCTGTTATGAGACCCGTCACTTCCTCCGGCGAGCTCGCCGCAATTGATTTGTCGGCGACTTTCCGGCCGCGGCGCATGACGATCACCCGATCGGCGACGGTAAAGACGTCGGGCATGCGGTGACTGATCAGCACGACCGCGATGCCGCGATCACGCAGCTCGCGGATCAGGTTCAAGACCTCCGCCACCTGGCGGACCGAAATCGCAGCGGTCGGCTCGTCCATCAGCACGATCTTCGCTTCCGACAGCATGGTGCGGCCGATCGCCACCGCCTGCCGCTGGCCGCCCGACATCTGCTTGACGAGGTCACGCGGGCGGGTTTCCGATTTCAGCTCCTTGAAGATCTCGCCGGCGCGCCTGTACATCGTCTTGTAATCGAGCACGCGGAACGGACCGATGCCGCGGCGGAGCTCCCGGCCGAGGAAGACATTGGCGGCGGCCGTCAGATTGTTGCAGAGCGCCAGATCCTGATGGACGATCTCGATGCCATGCTGGCGCGCCTCGACCGGCCGGTGCATGACGATCTCCTTGCCGTCGAGCCGCATCGTGCCCTCGCTCGGCCGGAAGTTGCCGGCGATCATCTTGACCAGCGTGCTCTTTCCCGCGCCGTTATCGCCCATCAGACCGACGACCTGGCCGGCTTCGAGCGTAAACGACACATCGTTCACCGCCTGGATGGCGCCGAAATGCTTAGAAATATTGGTGAGCTCGAGAACCGCTACCAGCCGACCACCCTCCCCTGATGCCGCAGACCTACCGTCCGGGCCTGCTGGCCGCCAGACGCCTCGATCTCGCTTTGCCGATCTCCTCCCGGAAAGCGATTATGCTCATTTATGCAAAAGCCTGAAGAATGGTCAATCAATTGTCCGCGCCAAGCGCCTGCCAAAGCAAAAATCTACTTCGCCGCGCAAATACAGATTGACGCCGGAAACGGGTAGATATTAGCTGTTGCTGGGAGAGAGAGCATGCTGATCCTTGTCACCGGGGCTACGGGCAAGGTCGGGCGGCGCTTCATAACTGAGCTGCTTGACGAGCCAAGATTTTCCAAAGCGCGCATCCGCGCGCTGTGTCACAATCGTGTGCTTGAAGAAACCGATCGTATCGAGGTCATCAAAGGCTCGATCGCCGACAGCGCCGTCGTGACAGCGGCGATGGCGGGTGTCACCCATGTCCTGCATCTCGCCACCTGCAAGGAAACGCCCGACGATGTGATGGATGTTACCGTCAAGGGGCTGTTCTGGCTGCTCGAGACCTTTCGCCTAAGCCCGACGGCGCGGCAGTTCATCTTGATCGGCGGCGATGCCGGCGTCGGCCATTTCTTCTATCGTCACGACGGGCCGGTGACCGAAAAGACGCCGCATCGCGCCTATCCCGGCTGCTACGCGCTCTCCAAGGTGCTGGAAGAGGTGATGCTCGAGCAGTTCGCCATCCAGTATGGCATCAACAGCTGCTGCCTGCGGGCGCCCTGGATCATGGAGAAGGACGATTTCAAATATACGCTCTCCTTCGGCGACGATGTCTTCGGCGGGCCGGACTGGAAGAGTCTGGTGCCGCCGGCCGATGCGGAACGTTATGCGCGCGACGGCACGGTGCCGCTGTTGCGCGATGCCGACGGGCGGCCGCTGAAGCGCAATTTCGTCCATGTCGACGATCTCGTCTCGGCGATTCTGGCGGCGATCGACAATCCGCGCGCCGTGGGGCAGCTTTTCAACATCGCGATGGATCGGCCGGTCGATTACGGCGAGGTCGCCGCTTGTCTCGCCCGCACGCGCGGGCTCGGCTCCATCGACATTCCGAGCGAATATTACTCGAACTGGATGGACAACAGCAAGGCCAGATATCTGCTGGACTGGAAGCCGGTCTACGATCTGGAAAAGCTGATCAATTCGGCTTGGGACTACCAGCGTTCGAAGGAGGAGCCTCGGGTCGTCTGGTATCCAGGTTGATAACGCGGCGGGTGCAGAAGCGCCCGTCTTTTTCAATGGGAGGAAGCTATGAGGAAGGCATTATTGCTTACAGCTGCAGTCCTGGCGTTGACGGCCGGTCAGGCCCTTGCCGCCAAGAAGCAGCTGGTCATTGTCGTCAAGGGCCTCGACAACCCGTTCTTTGAAGCGATCAACCAGGGTTGCCAGAAGTGGAACAAGGAAAACGCTTCGGCCGAATATGAATGCTTCTATACCGGCCCGGCATCGACCTCGGATGAAGCCGGCGAGGCGCAGATTGTCCAGGATATGCTCGGCAAGGCCGATACGGCGGCGATTGCCATATCGCCGTCGAACGCCAAGCTGATCGCCCAGACGCTGAAGACCGCCAACCCGAGCGTGCCCGTCATGACCCTTGATGCCGATCTTGCGGCGGAAGATTCCGCGCTGCGCAAGACCTATCTCGGCACCGACAACTATCTGATGGGGGCGCGGATCGGCGAATACATCAAGAAGGCCAAGCCGAAGGGCGGCAAGATCTGCACCATCGAAGGCAATCCCGGCGCCGACAACATCCTGCGCCGCGCCCAGGGCATGCGTGACACGTTGAGCGGCAAGAAGGGACTCGACGCCCTTAAGGGTGAAGGTGGCTGGACCGAGGTGGCGGGCTGCCCGGTCTTTACCAATGACGACGGCGCCAAGGGCGTGCAGGCGATGACCGACATCCTCGCCGCCAATCCCGACCTCGACGCCTTTGGTATCATGGGCGGCTGGCCGCTGTTCGGCGCTCCGCAGCCCTATCGCGACCTTTTCAAGCCGATGGCCGACAAGATCGCCAAGAACGAGTTCGTCATCGGCGCCGCCGACACCATCGGAGACGAAGTGGCGATCGCCAAGGAGGGCCTGGTAACCGCGCTCGTCGGCCAGCGGCCTTTCGAAATGGGCTACAAGGCGCCGACCGTGATGATGGACCTGATCTCGGGCAAGAAGGTCGATGATCCTGTCTTTACCGGACTGGACGAGTGCACCAAGGATACGGTCGACACCTGCATCCAGAAATGACGCCGCGTTCGGAGCGCCCATTCCGGTGGGCGCTCCCCTGGACTACCTTTCGATCTCCGAAAAGATCCAGTCGGAAAAAGCACGCATGGCCGCCGAGACCGGCCGCGACTGCAGGCGCGTCAGCCAATAGCTTCCGAGCGAGATGGCGGTGGCGAAAGGCTGCACGATCGCGCCCGAGCAGAGGTGCCTTGAAAACATCGAGGGCGGGGCGAGCGCTACGCCAAGCCCCTGGAGGGCCGCCTCCATCATGCCAACGGAGGAATCGAAGACGATGCCGGCATTGACCTGGGCGGCCGGCGGCACGCCCGCGGCCTGAAACCAGGTGCTCCACTCATCCGTGCGGTAGCTACGAAGCAGCGTCGCTCCGGCAAGGTCTGCCGGCGATCGGAGATCATCTGCCAGTTTCGGGGTGCAAAGAGGCGAAAGCGGCGCTTCGAACAGGCGCTGCGCCTCAGTGCCGTGCCATGAGCCGCTGCCGAAGCGGATGGCGAAATCGAGCCCTTCCGCCGCCGGATCGACGCGGTTGTTGTTGGTGGAAATGCGCAGATCGATGAAGGGATGCCGGCGCTGGAAGCCCGCAAGCCGCGGCAGGAGCCAGCCGACGGCGAAGGTTCCGACAACACCGAGGAACATGAGTTCGCGCACCTGCCCGGCCTCGATCCTGTCGAGCGTCATCGCCATCTGGTCGAAGGAGGCTGTGACCGTCGGCAGCAGCGCTTCGCCTTCCGCGGTGATCTTCAAGCCGCGGGGAAGGCGCTGGAACAGCGCCACCCCCAACCGCTTCTCCAGGCCCTTGACCTGCTGGCTGACGGCCGCCTGGGTGACGCAGAGCTCGATTGCAGCGCGGGTGAAGCTCAGATGCCGCGCGGAGGCTTCGAAAGCCCTGAGGCCGTTCAGGGGAAGGAATTGCCGAACCATGTGAGCCCTAGAAATTCTTGTGGCTGCTGCGAGATATCATCGTTTGTGGTCGTGAAACAGGGCAGCTAAATCCCCTCCCCGGCGCATTTTTGCGCTTGTATCAACCGCCCTGGCGATGTGGAGATGATTGATATGAAGAAAGTTGGGATAGGAATTTTATCGGCCGCTTTGATCTCGGCATGCACTTGCGCAAGCGGCTTTGCCGCCGATGCCGCGAAAGTGAGGGCGATCGCCGACGCCGCGATCAAGCCGGTGATGGAGAAAAACGCCATCCCGGGCATTGCCGTCGGCATCACCGTCGATGGAGAGCAGTACGTCTTCACTTATGGCGTAGAATCGAAGGAGACCGGCCGGCCGGTGGCGCCGACGACGCTGTTCGAACTCGGATCGATCAGCAAGACTTTCACTGCGACGCTGGCATCTTACGCTGACGCGAAGGGCGCGTTTTCGCTTGACCGCAAGGTGAGCACATATCTGCCGGCGATGAAGGGCAAGCCGTTCGGCGATGTCGTGCTTATCAATCTCGCCACCCATGCCGCCGGCGGATTTCCGCTGCAGCTGCCCGATGACGTCAAGACCGAAAAGCAGCTGCTTTCCTATTTCGCCGCCTGGCAGCCCTCTTATGCGGCAGGGACGCAGAGAAGTTACGCCAATCCGAGCATCGGCATGCTCGGTTATATGACCGCGAAGGCCATGGGCGGCGATTTCGCCGCCCTTATGGAAGGCAAGCTGTTTGCCGCTCTCGGATTAGAGAGCACTTATATCAATGTGCCGAAATCGCGGATGGCCGATTATGCTCAAGGGTATAAGCGCAATGGCGAGCCGGCGCGGCTGACGCCGGCCCTGCTCTCCTCGGAAGCCTATGGCGTGAGATCGACGGCCGGCGACATGATCCGCTTCGTCGGCGCCAATATGGGCCTGGTCAAGCTCGACGGAACACTGCAGCAAGCGATTACCAGTACCCATACCGGATATTTCAGCGTCGGGGCGATGACCCAGGATCTGATCTGGGAGCAATACGCCTATCCCGCCACCCTGGCGAGCCTGCTCGAAGGCAATTCGCCTGCGATGCTGAAGACCATTCCGGTTTCTGAACTGCGGCCGCCGATGAAGCCGCGTGACGACGTCTGGATCAACAAGACCGGCTCGACCAACGGGTTCGGCGCCTATGTCGCCTTCATTCCGCAGGAGCGCCTTGGAATCGCAATTCTGGCCAATAAAAACTATCCGAACGAGGATCGGATTGCCGCAGCCTATCGGATATTGACCGCACTTACGGCCGAGTGATCGGAAATGGGCGCAGTCGGCGTGACGGACCCAAAGCGGCTGTTCACCCGTCGGACCTTGAAGCACACGGAGGGCAACGCTCTGAATCAGCGTGCTCGTCTCGCGTCGGACTTTAGCCCGATGCGCGACCGCACCCTTGTGATAGACCCTTGGCGGCCGGACATGCTGTGGCCGAGCCGGCTGCGGCGTATGTCCAACGACCGCAATCTCGCCCCCAGCACACAGGGCGCTGCTACCACCGGGAGTAATGCAAATTAATAATTAAGATTAATGCGCGAGTATTTCCTAGAATTTCTCTAAGCAATTGCCAGTCCTCATAGAGAATGCTAATAAACAACTACCTTTCTTGAAGTCATCAGGGGCAATGCAAATGAAAACTGTATTGATTTCGGGCGGAGCTGGTTTCATCGGATCGCATCTGTGCGATCGACTTCTGCTTCGGACTGACGTTCAGAAACTCGTTGTTGTCGACAATCTTTGGACCGGACTTTTCGAAAATATCGAACACATCAAAGACCCGCGTTTCCACTTCGTGAAATCGGATGTCGAAAACCTGCAGACCTCCGATAAATTCGACGAAATCTACCATCTCGCCTCTCCCGCATCGCCGCCCTGGTATATGAAGGAGCCGAAGCGGACGATTTCCGCCAATCTTCTCGGGGCAATGCGGCTTCTCGATCTCCTGAAAAAGGGGGGTCGTTTCGGCTTTACCTCGTCGTCCGAAGTCTATGGCGATCCGCTCGTCTCGCCGCAGCCGGAATCCTACAAGGGCCAGGTCGACTGTACCGGCCCACGCTCGTCCTACGACGAGAGCAAGCGCTGCACGGAATCGCTGCTGTTCGAGATGCAGCGCACCCAGGGGCTCGACGTCAAGGTCATCCGTCCCTTCAACATTTATGGCCCGAGAACCCGCGCCGACGATGGGCGGGCGGTCTCCAACTTCATCACCCAGGCGCTTTCTGGCCGCCCGATCACGGTGTTCGGCGACGGTCTGCAATCCCGCAGCTGGGGCTATGTCGACGATATTGTCGACGGTTTCGCCCGCTATTTCTGGATAAACCAAACCGACTATAAGGGGCCACTGAATATCGGCAACGATCGCGAGATTTCGGTTCTCGAGGTCGCGCAATATGTCTCCCGCCTCGTCGGCGGCGCGCCCATCGTGTTCGAGCCGTCACCCCCGCAGGATCCCACCAACCGGCGGCCGGACCTCAGCAATGCGAACTACGTCATGCCCGAGTGGTCGTGTAAGATCAGTTACGAGCAAGGCGTGGCCCGGACGCTCGAATGGTTCAGGGAAAAAATGAAGGCTGAGAAGCAATCATCACGGCTGCGCAGCGCGCATCGTTGATGCTGACGGCTTCGGGCGGCTCGCGGCCTTTCGGACGCGCGAAGGGCGCCGATATTCTGAACCCGCGCATCGTGCTTTTCGAAGATCGATCTCGATTTAGGCTCGATGCGCACGGCTCAAGGGTTCGATCGAGAGTGTATTGATGCGGGTACCAATTCCGTCTGATCTCAAGAATATGAATTTTCCCGTACCCATTCACTATCTCGCCTCGGCTGCAGCAGTCCGGCCGCTACGATTTACTCGTATTTCCATCGAGTGCTGAACGCAATTTCGCCTGCATCCACTGGAGGTGCTGCTCGAATGTATGCGCGCGGAAACTGGGGTTATTGAGGAAGTTCAATGTTAAGTCCGACAAACGCGTAGGGACGTTGTTCGGCAGAGCCTGCCATTCGGCAAGCGCCACAGGAAGATATCCACGTATTGCCTGACGGCTCAGCCACGGACGGAGGTGCCGTGCGTCCCACGGTTCGGCACCGATCTGGTGACACATGTCGCCGACCAGTTTCGTCCCATTCACGATACGAGCAGCAAGAGGTCGACGTTCCGCCAGCATAGCTTCGGCTGCCTCAAGGCCTTGGTCCAGATTGATCTCGAGCACCTCGATTTCGTCGGCCGAAGCAGTCGGATCCGGCGGAAGCCGCCAATCCTCACCCAACACTTCGGCGGCGCCGCGAAGATAATGATATCCATTGAGCTGCCGCTCTACCTTCTCATAAAGCCTACGAAGGCCAGCCTTTTCCAACGTTTGGAGGACGCGTGGGCCAGCCTTGACGAGGGGGTCAAGGACAGAACCGGCTCGGGTGGCGATGATCCTTCGCAGACGCTTCTTCCACCCCTTTCTTCCGGCAAACCGATGGATCTCGAGCAGCCGCTGTATGTCGGGGTGCTTGCGAGCGATCAAGGCATCGGAGCGTCCCTCCTGATGCCTGCGCACCATCTTTCCGGTGAGTGTCATCGTCTGATGTTCGAGATGATAGCCGAATGCGTCGGGAGCAAAACGAATTGGAACTCCCTTTTTGATCACACGTAGACCAAATTCGAAGTCTTCTCGTGCACGGGCGAATTGAGGATCGAGCCCGCCCATAGCGTGAAATAGTTCCGCATCCAGCGACAGGTTTCCTGTCAGCACATCGGTAAAAGCGAACCGATGTCCAGGGAGGGAGACGCGCTCGAAGTGCCTCGTCCACCATTCGCGGGCGCTGAGGCGGAAGCGGTCCGTCGCAACGTGCGGAAGTGGCGGATAGGGGCCCATCACCACGCCCCCGGGGTGGCGCTGATGTTCAGCGACATGCGCCGCCACGAAATTGGCCCCCGGCTCGATGTCGTCGTCAAGGAAGATCAATAAACGGCCGCTCGCGACCTGCGACCCCGCATTACGGGCGAGTGCCGGACCGACGCCCGGCAACGACAGGGTTCGAAGGGGAACGCGGGTACGAAGCGACGCAAGCATTGTCGACGTGTCGTCCTCACACCCGTCAGCCACAACCAGGATTTCGAATGCGGGTGTCCCATCGCGCTGAGCGTCGAGCTTTCCCAGAAGCGACTTCAGCATGGCGGCTCGATTATGCGTTGGTATGATAACGCTGATGTCAACCATTCTTATGCTCTGCCTTCGCTGCTCGCGCCCGCGCGCGCAGATAACGGACCGGGCCGCTCGCAGCCCCTCTGAACTGGGTTAAGGCGTCGTTGTAGGGCAGGCTGAATTGGTGTGTCTGTCGACGTTGAAAAACTCGCCGAAGAAGCCTGACGTAGGAACGAACCATGCGAGGGAGCGCACGCGGGTTCCCCTCGAACACGAGGGCCTTCGTCAAGATGGCGAACGATGCAGCCTCGTAGCCATACATCTGCTGCTGCAGTTCCTCGCTTGAGCGACGATGGCGGTGCCAGTTCAGAGCCTCGGGATCGTAGATGATCCGATAACCGGCTTCGAGTACACGCCGGAACATGTCCGTGTCGCCGCCCGCCAGGCTGAGGGTTCCAGCGTCGAGGGCCTCGTCGAACCACCCTACCGCGTCAACGATGGTTCGGCGCAATGCCATATTGACACCGGCACCCGCATGCCATCCGGTGAATGGGTCCAGGTTGTGGGCGTCGTAGACCTGACGCCTGAAGCCACGGCAAAAACCGCCAAAATGTTGAAAGGCGATCTGCGAGTCCGTTTCCAGCTCTGCCGCCATAGTGAGGCCGGTTACGGCCAGTACCAGGGGGTCCTCAAAATTGCGAAGCAAGGTTCTAAGCCATAGCGGGTCGGGGACGGCATCGTCGTCGATGAACGCTACGACGTCTGCTTCTGCGTTGCGAAGGGCAGTGTTGCGCGCGACGTCAAGACCAGGGCGCGGTTCGCGCAGATATCTCACAGTGTTGAAGCGGCTGACTAAATCTCGCGTGGCGTCGTTCAATGGGGCATTGTCGACGACGAGGATATCGGCCTTATCGGGCATAGCCAATAGCCCGATGAGGCAGCGCTCCAGATCTTCGGTACGATCGCGCGTGCAGATCACGACGGAAGCTTTCGGTAGCTGACTTGGACTCGGCGACGGGTCAGGAAGGGCCAGCCAATGCCTTAACCAAGCCTCGAACACCGACGAACCGGCCGCAGACAGAATCCGGTCCTTGATTGGCGTCTTCCCGCCATCGGTGTCGAAGGCGATCACAGCTTGGCCGCACGGACGACCGGCGACCCTGATCAGCACAAGTGCACCCTGATAGTCACCCGTCGGTTCAAAATCCGGCGGAAAGTCGAGAATGTCGATGTCTCGAACGGCAAGGCGCATCAGGAGTTCGGATCCGATCTGGGCTGACCCAATGAGCCGTGGCCCGACGAGGCCGCGGCGGGGCGCGACTGCACCTGCTGCCACAGTGTCGGAGGGTTCAGCATACCCTTTCTTGGGCCGGGTCCGGTCACGGCGAGCGGATAGACTTCGGCATGATAATCGTAAACCTGCTGCCAATCTGCCGAAAAAAGGCCCACCGTAACGCGATAGTCGCCTGGAGCCAGGTCGATTCGATTGAGTGTTGTTTCGATGCGCACCGTGTCCGAGTCTACGACAGGGGCGAATTCGGCCAACTTGCTGTCGATCTCGAAGCAGCACGTATCGTCCGCAGCGTAGACGCCGATGACGATAATGGCATTGCGATCTCTGGTGGCACCGACATAGGTAAGTGAAATCGACAGCCGGTCGCCCGCAGCGATGGTGCTTGTCGGGATGCTCTGCTCGTTCAGCAACGCTACGGCTGTGATCTGGAGTTCGCCATTGCCGAACCGGCTGACCTGCGGCACCAGTTCAACGTGCAATTTTGTAACGGCGAACTGTTCGTGCTGGACGCTAGCGACCTTCGCCTCGACCGCCGAGGTATAAAGCGGCAGCATTTCGTCGATTGGCCCGTAGCCCACAACGCGGCCGGCTCTCAGGAATAGCACGTGATCGCAGATGTCTCTTATCTGCGAGACGTCGTGTGACACGAAGAAAATAGTGGCGCCGCCATTCAGTATCTCCTTCACTCTTGCAATGCACTTCTGCTGGAAGGCTTGGTCCCCCACGGCGAGGGCCTCGTCGATAAGCAAGACGTCCGGGCGCACATGGACTGCGACGGCGAATGCCAGGCGCATGCGCATTCCGGTGCTGTAACTACGAACCGGATTATCAACCGCCGCCTCCAACTCGGCAAAGGCTACAATCTCGTCAAACCGCTCGGCAACCTCGGTCCGCCGCATTCCCGCGATAACCCCCAGCAGAAAGATGTTCTCGCGCCCAGTCAAATCGTCGGTCAGGCCCGCCCCGATGTCGAGCAAGGCGCCAATTCGACCCACCACCTTGATCTGCCCTTCGTCGGGACGACCAACGCCGCCGATCAGACGCAGCAAAGTGGACTTGCCGGCCCCGTTTAGGCCCACCACGCCGACAGCTTGCCCTGGCGTAACCGCAAAGCTGATGTGGCGCAGGCCCCAAAAGCTTTTCGACTGTACCACGGACCGCCCGGACAAAAGGTAACCCTTCAAGGTGGTGGAGCGCGCCCCCCCTTGCGCGCGGTAGCGCTTGCCGACGTCGTGGACGATGATGGCGCCTTGCCTCATAGCTCGTCCACCAGGCGCGCGCTGCCACGCTCGACCAGCCAAATGCCGATAAAAAGCATCGGCAAAGAAATCAGCGCAGTCTTCCAATAGATAGCAACCGGAGGCCACGCGTGTTCGACGAAAATGGCGCGGTAGCCCTCGAGAATCCAGGCCATCGGGTTCCAAGTGTGAATTAACGCCATCGGCTCACTCGCCTTAAGCGGGCTGTAGAACACAGGGGTCAGGTAGAAACCCAGCATCAAAAACACGCCTACCAAATGTTGAGTATCGCGGAAATGGACATGCGCAATCGCGACAAGATAGGACAGACCCATCGTGAACAGCGCCTGCGCAAGGAACACGAGTGGAAGTGCCGCTATGCTTAAAGCAAGGCCCCCGGTCTCGATAAACGAGATGATGAAGAGGAGTGGCAGAGCGAGCAGAAGGTGCACTGCTTGTGTGATGACTGCGACAACAGGAAGTATCCCGATCGGAAAGCCCGGCCGGCGCACCAATTCGCTGCTGCCGGTTATGGAAGTTGCCGCTGCGGGTACCGCAGTGCTGAGCCAGCCCCAGGCCAACACGCCGGAAAAGACAAAAGTGGTGTAGTAGGGAATATTTAAGGGAAGGACGTGACGAAAGATCAGGGAAAAAATCAGCAGCTGGCTCAATGGCCGCATCAAGGACCAGCCGAGGCCAATTGCGGATCTTTGATATCTCATCTTCAGATCGCGAGCCAGAAGTGCTAACAGCAGATCGTTCCATTGCAGACAGATGTCAATCAAACGCTTGCACTGATCACGACGCCTGTATTGGTCCCGTCGCTTCGCGCGATCAAGCGCTTGATCCTTGAGGTGCTCAGGCATTTCGGCTCACTTTTGCCATCGGTTAAATACACCTTGCCTCAAAGTAGTAAAGATCATCATACTCGCGAACTGACACGGTAACTCCAGCGTGATCTTTATCGCAGGAAGCAGCAATTATGCCTATAGTTTCCATCATTACACCGGCGCATGGAGCGGAAACAACACTTTCCTCGACGTTGGAGAGCCTGATAGCCCAAAGTCATGCTGACTGGGAATGCATCATCATTGATGATGGTTCAACCGATCAGACGGCTCAGATCGCGGACCGTTTCGCGGATCGGGATACGCGCTTCCGTGTGCTGCGGCAGGAGCAGAGCGGCGTGTCAGTTGCTCGCAATGCGGGGCTGGCGCAGGCGAAAGGCGACTGGGTCGTCTTCCTCGACTCAGACGACACCTTGGCATTTTCCCACCTCGAAATCATGCTAGGTCACACGCGAACTTTGCCGCAGGCCGACATTCTGCATTGCGGTTGGCGCCGCCTGAAACATGGTGCTCCCTGGTGGCAGTCTCACCCCGCGGTCAAAATGGACAATCCGTTTGCCGAAACAGCGCGCTATTGCCCTTTCGCGATCCACGCAGCCTTGGTTCGCCGGTCCCGGCTTACAGAAATCGGCGGCTTCGATCCAGAGATGAAAATGTGCGAGGACTGGGACCTGTGGCAGCGCCTCGCCCGGGCTGGCGCCGAGTTTGCGCCGGTCGAAGGCCTGATGGCCGATGTTAGCGTAACGGCCGGCTCGCTGTCGTCAAACAGGATCAAACATCTCGATTTTGGTCTTAAGGTGATCCGGCGCGGCCACCATTCCGATCCCCGCGTCACCGATCCGGTGCCGGCGCTCGCCCAGGGAGTAACGCAGGCCGCGTTAGGAACAGCCTGCTGGTATCTCGCGATCTGGCTCGTCGGCGCCTCAATAGGTCAAGGCGACAATCCTGGTGAACTGCTCGACCGAGTGGCAGAGCCTATTCCACCTAACGCCGATGTCTACGCGCTCATCGCGGTAATGGTAGACGGGATTGTGGTCGGCGCCTTCGCGGACGAGCCGATTTGGCCCGGACTTTGGTCGAAGATCCAGGACAAGCTTCCCGAGCTGGAGGCCTGGTTTAATCGGCATGGTCCCCAAGAAGCTTTTGGTTCCCTGTTGGTTCGTTCAATGGAGCGAAAGGTCGCTGACCAACTACCGACCAACGTGCTCACCACGATCGGAACAACAAGGATACAGCCAATTGATTTGGATCGCCCTATCGTCGACCTCATCTTGCCCGGCATCGAGCGGTTGCGCTGTTGCATCTGGCGAGGTCCGACCCCGCTAGGGCAAGTGGAGTTTGTTGTCTTTGGAGCAATCGAAGCCGATACGATACGAAATCGACTCAGGATGGTGTTCGGCCCGGACTTCGATCAGGATGACGGGCGCGCTGTCTCCACCAGCATGGCGGCGCCAAGCCACCGCCGAGTAGCTCGACGGTTGCTGAAGCTCATGGCGAAAATATCACATTGGGCCAAAGCTAAGACAGTAGCGGGTTGGTGGCGCAAGGAGGAGCCGACACCGACACATGTCGATTCGATATTGGTCACCGCGCATACCGGGCGCGCCGAATTCGACCGAATCGTCGACGAGGAACGTCAGCGGGCGATTGCAGCCTCGAGGCAGATGTTCAATGAGAAGCCGTCGAAAAAAACCGGCCCGGCGGGCGATGAGGTGCCGAGGTACGATACGGAAGCGTACTGGGAGGAGCTTTTTTCCCAGGTCGATCCTTGGGACTACCGAAATAACTATGAGACTGTGAAATATCTTCAAACATTGTCATTGTTGGACGCTCGCCGCTTTTCAAACGGCCTTGAGCTGGCCTGCGCGGAAGGAACCTTTACACGGATGTTGGCGCCCCGCGTCGACAACCTGCTGGCAACCGACATTTCGGCGTCGGCAGTCGCTCGAGCCGCCTCGCTTCAGGACCATGATTCTCCGGTAGCCTATCGGCAGTTGGATCTTTTGAGGGACGAGCTAGGAGGACCTTACGATCTCATCGTCTGCAGTGAAGTTCTGTACTATTTGGAGAACAGAGAAAAGCTCCGGCAGATAGTCGATAAGATTGCGGGCAGTCTTCGAACTGGTGGTTGGTTCGTTACCGCTCACGCCAACCTCCTGATCGATAGGCCGAATGAGACAGGCTTTGGGTGGCCGCATGAATTCGGTGCGATCGGCATAGGTGAGACGTTTGACCAACATCCGGATTTAACTCTCTCGGCTGAAGCCAAGAGTCCGCTCTATAGAATCCAAAGGTTCGAGAAGGTAGAGCGCGGGGGCTTCCTAGAGCCTACACGCGTGGAAGTAAACACGGCGCAGCCTCTGCCTCTTCAAGTCGCCAGCCAAGTACGCTGGAGAGGCGGGCGAGTTGTGGAATCGGCCGCCGACTGGAACGATGTCCCGATCTTGATGTACCATCAGGTTTCGGACGATGGCCCGGAACAGCTTTCTCGATACCGCCAGTCTCCAGAGGCCTTCGAATCCCAACTGGCCTTCCTGCGCGACGCCGGATGGCGAGGAATGACTTTGGATCGGCTGCTTGCTTGTTTCGACGAAGGCGCCAAACCGCCCGAAAAAACGTTGGTTCTGACCTTCGACGACGCTACACGCGATTTCATGACGCATGCCCTCCCCCTGCTACATCGATATGGCTTCCCATCCTCGCTCTTTGTCCCAACCGATAGGGTCGGCAGCTCTGCAATATGGGATTCGGCCTATGGACCGCCGGCTCCACTACTAACTTGGGAGGAACTTGCGGCGGTCGCGAACAGCGACGTGACGCTGGGCGCCCACGGTGCCCGGCACGTGCGTTTGTCTGCCCTGGCACCGGAGAGCCTATTGCGAGAGCTTGCTGGCTCCAAGGCTATGCTCGAGAAATGCCTAGGTCGAGAAGTGCTGGCGGTCGCATATCCGTACGGCGACTTCGACCCCGCTATCAGGGAGATAGCCGAACAGTGTGGCTACCGGATCGGGCTAAGCTGCGTCGGTGGCAGGGTGCAGGCAAATGCAGATAAGCTCGCATTGAAAAGACAGGAGGTTTTCAGCGGGATCACCCGATCAGAGTTCGCAAATCTGCTATTTGGCTGAGACAAGAATGGGGGGGTCCACCGTCCAACCCGCATCGTACTTTGTTCCTAAGGCAAATCGGTGATCGGCATTTGAAGAGAAATACGATTTCTGCTTCAGCCACGATCGGGCCTCTCTTTTGAGTCTCCTCATCGCCTTTGATCCCGTGTCGACCACAAGCATCTTGGCTGCAATTGGCTTGTCATGTCGCGACATGGTTGCGACAAGTCTGATGAGCTCGCGGTATCGGCGCTGTTCAACCGCCTTCTGGACGAGCCAGCGGCCACAGCGGCTTAGGCCGGCCCGGACTGCAAAACGCTTTTCCGGGTGTCTCTTGAGCATTTCATCCGCGACCAGAATCCAGGACCGTAGCATTCGCGTCAGGTTGGATGACATGTTGTCTGGCGTTTGGCGATAGCCGACAAGATAATCCGGCACCACCACAAAATGTGAGAATTCAGCGGCCAAGCAGTAGAAGAGGAGATCTTCACACCCCTGCGCGTCACGCTGTTGGAGTGAGGAGTCAAATCCTCCCGTCGCGTCAAGAATATTCCGCCGTACGAGTGGCGAACTTGCATTTCCAATGAAGTTATCCGCAAGTACCTCGTCGAGCACATCTCCCTCGATGGAAACCTCATCACTCCGGTAGATGATGTAGTTGTTGTGGTCAATCATTGCATACCAAGTGTAGACCAGGCCGACATTGGGACCACCTCTCTCCAATGCAGCCAATTGTCGCTCAATTTTATCAGGTGACCAAATGTCATCAGCATCTAGGAATGCCACCAAGTCGGCAGACGTAGAGCGCCAACCCGCATTTCGAGCAGCGGCGACGCCGGAATTTCTTTGCTTCAATACTCGAACACGCGGATCTATTTCAGCGACTGCTTGCGCAATAGCCAGGGTATGGTCCTTAGAACCGTCGTCCACCACGACGATATCGAGCGCATGATGTGTTTGATTGCGAACGCTGCTGATTGTTTCAGCCAGAGTTCGTTCCGCGTTATAGGCAGGGATTACAACAGCAACAGTTACGTCACTTCTTGCCGATTTCTTCAAGCTCTTAACTCCGAAGGCTCCACAATCTGAAATAGGATAGATCAAGATGCAGGCTTGAGTGTCAATAATGGGGTAGTGGTTCTTCGAAAAAGGTATTTCTACCCAGCAGCTGTTCCTAGCCGGTAGATTGTCGGCCCCGCAGCGCTTTAGCGCGGGCCGCGTCAATCATGCCCGTTCGCAAGATGCCGAACTCAAACCCGCCGATCGTGCCCTTAATGCGCACAACGACCTTGGGCCGACGAGGATCATACACCTGTCGAGATCTATGACGCGCAGCGCGTTGGCGGTGCGGCGAAAAGTCCGTTGCGTCTCCTCGAAGATAGGACATCTCCGCCAATCGAGAGAAAAAGAAATGCTCCGGAAAGCCAGTGATTCCACTCCATCGGCAACGCCTCTCTTTTTAAGTACAAACTAGGAAACCACAAATATCATCGCAGCAATAAAGCGATAAATTGTGAGAAAACACGACGCCCCAACAATAATCCGTGACAATATCGAATTTAATGGCAATCATGTCTCCGTACTGCGCAGGCAATCTTACCCGAGGACCCGTCACCACCCCGGCGGGTCCTCAACTTTGCTAGAACCTTTCCAGGTTAGCTTGAAGCATTCTGGGGGAGCAGGTTTTCGTCAGGGCAAAGGCGATCGGCTCGGGCACACCTCCTAGTACTCCCGAGCCGATCGCCTTTGGCTGGAGACACCCGGATGGACTGATCGCCAGCCGACTCCGCTTGAGCCAAGAGGATGGTTCAATCTAGCTCGGAGAAGCTCGAAAGTTTACGCAGAGCCAAGGGCGATGGTTCCTGGGTCGGACAAGAAGAGATCGGGACACCACAAAGCAAGGACCGAACGACCCCGCTGCATTCTCCCGCACCTATGCTTCCCTCAGCAGTGATGGGGCACAGCAAATTCGCCACGTGGTATTATTGTCGATCAGAGATCATCCTACCGCATTACATTCGCTCGTCACAGCTTGTTCACAGCATTAGCATAATCGAACTCATCTTGCGGTAGATTTATAAATACAACCATGGTGTGAAATTAATGTTTTCCTCGTTTGATATAATTTGATTTGTATTACGCTATCCTTAAGGGTTATTAATTTCTGACTGGTAGATAATGGAGATGCATTCCTTCCAGAAATATGGAATCGCTCTCGTTAGTTTGCTGAGTGCCGTTTCGGCAGTGCTGTAACCATATAGTACTGTCGAACGGGCAGTACGACGGGCGGCCCGAAAGTCTTCGCACCGACAGGCACCGAAGACGTGGCGGCGCAATTCGATACCAAAGAGTGCTGATCTCGAGGCGAATGAAGCTTCGAAACACCAGTAAATCAAGGGTTATCGCCGTTCATCACGCCACTGGTCGGACATTATAAGGCGCGCCTTTCGACGTGGCATGACAAATTCGCATGATGAGCCGAGACCCCGGGCACGCGACGCCGCAGGCTAAGAGACGACCATCCTCGTTTAAGCGGTCACCCGCATGGAACGAGGGCTCCGGAGTACCAAACGCATCGCCGCAGACAACAGCCTCGAATGTCCGTTCTCGCGTCAAGCTGTGTCGAAATGGTCGCACCTCGTGATCGAATTAACCGTTCGTAAAGCATTTGCTTGCTCAACTTATAATTTGTGTCATGGTCACTGGAAGTAGTGAGGAGCCACCCTGATGAGTGATATGGCATCGCAGATTCCGGAATTTGGTTATGATGAACGCGTGATGATTTGCCGCAAACAGATCGAGAAGGCGGTTTATCAGTTCATTGCAAACACGAAGGTCGAGGGGTGCGATCCGGCGGAAGTCGCAATGGCCATCGCGGACATTGCCGACGACTATATTTTACTGCTGGCCCAGAAGCGCAATTTGACCCATTGATCATGATCGGCCGGCTCGGCCGATCGTCGGACGACCGCAAACCGATATCGCCGCCGCCTCCCTGCCCGCAGACAACGCCAGCCAAACCGCTTACCATTCGTTCTGAACCTATCTTTACGCCATCGAATGAGCGGCGGTTGTCCAGCCCGCGACAAGCCGAGGCTTCTCCCAACCCACAATTCAGATGGATTGCCGATAGACAGGCCTCAGGGCACTCGTTTCAGCCCGACAGACCGTTGCTGTGCAACCGACCGGAGCCGGTTTTCTGCGGCCCTCCCATATGCACAGTCGCATATAGCCCCAAAATCGATGTGATTTTCGGGCTATCCGAGCAGCATGAAAGCGGGCACTAGAGCCTGCTGCTTTCATACGGAAGCATATCCTGAGTTTGTGAGGTAGTTTGCGCATTCTGCTGGCGAGAAGCAGTCGAGCATTTCACCAGCCTTGCGCCATGTCGCTTCGACTGTGCGAGGCTGTTCTCTCCTAATTAGGTGCTTGAGCTTGGCAAAGACTTGCTCGATGGGATTGAGGTCCGGGCTGTAAGGCGGCAGGAAGAAGAGGTGCGCGCCTGCGGCCCGGATGGCACGACGGACAGCTTGGCCCTTATGGCTGCCGAGATTGTCGAGGATGACGATGTCGCCCTTGGCGAGCGTGGGCACGAGGATCCTCTGGATATAGAGGGTAAAGAGTTCGCCGTTGATCGGCCCATCGATGACCCAAGGGGCGTCGATGCGGTCGCAGCGCAAGGCGGCAATGAATGTCAGGGTTTTCCAGTGCCCATGCGGAACCGCGGCACATAGGCGTTGACCACGCGGTGCCCACCCCCTGAGGGGCGCCATGTTGGTCTTGATCCAGGTCTCATCGAGAAAGACCAGCCGCTGCGCTTCGATCCGCCGTTGATGGGTCTTCCAACGCAACCGTTTCCTGGCGATATCCATCCGCGTCTGCTCGGCCGGCAGAACCGTTTTTTTTGAAACTCAGGCCCTCGGCCCGGACGAACACCCAAACGGCGCGTCGCTCGGTCTTGATACCGCGTTCGGCCAGTTCCGCCACAAGGCCTCGCGTCGTGAACGGGCCGGATCGACAGCGCTGGCGCAGCCAGTCGGCCCGTTCGCCGGACAAAGTCCGCTGCTTGCGACCGCCGACGCGGCCGGGCGTCAGAGCGCCGGTCTCCGCAAGGCGCTTCTTCCACTTCGAAACACAGGAGGGAGCAATCGCAAGTGCTGCTGCGATCGATCGTATCGTTTCTCCGGTGTTCAGGCGCGCCATCGCCCGTTCGCGAAGATCCTCAGAATATGGGTGCGTCATCCTTGCCGGCCGTCCTTTTCCGGTAGGACAGAGAATCATATTTCAGCTGATTTGCGAATCTGCGATTCTGAAAAATCGAAGCGTGCTCTAATGTCTTTTTACGCTGACTTGCGGAACCGGAGAGCTCAATTCGGCCAACTCTCTGGTCAGCCCCTCCCCGACTTCCTGCTTCACCGCCTCAAGAGCAAGGTCGAGGCAATTCGTCGCGAATTGCAGCTTGACATCCTGAGCAACCTGTCGCGCATAGGCGATCATCCGTGCCAATGCGACCAGTTCGTCCAGAGCGTCTTTCGCCCCTAGATCTCCATCTAGTTCAATAGTCGATGTCACGCCCATGTCCATTTCTCCAACGAATAGAAGGAATGATACGCGGGCTGACGTGGTCGAGCCCGTGAAAAAAGCGTGACACAACCCTCGGTGACGATCGTCGTCTTCGCTTCACAATGCGGACCGTGTGGAGAACGAGGTTTCGCGCAGTTTCCAGGACAAACCGGCATTCACGCGAATATCGGCGGTCGACTGCACCATCTTTAACAATTCCAATGCATCGATGCGTTTTTGGTCAACGGAATGCGACACGAGAGTGGCCAGAAGGTGCGGGCGATCTGGCTCGGCTACGTCAGCGCATTGCTCGACGATTGTCCGCCACGTCCGCCTCTTGAAGAATATTGCGTTCGCGGCGTCTTCAATGACCTGGCGCAGCCCATCTGCGAGCAACTCATTCCTTTCCATGGCATCAAGCGTGGCGCAGACATTGACCAGCGGTATGGTCAGCGGCTTGCCGCCCAGCGCGCTCGGCGCGTGCAGGAGTGCAACGGCGGCATCGTCGACCAGCCGACCCGTCCGATAGTCTTCGAAAATGCGGCCGATCCCGATCATCCCGAACGAATGACATTCCGCAGCGCGCAGCGCGCCCATGCTTGCCGCTCCGAGGACAGTCACGCCAAGCGAAAGAGCACGGAGAATTTCCTTATGCCAGACCGGCGCGGCGTATTCGAAACCGCCATCAATCAGACCGATGACATTGGCACCCTGTTCCACCACAGCCAAAACATCGCCCTGCGTGGCGGGCGGCAGGACGCGTATCCCCTCGCCGGCAAGTGAGCCTGCGTCGGGAAGACTGGGACCCGCGAAAATGACCTTCAAAAGCCTATCGCTCTCGCGAGCGCCCTTGTTCCAAACTGGCGAGCACGCGACCCCTCCGGATTTTCGAGTTCGGGGATAACGACCTTTACGACGCCAAAGGGAAGCGTGTCGTCGCTGAGGGGTACGGCGATGACCGAGTTGATCCCTTTGTTCCGCAAAGCCTCCAGCACATGCTGCAACAAATGCGTCAGATCCCGATGTCCCGGCGTTCGGTGGCGGACAGGACCGGCAGCCGGCGAGATCGGAACCGCGTCGAAGGCTCGCCGCATGAGCGGCGGCAAGGATCTCGAGAACGTGGCGGGAGAAATATCGTCCCTGGCTCCGCTGATATAGGTGAGCCTGGATTGTGCGGCTTCCGTTACCGCCCGGATGGCCGCGCGCACGGGAGACGGATGGGCTCCCGTACCGCCGGTCACCTCGACGAGTCGAATGTCCCTGCCGCCTTGGCGATCCGGCTGGCCTGGAACGGAGTCCCTGGGACCCAGAATGGCGGTGAAACAGGGAATGGCGAGATCGCTTGTGATATCGAAGAGCCGGAGCGCCAATCCTGATTTTTCGATCTTGTCGATCAACCCGGTCAGTGCTTCATCCTTGAAGCCGCGGGGATCGACGCAGCCGGCATAACGATCCCTTTCCCCGCCAACCTGCCACAGCACGGTCGCATCCCGCTCAATCCGCTCGAGCACGCCGTGGAAAACGGCCTCCTCGAAATTGTTTCCAGATGCCAAGCCATCAGATGACATCCAGTATCGCGCATCGCGCGTGCGGTCGAGCAGCACCGCTTCAAAAGGGATATAAACCGGCTCGCCGGTGAGGATGTTGATGCCGGCCACCCATTCCGTCTCCTCGTCTGGCCTGAGGTCGGGTTTATGCATGGCGATCAGGCAGCTCAGCGTATCGATCTTGTGCCCCATCGCCTGCAGACCGAACGAGGTATTGCGGACAGGATCAACGAAAGGTTCGCCGGCAACTGCCCGTTCCACAGCCTCCATGACGCTGGATACTTTGGCGTCGATATCGGTCAGCCCCTTCCCCTGAGCAATCACGATTGAGCGTGAATTCGGGGTATAGGAGCACCAGACGGGAATTCCGATGTCATCAAGCCCGGTATGTCGTGCAATCCTGGTAATGCCGAACCGAGCTAAAAAAGGCTCGACGCGGGAAAGAGTTTCCCGCGGCGATATGATCCTGTCGGAATATATGGACCGGTCCGTCAGAATGCTGGCTCAGCCGTCGACGTGACCGGAAAGCGCGACCTGCGCCGACGAAACGGCGACGGCCAAATCGACGCCCTTCACGAATATGCCACCGGCTTTGCGCAGGCTGCTCGCAGTCGCCAATTCCCCCGTCGGATTGAGCGGTTTGACGGTTCCTGCGTCGAGATCGGCGAGCCAAAGACCTTCCTCGCCCGGTATTCCTATAATGACAGCTTTCGCCATGTAATGCCCCTCAGCTATTGTTAAAAACCAGCCTTCAACAGGCCCTCCCGATATAGCTCTTTTTGCCAGTGCTCCTTGAAGGGAACGATGGCGAGCCACTTCTCGACGTCGAACACCGGGTTGATGCTTTCGGCGCGCTGCCGATGGAAGAGTGCCCGTTTTCGATCGCCGATCATTGCGCAACTGGCCGCGGCGATACGATGGGCCGGCGCTTTGTCTTTCATCGCTTCGACATAGGCGATGGCCTCCTCGTACTGTTCCAAAAAGAAACTGGCTCCAGCGGCACACCAGAGATAGGCGTCAGGTGCGATCGGATTGAGCGAAATTGCCTTTCTGATCTTGGCGAGCGCGTCGCCGGGGCGGGATGCATGCACGAGCGTGTCGGCATGACTGTAGATGACATCGGCAAAATGCGGACTGAGCTCTTCCGCCAGGTGAAGGGCTGCGACGCTGGCATCCACATCACCGAGATAAAGTCTGGTGACCCCGAGCTCGCGATGGCCCGCCGCCGATCCCGGATCTCGCTCGATTGCGCGAAGCGCATGCTGCTCTGCCAGGTGCAGCAGTTCATTGTTTCCCTGCGCCGTCACGAGCCACTCGCTGGTGAAAGTTCTTGCCAGCCCGGTAAATGACGGGGAGAAATCCGACCTATGCGACAGCGACTGCTTGAACGCCTTCCTTGCCCGGCGGATATGCGGCAGCGTCAGCTTGCTCATCAGGCTGGAGCCGACGAGATAGGCGTGATAGGCTTCAGGATTGGCTTCGAAACGTAGCCGTTCCTCCTCGTTTTCAGCCAGCTCACGCGCCACCGACTCGGTCAACTGCTGGGCGATAACCCGCCTTTGACGCGGCAATATATCGGGGGTCATCTTAAAACGATTGGCCCAGACGATCTCATCCGTGGGGAAATAGATCAGCTGGGCGAACAATCCCTCTTCGGAAAACCGGGTGTCGAGAAGATAGGCAATCGAGTGCCTGGCGACCACCGCCGCTTTTTCGGAGTCGCGGCGGATCTGTCCGGCCGTATGCGGAGCGACGATGGAAATATGCCGAAGTGCACAGAGTTCGATTGTGACGTCTTCGATCAGGGCGTTGGCAAGTGCAAGTCCGGCATCGGCGTGCTTCGCCGTCGGGGGAAGCAACACCAGACGGGGAAGGATCCTTGGGATCGGCGACATGTGTTCGATATCGGTCGGCTGGCTGCCGGGCTCGGGACGCTTCACCTCCACCCTTGTTTGGCCGCCGCCTTCCGGCAATCTCTCGCCGAACGATGCGCCGCCGGATAGCCGATGCAGCAATGTCCTGACCTGCTCGTCATTCGGATCCCGCTCAAGGATTTGTAGGGCGGCGCTGGAAATGATGCGCGCAGCACCCGGCTTTTGCACATCGGGCAGCGCCTCCAGCAATGCTTGCCGCAATTGCAGCGCATGGGCGTCCCGCTGCGCCCTGATCCAAGCATCTATCTGCTTTGTCGCGGGCTTGATATTTCCGATGAAGCCGCGCTGCATCAATTCGGCGATCGCCTGTAGTCGATCCAGCGGCGAGCCGCCGGCTCGAAAGACATCCAGATCGCTGGAAACCACCTCCTTGTTGAGGCAAACCGTCGTGGCAGTGAAATCGAAGGCTACTTCCGTGCGTCCGCCGTCCATCTCCCGGATGCGGGACAGCATTTTGCGCAAATTGAGCCGCGCCAATTCGGGCTCGACGTCGCTCCATAGAAACTGGGCCAGTTCATAACGGCTGAGTTCATGGCTCGCACCCGCATAGATGTGGGCCATCATCAACAGACCTTTGATCGGATAGCGAACCGGCTCGCCATCCGACTCAGTCAGCCGCAGATCGCCAAATGTCTGCAGATGAAGCACGGTCCATCCTCAGTTGTGTACAACCGGATCCTGCAGGTCGCTATCGACGTCGGGCAATCCCGTCATCGCCAGACTTTTGGCCAAGGCCACCAGCTTTTGCCTGATGTTGGGATCTTCGATGGCGATGAACGCTTTATTGAGCGCGAGCCCTTCCTTCGAGGACAAAAACTTGTTCAATTCGCTCGTCTCGCCTTCGATCGGCCCGGAACCGCCGTTCTCGAAGAAGAAGCCGACCGGCACGCGAAGGATCTCGGAAATGCGCTGAAGGCGGCTGGCGCCGATCCGGTTCGTTCCTTTTTCGTATTTTTGAATCTGTTGGAAGGTGATGCCAAGAAGTTCGGCCAAGCCATGCTGGGTCATGCCGAGCGTCTTTCGCCGAACTCTCACGCGGTTGCCAACATAGACATCGATGGAATTCGGCGATTTTGCCTTCATCTGCTTAAGTCTCCCGCTTCATCAATACGCCGGCTGTATAATGGAGAGTTTAAGCAAGAATGCAACTAAAAGTAAATATTTCAGAACGGTTTTTTTCATCACGGCACGCAGTAGAACAACCTCTGGACTACTGCGGCGAACCGCGCAATGTCGCGCCGCCCGGCTAAAGCGGCTTATCGGCGACGGCGATCATTGATTTGGCAAAGGCAGGAATTCTTCCAACATATTCGAAACGGACGTTAGCGAAGCCGGTCTCCAGCAACAGTGTGCGCAATGTGTTTTTCGACCAGAACTTGATATGCCCGTGATCCCTCAACGGCATGAAGTGATCGTCCATTTTTCCCGTCGCAGCCAGAGCCAGATTCTTCAGATAGCCGTGATAGGGCGTCGATATCACCGCGATGCCGCCGGGCTTGACGAGATCAAACATCGTCGCGGTGAAGCTCTTCGGATCGTAGACATGCTCGACGACCTCCAGGCTGATAACGGCGCTGAAGTTGCCATATTCCCGGGACAGGTCGTCATAGGCCGAGCCGACGCTCAACGCCAGGCCGGGATAACGGATATTGGCCTTGCTGATCCCGTCGCTGGAAGGATCGACGCCGACGACATCATATCCTGCTTTCGCAAGAGTCGCTGCAGCCCCGCCGGTTCCGCACCCGAGATCGAAGACGTCATTTTCCGCTGAGCCGTCGAAATGATCCTCCAGTACATCGAAGATTTTGGGCAAGATGTAGGAGTGCGCGGTTGTCGGTTTGGCGTGAATATAGGTGGTTGCGTCTAGCTCGAT
This sequence comes from Rhizobium sp. NXC14, assembly GCF_002117485.1. Classification (NCBI taxonomy): domain Bacteria; kingdom Pseudomonadati; phylum Pseudomonadota; class Alphaproteobacteria; order Hyphomicrobiales; family Rhizobiaceae; genus Rhizobium; species Rhizobium sp. NXC14. Next base: position 3,420,951 of record NZ_CP021030.1, read on the forward strand.
GGACATGGTCTCTCCTTTCTGCTGTTGCACGCAAACCCTATCGATTAATACGTCGAAAATTTGATCGAATTCGCCTAAATTCGTCAGCATAAAAATATATGTTCGAAATAATTTAGAACTCATCAAATAATTCTGAACGTTACGCGCGAAAAAATTGTTGAAATTAAGCCAGATTGCCTGAAAGTGACACTAAATATCTCAATATGCTCGACTGATAGATGAAAATAACTGTGTCAATTCAACAATCTTTTCAAAAAACTCGTATTTATTTCATTTCAATTCGGACAACGCCCCTATGCGACCACAGAAGCGGCAAGATCCGCGGCTATCTCTCGCCGAATTGCCGAATGCTGTATTGGAATTCTCGACTGAAATGCCGTTGAAGCGCTCTCGGCGAACCGATCGCGCGCTTTTCATGTGGGCTCGGATGAAAGAGCGCTCGGTTGCAGACACGAAGCCAAAAGATATTTAACCGGATCATGTATACTGCTGGGATCCAGACAGACCAACGAAACCCTTCTCGCGTGCCGGAGAAGACAAGCTTGCCCGATAATTCGTTGCCCGCGTATGCCAAACAGCCGGCAGGAAAACCGCGGATTCCCGTGATCTTCTGGTTGCTGCTGACGATTTCCCTCTCGCTGGTCATCGGAACGGTGCTTCTGTCCAACGACATGAAACACCTGAGGGCGATCGGCCATTATTTCGGCTTGGATCTTTTCCCCCCTGAGGATAAGCCGCCGCCGCCCAAAGCGCTTTCCCGACCGGAGCCGCCGGCGACCTACAAGCTTCCTCTGCATGCCACCGAAGCGCCCATGGCACAGACCGCGTCGGCTTTTCTGCGCACATGGCGCATATCAGGGCCTGCAATGTGCGCGGCGCTGCGCCAAGCGGGCGTTCAGACCAGCGAATGGGCGGCGGCCAGCTTCAATGCCGACACGTTCGAGTGCTTTTACGAGCACAGCGCCAAGCGCGAGAAGGATCAGCTCGCGAATTCCATCTTCGTCATTGTTCGTGGCGATGCCGCCGGCACGATCAGCAGCATGCGCGTGAAGATCGTCAATCCCGGAACGGATCAGAATGGCCAGCTCGATCCGGCGATCCTGCGAGTTTTCGAAACCATGCTGCTTCAACCGCAATGGCTCGATTTTCATGAGACCCTGAATGCGATAAAAAACTTGAAGGACGTCAAGGAAGACGGCTTCGGAGCCAATATCGCCTTCACCCACGAGGTGCTCAATCCGGAGCGCTACAATTTTACCCTCTCGCTGGAGGCAATCTCAGCCCCTCAGAAAAGGGCGAGGAATTACTTTTCCGGCAGAACATGGCTTCCCGCGCCGGAGCCCGCAATTGCGGCCAACCGCGCGCAGCCGGAACTTCCCCATCAAGAGCCGCCGGCAGTAAATCGCAATTAGAGCCTTTCCGGGTTAGCTTGAAGCATTCTGCCGGAGCAGGTTTTCGTCAGGGCAAAGGCGATTGGCGACGGGCATACCCCAAGGTACGTCCGAGCCGATCGCCTTTGATCCTGGCGGAAAGATGCCCGGCCCTTCGGGTTGGCTGAAACGGGCCGGCTGATCCACCGGCCGGCTTGGCCGTAGAACTGGGCTACGACGCGCGCCGGCCGGTCGACCATCCGACTCCGTTTGAGCCAACAGAATGCTTCAATCTAACCCGGAAAGGCTCTAGAGCCGCATGCAGCGCACCTCAGGCAATGCGACTTGCATCACCGTGATGCCGGGACAGGATCCTGTAAAGCTCCGTCAAGCTGTCTGGACCTGGCCGTTCGGCCCCTTCACCACCGGCCAGACGCCAGAGACGCTCCACATTGAGGTCCTGAGTAGCTTGCGCAAGTTCGTCGTTGAGCGAGCGAACGACGTGGGCCGATTGACGCATCGCAACGAGGTTCTGACGAGCGCGCCGACGAGGAGGAGAATGATGCCGACAACGCCGAGAGCAAACGCCGCGAACTGACGATCATCAAGAAGGAATACGCCGCTGCGAACAGTCGCCATAAAAAAAGCGGCATAGCTCATCAGATAGTTAAGCCAATCTTCCATAGCGAGCTCTCTCCCGCAGCGGTTTAATATCTTGGCTTATGCGAAGATATCTAGAAATTGCCGTCGTTATCCGCGCCCGCTGAAAATACGTCGGAATTTGTACCGATCTATTAATTAAGGTCGAAGCCGCGATGGATCGTAATCCGCAAGTTTGGCCCTTCAATTCCGCCGAAGACGTTAAACACAGCCAACAGTGAGAGAAAGAATGAATAGAAGACGTTTCCTCGCCTCCGTTCCGCTCGCCCTGTTATATGCGCGCGCGGGTCAGGCTTTGGCGCAGGTGCCGCCGTCCGCGGGGCTGCGCGCACTTGCCGACAGAAAATCGTTTCGATTCGGTTCGGCGATCGATCCGACGGATGTCGGCAATCCGATTGCGTCGCAGATATACATCGATAACGTCAATTCGATAACGCCGCGAAACCAGCTGAAGTGGAAGGCAACGGAAAAGATGCCAGGCAACTTTTCCTTCGGCCCTGCCGATCAAATCGTTGCGTTTGCGCGCAAAAACAACATGCGGGTTTATGGACACACGCTTGTCTGGTATCGCACGCCCGACTAGGTGTCCGCCATCACCGATGCTGAGACCATTCGGGCGGCGATGAACCGTCATATAAAACAGGTTGTCGGTCGCTATAAGGGGTCGATCGACGCGTGGGATGTGGTGAACGAGCCGTTGGAATATGATGTGCCGGATCTGCGGGACTGCGTTTTCCGACGCCTTCTTGGCGACGACTATATCCGCATGAGCTTCGACATGGCACACGAAGCCAATCCCGACGCGATGCTGGTTCTCAATGAGACGCACCTGGAGAAAAAATCCGACGTGTTCGAACAGAAGCGTGCACGCATCCTGAAAATTGTCGAGGATCTCGTCGCCAGAAAGACGCCGATCGGCGCCGTCGGGCTGCAATCGCATTTCCGCCCCGGTCTCGATCGGATCGATCCGGAGGGAATGGGCCGATTCTGTGCAACGCTGAAGGATATGGGTATCGGGGTTTTTATCACCGAACTCGATGCGTCCTGCCATTTCCTCAATCGCGATAAGAGTTCCACGCCGGTCTCCTATGCGGAGATTTTCGGTGACGTGATCACCGTCGCAGCCGACCGTGGTGACTTGAAAGGCGCCACCGTTTGGGGCATGTCGGAGAGATATGGCGGGCTTGACGAGAAGGACACCAACCCCGGCGCGGCATGCACGAAGCGCGTTAATCTTTACGACGATAACAACGATCCGAGAAGTTCGATTGACGGCATCAAGCGGGCAATAGAGGCAATGTGATCGCCAAAGACAGTGGAGACGCGAACAGATTCATGAGAAAAGCCGTTATTTATGTGGAAAAATTTTTGCCTGCCAGCCAGGCATTCGTTCTCAACCAGGCCGTGGCATTTCGTTCCTTCGAAGCTGAAATTCTTGCCGGTTCGCGAATCTCTTCCGCCCATACGAAAAAATCAACTGTCCCGGTTCATGACATTCGTCGGTCTCCCGTTGCGCGGGCCGGTGAGCTGCTTCTGAAAATCCCGCAGGTCGGCCTGCCTTTTCTCTTTCCCGCGATCAGCCAAGCCGATCTTGTCCATGCCCATTTCGGCAAGAACGGCTATGTCATCGGTCCGCTCGCGCGCGCCGCCGGCAAGCCACTCGTCACGACGTTTCATGGCTTCGACGCCACCTATCGCGGCGATCCAAAAAAACCCGGCGGCTTCAATCAGGTGCGTTTCTTCGCCAAGGGCCGGAGCGAGATGGCCGGCTGGAACAGCTGGAACATCGCCGTTTCCGATTTTATCCGGGAGCGGTTGCTGGCGCTCGGTTTCCGCGCCGACCGCGTCTTTCGCCATCATATCGGTATCGATCTCGATCTCTTCAAAATGGAACCGCGTCCACGAAAAAAGGGGTTGGTGGTTTCCATTGCCCGTTTCGTCGACTATAAGGGCCACCGCCTCATGATCGACGCGCTCTCACGCGTGGCGGCCGCCGGCACCCCGGTTGAATTCGTCATGGTCGGACAGGGACCACTGAAGGAGGAAATCGAAGCCATGGCGCGTCGTTCCTTGCCAAGCGTCACGATCCATGAAAATCTGTCGCAGACAGAGATAAGGGATCTGCTCGCCAGTGCGGAACTCTATCTTCATGGCAGCGTGACCCTCGACAATGGTCACGCGGAAGCCTTCGGCCTCGCCAATCTGGAGGCCGAAGCCGTCGGTACTCCGGTCGTCGCATTCCGCTCGGGAGGCGTGGGCGAAGCGATCGAAGAGGGGAAAACTGGTTATCTCGTGGAGGAGCGGGATGTCGCGGGCATGGCGGAAGCGGTTGGAAAGCTGCTCAACGACCAGGCCCTGTGGACAGCCTTCAGCGCGCGGGCACCGCTTCTGGTGGCCGAGCGCTTCGACATACGTCGTCAAACGGGGATGCTAGAGGACTATTACAGTTCCGTTCTAGACGAATTTGCCAGCCGGGGTCGGACTTGATGGTGCATACAGGAAAGAAGCCGAAGTGGGGACTGAACGTATTTCGGCCGCTGCGGAACGGGATCGTAAAGGCCAAATGGCTCTATTACACGAAATTCTGGGGTATGGACATCGATCCGACTGCCAGCTTTTCGTTGAGCGTGCGCTTCGACAAGACCAACCCGAAGGGACTGCATATCGGCGCCGAAACCTATGTCGCCTTTGAGGCGGCGATCCTAACCCACGACCTCACACGCGGGCTCTATCTTCACACGAGGATCGGCAAACGCTGCTTCATCGGTGCCCGCAGCATCATCCTGCCCGGCGTGGAGATCGGCGACGAATGCGTCATCGGCTCCGGCTCGGTGGTGACCAAGAGCGTGCCGCCGCGATCGCTCGTGGCCGGCAACCCGGCAAAGATAATCCGCAGCGACATCAAGATCATTTCGCGTTACGGACGCATGGCCCGCGAGGACGAAACCGTCACGCAGCTCGTGACGCACTTGCCGACTGGAGAAGCACGATGAAGATGTTTGCCTATCGCGGGAAACATGAAAATTTTGGCGACGAGCTGAACCATTGGCTCTGGGAACGTCTGCTGCCCGGCTTCTTCGACGACGATGAAAGCCAGCTCTTTCTCGGCATCGGGTCCATCCTCTACGACAATTTCGACCCGAACATACAGAAGATCGTCTTCGGCTCGGGTTATGGCGGTTACACCAACGCGCCGAAGGTCGACGGTAACTGGACCTTCTATTTCGTGCGCGGAAAAAAGACCGCCGAGGCCCTCGGCATCGATCCGAGCTACGCCATCGGCGATTCGGGCATCCTGACCCGCAGTTGCTGGGATGCAAAAAGCGTTGAGAAGCGCTACCCCGTCTCTTTCATGCCGCACTACGAAAGCGCCATGTACGGCAGCTGGGACAAGGTCTGCGACCTTGCCGGCATCCATTATATCGATCCGCGCTGGTCGGTGGAAAAGGTTCTGACCGAACTCAGCGCATCGCACAAGGTCGTTTCCGAGGCAATGCATGGCTGCATCATCTCCGATGCGCTGCGCGTTCCTTGGCGCGCGATCCGGCCGATTGCGCCGGGCAATCGCGCCAAGTGGTACGACTGGGCGAGTGCGCTCGATCTGGAGATCGATTTCGACCCGATCGGCCCGTCCAACCTCGTCGAAGCAGGCGCAGCTTTGGTGCGCAAAAACACATATCTGTTGAAGAATATAACGTTCCGTCACCGCCGCATCCGGCAACTGACCGGCAACTTTGTCTTCGGCTCGACTGTCAAGACGCTGCAGCGGGTGGCTGAAAAGCCGGGACAGCTCAGCTCCGACGAGGCTATCGTAAGGGCGCACGAAAAAATGCTGGTCCAGCTGGATCGGCTGAAACAGGATTTTTCCAACAAGACGGCCAGCGCCCTTTGATGATCCCGTGACGAGGCAATAAGGCATGATGCTTTCTAATTCCGCCGATACCGACTTGCTGAAATGGTCAATGTTATCGACCTCAGGAGCCGTTCGCCCATGAGCAGTGTTACCGACCGGCTGATTCAGGGCAGCATGTGGCTGAGTTTGTCCCGCGCCATCGTCAACGGGCTCTCGGCGCTCAGCACCTTCGTGCTTGCCTGGTATCTGGTGCCGGCCGATTTCGGTCTCGTCGCCATTGCAACGACGATCCAGGTGATCCTGAGTTCGGTCACCGAACTCTCCCTCAATCAGGCGCTTATCCGCCACGAGTCGCCAAGCGAAACGCACTTCAGCGCGGTCTGGACCTTGAGCGTGACGAGAAGCGCGATATTGGCGCTGCTGTTTGCCGCCGCGTCCTATCCAATCGCCGAATTCTATAACGAGCCGCGGCTGACGAGCGTGATGCTTGCCTTGAGTTTCAGCCTGCTCCTGAGCGGGCTCGCCAATCCGCGCCGCGTCATGCTCCAGCGCGATCTGATCTTCTGGCAGGAATTCGTCCTCAACGTCTCGCAAAAGCTGGTCGGATTTATCGTCACGGTGGGAATTGCGGCCGTCTATCATAGCTATTGGGCGCTCGTGATCGGCACCCTCGCCTATCAGGTGACCAATATCATCGTTTCCTACACCGTCCTGCCGTTCTGGCCGCGCATCACCTTTCGGCACGCGCGCGAATTGTTTTCGTTCTCGGTGTGGCTGACGGCCGGTCAGATCGTCAACACGCTGAACTGGCGGATCGAATATCTGCTGATCGGCAAGATGCTGGGCGCCACGCAGCTTGGCCACTATACTGTCGGCAACACCCTTTCGACGCTGCCGACGCGCGAAGCCACGGCGCCGTTGAACCAGACGATTTATCCAGGCTTTTCGAAAGTCCGCAATGATCCGATCCGGCTGATCGCAGCTTATCAGCGTGCCCAGGCGCTGCTGGCGGCCGTGGCGCTCCCGGCCGGGATCGGTATGGCCGTGGTGGCCGAGCCGATGATGAGGCTTGCCTTGGGTGAGAAGTGGGTCCCGGCAATCTTCATCGTCCAGGCGCTAGCATCGGTCTTCGCCTTGCAAACGCTGGGTTCGCTCGTTCAGCCGCTCGGCATGGCGAAGGGCCATACCAAGATGCTGTTCATCCGCGACACGCAAATGCTGGTGGTCCGCATTCCGATCATCATCGCCGGTCTGATGCTGTACGGGCTGCCGGGCGTGGTCTATGCGCGCGTGTTGACGGGTCTGATTTCCACCGTGGTCAACATGCTTCTGGTCAAGCGCCTGATCAATCTGCCGTTCTTCCAGCAGCTCGCAGCGAACTTCCGCGCGCTTGCCAGCGTCGCCTTGATGGCGGCCGGCGTGTGGGGATTGTCGCATATGGTCAGCATGCCTGCCGACAAGCTGCACTTGGCCGTGTATCTTGCCTTCCTCGTCATTACGGGCGGCATCATTTATCTCGGATCGAGCTTTGTTCTTTGGGTCGCTATGAAGAAGCCCAACGGCCCGGAAACCGAAGTCCACCGCATCATTGTCAAGTTCCTGTCAAAAGCAAAACGTATTGCCGTACCTAAGTCGGCCTGAAGTTAACGAACACCAACAAGAGAGGCAGAATGACCAGCCAATCCAGATCGGAGCTGATCGCAAAACTCAACGGCATGATCCATGATTGCCTGAAGGACTATGTCTCGCGCGATGAACCGCTTGCGATTCTCGATTTTCCTGACATTCGCAATTGCGGCGACTCGGCGATCTGGCTGGGAGAGATGGCCTATCTCCGTGATCGCTTCGGCAAGCGTCCGGACTATGTTTCCAGGCTTCACGACTTCTCCGTCGAAGAACTGAAACGGCGGGTTCCCACAGGCCCGATCTTCATTCACGGCGGCGGCAATTTCGGCGATATCTGGGTCGCCCACCAGGATTTCCGCGAGATGATCATGGAACGTTTCCCGGATCGGCAGATCATCCAGTTTCCGCAGTCGATCCACTACAGTTCGGCTGAGCGCATCGAGCAGTCGAAGCGGGCCATCGGGCGCCACAAGAATTTCGTGCTGCTGGTGCGCGACGAAGAATCGAAGGAGTTTTCCGAGAAGCACTTTGACTGCACCGTGCGGCTATGCCCGGACATGGCTTTCGCCATCGGTCCGCTGCCGGAAAGGGCAACGCAGATCCCCGTCCTCGCCATGTTGCGCGAGGATGCGGAACGGGTTGGCGGCGGTGATCGCAAGATTCCTTCCGATATTCCTGTGGAAGACTGGATCACCGAATCGAAGCGTAAGGTAAATATCGCCAAGAAACTGGGCGTAGCTTCGGCTTATTTCGCATTGAAGCCGAGCGAAGTTGCCTTGCGCCGACTGGACGCTGCGGCTCATAACCGCTTCGAGCGCGGCATCAGCCAGATCTCCCGTGCCCGCGCGATTGTGACCGATCGCCTGCACGTCCATATCTGCTCGCTGCTGCTCGGCCGTCCGCATGCGGTACTGGACAACAGCTATGGAAAGATCCGCCGCTTCATGAATGCATTCTCCGGCGGAACCGACCTTTCCTATAAGGCGACATCGCTCGAAGACGGGATCGAGTGGGCGCGTCAGCAGGCTGGCCAGGGCCGCGCCGCTGAGAAAGAAGCTGTGGGCCTGCGGGCTTAAGGGGAATTCGATGCCACTTGTCACCTTCATCATCCCGGTCCGACATCAGGACAACGCGCGCGATTGGAGCAAGCTGAAGGCAAATCTCGGCCAGACCGTGGCCTCCATTTCCAATCAGACCAATGGAGATTGGCGCGGCATCATCGTAGCCAACGAAGGCGCCGATCTACCTGATCTGCCGGAGAAATTTTCCGCCGTTCGCGTGACCTTCCCCCCTAACGACATGCATGAACTCGGCAAAGGCAGCAAGGAAGACTTCCTTGATGCGTTCCGCGCCGACAAGGGCCGGCGCGTCCTGAGCGGCATGCTGGCCGCCGCCGACAGCCGTTTCTTCATGATTGTCGACGATGATGATTTCGTTAGCTCCCGTATCGTCCAGCATGCTTCGGAAAATCAGAACGCCAACGGCTGGACGATTGACCATGGTTACATCTGGGACGACGGCGGTAATTTCCTGCTTGGTCATGATGACTTCAGCCATCTCTGCGGGACGTCGCTGATCATTCGCGCCGATCTTTATGAATTGCCGCAGCGGTTCGAGGACGCTTCGCTTGACTGGATCAAGTCGATGCTCGGCAGCCATGTGCGCATTGCAGATATTCTCGCCCAACGCGGAGCGCCGCTCGCCAAACTCCCCTTTCGCGGGGCGGTCTACCGGGTCGCCCATGGCGGATCGCATAGTCGGGCGCCGAGCCTGATGCGGCAGTATTTTCTCAATCGCGGCGTGCTTCTGAAGCCGCGACGCTTGTTGCGCAATTTTCGCCGGCTGAGGGTTCTCGGCCAGGGTTATCGGCGCGAATTTTTCGGCGGGGCGCGGTCGAATCCTGCATAGACTCCGATGCACATAGCGAAGGCAACTAAATTATGACGCTTTTCTCGTTCGATTTCACCAAAAGGGTTGGTTAAAGATGGCGAATCTTCTCGTCAGCGTGCTCTTTTCATCTTACAACGGCGCCAGCCGCCGGCTGCGCCATACTCTGGACTCCCTGGTGCGCCAGGAGCTTCCCCACGATCAGTGGGAACTGATTGCTGTTGACAACAACAGCAATGACCGCACGTTTGATCTTTTGAAATCCTATTGCGACAAACTTCCCATCACCATCCTCCAACAGCACAAGCCAGGAAAGTCCGGTGCGCTGAACATGGCCCTGGACCGGGTGAAGGGGGATCTCATCGTCTTTACCGATGACGATGTTCGCGCCGAACCGAACTGGCTTAAAGCGATCGTCGACTGCGCCGCAGCCCATCCAAGTTATGGCATCTTCGGCGGCAGAATTGTTCCTGATTGGGAGAAAGAGCCAAAAGACCGATTTATCCAGTGGATTCCGATGGGTTCCACCTTTGCGATCGTCGATGAAACACAAAGCGGGCCCTGTGACCCGACAAAAGTCTGGGGTCCGAACACAATCGTCAGACGAGAACTGCTCGGAACAAGCGTGCGCTACCGCGAAGATATCGGTCCTCTTCCCGGAAAGATTTTTGCCATGGGTGAAGATGCCGAGATCGTTATTCGCCTCGCGGCCAATGGTGCCAAATCCTACCGATGCGCGGAGGCCGTGGTCCATCACTGGATTCCGGCGTCGAGCGTGACGGAGGATTGGGTACAGAAAAGAGGTGAGCGGCTTGGCTACGGGATGCCGGCGCTCTTTCCCGACGAGGTGCCTAGAGGGCTGAGGTTAAGCGGAGTTCCGCTTCCGACCTGGATCGAAAGCGCGCAATGGGCTTTCCGGGCAGCAATGCTCTATCTCCTGCCGCAATCGAAGAAACGTTTCTGGGCAATCTGGAAATATTACTACATGCGTGGCTACCGCGCCGGAATTCGCCGGTACGTGTCTCAAACGGCGGTACAGTGATCGATTGCCCAGGAGGCAGTAATTTGAGACTATCGGTGTCTATCAGTCATTTTTGGCAGTATTTGCGTCCACGCATCGACAGCGTTCTATCGGAGGTCCAAGTCACCGGCAAGGCGTGAGCTGAAGCCGTACTGTGAGGCGATCCGACCGAAATGGGGTCCGGAGCAGCAAATGAGCAAAGTCAAGGTAACAATACTTTTCTCGACTTACAATGGAGAGAAGACCCTGCCAACGATGCTTGACGCACTCTGCGCTGCCACCATACCGAAAAAAGAATGGAAAATCGTCGCGGTCGATAACAACAGCAGCGACAACACTGCAGCAGTCCTGAATTCCTATAAGGAGCGGCTTCCGCTGGAAGTTTATTTCGAGCCAAAACAAGGCAAGCAACATGCATTGACTTTGGGCTTCCGCCACCTGGAGGGGGAACTCGTCATTTTAACTGATGACGATGTCATCCCCGCGCCGGATTGGATCGAGCAGTTTCTGATCTTGGCGGAGGAGCAACCTCAGTTTTCCATTTTCGGGGGCTTGATCACGCCCGAATGGGAGGAAAAGCCGGCACCGTGGTTGATCAAGTATGGGCACTTGGGAATTCTTTATGCTCTCAATGGCGATCTTCCCGAGGGCCCGATTTCGGCGGCGTTAATTTCAGGGCCGAATTCGGCCTTCCGCCGTTCCATTTTAGCGCCTGGCTACATCGTCCACGACGGCCTCGGCCCGGATGCCACTGTCGCTCAATTCCCCATGGGTGAGGATACTGCTTTCGCTCTCAGGTTGGAGAAGAATGGGGCCAAGGCGTTTCATTCGCGGCATCCCGGGGTTCGGCACATTATAAGGAAGGGCTATGTGAAGGAAGGCTGGGTTTTGCGACGCGGCGAGCGCTATGGCATGGGTTTGGTTATCGTTCGGCCGGACCTGTTCAAGAGCAAAATGAAAATCGCCGGCCTGCCGGTTGTTAGCGCCCTGAGATGGCTTCTGATGGCGCCGGCCAGCGTCGTCGTCAAGCGATTCCCCCCAAGCGGCCTTCGCTTCAAATTGCTCTGGGCGCAGTCGGTGAGACAGGGAATCCTGCGCCAATTTTTGAAGCAGAGATCTGCGATGAATAAAACGGTCCATTCTCAGCTTGGTGCCAAGTGATGACAGTCCCAAACCACGGCATCGACAGGAAGTGCTCCATCTGCCGAGGCAGGGGGCAGGATTTTCGCACTTCGGGAGGCGGCTCGGTTTGACGGCGAATCTAAAAATTAGTGTCATCTTTTCGTCCTTTAATGGCGCTAGCAGACGGCTTCAGCAGATGCTGGATTCGATGCTGGGCCAAGACCTTCCGGCTGACCAATGGGAACTGATTGCCGTCAACAACAACAGTGAAGACGAAACACAGCAGCTTCTCGACCAATATACGGAGAAGCTTCCAATGGTTGTTGTCAATCATGCCCGGCCAGGAAAATCAGGAGCTATGAACGCCGCTTTGGCGATAGCTCGAGGAGCGTTGATCGTTTTTACGGACGACGATATCGAGGCCGATGCGAGTTGGTTGAGTTCGATTGCGGAGTGCGCAGAGGTGAATCCGGATTACGGCGTTGTCGGCGGTCGCATCCTCCCGAATTGGGAGCATTATCCCCATGGAGATCCGCTGTTGGACTGGATTCCCATGGGATCCACCTTCGCCATAGCCGACCAGGAATCCAGTGGCCCGTGCGACCCGACAAAAATCTGGGGTCCCAACACGACCGTGCGTCGTGAACTGCTCGGCAGCACTATACGGTTCCGCGAGGACATCGGGCCTCTTCCAGGAGGTCTTTTCGCGATGGGAGAGGATACGGAAATTGTCACCCGCCTATCCCGAAACGGCGTGAAGACATATCGGTGCGCTGAGGCCACCGTTCATCATTGGATTCCCGCCTCGAGCGTGACAGAGGCTTGGGTCCAGAAACGTGCGGAACGTCTTGGCTATGGAATGCCTGCGCTCTTCGCCGAGGACATTCCCAAAGGTGTAAGGATCGGCGGGGTGCCCTTGCGGACCTGGATCGAAAGTGCCAACTGGGCGGTTCGGGCGGCGCTTCTTTATCCTTTGCCCCGATCAAAGAAGAGGTTCTGGGCCATTTGGAAGTACTACTACATGCGTGGCTACCGCGCCGGGCTGCGCCGATACGCACCGGCCGGAAATCATTCTGGTCGACTGGTGCAGGAGGTCGTGCGGTGAAATTATCGGTGCTCATCAACAATTTCAATTACGGCCAGTATCTGCGTCCCTGCATCGACAGTGTTCTGTCGCAGGCCTATCCGGATTTCGAAGTGATCGTCGTCGACGATGGCTCCACTGATGATTCCCGAGAAATCCTTGCTTCATACGGCGAGCGGATCCTGACCGTATTGAAAGAGAATGGCGGCCAGGCCTCAAGCTTCAATGCCGGTTTTGCGGCCGCAAGCGGCGATATCCTTTTTCTCCTCGACGCCGATGATGCGTTTCTGCCCAGCAAACTCATGCGCGTCGCCGAGATCTACGACCGCAACGAGATCGACTGGTGCTTCGACCGCGTCACGACCGATGAGGGCGACCAGCCTCCCGCGGACCTGCAAGTGACGCTGTTCGACAAGCGGGACACTCTGCGCAGAGGCGGTTTCCCCTCGCTCCCCGTGCCGACTTCAGGCTTGACCTTCCGCCGCGAACTGCTGTCCCAGATCCTGCCGATGTCCGTCGCGAAAGACGTCGTCCTCAGCGACAATTACATCAAGTTTGCGGCCGCCTATCTGGGTCGCGGCGCCATCGTCGAAACACCGCTGACCTTTCAGCGCATTCATGCTTCGAACCGCTATACGGGCACGAGCAGGGCGAAAACACTGCGCCCGCGGATCATGATCGCCACAGGATTGGAACTGGCACGTCGCTATGATGGGCTGCATGCGCTCGGCAAGAGCCTGGTGGCCGGCGGCATCGCCGAAACGACGTCGCTCCTGAAGCTGAGGAGCGAAGCTCGAAGCACGGTGGCAGGTGGTCCGTTTGGTGATGACGCCGTAAACGAAGTGGCCCTGATGGCCGCGCGCAAGCGTTTGGGCGCTATGCTGCGGAGAGGACAGTGATGGACCAGCAAGAGACCTTGGCGCCTTCATCTGATCGGCAAGGCGCGTCGCCGTTGAACATCGCCGTCGGCGTGCTGACCTATCGGCGGCTGGATGGCATCGCCAAGCTGCTCGACGTGATGACACGCCAGACCAAGCATTCGGATCGTCCCTATCATCTGACGATGGTGATCGTCGACAATGATGCCGCTGGCAGCGCAAGAGCCACGGTAGAGGGCTTCGGCCAAACGGGCGCCTATGATCTTATCTATGTCGTCGAACCCAACCAGGGCATACCCTTTGCGCGCAACCGCGCGCTCGATTCGGCCCCTGCCGGCACGGACCTCTTCTGCTTTCTCGATGATGACGAATGGCCGGTCGACGGCTGGCTCGATGCGATGCTGGAGACCCGGGAGAAAAACCGCGCCGATTGCGTCTACGGTCCGGTCCAGCCGGTCTATCCCGAGAACCCGCCGGAATATTTCATCAAGGCAAGGGTTTTCGAGCGCAAGAAGAACAAGGACGGTCAGCGCATTTCCTATGCGGCTTCGAACAATGTCATGTTCGATTATCCCCTCATCCGCTCATGGAATCTGCGTTTCGAGGAGAAAATGCGCTTCACCGGGGGCACTGACTATCTCTTCTTCAATCAGGCAATTCGTCGTGGCATGCAGGTTTTCTGGGCTGACAAGGCGCTCGTCTATGATATCGTTCCTGCCAGCCGAATGACTTGGAAGTGGGTGTTGCAGCGGCAATACCGGCTTGGCAACACTTTCGCCGTCAGCGAGGTCCTGCACGGCAACCTCAAGCGCCGGCTCTATCGCGCGGCCTATGGCGCCACGAGAGTAATGCTCGGGGTGGCCATGCTGCCGGCGATTCTGATTTCACCCTATTGGGGCATGCGGGCGCTCACTCATGTTTTGCGCGGCGCAGGCATGGTCAACGGGATCCTTGGGCATGCCTACCAGGAATACAGACCCAATGCCGCCCTCTGATACTGTTTGCAGGAGCGCTCTCGGATGAGTTTCGGCCCTACTTATGTTCCGAACGGGAACATCAGCTTGACGCGGCAAGCGGCGCGATCGCGACCACGTCATGGCATCGAGAAAGAAACCTTGGTCCGTTGGCTCCTCACGGTCATGCTTTATATCACGCTCTTGCGTGCAACCGGAATGTGGTACGGTTATCCCTCGAACTTCGATGACGGGATATCTGTGGATCCGCTTCCGCAGAAGCTGATGCTCTATTCCCTGATTCCGATGATGGGCGTTTACTTCATCCTGGAGCCAAACCGGTTTCTGTCCTATTTTCGAAGGATTCCGGTTCTCGTCATCGTTGTGGCTGGCTTTTCGCTCATATCCCTCGCTCTATCGATCAGCTTTGGCGCATCCGCGCGCGGTGTCGCCGCCGTGACGGTGCTGACAATCGCGCCGCTGCTCTACCGACGTCGCTACGGCAGCGTCGAGACATTCAGGCTACTTACAAACTTCGCGATTTTTGCAGCCTTTGCCAACGTCCTGTATACGGTCGCCTTCCCGCGTTTTGCTATCATGGGCGGTTCTTATGCCGGCATGGTCAAAGGGCTTTTTTACCATAAGAACACGATGGGGCAATTTTTTGCGGTCGCGTTCGTCGTCGTGGTTTCCATCGGCTTGCCATCCGCCAAGCTTCGATATCGGACGTTGCTGCGCTGGACCGCTTTGTTGTTGATGCTTTTGTTGATCGCCGTCTCGCGATCGTCGACGGCCGTCGTCATGTTGGCAATGGGGCTTGCGACACTCGCGGGTCTGAAGATGATGTTCAAGATCGGAAATTCCGGCGTTCGATCGTTCTTTCTGTTCTTTCTCTGTCTTATCCTCGGCTTTGTCGGCGCGTCGGCCTATCTCGGCGCCGCGCAACTGATCGCGGATGCCTTCGGCAAGGATTTGACGTTCTCCGGCCGAACGAACATCTGGGAGCAACTGATTCCGCTTGTCTACGACAAACCGATTTTCGGATATGGGTTCGCTCTGTTTCGACAACCCGAGATCATGGAACAGTTCGTCCGTGTGACGTTTGATGCGAGATCGACGCACAACACCTATCTGGAGCTCGCGCTCAACATTGGCGTGCCCGGGACAATCGCCTGGGTTGCATTCTTGTTCAAACGGCTTGGAGAACGCATAACGACGGTATCGTCGGGCGCCGCGCTAAACGAAGTTCAGGCGAAGGAAGTCGCAGTCATGCTGATGATCATGATCGGCGCGATGATGGAGGCTGGTTTGATGTTGGCACCGGTCGTGCTTTGGCCGCTTATGGTCGTGTGCTTGCCAAAGGATTCTTCGCCGAGTTCCTTCAGGCGCAAGCCACGAAAACCGATTATGCCGAATTCTGGTCGAAGACCAGCAGTATGAGTTCATATTAAGAGCTGGTATCCGACCCGAAATGTAGAGTATCGAAACAATACACGGCGGTCGGCTTCGATGCGGACCACTTTAGCGCAATTCTCAATACGAGGTCTCTCTATGGCTGAGAAAAAGTTGAAAGTCCTCGCCGCCTCCTCCGGCGGCGGTCACTGGGAGCAGCTGATGGCCATGCGCGGCGCATTCGAAGGCTGCGATATCGTCTTCGCAACGACAATCCCGGGACTGCTCGCCAAATACGACATCAAGGATGGACTGGTGCTTCCCGATTGCAGCCGCGACTCGATCACAATGTCCATCCGCTGCTTTTTCAGCGCCTTCTCCATTGTCATCAAACACAGGCCGGACGTTGTCATTTCGACAGGTGCAGCACCTGGGCTTTTCTGCCTGCTTGCCGGCAAGTTGACGGGCAAGCGGACGATCTGGATCGATAGCGTCGCCAATGTGGAGAAACTGTCCCTCTCCGGAAAACTGGCTGGCCATATTGCGACTCTCTGGCTGACGCAATGGCAACATCTTTCGCGGCCGGATGGCCCACATTACGCAGGAGCTGTCCTTTGATCCTTGTCACCGTTGGAACGCAGCTGCCCTTTGATCGCCTCATCAAGGCTGTCGACAGTTTCGCACAGGGATTGACTAGGCCGGTTCTGGCGCAGATCGGCAAGGGCACCTACACGCCACAGAACATGAAATGGATCAAGAATATCGAGCCTGCGGACTTCGATAGGGTCTTCCGCGATGCGACTGTCATCGTCTCTCACGCGGGGATCGGCACCGTCCTCACGGCGAAACGTTTCGGCAAACCGATCATTCTCGTTCCACGGAAGGCGGCTCTTGGCGAGCACCGAAACGATCACCAGCTTGCCACGGTCAGCCAGCTTGTCGGCCGGCCAGGCATCTATGTCGCCCAGAATGACGACGAACTCAAAGACTATCTCCTCCAGGACCTGGAGAGCCCCTCTCATCAAGACGTGTCCGATGCCGGCCGGACGTCGCTGGTCAACTATTTGAAGGGTTATCTCGGAGCAGGTTGATCCCGTCGACAGGTGCAGACATCCTCAGGCGGGGGAGATTCATTCTCCGCAATCGTGGTCGGCTATGTGCCGGACGAGTTGGGGCACAATGATTTTAGAAGCGACTTCGGGTCGCGGATGTGCGCCGTCAGGAATTGCAGCGGCCAGATCGTCAGGGGTCAGACTCTCCCAATCGGGGCGGTGGTCGATAAACTCCAGGCCCCGTTTCCGTGCCTCCGCCTGATGAGCCGAGATATAGCTACCGACAAAAGGACGGATCAGCCCCCGCAGTCCTGAAAATGGATTCATCGCCATGAGAATGATCCGTGCCCGCGGCAGGCGTTGATGAAGCTGATCGAGAATATCGGCAATATTCTTTCGGCTTTGCGCCAGGGACACGAACCGATGCAATGTCGAGTCATTGGCGTAGAGCTCGATCAGAATAATATCCGGCTGCTCGGCAACGACCCGGTCCAGCTGGGTCAAAGCCCACGCCGACGTCTCGCCGCTCTTTGCGACGCTCTCGACTTTCACAGATCTCTGCAGGCAGGCAGAAAGCCTTGTTTGGAGGTCGGGCTGCCATCCCCCGCGCGCTGTCAGCGATGTTCCGAAAGCCACTATTTTCAGCGGTGGAAGGTTCTCAGCATCACTGTTTTCAGTCATCAAAACCATCACGAGGCAGGCTAAAAGCAGAACCAGACCCGATACCGGTCGCCTCTCGGTCGGCGCCGCTCGCCAAAGCCGCAAACATATCATGACAAAAACCATATCTCGGCAAGAGCTATACGTCACCCGGCAGGAGAACCTTGTGGAACGGCTGGCAGGCCCTTGAAGCCAAACTTGCAGCAGGCTTGAGACAATATCATCAAGCACAGATAGTCACGCCCGCTTCAGTGCGCAAATCAGCCTTACATCCAACCGGGGATAGCAGCTGCCTCGACACGCCGCAACGGTGCCGAGGAGCGCCAATCACTCCTCACGAAATACGTGCTGCATCTGATCGGTCAGCGGTTTTGTGAGATAAGAGATGACGGTGCGGTCGCCGATCTTGATAAAGACTTCGGCCGGCATGCCGGGATAGAGCTTTATCGATTTCAGCTTCGCGATACTTTGAGCCTCCGGCTTGACGCGCACAGGATAATAGCTGATCCCCGTCCGCTCATCCTTGACGATATCAGGCGCAATTGAGGTGATCACCGCCTGCACATCGGGCGTCGTGCGCTGATCAAAAGCGCTGAAACGCACATCGACGGATTGGCCGACATGGACCTGATCGATATCGCGGGTGGCGATTTTCGCCTGGACGGTAAGATCGTCGTTTTCCGGAACAACGAGCCCCAGCGTCTGACCCGCTTCGATAACGCCATTGACGGTGTGCACCGACAATTCGTGAACGCGGCCGCTGAGCGGCGCGGTGATGTCGAGACGGCGGAGTTGATCGAGCGCAGTGCCGCGGCGCTCCTCATTCTCGGCGATCTGAGCTTCGACATCGGTCAGGTCCTTTGCGATCTCCGAACGACGATCCTCATCCAGCTGAATCGACTGCCGGTCGATTTCGATCGCCTTGCCTTCGGCCTCCGCCTTTGCAGCGATTTCCTGACCGCTGTTACCCTGGAGATCGGCGCGGGCTCGCTTGAGCGTATTCAAACGCTGAAGCGTCACCAGACCCTTCTTGTAGAGAACATCGACGGCTTCGAGCTCCTGTTCGATCAAACCAAGGGAATCGCCGGTGGCGTTGATCTGAACGACCAAGCCTTTGATCTGCTCTCCCAATTGATCCTTGCGCGACGCCAGCTGACTCTTCATTCCAATCAGCGCTGACCTGCGGCTGTCGAACAACTTCCGCTCGCCGTCGAGCAGCTGCTGCGCCGCGGTGCTGGATGTCAGATCGCTGAGGTTTTCGTCGACTTCGAACGACTCGGCGCCGACCCGCTCCGCCTTGAGACGGGCGCGGCGCGCATAAAGCTGAGCAAGCGTGCTCTCGACAATCGACAGCTGTGCTCTTGTCGCCGTTCCATCAAGCCGTATCAAAACCTGTCCGGCCGACACATGCTCGTTTTCAGAGACCAGAAGTTCCGAGACGATACCGCCCGTCAGATGCTGGATCTTCTTGACGTCGCCGTCGACGACAACGACGCCTTCGCCGATGACGGCGCTCGAAAGTTCCGTCGTCGCCGCCCACCCGCCGATGCCGCAAACCAACGCAATGGACAGCGCGCCGACAACCGCCACATGGCGATTGAGGGAGCGTTTGGATTCACTAATAACTTTGCTCACGATCTTCCTTCCGGCCTATTCCGCCGCATTCCCGTCGACCACGACCTTAAGCTGAGCCACGCGCTCGGCAATTGGAGTGCGCGCTGCCTCGGTCCGGCTGACCCGCGCCAGAACTTCTTCCTTAGGACCGAATGCGATCATCCTGCCCTCCTGCATCATCAGCACGAAGTCGCACACTGCCAGAACGCCGGAACGATGCGCGATGACAACGACGATGCCGCCACGTGCACGCACGCTCATGATCGCAGCACTCAGCGCCCGCTCGCCTTCCTCATCGAGATTGGAATTCGGTTCATCGAGCACGACGAGGAATGGTTCGCCGTAGAGCGCTCTCGCAAGCGCGATACGCTGTCTCTGCCCGGCTGAAAGCGCAGCACCGCCCTCGCCGATTTCGGTCTCGTAACCGTTCGGCAGACGCAGAATGAGGTCGTGAACGCGCGCCGCCCTCGCTGCGGTAACCACCGCTTCCGGCGACATCTCTTTCGCGAAGCGGCAGATATTCTGCGCGACCGTGCCTGAGAAGAGCTCCACATCCTGTGGAAGATAACCGATATGCCGGCCAAGTGCGTCGCCATCCCATTGGTCGAGCGCCGCGCCATCCAGACGAATGGACCCTCTGACCGTCGGCCAGATGCCTATCATCGCCCGCGCCAGCGACGACTTGCCCGAGGCGCTGTAGCCGATGACCCCGAGCGCGCTCCCTGCTCTCAGGCCGAAGCTGATATCGGAGATGACCAACCGCTGGCCGGCCGGCGGTCCGCTGGCGACGCCTTCGACCGTCACCTGCTTGGAAGGTGCGGCCAGCGCGAGAGGGGCTGGAATCTCCGGAATTGTCTTCAGGAGGTTCGCAAGCCGCGCCCAGCTTTGCTGGGCGGAAACGAAACCGCGCCAATTTCCAATCGCCGCCTCTACAGGCGCCAGAGCGCGGGACGTCAGGATGGAACCGGCGATGATAATACCTGAAGAGGCTTGACCTTGAATGACCAGGATCGCGCCTGTTGCCAGCGTTCCCGATTGCAGGGCGATACGGAAAATCTTCGAGAGGGTCGCATAACCATTGCCGACATCCGATGCCTGCCGGGTGATGTTCCGGTATTCGCCGTTTTTGCGATCCCAAATCTCAGCCATCGTGCCTGCCATGCCCATGGCATGAATGACCTCGGAGTTGCGGATCGAGCTCTGCGCAAATCCGTTGCGCATGTTGGCGGCTTCCGATTGCCGCTTGGAGAGCGTACGCGTGCCCTGGTTGGTCAGGAACGTCAGCATGGCGAGAACGAGCGATCCGCCGATGGCGATATATCCAATAGCCGGATGGAACAAGAAACAGATGACGAGATAGAAAGGGAGCCAGGGCAGATCGAACATTGCCGTCGGGCCCATGCCGGACAGGAACGTTCTTATCTGATCGAAATCCCGCAGGGGCTGAAGCCCGTCGCCGCCAATCTTGACCTTCAGCGGCGCTTTGATCAACGCCCGAAACACCCGCCCATTCACCATCTCGTCAAGCGCACCGGCAACGCGAACGAGCATTCTGCTCCTGAGAACTTCGAACGCGCCCTGGAAAGCATAAAGAGTCAACGCAAGTATTGCCAAGGCGGCCAGCGTCGGTATGCTTTTGCTTGGAATGACTCGATCATAAACCTCAAGCATAAAAAATGAACTTGTGAGGTAGAGGATGTTGATAAGTGCGCTTGCTATGCCAATAAAGATCAGGCCCCCTTTGCATTTCCGCAATGCTTTGGACGGTTCATTGACGTCAGCTGTCGAACTTTGAAACACGAAGCAATCCTCTCTTACCGCATCGCTAACCCGGCGAAGCCGCGGATACACATTGCAGTTGCGGGCTTATCAAGCCCAATCATTGACATGCTGCCTTCGGAGCCGGCACCGGTGCCGCCCCCCGCTTGCAGCCTATAACTTAGCTCATGAGTCCCACTGAAAAATGACCGAAAATACAAATTTATCACGAACAATTTCAGAGGCTCTAACATTAACGCTACGATAATCATACCGGCCGAAGCAAGAGATAATCGCAATCCGCCCAATAACGGCTCAAAGCGGCGAACATGTGGCGCACATGTGGCGCACTTATATCGATATTTACTAGGATGTTAACTATAAATGCAATCTATAGTTAACTTTTATGGGTACCTGTGGAACATTTCCATAATCACCGCGTGACTTCAGCGTCCGCCGATAGCGACGACCTTCGCGACCCTTAAAAGTTGAAGCATTTCCGCCACGCGCGGGAAACGCTTCGGGATCCGCTGCAGTTTCAAGCCAGCATTTGTGAGACGTGACTGCCGTGGAATGCGTCGACGTTGATGGAGACGCTCAAGCTGTCGGTATCGATATGCGAAGCGCCATCGGAGATCTTGTATTGGAAGGTCTCGCTAACTTTTCCGCTCAAACCCGCGATTTTCGCAGCGTCGACCGTGTAGGTGTAATCGCCATCACTCTCAACATGGATGACGCCGTATTTTCCGGTCAGCGTCAGGCCATGCTTGTCAACTGCGCTATCACCGAAGCGGCGAAGCCATACGATCCCGTTGCTCGCGCTGTCGTTTTCCAGCAGATTGCCATGATAACCGCTGCCGGTATCGGCCGAAATCTTCAGGGTGTCATGCACTGCGACAATTTTGGGAATGACTGCATCTGTGGTGGGAGCAGGTGTTACCGTGGTCGTGGGCGGAGGCATCACTTCAGGCTCGGCGACAGCCGGCGAGGTGTTGTCGCCCGTGCCGCCTGCAGCGCTGTCCAACTCTGCCTGCGCCTGCTCGAGGGTTTTGTTCTCTCCGATGGAGAACGTGTTTTGGGCGGCAATTGTCGCCGGCATCGTGAGCGTCGGTACATCGCTGTCGATGATATTGTTGTAGAAGGAGCCTGATGCCGGTTTGTCCACTTTCAATGCGGACGAGGAAAGTTCGTCGAAGACGTTGTCGTGGACAGTGATATTCTCGCGAATATAGCCAGGGTTGCCTACGGCGCTGACCAAAACGCCGTAGACGCCGTCATGCAGATAGTTTCCGCTGATGTCGTAGTTCTTCGCATCGCCTTGGTCACCGAGACCGATACCGTAAGACCAGCTATAGCCGCCATATCCTGAGATATCATTGTCGTGGATGGCGATATTCGTACCCGCCTGCGCGCTCAGTCCAAAGCCGCCACCGAGCAGAGTGTTGCCCTCGACCACGGCATTGGTCGCCCGGATCAGCACCAGAACACCCTTGGCGCTATTCGTGGCCGTCTGCTCAAGGTGGTTGTCCGCGACCAATATATTGCTGCTGTCGTTAAGCTGGATCGCGTCTGCGGCGCTGCCCAGACTGTTGGTGACGGTATTGTTGATGAGGGTGACGCCGTTGACCTTATCCATCCAGATCCCGTCGGAATGCACGCCGGTCAGCGTACTGTTCTCGATGGTGATGTTCTGGCTGCTCTGGAAGCTGACCGAACCAGGTTTACCGGACAGGCCGGTATTCGACACTTCGACATTGCGCACGATCCAGTTTGAAACATTGCCGGCATAGATCGCGTTGGCGCCGGTATCGGCGATCTTGATGTTCTCGATAATGATGTTCGAAGCCTTGGAGCCGTGGATCCCGTCATTGCTGCTGTGAATGACCGGCGCGTCACCGATGCCATAGCTGCCGATGGTGATCGGAGCGTTGGCAGTGCCGGAATATCTCAGATCGAATTGTTCGTTAAAGACGCTTCCGGCAGCAAGCAACACGCTGTCGCCGGGGTTCAGCTTCAAGGCTTCCACGGCGGATAACGTCGCGAATGCCGAACTCTCGCTGGTTCCGCTGTTATTGTTGGATCCTGTCGCCGAATTCACATAATAAACAGTCATGCGTGATCTCCCTCGATGTTAGGAGATCTTTTAATGGCGGACCTCTCTCCGCCTGCTAAAATGAAACACTAAAATGCGTTCTATCTCGCGATATTCTTGAGAAAGTGATCATTAATATTTGCTGATGACAAACATTTGCTGCATTGCAAAACACTTCCCGAACAAAATGTGGTTGTATATTTAAACAAGACAACAACCACCGCGAACTCCCCTATCGGAGATAAAGGCCTTCGCAGGTAACAAAACGAAGGCTAATTTCACGCAGAACAACTACTCGCCGCCACCTAGCGCAAAAGCGCTTGTTTGCGTTGAGTACCCACAACAGGTAAGCATGAATAACAAAAGGCACAGATCAGATAGATGATCATAAGGGATTATAATTGGTGTTTCTACCTTTTTCATATTTCTGTCGTACGACACGGGCTTCACGACGGATAAATAAACTTCGCCTGAGAAGATATGAGCGTTATAACGGGCAACAACCATAATCAATTATTATTAACGCAAAATCTTCAACTATTTCATCCTCTTATGCACATTCTACGCGTGAAATTATTAAAGAACGCACCTATGAATGTTTAATTTTTGTTAAGCATATGCTTGACTATTTCTATTAAGCTATCCTTAATCGGGCCGCTCGTTGAAGTTCAAACATGACCAGCGAACAATATTTCAAGGAGAGACCCCGATGGCTATTCACGCAACAGACGATTCTGCGACATTCCTGGAAACCGACGTTATCTCAGGAAATCTGCTGACCAATGATACATCTGATGGCAATCTATTCTTGCGCGCTTTTGATC
The DNA here is from genome assembly GCF_002117485.1 of Rhizobium sp. NXC14. NCBI lineage: Bacteria > Pseudomonadati > Pseudomonadota > Alphaproteobacteria > Hyphomicrobiales > Rhizobiaceae > Rhizobium > Rhizobium sp. NXC14. The sequence continues at coordinate 3,444,797 of NZ_CP021030.1, forward strand.
ACCAGAGTGTAGGCGCCAAGCAACCCGGCCAGATTACCGAAATTCACGGCGATTATGGTACTTTCTACGTCAAGGCGGACGGCAGCTATACCTATGTGCTGAGTGATGCCGCGAAGATCGGCTTCATCAACGGCGAAACGCTTCAGGAGAAAGTCTCCTACAAGATTTCCGACGGGGCCGGCCACACCGATTTCGGCCTGTTCACCCTCAATATTCAGGGCGTCACGCAGGTTAAGCCGATCGCAGTGGACGATCATTACAGCTTCAACGAAGGCGATTCCATCGGCGGCAACGTTCTGGACAATGATATTGCCGGCGACAATGGTCACCTCTTCCTCCGCCAATTTGACGGTACGAACGTCAACGCCGAGAGCGGCGCCGTAACCGATGTACTCGGTACTTATGGCACCTTTCATGTCCAGGCGAACGGCGAATTCAGCTATGAGCTGACGTCCGATATCGCCCCGGGCGACCATGTCACCGAAACCGTTCAATACTACAAGATTTCCGACGGCGAAGGTCACACCGATGTCGGCATTCTGACGCTCAACATTACGGGCACGGATGTCGTCTCCGGCCCCGTCGTCTGATCGACGACAAGCATCGCACCCCGTTTCCTATGCAAACGGGGTGCCAATAAAAGGCCCGTCACACAATCGGCGGGCCTTGTCACATGGGGAGAGCGCAAGATAGCGCATCGGTGCGAAAATCGGAGTTCGGAAAGCACGATGGTAGATTCATGGTGTCAGGGCGTCCGTGCGAAAGGACGCACGGCGCTCCAAGGAAGAGCTCCGCCCCTAATCACTTGCTGCAGCGTTGCCGGAAACGCGCTGTCGCTCCGTCTCCTGCCTTCTCCCAATTTCTGTCGAAGATCGGGCGGAGTTGCGGGCTGATTTGCTTCATGACGGCTTTGACCCTGCAACGATCCCCAAGCTTCAGCATGGTCATGAGATCGCTGTCGAGCGCGTGGCCCGCCGCCAGGAGCGTTGCATCGGTAAAACCGTTCCAGAAATAAAACCGCGTCAGAATCATCGACTCATCGTAGGGCGCCAGAGCGACGGAACGTTTCATCATCCCAGCGCTCGACAGCGGCTCTTCCGCAATCTTCGACTCGACCGCCGCAAGACGCAGCCAGAAATTACTGTTCGTCGGCATGCATGATAATGCATGTTGCAGATAATGACGTGCACTGGCGGCCGCGGCAACCCAGGCGTCGTAATCGATATTGACGTTCTGTCGATCGAGCTGCGTCAGAACGAGCGTCAGGCCGGCGGCAACAATGTCAGATCGGCAATAGTGTCCGTCGATTCGTTCAATAGCGCGCGCCGCGTATCTGGCCGCGACAGTGTTCCCGACAGTTTCGCCGCGTTCTATCCTCTCGGCGACAATCGAAATGCTGGCCGTCCTGATCGAAGCATAGAGCTCGCGGCTGGCCAGCGCCGTAAAGGCCACGGCGACGATGAAGAAAACGATTCTCGTGCGCGAAACGTGCCGAATGCCGAACATCAGCTTTCGGTATAGTATCGGGAATAGCGCTTGTAATAATATTCGCTCGAACCAAATGTCCGGTAGAGCTTCATCTGGGCCGGATCGACCTTGGTTAGTATGGCTCCGACGCACTTCGTATAGAGATCCGGCTCGGACAACAATGTCGATTGGACCACCTTCCGCGAAGTCTTGCCCCACTCGATCACGAACACGACCGCATCGAGCTTCGGGTTAATGGCTCGTGCATCCACCACCGGAGCCAGAGGAGGCAAGTCGACGATAATGTAATCGAAACTTTGACGCGCAATCTCGAGAAGCTGATCCATACCGCGCGACGCGAGCAGCTCCGACGAATGCGGAACGCGATAGCGTGCCACCGTCGGCAGGAATGCGAGCTTTGTCTTGGGGTCGAGGAGAATGAGATCCTTCAGCGGGCGATTGTCGACGATTGCTTCAAGCAAGCCGGCTTCCGCGTGGCGGCCGATCGCCCGCGTCGCTCCGGGATTGCGCATATCGCCGTCGATAAGCAGGCACCGTGCCCCTTGCATGGCCAAGAGCTTGGCAAAATTGATTGCCGTCGTCGACTTGCCTTCACCGGGCAAGCTCGACACCACGCCGATGACTTTGCAGCGCTGGTCGGAGGCACTGATATCGATCGCGATTTTCGCGCTTCGAAGCGTCTCCGCGAATGCCGAAAGCGGATGCTCCTCGACATAAGTCGTGGTCTTGCCGCCCCTGGCGATGCTTCGCGGGTTCCCGGGATCGACCAGCGTCGGATCATCGACATTGTTCTCGATCAGCGGCATGACGCCAAGGGATTCGACATCGAGCATATCCCTGACATCGTCACCGGTGCGGAAGAAGCGATCGCGGAATTCACGGAAAGCTCCGATGCCGCTACCGAACGCGCATCCCAGGAACATGGCGAAAGCGATGACGAGGCTTCTTTTCGGCGCACTCGGCTTCGTTGGCGTCTCCGCAGTCGTGATGATACGTGCGGCGGTAATTGGGAAGCTCTGCTGCTGGATCGCCTCTTGATAGCGCGCCAAGAAGCTCTGATAGAGGTTCTTATAAGTATCCCGTGTCCGCTCGAGCTCGCGGAGCTGAACCTGCGTCTCGCCCGCCGTTGCGGCCACACCCGTTGCCTTATCAACGCTGTCACGCAGCGATTTTTCGCGGGACTGCGCAACCGTGAGCTCGCTCTGATAGCTCTCGGCGATGCGATTCAGCTCGTCGAACATGAGCCGTTCGTATTCGGCCATCTCGGCGCGCAGCCGGACGGCCTGGACGTGGTCGGGACCAAGCCGCGCCTCGATTTCGGCCTCGAGCTTCGAAGCTTCGAGATATTTCTTGCGGAGGTCGTTTGAAATCGAGCTGTCGAGCACGTCGGTCACGATCGCATCGGTCTGCTTGGCTTCGATGATCGACTTGATGCGGGTATATTTCGCTTCGGCCTGAGCGGTTTCGGCCTGAGCCTTGATCAACTGGCTGTTCAGCTCGGAAAGCTGCTGCTCGCTGAGCAAGTTGCCCTGCCCCGCCTCGACGAGCCCATGCTCACTTCGGAACTTCTGCACTGCAAGGTCGGTGTCCAACGCCTGCTGCCGGAGTTCTTCGATACGCTCCTGCAGCCACTCGCCGGCCCGCCTTGTCGCGTCATATTTCGAATTGAGCTTATCGACCAGATAAACATCGGCGATGGCGGCGGCGATTACTCGGGCCAGATCCGGAGACTGCGAGGTGTAGGTGACGTCGAGAACGTAGGATTTGCCGACACGCTCGACATCGATATTTCCGGCGACGGTTTCCGCGGCCCATCGCCGCTTCATCTCCAGATCGGGAGCGATGGCCGCGTCGTCGGCAAACCAGGAGCGAAAATTCAGCAGAGATTTCAGCGTCCCGACAGAAAAGAGTGAGTTCTTCTGTGCGTTGAACACCGGATCGTCGACAAGTTTCAGCTTGTCGACGACGGCATAGGCGATCGTATCGGACTTCAACAGCTCGACCTGGCTGAGGACCGTACCCTCGTCATCGTCCAACTGGCCAAAAGCCGCCAGCTGGTTAATCATCTGATTGTCGCTGCGGTCGATCAGCACTTTGGTCTCGGCTGTATAGACCGGCACCGCCGTCAGGACATAGACGACACCGAGAATGCCAAAGGCGAAAGCGCATACCGCTACGATCCGCCACTGGCGACGGACGATTGCAATAAGCTTGTCGAAATCGATGAAATCAGCTTCGTTTCCCGTATCGCGGGAAGCGTCGATACGCGGCGTAAGTTTATCTGGCGACAGCAATTTCGATCTCCAACAATGGCGTCAAGCGCTAAGATCTACAGGCAATTCCAGCTATTGTGTGACGGGGACGCTCTGACTGGTCGACTCCGATGTATCAGAGGATGACTGGCCCGCTCCTCCCGCGCTGACGATTGTCGTCGTCGACGTTGTGGACGAGCTGTCCTCATCGTTCGTATTCGAAACCCTGAGCGTGCCGGCAGTCGTGGCGCTGCCGTCAAACGGCGTACCGTCATCCGACCCGGGACCTGTCTGCCCGATTGAACCGGTGTTGCCGATACCGGATGCTGCCGCTGGCGCACCTGTGCCCGGACCGAGCGCCGCCGTCCCGCCTTCGGCCAGAACCTTTGCAAAGGCTGTCAGCAGCGGCGCAAGATCGGGATCGGCGCTGGCCGCCTCGGCAACAGCTTTTTCGATCGCCAGTTTGAACTGCGGATCCGAGACTTGGCAACTGTTTGCGGCTCGCCCGAGACCGGATCCGATCGCCGCCATCTGTGCGGCATTAGCCTTCTTGGCCTGCTCGAGTACCGGCAATAGGGCGTCGTTGCTGCTCCCTACCAGCGCTCGAACACGCGATGACAGAACCAGGGGATCGGACATGTCGAGCAGAACGGCAGGATTGGCGGTAAATCCGCCGACATCTGCGGTTGTGAGATTTGCAGGACCCAGGCAAGCAGCTGCAAAGGCGCTCGAAGTCATGCCGACAAAAATCCCCGCGGCAATTCCGCTATATGCAAGTTTACGATAAACACTAAACCTTGCCATAAAAGTGGCTTCCTTCATCAAATCCGCTATCGCAAACAGACCACCAGCACCGATCGTTTACGATCGGCGCCGGCTACTCCCCACTTAGTTTCCGAGGTCTTGGACCGCATTACGGGTATCGCGTGCGTCGTCCGTGACGCCGGCAACAGTGGACGATACCGAGTTTACGATGTCAAGGAACTTGACCAGTTCGATAGAGTCCGAATTGGAAATATAGATAATATCCTTGTCTTCCATCTTGAATTGCTGAGCGGCAAACAGGGTTGCCGGATCACGAAGATTGGCGCGGATAATCACCGGAACCGTCTCGCCCGCAAACCGCGTCGTATCTACATGCATCGCTGCCAGCGTCTTCTTCGGGACAAGGCGATAGAGCAGGACCTGGGCTGGATCCGCACGGTCGTCACGCAGACCGCCCGCCTTGGCAATAGCCTCCCCGAGGGTCAGGTCCGACTCCTCGAAATCGAACCGGCCGCTCACGCCGGCGGCGCCGAGCGCCAGGAACGTGCGGCGCTCGTGATCGACGGAGATCGTGTCATCCGGCGCCACATAGATATTCTCCGCCGGGTTTTTCAGCAGCGTATTGTAGGCGACCGTCGCCGTTCTGCCGCGTCGCTGCAGCGTCACATTCGTTTCGATGTTATTGGTCGTCAAACCACCCGCGGCGGAAATGACGTCGAGAATGCGCTCACCGGCCGGACTGATCTGAACACGCTGAGGATTGTTGACGTCACCCAGCACGGCTACCTGACTGGAGCGGTTGGTCGTCGTGGTGATAACAACCTGAGGCTCGATCGCGCGGCTGGCAAGACGATCTTCGACATCCTGCTCGACGGTCTCCTTTAGACGACCGGCAGCCGGAACGCGACCCGCATAGGGGATCGTGATCGTTCCGTTTCTATCGATGGTCTGCGCCGGCAGAGAGATATAATTGCCGGGCCGGCTACCGGCGTCAGAGGGAATAAAGAGACCACCGGATTGAGCTTCGAAAATCGCAACCTCTACGACATCGCCATAACCGAGTGGAATTTCGGGCGCGCCACCGCGTCCACCGCCAAAACCCTTGAAGGAGCTCGGCTGCGGAGTAGTGAAATAGGCCAGGACGTTTTTGCTGAGATCAACCAGGGCGTAGTCGATACCGACTCGACGCTCCTTCGTGGTTACCTTTACCGCGGCGTTTCGATCAACATCCTTGTGATCGGGGCCGGACCTTGGCAAGGACGTGCAGCTTGCCAATATACTCGTTAGCGCTACAACAATGGCGACGCGTGTACTACCAACAGGAAAACAACCCATAGAATAACCCGTGTTGACGCCCTTGAAGCTACTGCTCCGCAATCGGACAAATTACAAGACAATCCCTGATCAATAATTACCAAATGCCGTTTATCATTCCCTAACTGTGGCAGCCCGGCAACGCCGCGCCCTTCAGGAAACCAACGGCCTCAGCCCGACTCTCTGACGTCGGCAATAATCTAAAGGCTGCGTCCGCTATAAAATTTCTTAGGTTTAAGAGTCAACCCGCAGCCCTGAATCAATCCGGCATCTTCGAAAAACCTTCATAAATTCCATTCATTTAAGCCATTGCGCATGCACGGCTCACCCATATTGGCGATCCGTTTCGCGGTGACTGCGGCCGAGGCTGATTGCAACAACGGCGCTCAGGAATGCGGAAAAAAAAACTGCGAAACCAGGGATTTGCAGCGAGAAGTCGACCGCGGCATGAAGAGCGACCAGAACCGTCGCCGCTATGCCGAGCAGAACATAATGTCGCAGGCGCCGCCTCTCGGAGAGCCCGCGCCAGAAAACCCTCGCGAGCACTGCGAAAGTAAGAAACGTCGCGACTGGAAACGCTACCCCCAACCCCAGAAATCCTTCGAGGTAGAAATTATGTGCACGGTCAAAAATCCCGAAGATGCCGCAGGCAGGATCACGATAGGCCGAAAAAACGGTGCGAAAGGTTCCAAGGCCCGTTCCCGTTAACCAGTGATCCGAAATGGCGCGCCATATGCCCGGCAGAATACAGAAACGATCATCATCCTCGAGCCGCCGTTCCTGCGCGCGTAAGATCGCTTGCCCTGCAAATGTGCTTAGCAAGAGGACGACGAAAATTACTGCCGCGAGAAGCTTTAATACCGAATGCCATTTCGGTGCCGATAAATATCGCCTTGAGCTGTTCCAATTGAGGACCAGCCAAGGAAAATAGATGAGCGCGGCAACAAAGGTCGCGAATATTCCGGCGCGGGAGCGGCTCAGCATCAGCGCGGTGAAACATGCACATAAGAGCAGAATATAGATCCACGTTCTCAAGAGCAGAAGGTTTCGGCCTGGTTCGCCGGGCGGATGCGTTGAATAGGAACGGGCAATGTCCCTGACCAGCGTCAGCATGAGCAACGTTCCCAGCCCGAGGAAAGTGGCGGCGGTATTGCGGTTGACGAAGATGGCCGTCAGGCTGTCGAGGTAGGCGTGTTTTTCTATGACGATCAAGACGTTGGGAAACATCGAAAATTGCAGCAGGCCGAAAACGGCGATGCCCCCCGCCGCGAGCCCCAGGCTGGCGAGCACTTTGCGCGCTCGTTGATCGGTATCGCACAAGATAAGTCCGGTCAGAAAGGTCACGAAAGGCAGGGCCACCCAGAGTATCGAGGCAAGCGTGTCCGCCGGTTCGACGGAGATCGCCGCATATTGGACGCCCGCCAGATCGCGTGCAGCGCTCCAGGCGGGGTTTGCCAGCAAATTGGCCGGCAGTTCGATCGTTTGGATAAATGTCCAGCTCGTCAGCACGACGAGCATAAGCAAGGCGATCTTGAACACCCACCTGCTTTGTCTTGGCTCCGCAAACAGCAATACCGAAACGATGGCAAGAGCAAACATTCCGATTGCGGCGAAGGCGAAGGGCAAAGGTGTGACACTTCCAAAAGGAATGAGCGTCAATATCACTAGGCCGATGAAGGCAACGAGAACCGCCTCCCGCAAGACCTGCCTGTTGATGAGGTTGGATAACATTTGACTTCACTCATCAGCAGTCAAAACGAGCCAATCACAACCATTACGGTTAATATACTCGCACTAACATAAGTTGCAGATCAAGCGCTTGCGTGTTAAAGTGCAACAGAATTCCACATCGTTAAAATTGTCGCGAATGGCTTAAGCCAATCGAGACAGGACCCCGCTTATGCTCCTTCAAGCAGCAAAAACGGGACAGACGTTCTGTGCCCAATACTTGGCAGGTCACTAAGTCGCCATGCCATTGACTGAGCCAAAAGGCAAGCCTGATCTCAAGCGCTTGCCCTGACGGGGATCAAGAGATGAAGAAAACCTTCGTTACACTTCTGGCACTGGCTTTTACTGCGGGGAATGCCTGCTCTGCATTCGCGGCCGGCCCCGCAGGTTTCGCCCACGGCCTGACCAGCGGTTCGGAGGTCAGCTATATCTCCGAAAAGGGAAAGATCGTTCCGCCCTTCGCCCAGGTGCTGTTCTGCGCCCAGAACCCTGCCGAATGCCGCGACAATAACGGACTGTCGGTCATCGCACTGACGGACAAGGAAATGCTGCAGCTGAAGAACGTGAACAACACCGTCAATCGTACCATGATCGGCCGCAACGATTCCCGCAACGAGCTGAACGGCGATGTCTGGAAGGTGAATGTGCGCAGCGGCGACTGCGAAGATTTCGCGTTGACCAAGCGCAGCCGCCTGATAGCGATGGGCTGGTCATCGCGCGCCTTGCGGATCGCAACAGCCTATACACCCTCCGGCGAAGGGCACGCCGTCCTCGTGGTCAGAACCGACAAGGGCGACCTGGTGCTCGACAACAGGCAAAGCAGCATCAAGAACTGGCGCGATACAGATCTGCGCTGGGACAAGATCCAATCGGGAACGGACCCCTACGTCTGGTACCGGCTGTAGCCGCCGAGGCAGCCGATAGAGCAATTCGTCTCATTCCCGGATTGAAGTCGAGCCGGCGCTCAGGAACGGCTCGACTTGTCATATCGCCCACATAAACCTATGTTTTTGCTGTCGAGCGGGTGCCCGGCAGCAAACAGCGGCACCCTCAATACGACTTCCGATGTGGGTATTAAGCGATCTTCGATATTGTCTTTTGGCCCAGATTCAGTATGACGAACGCCATGCTGCGACGCAGCATGACGTTCTACTCTAATGATTTGAGGGAAATATGCGCATCACGATGATTGGATCAGGCTATGTCGGCCTCGTTTCAGGCGTTTGCTTTGCGGATTTCGGCCACGACGTCATCTGCGTCGACAAGGATCTGAGTAAGATCGAGGCCCTTCGCGAGGGCCGTATTCCGATCTACGAGCCGGGTCTCGATCAGCTGGTTGCTGAAAATACCAGCACCGGCCGCCTCTCGTTTTCGACGGATGTCGGCGAAAGCGTTCGTGGCGCCGACGTCGTGTTCATCGCCGTCGGCACACCGTCCCGTCGCGGCGACGGCCATGCCGATCTCTCCTACGTCTATGCCGCTGCGCGCGAGATTGCCACCTATGTTGAGGGCTTCACCGTCATCGTCACCAAGTCGACGGTGCCGGTTGGCACCGGCGATGAGGTTGAGCGCATCGTGCGGGAAACCAATCCGTCGGCTGATGTCGCCGTCGTCTCCAATCCCGAATTCCTGCGCGAAGGCGCGGCGATCGAGGATTTCAAGCGTCCGGATCGGATCGTCGTTGGGCTGAACGACGACCGGGCACGGGAGACCATGACTGAAGTCTATCGTCCGCTCTACCTCAACCAGGCTCCCCTGGTCTTCACGAGCCGCCGCACCTCCGAGCTCATCAAATATGCGGCCAACGCCTTCCTGGCCATGAAGATCACCTTCATCAACGAGATCGCCGATCTCTGCGAAAGGGTCGACGCAAACGTCCAGGACGTTTCACGCGGCATCGGCCTCGATGGCCGTATCGGCTCCAAGTTCCTGCATGCCGGTCCGGGTTACGGCGGTTCATGCTTCCCCAAGGATACGCTTGCCCTTGCGAAGACGGCGCAGGATTATGACGCACCGGTCCGTCTGATCGAAACGACGATCTCGATCAACGACAACCGCAAGCGGGCGATGGGCCGCAAGGTCATTTCGGCCGTCGGCGGGGACATTCGCGGCAAGAAAGTCGCCATCCTCGGACTGACCTTCAAGCCGAACACCGACGACATGCGCGACAGCCCGGCCATTGCCATCATCCAGACCCTGCAGGACGCCGGCGCCCAGGTCGTCGGCTATGATCCCGAGGGTATGGACAATGCCCGCAAGGTCATCGAGAACATCGAATATGCGAACGGCCCTTACGAAGCCGCTGCCGACGCCGATGCCCTCGTCATCGTCACCGAATGGAACCAGTTCCGCGCACTCGATTTCAATCGCCTGAAGCAGTCGATGCGCGCTCCGGTCCTGGTCGATCTGCGCAACATCTACCGCAGTGACGAGATCCGCAAACACGGCTTTACCTATACCGGTATCGGCACCAACCTTTACCAGGACGCCTGACAGCGCCTGGCAACTATGTGAACCTTCTGGCGCCGCGGGCACAAGCCCGCGGCGTTTGTTTTTGAAGCGTGCCCCACGCTCTCTTCGCCCAGGGCATCGGCTTAAAGATCGGAATCGATTTTCGAAAAGGACGACATGGGGGATTCAGAGGGCAGCGCGTCCTTTGAGCGTCCGAAGCTCTAAAGCAGCCCTACCCGCGTCCCCTTGATCGTCAGTACGGTCAGCCGGCCCGTCGCCGAAACGGCGGTGTCGATGCCGATGCGTTGCGGACCGAATGTCGGGGCTCGCCCCGGAGTATGTCCGTGGATCACGAGGACAGGAAGCTGCGGTCCCTCGTCCAGGAAGGGTTGCCGGATCCACATGAGGTCGCTGTCTTTTTGTTTCTCAAGATCGATGCCGGGTCTGACGCCAGCATGCACAAACACTACCCTGCCCATTCGCACCATGATTGGCAGCGATTCGAGGAACTGAATATGCCGCTCGGGTATCATATTGCGAATGATGCGGGCGATCGTTTCGTTTCCGGCCGCCGACTGCAGGAGATGCTCGATATCGATGCCGTATGAGTGCAGCGTCTCCGTCCCGGCAAAACCCAGCCATTCGAGAATACCCGCCGGTTTGCGATAGAGCTTCACCAACTCAGCATCGTGATTGCCGCAAAGGACCAAGCGCTGAAATCCTGGCGGCGGGTTCTTGCTCAGGAACTCCAGAACCGCGCTTGAATCTGGTCCACGGTCGACATAATCGCCGAGCATGACGATGAGTTTCGGCCCCTGAATGCGTGCTGCGTCCTCCTCGATACGGCGATGTACGTCGAGGAGTTCGTTGTAACATCCATGAACATCGCTCATGGCGTAGACCGCAGCGAAGTCGCCTTCGGCAAAGGTCAGCCGAGCGCGCTGCTTACGATTGCCGGCCAGCATCGGTATCTGTTGTCGCCACCGTCCTAGATAATTAGACATGTAACCCATTTATGAGACCCGACCGCGTGGCGGGTTGATCGATTTCCCATCTATCGCTGCAATGGCACGAATCGTAGTGTTCATAAGAAGTTGGCCTGATCGCGGCGTTGACAATGTAGCCGCAACCTCTTGCCATATTCGGAACGACATGATCCTTCGCGGTTTGCTGAACCGCGCGCGCCAGGCTCGCCTGCGCGACCGCTACAGAACGCTGCGCTCCCACATCAAGCAACGGGGACGGTCCATGCTTGTAGCTCGCGATGGAAATCGCAAGGGTCTCCTGCGTATCTTCCCCTGTGCCAAGCGCCGCAGCTCACCGGCGATAGCAAAACGGCTGCCGCGGAAATCGGCGTTCTGTACTTATCCATAGTTGGGAAGACATCGCGATTAATAACAGGTTGTATTTTATTACATGATGCTTAACCACTGGTTAAACGTATGTCTACTGGTTCGATTCTTTCACGTTCAGCTGTGTCATCCAATATTTCCACGCCTGGAAGAACTCGAAACGATGGACTTTCCACAGGTGAGGACTTCGAAAAAGCTGCACATATCAACTATAGCGAGAGGCTACCGGAAAAAATGAACGTTAAAGCAGATCACGCTTGACGACCCTTCGACGCCGCATAAATATGGTGCGCTGCGAGCATGAATGACAATTCTTGATCAGGAATCTCAGATCCAAAACTGCGGGGTGCAAAGTGGAAACTGCGGTTGATTCGAAACTTATCGAGGCGATCAGCTACGACGAAGACAGCCGGCATCTACGGGTCTATCTGACCAATGGTCAGAGACGAGAATATGAAGGAGTCCCCAAAGGAGTCGTCGTCGGTTTGACGATGGCAGAATCACCGGGGAATTTTTACATGAAGGCGATAAGAGGCAAATATCCTCATCGCCCATAAGCATGTCGCGCAGAACTGCGCTGCGGTTTTGCGGCTACGACACGCGCAATCGGGGACCTAAAGCGCAAGGAGCGAATCTGAAAGATCGCGACGCGCTTTGGATAACTTGTCGATCAACGACGCCATGATCGTCGTTGCAGCAATGATGCGGGGCCGGCATTCGCCGGCCCCGCTTGATGTCTTGTCCACTAATGCTGGCACAGGTCAATAACCGCCGAGGAAGTCGCCAACCGCATTGATCTCCGATGGTGCGATCTCGTGCCCACCGGCATGCCAGACCGTCCTGACCTCCGCGCCCCGGCCCTCCAGGTGCGCAGACAGCGCCTGGGTCACCGCAATCGGAGCGATCGGATCCCGCTGCCCGGCTGTCACCAGCACCTTTCTTCCCGCGAGCGTCGAGCGAGCCTCGGGCTGAAACGGGATGAGCGGATGCATCAGAACCGCCGCGTCGAAGATGCCTTTTTCGATCAGCACATTAGCAAGAATATTTGCGCCGTTCGAAAAACCCAGGCCGAGAATGTGAGAAGCCCGGTATTCGTCGGCAAATGCCTTGACGTAGGCCGCCATCTTCTCCGTCGCGCGTGAGAGGTCGGACATGTCGTAGACCCCTTCCCCGGTGCGGCGGAAAAACCGCGCCGCGCCATATTCGGAAACATCGCCGCGCGGCGAAAGAACCGTTGCTTCGGGCAGCAGCCGTCGGCCGAAATCGAAGAACTGGTTTTCATCGCCGCCGGTGCCGTGCAGCACGAGCAGAATAGGTTTGTCAGGTGCACCGGCATGCAGCCGGTGCACATAGCCTGTTTCGGTCATCTTGCCTTCCTTACACTTCTAGCGGCTGCAGATGCTGCTCGAGCAAGGCGCGAAGATGAGCGTGCTGCTGCGGCAGCTTCAGCGCTTCGCCGAGATGGGCCGTGTCCTCGTCACGGTCGAAGCCGGGCTCATTGGTCGCGACCTCGAACAAAACGCCCCCCGGCGTGCGGAAGTAGATCGCCCAGAAATAATCCCGGTCGATGACAGGCGTGACCTGATAGCCGGTATCCATCAGCGCCTTGCGCACTTCGAGCTGCTTTTCGCGATTCTCGACGGCAAAGGCGACATGGTGGACGGAGCCGGCGCCGGGAAGCGCGCGGGCAATGTTCGGCATCGTCTCAAGGTCGATCAGGTGCGCGCCGTTGCCGTCAGGCTTGATCAGCCGCTTGATACCATCCCGCTCCTCAGCCACTTGATAACCCATGAATTTCAAGAGTTCGGCCGTCGCGCCCTCGTCTCTCAGCCGCAAGGCAACGGAGTGGAAGCCGCGAATGGCGTGATCCTCGCTGATGCCGCCATGCGTCCACTGCTGGCGGTCATCGTCCTTGACCTCGACGAGCGCGAAGCCGTCGCCATCCGGGCCGGAGAAGTTGAGGCGCTTTTCGCCGAAGCTTTCCTCAGCCTTCAGGCCGCCGAGACCAAGCGTAGCGAAGCGGTCACTCCAGAAGCCGAGCGAGCCTTGCGGGACGGAAAATACCGTCGTGCCGACCTCACCGGTGCCGGGGCGACCCTGCGCCATCTTCGGGAACGGGAAATAGGTCATGATCGTGCCGGGCGCACCGGTCTCATCACCATAGTAGAGGTGGTAGACATCAGGCGCATCGAAATTGACCGTCTTCTTGACGCGACGCAGGCCGAGCGCATGGGTGAAAAACTGGTTGTTGGTGCGGGCGTCCTCCGCCATCGACGTGACGTGGTGCAGACCCTTGATCTGATCGAGCATGTGAGACCCCTTTCTTGCCCGCCTTTCGCGGGCTTTCATGGATCATAAATGCGCCTCACCCGGCCTCCGGAACAGACCCTGAGACCAAAACGCATTGTCTACTATTAGTGAACAAAGACCGGTCCGCGTTTACTTCAGGCACCGTGAGGATCTGCCGGCAATTGCCAGTCGATCGGCGCCCGCCCGCGGGACTGGAGGAAGGCATTCGCCTTGGAAAAATGTTTGCAGCCAAAGAAGCCGTTGTGAGCCGAAAGCGGCGAGGGATGCGGCGCCTTGAGCACCAGATGGCGCGCCGTGTCGACAAAAGCGGCCTTGCGCTGGGCATAGGAGCCCCAGAGCATGAAGACGACGGATTCGCATTCGTCATTGACTTTGCCGATAACGGCATCGGTGAAGCGCTCCCACCCTTTGCCTTGATGGGCGGCCGCTTGCCCTTCCTCGACCGTCAGCACGCTGTTCAGCAACAGCACGCCCTGCCTTGCCCAATGTTCGAGAAAGCCGTGACGCGCCGGCGATATCCCGAGATCGGTCTCCATCTCCTTGTAGATGTTGACGAGCGAGGGCGGTATGCGCACGCCCGGCCGGACGCTGAAGCACAGGCCATGGGCCTGCCCCAGCCCGTGATAGGGATCCTGTCCAAGGATGACGGCCTTGACATTGGCAATCGGCGTCAGATCAAGAGCGCGGAAATATTCGCTGCCCTTGGGGAAGATCCGTTTGCCGATCTGTTTCTGCGCGACGAGGAAGGATTTGAGCTGTTGCATATAGGGGCTTGAAAACTCCCCCGCCAGCGCGGCCTTCCAGCTCTCATCGAGACTGACGGATGTATCGCTCATCAGGAACCCTTCAGCATAGGACGAAACAATGGACACACGGTTCTAACAAAATCGATCTACGCTGCAATGCCTGTCGGCGATGGGTCTACGTCTTTAGGATCGGCGAGAGAAGACTGCGAGAGGCTGTCCGAGGCATCGTCGTTCGTGTTTAACTATATGACGGCTTCGGTATTTACGCCGGCAGGCGGCCTGAGTAGAACCTTGACTGTAAACTGGAGACACCTCTTCAAATGAAATTCGGCACGAGCGGCCTTCGCGGACTTTCAGTGGATCTCAAGGGTCGGGCCTCGGCTCTCTACGCGATGGCGTTCGGCAAATATCTGCTGAAAAGCGGCAAGGCACAGACCGGCGACGTCATTTTGATCGGCCGCGACTTTCGCGATTCCAGCCCCGAAATCTCGGGCAATTGCGCTGGCGCGCTTGCCGCGCTCGGCTTCCGCATTTTCGACTGCGGCAATGTCCCGACGCCAGCCCTTGCTCTTTATGGTCTTGAAAGCAAGGCCGCATGCCTGATGATAACCGGCTCTCATATTCCGGCGGACCGCAACGGCATCAAGTTCTACCGTCCGGACGGCGAGATTGACAAATCGGACGAGGCTGCGATTACCGCCTTGGCGGCCGAAATCGAGAAAAGCGGCGAAGCCGTGATCCAGGCGCCAGCGGCGATGGAAGATCGTGAGGCGATCTGTCGACAGCTCTTTTTCGAACGCAATACGGCCCTGCTTCCGGAAGGCGCGCTGTCCGGCCTGAAGATCGGCGTCTACCAGCACAGCACCGTCGCCCGTGATCTCCTGGTCGACGTTCTTGCCCATTATGGCGCTGAGGTCACTGTTCTCGGGCGTTCGGATAGCTTCATTCCGGTCGATACAGAAGCCGTTTCCGAGGAGACCATCACGCTGATGAAGCACTGGGTCTCCGATCACAGCTTCGATACAATCGTCTCGACCGATGGCGACGGCGACCGCCCGCTGGTCGCCGACGAAACCGGCACGCCACTGCGCGGCGACCTCCTCGGCCTTATAGCAGCCAATTTCTTGGGAGCTCGCATCGTGGTGACGCCCGTCACCTCCAATTCCGGCATCGAGGTCGCTGGCTCCTTCGCCGTCAAGCGCACCCGTGTCGGCTCTCCCTTCGTCATAACAGGCATGGAAGAGGCCGTGGCGGCCGGCGACGACCGGGTCATGGGCTTTGAGGCCAATGGCGGTTTGCTGACCGCCAGCCCTTTCGATGTCAACGGGCAGAACGTCCGCGCCCTGCCGACGCGCGATTGTTTTATTCCCATGCTCGCAGTCCTGTCGCTTGCGGCAGCTCGCAGGCAGCCGCTCTCTGCCATTGCGACCTCCTATAAGCTGCCCTTCGCCGCTGCCGATCGTCTGGAGAATTTCCCGGTGGAGACGAGCGCCGCGCTGATGCAACACTTGCGCGCCTCGGACGAAAATCTCCGTTCTTTCCTGCAGCCGATCGGCGCTGTCGCGACCAAATCCGATATTGACGGGCTTCGGATGACACTGACGGACGGCCGGATCATCCATTTCCGCCCATCCGGCAATGCGCCGGAAATGCGCTGCTACGTGGAAGCCGGCAGCGAGCCTGCAGCTCTCGACCTGCTGCACGCCGGTCTCGACAGAATAAGAGGCTGGGCAGCCGCCCGCTGACATGCAACCAGTAAGGTCGTCTATTTCAAGGAACCCGCCTATGACGCAGAAAATCGTTCCCGTGATCATGGCCGGCGGCAAAGGCACGCGGCTCTGGCCGCTTTCCCGTGCGACCGCGCCGAAACAATTCATCCAATTCGTGGGTAATAAGACGCTGTTTCAGGAAACGCTCGAACGCGTTTCCGATCCCGAGCTCTATGAAGCTCCGATCGTCGTCACCAATGAGGAGTTCCGCTTCCTGGTCGCCGAGCAGGCCCGCGCACTTGCCATTCCGCTCGCCGCCGTGCTGCTCGAGCCCGTTGCCCGCAACACCGCCGCAGCGGTCGCCGCTGCCGCGACGCTCGCCGCCGAGCTCTTCGGCAAGGACACGATCATCCAGATGCTCGCCTCGGATCATGAAATCCTCGCCGACAAGAGCTATTTCGACTGTATCCGCATCGCTCGCGAGGCGGCGGCCGATGGCAGGCTCGTCACCTTCGGCATCAACCCGACCGAGCCGGCGACGGGTTATGGCTATATCGAGATCGGCGATGCGCTTGATAATGGCGCTCACAAGGTGAGCCGCTTCGTCGAGAAGCCGGCATTGGACGAAGCCCAGCGGATGCTCGCCGACGGCGGCTTCTACTGGAACTCGGGCATCTTCATGTTCCCGGTGACGGAACTTCTTGCCGAGCTGCAGGAATATGCGCCCGAGGTGCTGAAGGCTTCAAGCAAGGCTGTTTCCAAGGCAAGCCGCGATCTCGACTTCACCCGCCTCGATGCCGACCATTTCGCCAAGAGCCCGGATATATCGATCGATTATGCGGTCATGGAAAAGACGTCGAAGGCCGCGGTCGTCCCCTCACCATTCCGGTGGTCGGACATGGGAAGCTGGGATGCCGTTTGGAAATCGGGCAAACGCGACGATAACGGCAATGTCGCCGCGGCCAACACGACCGTCGTCAATACCCGCAACTCGCTGGTCATGACCCATGGCGTGCACCTTGCCGTCCAAGGCATGGAGGATGTCGCCGTCATCGCCAGCGAAGACGCCGTCTATGTCGGACCACTCAAGGACAGCCAGAACGTAGGGCAATTAGTCAAGATGCTGGCCTCCTCCTCGGCGACGGCGAAATTTGCCGAAACGCATCCGACATCCTACCGACCGTGGGGCGGCTATACCTCTATCTTCAACGGCGACCGCTTTCAGGTGAAGCGCATCTTCGTCACGCCGGGCAAGAAGCTTTCGCTGCAAAAACACCACCATCGCTCCGAGCACTGGGTCGTCGTCAAGGGAACGGCCGAGGTGACGATCGGCGACAATGTGCAGATGCTGCGTGAGAACGAAAGCGTCTATATCCCGCTCGGAGAAGTCCATCGTCTCGCCAATCCCGGCAAGATCGTTCTCGAGCTCATCGAGGTTCAGACGGGCTCCTATCTCGGCGAGGACGATATCATCCGCATCGTCGACGAATTCGGAAGAACGTAAGCCAAGCGCTGGAACGGCCGGCGGGTCCTATCAGCCCGCCGGCGCTTGCGGCATGACCACCATCCCTGTTGAATTCCCTGCCGGAATTCTCGTAGAATGAGCCGACAGACCTCACAGGAGATGTCCTCTGATGCGTACCCTGCCCGCCCTCGCCGGATTTCTCTCAATCCTGCTGCCGGCAATGACCTTTGCGCAAACGGCGAACATGCGCGCCGCAAGCGAGGCGGAAATCCGACAGCATCTGCCCGGCACGTCTGAGCTGAAAGAAAGCAGCAACGGCTATGAATATCGCGAGGGCAGCAAGAATGGCTACAAGATCAACAATGGCGAGGTCTGTGTCCGGTTTCCCGATAAGTCGACCGACTGCGTCAACGTGAAGACTGACGGCAAGAATTTTCAGATGATCGACCGCAAGGGCGGCCGAACCAGATTCTAATTTCAGCCCGGCTTATCTTGCCTGTTATCGTGCCAGCGCCGTCTCGCCGCTCTTATCGACAACGAATTCGGCGATCAGCCCTGAATGGTTGGAGCCGAGATTATCGTCGAGGCGCTTCAACGACGTCAGATGAAGCGGCGCGCGCGCGAATATGTGATCGATGGCGATACCGAACCGACCGGCGGCGATCGGCCATGTCGCCGGTTCGGGCGCCATAGTCTTCAGCTTCTGCTTGCGCAGGAGAGCCTGAATGCTGGGAGCGATCGACGACGAATTGAAATCGCCGGACAGCACCAGCGGACCTGAGATCGCATCAAGCGCTTTGCTGAGATCGTCCAACTCTTCTATCTGGTAATCGTCGAAATAGGGTTTGGTTAGATGGGCCGATACGAGATTGACGGTTTGCCCGCCGAAATCCACGCTCGCTGCGACCAGCCTGTCTTTCCGCAAGCTGCCGATGCTCGCGACCTGGCGGGTCACGAACGGGCGTTTGGACAGCACCAGCGTATCGCAGCTGTCTTTGCCGTTGTCGCAGCCGATATGATACGGATAGACCTTGAACAATCGCTGCAGATGGAACGTCAGCGGCTTGGCTTCGAGCAGATTGACGACATCGGCGTTCGAAGCGATCACCATATCCGCGATGGCGGTCGAATTTTTCCAGTTATCAATCGCAACGTTGAACGACATCAGACGGAAAAGCGGCGCCGTTCCCGTTCCCCTGTCGTCCTCCGCAAATTCACATAGCATGATAACGCCGTGCGCCGTGAGAAGCAGCGAGGCGAGCAGAAGGACAAAGCCGTAAGCATGTCTTCTGACGGCCAGGATGACGAGGCTGGCGGCGGCGAATGCGAGGCCGAGATGGATCTGGAAGCTGTAGACGAAGGACAGCAGCCAGAAGTTCGTGAGATAGCGCAGCGACACGATCGCGATCGCCAGGGTCAGAAACGCTGAGAGAATCCAATAAATTATGTTTCTCATCGGTTCCTGCATCATGCTCAAGACGACCCGCCGCCCATAACATGCAAGCCGCCATGGTGCAATGCAGCATAACGTCCCGCATCGACGACAGCGGCGCCGGTCAGAGCTTATCTTTCAGAGGCCTATCGACTCGCCCTCTTCTTATCCTGTAAGTGGGGCCCATTTTATACAGAATCGGCTTTTGCCGGCGGCAGGGAGCCGAGAAAAAGGTGGGAATGCGCTACTTCATTACAGGCACTGCCGGCTTTATCGGTTTCCACCTGGCCAGGCGCCTGCTGCAGGAAGGGCATGAGGTGACGGGCTTCGACGGCCTCACTCCTTATTACAATGTCAAGCTGAAAGAGATGCGTCACGCGGCACTCTCTCAGTTTCCGGCCTTCCGGCCTGTCATATCAATGCTTGAGGACCGGCCGGCACTGGAGGCGGCAGTCTCTGCGGCCGCGCCTGACATCCTGATCCATCTCGCCGCGCAAGCCGGAGTCCGCTACAGCCTGGAAAATCCCGAAGCCTATATACATTCGAACGTCGAAGGCTCCTGGAACATCATGGAAATCGCCCGACGGGTTGAAGTCCGCCATCTGATGCTGGCCTCGACATCATCGATCTATGGCGCCAACGCGACTGTCCCCTTCCGCGAAACCGACCGTGCCGACGAACCGCTGACCATCTATGCCGCGACGAAGAAATCGATGGAGCTGATGGCACACAGCTATGCCCATCTCCACAAGATTCCGACGACGGCCTTCCGTTTCTTCACCGTCTATGGTCCATGGGGCCGGCCCGATATGGCGCTGTTCAAATTCGCCAAGAACATGCTCGATGGCCAGCCGATCGAGATCTACGGCGAAGGCAATATGAGCCGTGACTTCACTTATATAGACGATCTCATCGAAGCGATCGTCAGGCTCTCGGCCATTGCGCCGCGCGAAGAGAATCGTTTGGCCGACGCGAGCATCGAAACGCTCTCGCGACAGGCGCCTTTCCGCATCGTAAATATCGGCGGCGGCCAGCCTGTCAGTCTGATGGATTTTGTCGAAACGGTGGAAAAGGCGCTCGGCCGTCCTGCCATCCGCAAGATGCTGGCCATGCAGAAGGGCGACGTGCCGCGCACCTTCGCCGCCCCTGATCTGCTCGTCGCGCTGACGGGCTACAAGCCCGGCACAACGCTCGATGTCGGCGTCAAAGCCTTCGTCGAATGGTATCTCGAGGTTCGTCGCGAACTAGACGCTTAATCCAAACATCCTCGCGACTTAGCGCAGAAACGCGAGCGCTTCCACGGTGCCGATAGTCTTTGCAAACACATAGTCGATGGCAAAAGTCACGGTCTTCGAATAGGCCTTGAGCCGATAGCCCTCGCCTTCGATGGCAGCCGGGCTGCGCAGAACGAAGGGAACGCTCGGCCGCACGAAACCCACACGTGTCGTCAGCGGAATCTCGGGCGAACGGCCGATGGCAGACGTATACATCAGGTCTTGGGCAAGACCGGCAGGCCCGATGGCGAGGGCCGGCCCGGCAGCCGCAATTATGCTCGAGGTCAAGGCGATGGCGGCAAGAGTTTTCTGCATGTCGAAAGTCCCCGTTTTCGGATCGCAGGGCTTTCCTCTCGCCCTGATCCAAGCGGTCGATGCGTCTGTCCACGCTTCGGCCGCCTTCATGAGAACACTCTACACGTCAGTATTTGCAGGGCTTTTAAGCGGATCGGTCAAATTTTAGGAAATTTGACTTTCTATACGGAAGGACATCGACATGCCTGACGAAACCAGCCACGCCGCGGCTGAAGCGATGCCCGGACGCGAATCGCAGCTTAGAGGATGCGATCCAGCTTCTTGTTGATATGCAGGTTCGGCATCAGGCCCGCGCTCTGCGCGGCATGATAGGACTCTCGCGCCGCATCGAACGAGATCGACCACATGATGGCGCTGAGCAGGAGCGCGATAATATAGATTTGGATACGCATCGCACTGGCGATAGGGAAGGAGCAAGGCAGTTTTGTGTCAAAAAATGAGCGCGTAACGAGAAAAACAACGGCTCTTCGTTCCCCGCGGTCGGCGCCGGACGCATCAGTGTCGTCAATGGTGCTTCCCACTGTTAGAGCAATCCCAAAAAAGTGCGAAGCGGTTTCCATCCGGCACAAATCCAAAAAGGTTGGAGCGGTTCTGCGCTTCCGTGACGCTGCACCGCTTTAGCCGCCATCCCGAGCTCTGAGATGACATAACGTGCCCTTTTCCGCGTCCGAAGCGGTCCGCCATCTAGAACATATCATTCGATTGACTTACTACAGCTTCGGTGTTATGAATCCGTCATGACCCAGAACAGTGACACTCCAAATCCCCCGGCCTCCGCCCGCGCCGAGATCGCGCGCCAGAAGATGCTGACCGCTGCTCTCGATGTCTTCGGGCGCTACGGTTTCGATGGCGCCTCGACGCGCCAGCTGACTGAAGCCGCCGGCGTCAACCTGCAGGCGATCCCCTATTATTTCGGCAGCAAGGAAGGCCTCTACATCGCCACCGCCGAATATCTGATGATGAGGATCGATGCGCATGTCAGCGGCATGAGGGCGCGCATCGGAGCGCATCTGGTGGCGCTCGACGCGGCCGGCGAGCCGCTCGGCGAAGCCGACGCCCGCCTTTTCCTGACTGAAGTTCTCCAGACCATGGTGACGCTCTTCGTCGCCAAGGAATCGGAACCCTGGGCCCGATTCCTCATCCGCGAGCAGATGGAGCCGACGGAAGCTTTCAAGCGGGTCTATCGAGGCATCATGAGGCCGATGATCGAAATGGGTCGGCGCCTGGTCGGCGCCATTCTCGGCGAGGATCCTGCGTCCGAACATGTGCGTCTGCGCACTTTCAACCTCGTCGGCAGCATCCTCATCTTCCGCTTCGCCCATGCCTCCGTACTCGCGCAGATGGAATGGGACGCCTTCGGCCCGGAACAGGTGGAAATCCTGCGCGGCCTTGCTGCCGAACTGGTCGATGTCATCGGCCCGCCGAAAAGAGGCGCAGCATGAAACGCATCCTTCTCCTCGTGATTCTTCTCCTCCTTGCCGCAGGTGCCGCCGCCTGGTGGTACGGCCTGCCCGAAAGGCTCGGCTGGCTGCCCGAGGCGCGTCGCGAATTCGTCCTTTACGGCAATGTCGATATCCGTCAGGTCTCGCTCGGCTTCCGCGTCAGCGGCCGCCTCTCCGAACTGCGCGTCGACGAGGGCGATGTCGTCAAGAGCGGCACGGTCCTGGCGAAGCTCGACGCTGCGCCCTATGAATTCGCCGTCCGCTCCGGCGAGGCCAATGCCGCGGCTCTTCGCGCGACGCTCGACAAGCTGAAGGCTGGCCCGCGGTCGACCGAGATCGCTCAGGCGCGAGCTGCCTACGACGAAAGCCTGGCGGATCTGCAGAATGCCAATCTCGCTTACGACCGCGCCCGCCAGCTTCGCCCGCAGGGCACGATTTCCGAAGCGAACCTCGACCAGGCGACCGCCGCAAAGGCGATGGCCGCCGCCCGCTCGCAATCCGCCATCGAGGCGCTGAAGCTGCTGCAGGAAGGCTCGCGCGTCGAGGACATCGCCGCCGCCGACGCCCAGCTGAAGGCCGCCGAGGCCACCCTCGCCTCAGCTCGAACCTCGCTCGCAGATACCGAACTGCGCGCTCCGAACGACGGCGTCATCCTCTCGCGGGTGCGGGAGAATGGCGCGATCGTCTCGCCGGCCGATACCGTCTTCGTGCTCTCCCTGACAGAGCCGGTCTGGGTGCGCAGCTATGTCGCCGAACCCGATCTCGGCCGCGTCCACCCCGGCATGAAAGTATCCGTCACCTCCGATACCCAGCCGGATAGACCCTATGAAGGCACCATCGGCTTCATCTCGCCGGTCGCCGAATTCACGCCGAAGTCGGTGGAGACGCCTGAACTGAGGACCGATCTCGTCTATCGCCTGAGGATCGTCATCGACAGGCCCGGCCCCGACCTGCGGCAGGGGATGCCGGTCACCGTGCGGCTGTCCGCGCCGCCGACAGGCGGACAATGACTGCCCCAGAACCCGGTCGGGACGCCAGGCCGCTCGTTCGGATCGACGGCGTTACCAAACGCTTCGGCGATGCGCCTGCAGCCCTTAACGCCGTCTCCGGCGTCATCGGCGGCGGCGCGATCACCGGCCTCGTTGGTCCCGACGGCGCCGGCAAGACGACGCTGATCCGGCTGATGACCGGCCTGATGCTGCCCGACGCCGGAACGATGGAAGTGCTGGGCTTCGACACCAGAAAGAACGCCGCCGGCATTCAGACGGCGATCGGCTACATGCCGCAGCGCTTCGGTCTTTATGAGGATCTCTCGGTGCAGGAAAACCTCGACCTCTATGCCGATTTGCGCGGCCTGCCGAAGAGCGAACGCACCGGCGCCTTCGACGAGCTGCTGACCTTCACCGACCTTAAACGCTTCACCGGCAGGCTCGCTGGAAAGCTCTCCGGCGGCATGAAACAGAAGCTCGGCCTTGCCTGCGCGCTTCTGAAAAAGCCGCGCCTGCTGCTGCTCGACGAACCGGGCGTCGGCGTCGACCCGATCTCGCGCCGCGACCTCTGGAAGATGGTCGAGAACCTGACTAGGGAAGGCATAGGCGTGGTCTGGTCGACCGCCTATCTCGATGAGGCCGAAGCCTGCGACCACGTGCTGCTCTTGAACCAGGGAAAACTGCTCTTCTCGGGAAAACCGAATGAAATGACCGAGCGCGTCCGCGACCGCGTCTTCCGGGTCTCCGATGTCACCGGCCGCCATCGGCAGGTTCTCGCCGAACTCCTGCAGGCCGATGGCGTCATCGACGGGGTGATTCAGGGCGAGGCGATCCGCCTCGTCGCGGCCAGCGGCAAGACCCCCGATATCGGCAAGGCCGGCGACGGCGCATCGCTTTCCCCCGCCCCACCGCGTTTCGAGGACGCTTTCGTCGATATGCTCGGCGGCGGCCCCCGCGGCCGCTCCCGGCTTGCCGAAGCGCAAGAGCCGCTGAAAGCCGAGGGTGACCGGCCGGTGATCGAGGCCAGGGGCCTGACCAAGCGCTTCGGCGATTTCACCGCCGCTGACGACATCAGCTTCGATATCCGCCGCGGCGAGATCTTCGGCCTGCTCGGTCCGAACGGCGCCGGCAAGTCCACCACCTTCAAGATGCTCTGCGGCCTGTTGAAGCCGACCGGCGGCGAAGGCCGCGTCGCCGGTTTCGATCTCCGTCGCGATGCCGCCGAAGCACGCAACCAACTCGGCTATATGGCGCAGAAATTCTCTCTCTACGGCGATCTTACAGTCATGCAGAACCTGGAATTCTTCGCAGGCGTCTATGGCCTTCGCGGCCAGCGCAGGCGCGAGCGCATAGAGCTGATGGCCGACATTTTCGATTTCGGCCGCCATGCCCGCGACGCCGCCAAGGATCTGCCGCTCGGGCTCAAGCAACGCCTGGCACTTGCCTGCGCCGTCATGCACGAACCGCGCGCCCTCTTCCTCGATGAACCGACCTCCGGCGTCGATCCGATCACTCGCCGCGAGTTTTGGACGCATATCAATGGCCTGGTCGAAAAGGGTGTCACCGTGCTCGTCACCACCCATTTCATGGACGAGGCGGAATATTGCGACCGCATTTCGCTGATCTACCGCGGCCGTTCGATCGCGCTCGGTTCTCCCGATGAGTTGAAGGCACGTGTCGCGACAAAGGATGCGCCGGACCCGACGATGGAGGACGCCTTCATCGCGCTGGTGCAGCAATCGGAAGCGGAGGATGCAGCATGAGCATTTCCTCCCGCCGGCTCCGGCGTCTTGCAGCTCTGGTGCGCAAGGAAAGCTTCCAGGCGATCCGCGACCCGAGCAGCATCCTCATCGCCTTCGTACTGCCGCTGATCCTGCTCTTCCTCTTCGGCTACGGCGTCTCGCTCGATACAACGCGTACCCGCATAGGCCTCGTGACCGAGGAGATGACGCCGCTGACGCAGGACCTCGCGGCCAGCTTCCGGGCCTCGCGCTATTTCGACGTGGCGATCAGCCGTGACCGCCGCCTGTTCGAAGAAGATCTCGTGATCGGGAAGGTGCGCGGCATCGTCGTCATCCCGGCCAATTTCACCACCCGTTATACCGCCGGCAACCGCCCGCAGGTCCAGGTGATTGTCGACGGCTCCGATCCGAACACGGCGAACTTCGTCCAGAACTATGCGCAGGGCGCCGTTGCCAACTGGGAACAGCAGAGGCAGGCGGACGTCGCCTCCCACAGTCCCGCCATCACAGTCGAGCAGCGCTTCTGGTTCAATCCGGAGCTGACCAGCCGCAATTTCCTCGTGCCGGGCTCGATCGCCATCGTCATGACGCTGGTCGGCACGCTGCTGACCTCACTCGTCGTCGCCCGCGAATGGGAGCGCGGGACGATGGAAGCAATGATGGCGACCCCGGTGACGGCCGTCGAGCTGCTTGCCGGCAAGATCCTGCCTTATTTTCTGCTCGGCTTGACGTCGATGACGCTCTGCGTTCTGCTTGCGGTCTTTCTCTTCGGCGTGCCGTTCCGCGGCTCGGTCGCTGGCCTTTATGCCCTGTCGGCCGCCTTCCTGATCCCGGCGCTGGGGCAAGGCCTGTTGATCTCGACGGCAACCAAGAACCAGTTTCTCGCCTCGCAGCTGGCGCTGATCTCCGCCTTCCTGCCGGCCTTCCTGCTTTCGGGCTTCCTGTTCGAGATCAATTCCATGCCCAGGATCATCAAGTGGATCACCTTCATCGTGCCGGCCCGCTACTTGATCCCCAGCCTGCAGACGGTGTTTCTCGCTGGCGACATCTGGCCGATGTTCGGACAGGCAATCTCGGTCATGCTGCTGATCGGCGGCGTCATGTTCGTCCTGGCCGCACGCAGCACCAGAAAGAGGATCGGCTGAGATGGGATGGACAAGGCTCTACGCCCTCATCGTCAAGGAATTGCTCGCCGTGCTGCGCGACCCCAAGGGACGCGCCATCTTGATCGGCCCGCCGGTCGTCCAGCTCCTCGTCTTCTCCTATGCGGCGACGCTCGAAGTGCGCAATGTGGACGTCATGATCCTCAACCGCGACAACGGCCATTGGGGCCAGGAGCTGATCGAGCGTATCGATGGCTCGCCGACCTTCCGCAATATCGGGATCGCCGCCGAACAGGCTGAGGTCCAGGTGGCGATAGACAATCAGACGGTCATCGCCGCGATCGAAATCGGCCCGGATTTCTCCCGCAATATCGAAGCGGGAACGCCGACCGACCTGCAGGTGGTGCTCGACGGCCGCCGCTCCAACGCCTCGCAGATCGTCGCGGGCTACCTCTCGCAGATCGGTGCGGCGCTTGCTGCCGAGACGCCGGCCGGCAAACGCGCCGGCGCCAGCACCGTCTCATTCGTGCCGCGCAACTGGTTTAACCCGAACCTCACCTATCAATGGTTCATGGTGCCGAACCTGATCGCCAGCATCGCGCTCCTGATCGGCCTGATCGTCACGGCACTGTCGATCGCCCGCGAGCGCGAGCTCGGCACCTTCGATCAGCTGATGGTCTCCCCGTTGCGCCTGCACGAGATCCTGATCGGCAAGCTGATCCCGCCGATGATGATCGGTCTCTTCCATATAACCGTCTATATCCTCGCAGCCGTCTTCCTCTTCGAGGTGCCGCTGCGCGGCTCGCTCTTCCTGCTTTACGGCAGCGCGATCTTCTATCTCGGTTCTGTGGCCGGCCTCGGTCTTTTCATCTCGGCGCTGTCGATGACGCAGCAGCAGGCGATCCTTGGCGCCTTCCTGTTCATGGTCCCGGCCATGCTGCTCTCGGGCTTCGCGACCCCGATCGAAAACATGCCGGGTTGGCTGCAGCCGATAACCTACGTCAATCCGCTGCGCTATTTCCTGGTGATCGTCAAAGGCGTATTCCTCAAGGATATCCCTTTGAGCGAGGTGGTGAACCAGACCATCCCACTGGCGCTGATCGCTACAGTGACGCTCAGCGCCGCTGCCTGGCTCTTCCGCCGGCGCCTGGAATAACCCCGTCCCACACATGCAGCGGCCGCCTCACAGAATGTAAACACGCCTTCCAAAGCGTGACTCTTTGCTGCGGGAACCTCGATTTGGCGACGTCGTTAGTCGAGTGCAACCCCAGCAAAGGAGAAGCAAAATGTACAAGATCATACTTGTCTCCGGCGCCCTTGCGCTGTCGTCGCTTGCCACCAACGCTCTGGCTGACGGAGCAGTCACCGGTGCAGCTGGTGGCGCTATCACCGGCGCGATCGTCGGTGGTCCTGTGGGTGCCGCAGTAGGCGGCATCGCCGGCGGTGTCGCCGGTGCCGCTATTGACCCGCCGCCGCGCGAGGTCGTCACCTATGTCGAGCAGCAGCCGGCCCCGACCTCCCGCGTGGTCGTTGAACAGCCGATCGTCGTCGGCAAGCCGCTTCCGGCGGATGTCGTCGTCACTCCGGTGCCCGACAACCCCAAATACGCCTATACGGTCGTCAACGATCGTCGTGTGATCGTTGAACCCCGCACCCATAGAGTCGTGCAGGTCATCGAATAATCAAGCGATCGAGACCGCCTGCTGCGGCTCGACTACCTCCGGCCCCGCTTCGGCGGGGCTTTTTTCTACGATTGCACCAACAATCAATCGGCGCGCGATAGCACGGCAAACCGCCGTCTGAACGGCGGCTTCCATATCCCAAGCGGAGATCAGACTTTCAGCTCGCGCCGGTCGCGCTCCGTCACCATGGCGAGATCGAGGACCTTCTGCAGGTTGGCGGCGTGGCGGAAGTTCGGGTCGGGCTGGATGCCGCTTGCCACCGCTTCGGCGAAGCGCTGGTAGTTGGTTGGCACCGGCGGCGCTTCGATCTCCTTCCAGCTGGCGGTCTCGGCATCCTCTCCGAGGCAGCCGCGCAACTCGGACCCAGCCGGGCGATTGATGACTTCAAGGCTGCCTTTTTCGCCATAGATGCGCAGCTTAAGCTCATTCAGATGGCCCGTCGCCCAGCGGCTGGCATGGATGACGCCGAGCGCGCCGTTGGCGAAATCGACGGCCATGGTAAAGCTGTCATTCGCGTCGAGCATATACTCGCCGATCTGGCCGCCCGGCGCCTTGTTGAAGGTTTTCAGCCGGGCAAAGACGTGGTCGATGTCGGTCGCGGCGCCGTAAGCAGCGAAATCGAGGATGTGGATGCCGACGTCGCCGAGCACCCCGTTCGAGCCGTGGCCGGTGGAAAGCCGCCACAGCCAGGTCGATTCGGTACGCCAGTCGCCCCAGGCGCGCGAGACGAGCCAGCTCTGGAGATAGGAGGCCTCCACATGCTTGATCGTGCCGAGTTCGCCTGATAGCACCATCTCGCGGGCACGTTGCAGCGGCGCAACGTTGCGATAGGTGAGGTTCACCATGTTGATGACACCGGCCTTTTCGGCCGCTTCCGTCATCTCCAGCGCCTTAGGATAGTTTTCCGCCAACGGCTTCTCGCAGAGCACATGTTTGCCGGCCGCAATCAGCGCCATGGTGGTCGGGTGATGGATGCGATCGGGCGTGATGTTCGTCGCCGCATCGAACTCGCCCCAGGCGATCGCCTCATCCAACGAATGAAACCGCTTTTCGATATTGAACTTGTCGGCAAAGGCGGAAAGCCGGTCGGGATCGGTGTCGACGGCGCCAACCACCGTCACCCCGTCGATTTTGCTGAAGTGGGTGAGCTGGCTTTTCGCCATCACGCCCGTGCCAAGAACGAGTAGTCGCATGGATGCTCCTCAGCGGTAACCGGCTTCGCCGGCCTGGTGCAGTTTCGGGCCGCGTTCGACGATCGGCTCCAATGCCTTTTCCACCGGCACATTTGGAGCGTCGGCAATGCCAGTCAACGCGCCTTCAGGGTTGTAGGCCCACTTGACGCCGTTGATCAGCACCTTCTGGACGGTGGCGTCGTGATAGGTGGGATAGGTCTCATGGCCGGGGCGGAAATAGAAGATGTTGCCGGCGCCGCGGCGCCAGGTCAGGCCCGAGCGGAACACTTCGCCGCCCTGGAACCAGGAGATGAACACGGTTTCGAGCGGCTCCGGCACCGAAAACTGCTCGCCATACATTTCCTCGTTCTCCAGCTCGAAATGCTCGCCGATGCCGGCGGCGATCGGATGGCGCGGGTTGATCGTCCACAGCCGCTCGCGCTCACCCGCCTCGCGCCATTTCAGCGCGCAGGGTGTTCCCATCAGCCGCTTGAAGATCTTCGAGAAATGGCCGGAATGCAGCACGAGAAGGCCCATGCCTTCCCAGACGCGTTTGGCGACGCGCTCGACGACGACGTCTGACACCGCGCCGTGATCCTTGTGGCCCCACCAGGTCAAGACATCGGTTTCGGCAAGCCGGGCTTCGCTCAGCCCATGCTCCGGCTCCTGCAGCGTCGCCGTCGTCGCCGAGATGCCAGGATCGGTATTCAGCGCATTGGCGATCGTCATATGCATGCCTTCCGGATAGATGCCCCGGACGATCGCATTGGTATTCTCGTGAATGTTTTCACCCCACACAACGGTGCGTATGGCCATGCTGTGCTCCTCTGGAAGCTGGAAGGATCGTTTAGGCGGGAAAGGCAGAATTCAAAGCGCTTTGGAAAAAGGCGCTGGGTGCGCCTCGATCTCCATAACGTCCGAGCAACACATAACGCTTTGTCAGAAGTTTGACAAAGGGGAAATTTTCTCTCGTGAGACTCCGGAGAGCCTTCTGAGATATAACAATGAAATCAATGAGAAACGGATTTCGAGAACAGATTGACGACGATGACGCCCGATATGATCAGCCCGAGGCCGACAATGGCCGGCAGGTCGAGGCGCTGCTTGAAAAAGATCAGGCCGACCGACGAAATCAGCACGATTCCCAAAGCGCTCCAAATCGCATAGGCGATGCCGACGGGAATGCTCTTCAGCGTCAAGGACAGGCAATAGAAGGCCGCCGCATAACAGGCGACGACAAGCGCCGTCGGCCCGATGCGGGTAAACTGCTGCGACAATTGCAGCGCCGTAGTGCCGATGACTTCGAGCACGACGGCTGCAAAGAGCAGCCCGTAGATGGCGGCCTGGCTCATGACGAATTCCTTTTTCGGATTACTTTCCCGTGAGCTCGACAAGACGGCTGATGAGATTCCGCCTCAGGGCACTGCTGATGTCATGGCTCTCCAACGTGTCGGCAAACCACAGCCCATCGGCGGCGAACCGCACGATCTGAGCATCGAGCGAGGAGTCGGTGCCGACATATTCCTCAGCCCGCGCCTGCACCCATTGGCGCCAGCGAAGGCGCAGCCTGGGTTCGGCGAGAAGCGCGATCGTCACCTGCGTCCAGCTCCTGGAATCGTCGGGACGATCCTTGAGACCGGAGACCGCCCTGAGATAGGCCCGGGTGAAGCGTCCCTGCGGCACGGGATCGCCGCGCATCAGTTCCTCGATATCCGCATCGAACCTTTCGAGCAGGCTCTCGAACAGCGCGTCGAGCAGCGCATTCTTCGTCGGGAAGTGATGCAGCAATCCGCCCTTGCTGACGCTGGAGGCGGCGGAGACCGCATCGAGTGTCACGGCCGCCATGCCTTCGCTGGCGGCAAGGCGCGCTGCGACCTCCAGCAATTCCTGGCGCACGAGAGCCGGTTGTTTCTTGCGGTGATGAGCGTTTGACATGCGTCATAAAGATACCGTCCAGACGGTTTTGTCAAGGAGAATCGCTGCAAACCCCTGGCCCCAGGCATCATGCGCGAAATGCCGCGGCACCTTGATGACAGTTGTGGTTGTTTTCCATCAGGTGCATGAAGGATCGGGAGTAGAATGATATCGGGGAATGGTTTCGTGACGGAGAAGGTCACCACTCTATACGAAGCGATCGGCGGCAATGCCGCCGTACGGGCGCTGACGCACCGCTTCTATGCGCTGATGGATACGCTGCCGGAGGCAAAAAACGTGCGTGCCGTACACCCGCCGAGCCTCGAAGGCAGCGAAGAGAAATTCTACGAATATATGACCGGCTATCTCGGCGGCCCGCCGCTCTATATCGACAAGCGCGGCCATCCGCGCCTGCGCAGCCGCCATTTCGTTGCCGAAATCGGGCCTATCGAACGGGACGAATGGCTGCTCTGCTTCCGCCGCGCGCTCGACGAGACGATCGCAAGTCAGGCGCTGCGCGATCTCATCTGGGCGCCGGTCGAGCGCCTTGCCTATCATATGCAGAACAAGGAATAGTCATGAGCCTGAACGCGCGCATCGAGCCGGTGCTCTATCTCTTCGCCGGCTTGTTCGGCGTGGCCGGCGTGGCGCTCGCCGCGCTTGCCGCCCATGGCGGCGGTGAGGCCAACCTTGCGGCATCCGCCTCCGCCATGTGCCTTGCACACGCCCCTGCCCTGCTCGCTTTGGCCCTCGGCACCGCCAAGCTCAAAACCGCCTGGCTCGCCGGTTTTCTGATGATCGTGGGAACCCTGCTCTTTGCCGGCGATCTTGTTACGCTCCGCTTCTCCGGCTCCGGCCTCTTCCCCTACGCCGCGCCGACCGGCGGCTGGGCGATGATGCTCGGCTGGCTGGCTGTGGCGGCAGGTGCTGTCTTTCGCGTGCGGTTTTAGGGGCTTGGAAAACTCGGCCGCTTGTCTATGAGGGTACGTTGCAGCAGAGTATCCATCCGCAAACTGAGCGGCTGATGGGAGTCCGCTGCCCTCTCTTCCCTGTGCTCGTCACAGGGATCCAGCGCGCCCAAGTCCTTGGGCGCGGGAGACTCTCTTCAGGCCCTACGGG
Organism: Rhizobium sp. NXC14; assembly: GCF_002117485.1. Taxonomy (NCBI): domain Bacteria; kingdom Pseudomonadati; phylum Pseudomonadota; class Alphaproteobacteria; order Hyphomicrobiales; family Rhizobiaceae; genus Rhizobium; species Rhizobium sp. NXC14. Next base: position 3,476,561 of record NZ_CP021030.1, read on the forward strand.
TCATTCACGGGACGGACGCGCCGTGGCTGGATTCCTGTGACGGGCACAGGAATGAGCGTGGGGAACGCCTCGCCTTCCACTCGTAAAAACTGCCATCAAATCCCGTCGACCACATTAAAACCCTCAAAAACCGGCGGACCCTTATACATCGCCTTGCGGTCTCCGGCATTGCGGTGCGCCGCGCGAAAATTCTCGGACTTCGTCCAGTTCTGAAAATCCTCTTCGCTCTTCCAGACCGTGTGCGAGGAATAGAGCGTATACTCCTCTTCTTCATTGACCTTGCCACGCAGCAGGCGGAATTCGACGAGGCCGGGCACCGCGGCCAGGCTGGAATCGCGATTGCGCCAGACCGTCTCGAAATCGCCCTCGGTTCCGGTTACCACCTTGAAGCGATTCATTGCGATATACATGAAGTCTCCTTACGCCTTCCTCTTGGCGGCCCTTACAGCAGGCGAGGGAAAGGCGAGAATATTATTGCCATTTGCCGCCGCCGCGCCAAGCGGTCTTGTCGCCGCTTCCCCGGGCATTCGCGCCTCCCAGATCGGGAACAGCGTCACATTCTGGTAGATCTGCCGGCGTTCGGCATACTGCTGAAAAAGCTCGTAAAGCTCGGGCACGAGGCCGCCACCGCTCTGCGCGGCGAGCTTGTGCAGGCCGATCATGGTCAAGCCGTCGGGGCACTTGTCGTTCATCGGGAATTGTCTCGTTCGTTCATCGTCTGCAGCGCACGTTCCAGGCTGGACTTGCTGCCGTTTCGAAGCGGGATGAAGGCCTTGCTGAACTTCTTGCAGCCGGTCTTCACGCGCAGGCAGGCATCATGGCTGATACAGTCGATGGGGCAGAACACGCAATCAACAGAGGGAAGCAAGGTGTCGATGCGCGAAACCGCCTCGCGCAGGCCGCCATCGTGATGAATGAGTTCGGCGCCGAAATTGCTGGCGATCTGGCGCAGATGCGCCACTTGGCAGTCGCGCCCGCCGACATAAAGGAAACTGCGGCCATCCAGTTTGGTTCGTCCGTTGGATGCCTGGCCGGCCTCCTCGCCCGCACTGTCGCGGACCTCCCGGTTCGATCCCTTCTTGCCCTTGCGAGCCATATGCCACCCGTTCGCTCGTTGATCGTCACACGATTCCTGCGTGTGCGGATGGACCTTACTAAACTTGATTTTTGCAGTAAAGTATAAAGTTGATTATCTTTATCATATTATCTCGTGACCTGGACCTCCTGGGAAAAGGTCCAGCTAGCCTTCCCCCATTCGGAAGGCAGAGGTGGGAACGGCGCCGCGCGCCGCACACCATCCAAAACAGCTTTATCCAACTCCGCAACACCCGAACTGCGAGCAACGGAAACCGATGCCACCCTACCGGTCCCGTTAATCGTCAATTGAACCCTGACGGTGATACTACCGCCCTTGTTCTTGTATTCATTGGGTACGCGAACAGCGCGCCGGATCCGCTTCTGTACCTTGCCCGGGTAGTTGGCTACGGCCGTGCTTCCCACTCCATCACTTCCGCCCGTCGCGGTTGATGTTCCATCAATTTCCGGCCCGTTCTGACCGCTGACCACGCCCCTCGTCCGGTCTTCACGATCTAAGCCCTTGTCCCCACCCGCAGGTTTTGCCTTCTTATGGAGCTGTTTCTTTTTGACCGGTTTCGGCTTGTCAGCCTTTGGCTTCGGTTTTGTCACCGGCTTTTCTTCAGGCTCCGGCGAGGTCTCTGCAGTCTCGACAGGTTTTATTTCTTCCGGCGGAACTTCGGTGGGCTGTAGCGCCATTGGCGCTATCTCTGCCGGTACTAATGCCCGCTGGGCTTCAGGCGTCGGCTGTTCGGGCAAGAGCGTCGCCGTCGGCTGAATGACGGAAGATTCTGCAGGACTCTCGGAGACAAGCACCTCTGGCTCGGCGGCAACAACGGTCTTAGGGGAAACGTGCGTAACGTCCTGCACCGGCGGCACGGACTCCGTCGTTGCGGTTTCTACTGGCTGGATCTGCTCCGGCGGCACGGCCGCAGCATTTAGCTCAGTGGCCTCTTCCGATTGAACTGTAGTCGGTTCAACTTCTTCCGCCGCAACTTGCTCAGGCTGCCGTTCTAATTCCGGATCACCCGCCGATGTCTGGTTAACGTCAGAATCGCCATAAACGACGACGCTGACAGCTTCACCAGCGTCTTCGATTGCTTCGTCCGGGGGTCGTGACACAAATAAGCTGAGAGCAACCACCAAACCTGCGTGAAAAAGGAACGAACCGGCACACGTCAGCGCCACCCGCTGCCGCACCGGCTTCTGCTCGTCTTCCTGCTTCTCCACCGCCGCATCCATTGGCGGCGCAGAAGCGGGAGCGGCCGGTTCGGCTTCCGGATGGTCGGGAAAGGAAGAGATCTGTGCAAAACGTGTGTAATGGATGACCGTCTCCCCCGCCGGCTGCCGCTGCGCGTTTCGCAGTTCGGGAAGTTCGTGGCCGGGGTGCATGCCGGGCGTGTTGTCATTCAGGCTGGTGTCGGCGTCCGCCTCCCCGATGAGCACGTGTCTCGATTTGGATTTCGCTGAAATCGCCATTCTTTACGCCTCGGACAGCCGGAAACAAGTCCGCCGGGGTTCATGCCCGGCGTCTTCTTGAGCAATTCCAGCAAAAGTGCGCAGCGGTTTTGCGTCCGGAATTGCGTAAAACCAAAGAGTTAGAGCATTTCCGAAATGCTCTAACCTTCGAAGGGAACGGAGATCTGCGAGCGAGTGACGAGACCCTTCATGCATTCGCCGGCGGCCGGCCCATCGCAGACCGGCGTGTCGTTGATGAGGATGCGGGTCACGCTCTCGCATTTGACATTCGGCATGTCGAACTGGCGCACGCGCTTCTTGCCCTGCGGCAAATCGCGGAAATCGAGAACGGTGATGCGGTCGACGGCATTCTTGTCGTTGAAGAAGGCGAGCTCGAAGGAAACCTTGTTGATGGCGGCGGGCAGCTTGTTGAGCGCCACGAAGGTCATCATGCAGCCCTTCTGCGAGGGCGCCAGCGCGTTGAGTTCGACATCGAGGGAGGCTGCGGGCGCCGCCTCCTGCGCCTGGGCTACGCCTGCAACCGTCATCACCAAGCCGGCCGCAACGGCCGCAAACCTACCCGTCATCATCTTCTCCGCATTGTCGCGAGCCGTCAGCGGACGGCTTCGTATCAGCAATCTCAAAAACTTGACTACGTTAGTCTTCTATTGCGTCTTTAAAAAACTATGAGTAAGAAAGTCAAGTTAATTGTAAACGCAGCCGGAGACCTTCTGATCGCCGGCCTCACGGAATTGCCAACCGAAATGATGGTTGAAAAGCCAGACACCTTTAAACATGCGCCAATGCCCAACCAGCCGGCGGCGCAGCACCGGATCGTCGAAAGCGCGGATCTTTTCCGCGGCACGAACGAGATCATGATCAGACACGACGGGCTGGTTTACCGCCTGAAGATCACCCGCCAGGGCAAACTCATTCTCAATAAATAGGGCCAATAAGTAGGTAAGACATGACCGAGCAGAAAAGACCGGCTCCAGCAGAAATCCGCGCGTTTCGGGCCGAAAATCCGAAGATGCGCGAGCGCGATATGGCCGCCCGGCTGAAGATTTCCGAAGCAGCCCTCGTCGCGGCCGAGACCGGCATCAGCGTCACCCGCATCGACGGCAGCGCATTGAAGCTTCTCGAGCGCGTGGAGCGCCTCGGCGAAGTGATGGCGCTGTCGCGCAACGAAAGCGCCGTGCACGAAAAGATCGGCGTCTTCGAAAACATCAAATCAGGCGTGCAGAGCGCGATCGTTCTCGGCGAGAATATCGACCTGCGCATCTTCCCGAGCCGCTGGGAGCATGGCTTCGCCGTCTCGAAGAAGGATGGCGACCAGGAGCGCCTCAGCCTGCAATATTTCGACAAGGCAGGCAACGCGGTGCACAAGATTCACCTGCGCCCAAACTCTGATATCGAGGCCTATCACGCGATCGTCGCCGAGCTGAAACTCGAAGACCAGTCGCAGGAATTGCTCGAGGCCGAGGTCTCGAATGCCGCCGATGAAGCTGCCGATGTCAGCCGCGACGAGTTGCGCGACAACTGGAGCAAGCTCACCGATACCCACGAATTCTTCGGCATGCTGAAGCGCCTGAAGATCGGCCGCCAGGCGGCCATCCGCACCGTCGGCGACGACTATGCCTGGAAGCTCGACAACACTGCGACGGCGGGAATGACGCATGCTTCGGTGAAATCGGGCCTGCCGATCATGTGCTTCGTCGCCAATAACGGGATCGTCCAGATCCATTCCGGCCCGATCTTCAACGTGCAGGCGATGGGTCCATGGATCAACATCATGGATCCGAACTTCCACCTGCATTTGCGCCAGGATCACATTGCCGAGACCTGGGCCGTGCGCAAGCCGACCAAGGACGGCCACGTCACCTCGCTGGAGGCTTACAATGCCGCGGGCGAGATGATCATCCAGTTCTTCGGCAAGCGGAAGGAAGGCTCCGACGAGCGCGCCGAATGGCGCGAGATCATGGAAAACCTGCCGCGGGCAGCAAGTGCCGCCGCATGAGGACCACAGCGATGACGATGCGTAAAAACCTGCGCCGGATCCGCCTTTGGGAACTGGCCCTGACGGCCGCCGTCATGGCGCTGCCGCTGATCCAGACGGCGCCGGCCGGCAAGCACTTCACTTTCATCCGCACCGCTCACGCCGAGGAAAATAAGCTCGATACGTCGCGCCTCGTTTCGGTCGGCGGCGACGTCACCGAGATCGTCTACGCCCTCGGCGAGGAAAGCCGGCTGATCGCCCGCGACACGACGAGCCTCTATCCGGAGGCAGCGCTGAAGCTCCCGAATGTCGGTTACATGCGGGCGCTCTCGCCGGAAGGCATCCTTGCGATGAACCCGACGGCGATCATCGCCGTCGAAGGCTCCGGTCCGCCGGAGGCGCTTGTTGTGCTGAAGAATGCCAGCGTTCCGTTCGAGACGGTGCCGAATGCCTTTACCCGCGACGGCATCATCGCCAAGATCGACCGCGTCGGCACGCTGCTCGGCGTGCCTGACAAGGCAAAGACGCTCGAAGAAAAGGTCGCTGCCGATCTCGACACGGCGATCGCCGATGCCGAAAAGCGCTCGGAGGCCGAGCGCAAGCGCGTTCTCTTCATACTCAGCGCCCAGAACGGCCGGATCATGGCCTCGGGCACCGGCACGGCGGCCGACGGCATGATCAAGCTTGCCGGCGCCGTCAATGCCGTCGGCGTATTTCCGGGCTACAAGCCGCTTACCGACGAGGCGATCATTGAAGCCAAGCCCGACATCATCCTGATGATGAACCGCGGCGACGGCGCCGGCACCAGGAACGAAGACCTGCTGGCCCAGCCGGCAATCGCGTTGACGCCGGCCGGAGAGAAGAAGGCGATCATCCGGATGGACGGCGTCTACCTGCTCGGCTTCGGCCCGCGTACGGCGAGCGCGGTGCGTGACCTCAATGCGGCGATCTACGGGGGCTGATCATGGCCCTGCCTCAAGCCATGACGGAGCGAAGGCGACCATTCCAGATGGAAGAGATGCGTGATATCAGCCAGGCAGGCGACCGGACGCGGCTCGCCCTGCTGGCGATCGCCGTGCTCGCCGCCGGCTCGGTCTTCTCGATGCTGTTTTCGGTGACGACGGGCGCTTCGGATGCATCGATCCTCGACGTGATCCGCAACATGACGGGCACGGAGACGGCGCTCAGCGCCCGTGACCGCATCATCATCTTCGATATCCGCCTGCCCCGGGCGATCCTCGGCTTCCTGATCGGCGCCTCGCTTGCCGTTTCCGGCACGGTGATGCAGGGCCTGTTCCGCAATCCGTTGGCCGATCCCGGCCTCGTCGGCGTCTCCTCTGGCGCAAGCTTCGGCGCGGTCGCCATGATCGTGCTCGGCGGCGGCCTCGCAGCCCCGCTCCAGGCATTTTTCGGCATCTATGCGCTGCCCGCGGCCGCCTTCGGCGGCGGCCTCGCGACGACGCTGCTGCTCTACGGGATTGCGACACGGCATGGCCAGACCTCGGTGGCGACGATGCTGCTTGCCGGCATCGCGCTCGGCGCGCTTGCGCTGGCGCTCACCGGCCTCTTGATCTACTTGGCGAACGACCAGCAGCTGCGCGACCTGACCTTCTGGAGCATGGGCTCGCTTGCCGGCGCCACCTGGACGAAGATCGCCACCGCCGGCCCGATCATTCTCCTGTCCTTCACCGTCCTGCCCTTCCTGGCGCGCGGCCTCAATGCCATCACGCTCGGCGAGGCAGCCGCCTTTCATATGGGCGTGCCGGTGCAGCGGCTGAAGAATGTCGCGATCGTCGGCGTCGCGGCCGCGACCGGCGCTTCCGTGGCCGTCAGCGGCGGAATCGGCTTCGTCGGCATCGTCGTGCCGCATGTCCTGCGCATGGCGATTGGGCCGGATCATCGTTTCTTGCTGCCCGCCGCAGCCCTTCTCGGCGGTTCGCTGCTGATCTTCGCCGACGTGCTCGCCCGCACCCTGGTCGATCCTGCCGAGCTGCCGATCGGCATCATCACCGCAGCGGTCGGCGGCCCATTCTTCCTGTGGATCCTGCTGAAGCAGCGTTCGCGCCTTGCCCTCTGAGCAACCTTGTGAGTGACGTGCAGATGATCGAAGTGTCCGGCCTCTCCGTGCGCCTTTCCGGCAAATCAATCGTCAGCGACGTCTCCTTCAGCGCAAAGGCCGGTGAACTGACGGCGATCGCCGGACCGAACGGCTCCGGCAAGACGACAACGATGAAAGCAATCTCCGGCGAGCTTGCCTATGACGGCTCCGTGCGCATCGACGGCGATGAGGTGAAGGGGCTGAAGCCCTGGCAGCTTGCCGCCATTCGCGGCGTGCTGCCGCAGGCAAGCGCCATCTCCTTTCCCTTCACTGTGCGCGAGATCGTCCGCATGGGCCTGACCGCGGGCCTGAACCCGCACCCCGACAAATCAGATCAGACGACGGCGGCCGCCCTCGCCTCGGTCGATCTGACCGGTTTCGAAGGCCGCTTCTACCAGGAACTCTCCGGCGGCGAGCAGCAGCGCGTGCAGCTTGCCCGCGTGCTCTGCCAGATCTCGGAACCCATCATTGATGGCAAGCCCTGTTGGCTGCTGCTTGACGAGCCGGTCTCGAGCCTCGACATCAGCCATCAGCTGACCATCATGTCCCTCGCCCGCACGTTGTGCGAGCGCGGCGGCGGCGTCATCGCCGTCATGCACGACCTCAACCTGACAGCACTTTTTGCCGATCGCATCGTGCTGATGAAATCCGGCCGGCTCGCCGCCGCCGGTAGAGTTAAAGAGGTGCTGACCGACGAGACGATGCTTTCGGTATTTGGCTGCGCGCTGCGGATCAATCAGATCCCGGCTGATGGCACGCCTTTCGTGCTCGCCCACAGCGCCCTCTCCCATGCCTGAGCCTGCGCGGGCGGAACTTTTGCCCCTTCAACACGTTGTCGGCAATGATCTGGGTCAATGCCGGGCGACATCATTCATGCAACGGACGGTGGTGACCCTCGTGCGAAACAGGCGGGCCCGCGCGCGCCCCAGCCAATGGAGACAGCCATGAGCTATTCTATCTTCCAGTCCGGCCGCAGCCGCCGCAACGGCACCTTCCACCATCTTGAATCCGGGATCGAAGAACAGATCGAGGCATTGCGCGACGAGCTCGCCGAACTGACGCGCCTCGTCGGCAAGAACTCGCGCCACCAGAGCGAGAAGATTCGCAGCCAGGCTAGCGCCGGCTTTGAGGAACTGCTCGGCCGCAGCGAGGAACTGCTGCGCGAGCTGCAGCACGGTTATGAGCGCGGCGCAACCGAAATGCGCGAGACGGTGCGCAATCATCCGCTGGCAACCATCGGCGCCGCTGCCGCTTTGGGCTTGGCCATCGCCTTCCTCGCCCGTCGCTGAGGAAGCTCGATGCTCTCGATCCTCAGTCTGCTCACGGGCGCGAGCGTGCATCGGACCGTTGCGCGCGTCAAACGTAACAGCATCTTCGTCGCGCTTGCCGCGCTGTTCCTCCTTACAGCCTATGCGCTGGCGGTGGCCGCTGGCGCCATTTGGCTCGCTGGCATCTACGGTCCCCTCGCCGCCGTCCTCTTCCTGGCCTTCGGCGCGCTGCTGATCGCAGTCATCATGCTGGTGGTGATGTCGATCATCAACGCCCGCGAGGCACGTCGAGCCCGCGATCGCCGAGCGGCGCTGGAATCTCTGGCGACGGTAGGCATCGGCCTCGTCCGCGCCCAGCCGCTGCTCACTGCCGGCGTCCTGGCGGCCATCGTCGCGGCCAATCTGATCGGCTCGAAGCGGGAGGATTAGGGGAGCCACTCGCTCGCCCACAAGAAGAGAGGTAGGAAGGTGTGCTATCCCTTTCTACACGCAAGCAGAAGATTGGGACAGGACTCCCACTCCACTCTCCCTCACCTGTGCTCGTCACAGGAATCCAGCCACGGCGCGTCTGCGCCGTGAATGAAAAAGCTTCAAAGGTTAGAGTCGTTCGCGGCCAACGGCTTGGGCGCGCTGGATTCCTGTGACAGGCACAGGAATGAGGGAGGAGAGGTAGTGCCTCGAATAACAACCACCGTGCAGCGTCCTCCCCGTGCAACGAAGCAAAACGCCGGCGCGCCCAAGAAGCAGCCGGCGTCCTTTTCAAGCAGAGTCGCTTTTCAGAACGCAAAAGCCTTCGATGTTAGAGGCGCCGAAGTGGCGTCGGGGCCGAAATCGGCCTCGCCTGAAATCTGCAGCAGTTCCTGCAGGCGCTGCCGCGCGCGGTTGACGCGGCTCTTGATGGTGCCGACGGCGCAGCCGCAGATTTCGGCGGCTTCCTCGTAAGAAAAGCCCGAAGCACCGACGAGGATGATCGCTTCGCGCTGGTCCGGCGGCAACTGGTCGAGCGCCTTCTTGAAGTCCTGCAGGTCGAGCGCGCCATATTGCGAGGGATGCATCGCCATCGATTCCGTGAACAGCCCGTCGCTGTCCTGCACCTCGCGGCCACTCTTGCGCATCTGGCTGTACAACTCGTTGCGCAGGATCGTGAAGAGCCAGGCCTTCATATTGGTGCCCATCTCGAAATGATCCTGCTTGGCCCAGGCTTTCATGATGGTGTCTTGAACGAGATCATCGGCGCGATCGTGCCGTCCGATCAGCGAAATGGCAAAAGCGCGAAGGCTAGGGAGGGCCGCCAGCAATTCCCGCTTGAAGCTGGGTTGCAGTTTCTCTTCCATGCGACGATCCTATTCGGCCATCTTGGCAGAAGCCATCATTTCAGCATGGTCGAGCTTTTCGAGAAGATCGAGAAAACGATCGGGGATCGCCTCTTCTTGTGCCGCGGCATAGAGCGACCGCAGCTTGACGCCGATCTGGTTGTTCGGGTCCAGAATATCGCTTGCCCGCAGCTCCAGCTTCCGCTGATCCGCCGCCTCTTTATTGCGTGTAGTCATCAACTCGTCTTCTCACCGTTATCTGTTACAAAGGCGTGCAATCAAGAGATCAACCACCGACACCGACCGTTCCACTATCGATATCGCTGATATTTGCCGCGGCATGGATCAAAATGCTACGCTCGCCCTTTCTTTGTCGGGTGGAATAATGCGGCGCGACAAAAAAAGTTCCTACCGTTCCGGAACTTTTTTACCAAGGCAGCGTTAACTGGCCATTGAACCCACGACCGGCCTGCATACGGGAGCCTTTAATGACACTTTCCACTCGAATTGCGCCGCACCTTCCTTATCTGCGTCGCTATTCCCGCGCCCTTACCGGCACCCAGACTTCAGGCGACGCTTACGTCGCTGCCGTTCTTGAAGCCATTATAGCCGATTTGTCGATTTTCCCGGATACGGCCAATGACCGGGTCGCGCTTTACAAACTGTTCACGCAACTATTTGGTTCCACTGCGGTGCAGATTCCGGAGCCGACTTCCCCTTATGCATGGGAACAGCGCGCCACACTCAATCTGTCCAAGGTTTCCCCCGGCGCCCGCCAGGCTTTCCTGCTCGCGTCGGTGGAGAATTTCCGCGTTGCAGAAATCGCGGAAATTCTCGAACTCGATGAACAGGATGTCATGCAGTTGCTCGACAAGGCCTCGCAGGAAATCTCCCGTCAGGTCGCAACCGACATCATGATTATCGAGGATGAACCGCTGATCGCCATGGATATCGAGCAGATGGTCGAGAGCCTCGGCCATCGCGTCACCGGCATTGCCCGCACGCACGCCGAAGCCGTCGCGCTCTACAACAAGACGAAACCGAGCATGGTGCTCGCCGACATCCAGCTTGCCGACGGCAGTTCCGGCATAGACGCGGTCAACGACATCCTCAAGACGTCGAGCGTGCCGGTGATCTTCATCACCGCATTCCCGGAACGGCTTTTGACGGGCGAACGCCCCGAACCCACTTTCCTCGTCACCAAACCGTTCAATCCCGACATGGTCAAGGCACTGATCAGTCAAGCTCTTTTCTTCAATGAATCGACCAAGGTAGCCGCCTGAGACGCAATTTTCCGGTTCTCGGAACCAAACCGCCGAGACAGGCGTTCCGGTGCTACCGGGCGCCCCGATGGCTTTAACTGTTTTTGCAGCGCTTTATTCTAGAGTTGGCAGGCGGTTTCGGGCGGGGCGTTCCGTTCAGCGATGCTCCGAGATGTCACAGGGAAAGGCGGCCGAGTGAATACGACTGAACCATTGTCGGGCACGCCTTTCACCTTCGAAGGCAAAGCCGCAATGATGGAGCGGGCGCTCGGCAGCGCCGGGATTTCGATCCTCTGCCAGGACGCCCGGCTTTCAATCTTCTACGCCGAAAATCTGCCGCCGCATTTCGCAGCGCTTTTTATGCCCGGCGGCAGTGATTCCGCCCTTTTCGGTGATGTCCATGGACAATATCTGACGGCGCTGAAGCGCAAGGTGCTGGAGACTGGCATTCCCAACAATGCCGAGGTCGAAATCGATGTCGACGGCGAACTGCGTACCTACGAATTGAAGATCCAACGCACTGGCGACCGCGGCACGCTTGGACTTCTGTCCGTGATGACGGAGGTCACTGAAAGCCGGCATCGCGAAAAAGTGCTGAAATCGCTGCTGCGTGAGCTCTCGCACCGCTCGAAGAACCTTCTCGCTATCATTCAGGGCATTGCGACTCAAACAGCGCGCAACACGCTCTCCCTCGACAGCTTCCTCCTCAAGTTCCGCGGCAGGCTGCAATCGCTTTCGAATTCCCAGGACCTCGTCACGGATTCGAGCTGGCGGGGCGCCTATCTTTTCGAACTCGCTGAAAAACAGTTCGCTCCCTACTGGCCGGAGACATCAGGCTCCATGCCGATCTACGGCATCAATGCCCATCTGACGCCGAATGCCGCCGTGCATCTCGGCCTCGCCCTCCACGAGCTCATTGTCAACTCCGCTTCCTACGGGGCAATATCAGGCGGCGCCGCCTCAATAACGTTGAACTGCCGTGAAGCGATGATCAACGACAGGAAGGCGATCGAGATCGCCTGGGCCGAAGTGCTGCAGGATCAGTCTGAAGTCCATGAATTCAGCGATAACAGCTTCGGCCGCACCGTGCTGGAGCGTGTCGTGCCCTCGTCGGTCAACGGCAAGGCTGAATTGAACCTCGTGCCCGGCCGCATCGAATATCGGCTGACTATTCCGGAAACCGAATTCGAGATCTTCAAGCGAGTGTGAAGCGCGACACCACAACGAAAAACAGCCGGTGCGAGGGCGGCGCACCGGCTGTCTTCACTCACCGGGAGGGGACCGTGAGTACGTCCGGATGGTGGGTTGGGGGCGCGCATGTTGGGTCGATGCGATCACCATCCGGATACCGCAATAACGGCGAAGTTTAAGTTTGGTTCCCTGCCATTCGAAAAAAATCGTGTTTTTTTAATCTTTTTTCCGATGCCCTTCCCTCGCCGCACGCTCAGATAAATCATTGGTCCAGACTGAAGAAATTGATCTTTAAAAAACAGTTATTTACCGGCACCTCTTCCATGAGGATCCGTCAAAATTTTACCGTTTGATAAATTTTTAAACCTGGGTTACGCTTTCCCTCACAGGCCGTTTACAAATAATGAGGGAACTTCAATGGAACGACTGGAAACTGGGATTCATGCCGGCCGGCTTTCGCCCGCCGAGTATGAGGCTAATTTTTCCGATCTGCATCCGCGCCTTGACAATCACGAGGCGCTGGTCGCCGCCGACCGCTGTTATTTCTGTTATGACGCGCCGTGCATGACGGCCTGTCCCACCTCGATCGACATTCCGCTTTTCATCCGCCAGATTTCGACCGGCAATACGCTGGGTTCGGCCAAGACGATCTTCGACCAGAACATCCTCGGCGGCATGTGCGCCCGCGTCTGTCCCACCGAAGAGCTCTGCGAACAGGCCTGCGTGCGTAACACGGCCGAGGAACGGCCAGTCGAGATCGGCCGCCTGCAGCGTTATGCGACCGATGCCGCCATGCAGGTCGGCAAACAGTTCTATGTCAGGGCCGAAGCGACAGGAAAGAAGATCGCCGTCGTCGGCGCCGGCCCAGCAGGTCTTGCCGCCGCCCATCGTCTCGCCGTGAAGGGTCATTCCGTCACGATTTACGACGGCAGGGAAAAATCCGGCGGCCTCAATGAATACGGAATTGCCACCTATAAGACGGTCAACGATTTCGCCCAGCAGGAAGTTGATTACATCATCTCGGTCGGCGGCATCGACGTCCGCCACGGCGCCCTCCTTGGCCGCGATTTTTCGCTCTCCGATCTGCAGTCGCAATATGACGCCGTCTTTCTGGGCATAGGTCTTGCCGGCGTCAATGCGCTGCGTATCGAGGGCGAAAACCTAGCCGGCGTCGAGGACGCCGTGGATTTCATCGCAGCGCTCCGCCAGGCTGAAGACAAAAGCGAAATCCCGATCGGCCGTCGGGTCGTCGTGCTCGGCGGCGGTATGACGGCGATCGACGCTGCCGTGCAGGCAAAGCTGCTTGGCGCCGAAGAGGTGACCATCTGTTACCGCCGCGGCAAGGAGCACATGAACGCCTCCGAATACGAGCAGGATCTTGCCAGCTCGAAGGGCGTCATCATCCGCCACTGGTTGGCGCCGAAATCGATCCTGTCGCAGGACGGCAAAGTTGCCGCGATCGAAGTGGAATACACCAAGATCGTCGAGGGCCGCCTCGTCGGCACCGGCGAGACCGGCGTGATTGCCGCCGACCAGATCTTCAAAGCGATTGGCCAGACCTTTGATGCCGGGGACCTTGGTTCGCTGCGCATGGAGTCCGGCCGCATCGCGGTCGACGTCGAAGGCCGCACCTCGCTCGACGGCGTCTGGGCCGGCGGCGACTGCGTCTTCGGCGGCGAGGACCTCACGGTTTCCGCCGTCGCCCACGGCCGCGACGCGGCTGAATCCATCCATCGCGCCCTCTCCGCAACAGCCGCTCCGGCTGTCGCGGTTGCTTGAAGGGGAGAATGAACAATGGCTGATCTCCGCAACAATTTTGTCGGCATCAAATCCCCGAACCCGTTCTGGCTGGCATCCGCGCCGCCGACCGACAAAGCCTATAACGTCGAGCGCGCCTTCAAGGCCGGCTGGGGCGGCGTGGTCTGGAAGACGCTCGGCGAGGAAGGCCCGCCCGTCGTCAACGTCAACGGTCCGCGCTACGGCGCGATCTTCGGCGCCGACCGCCGCCTGCTTGGCCTCAACAATATCGAGCTCATCACCGATCGCGACCTCTATACAAACCTGCGTGAAATGAAGCAGGTGAAGATGAACTGGCCGGATCGGGCGCTGATCGCCTCGATCATGGTGCCCTGCGAGGAACAGGCCTGGAAGTCGATCCTGCCTCTGGTCGAGGAGACCGGCGCCGACGGCATCGAACTCAATTTCGGCTGTCCGCATGGCATGTCGGAGCGCGGCATGGGCTCCGCCGTCGGCCAGGTCCCGGAATATATCGAAATGGTCGTGCGCTGGTGCAAGCAGTACACCCGCATGCCCGTCATCACCAAGCTGACGCCCAACATCACCGATATCCGCCGCCCCGCCCGCGCCGCCAAGGCCGGCGGCACCGATGCCGTCTCGCTGATCAATACGATCAATTCGATCGTGTCGGTCGATCTCGATAACTTCGCTCCCAACCCGACGGTCGGCGGCAAGGGCAGCCATGGCGGCTATTGCGGCCCGGCGGTCAAGCCGATCGCCCTCAACATGGTCGCCGAGATCGCACGCGATCCAGAAACCTACGGCCTGCCCATCTCCGGCATCGGCGGCATCACCACCTGGCGGGACGCGGCCGAATTCCTGGTTCTCGGCGCCGGCAACGTTCAGGTCTGCACGGCGGCGATGACCTATGGCTTCAAGATCGTGCAGGAGATGATAACGGGTCTCTCCGACTGGATGGACGAAAAGGGCCATCGCAATCTCGACGACATCACCGGCCGCGCAGTGCCCAACGTCACCGACTGGCAGTATCTGAACCTCAACTATGTCGCCAAGGCGAAGATCGACCAGGATGCCTGCATCAAATGCGGCCGCTGCCACATCGCCTGCGAAGACACCTCGCACCAGGCAATCACCAACGTCGTCAACGGGCTACGCCATTTCGAGGTGATCGAAGAGGAATGCGTCGGCTGCAATCTCTGCGTCAACGTCTGCCCGGTCGAGAACTGCATCACCATGGAACCGCTTGCCGCCGGCACCATCGACAAGCGCACCGGCCGCGTCGTCGATCCGAACTATGCCAACTGGACGACCCACCCGAATAATCCGATGGCGCGCCAGGCGGCGGAGTGACGGCTTCGCAACGCCGCGGACCAGCGCGTCCGCGGCGTAACGCTAGATTGCAAATCCGGATTTCCGGCTTGATGGACGACCCTGAAGCGGGAACATCATGAGGCTGTCGAAGTTAGCACAGGCGATCTCCGCGAGAGAGCCATGCACGACCACTCAAGCAGCGAAAAATCGAGACCGGCACCCCCCCGTTGGAGCCGACGCCTCCCGATCGGAGCGGAGGTTGATGCCGGCGGCGTTTCGTTCCGGCTATGGGCCCCTGCCAGGGAACGCTGTTTCCTCGTCATCGAGGAAAATTCCGGATACGAGATGACGGCGGAGAAAGGCGGCTACTTCTGCCTCTATCTGCCCGGTCTGGCTGCAGGGACGCGATACTGGTTTCACTTCGAGAACGCAGGTGATCTTCTTGCCGATCCTGCCTCGCGTTTTCAGCCGGAGGGTCCATCGGGGCCATCAGTCGTCGTGGATCCGACGCGGTATCAGTGGCGCGATCACCATTGGCAAGGAATGTCCCCCTTCGGAGCCGCTCTCTATGAGATGCACGTCGGCACCTTCACAAGGGAGGGGACCTTTGCGGCGGCCAGGGAAAAGCTGGCAAGACTCCGGTCGATTGGCATCAACTGCCTGGAAGTAATGCCGATCAACGAATTTGAAGGCGAGTTCGGCTGGGGTTATGACGGCACGTTGCTCTATGCTCCGACCCGACTCTATGGACCACCGGAGGATGTGCGCGCCTTTGTCGACGAAGCCCACCGGATCGGCATTGGGGTGATCCTCGACGTCGTCTACAATCACTTCGGTAAAGGTGAGCGTTTTTGCGAATTCACACCAGACTATTTCACCGAGCGTTATTCGAACGAGTGGGGCAAGTCGATCAACTTCGATGGACCGAACAGCCGTGGCGTTCGCGAGTACGTCGCAAAGAACGCGGCTTATTGGATCGACGAATTTCATTTTGATGGACTGCGCATCGATGCAACGCAGGCCTTATTCGACTCAAGCCGCGAACACATCGTCACGGTTATCGCCAGGGAAGCTCGCGCAGCAGCGAGACAGCGTCAAATCTATCTCGTCAGCGAAAATGAGCCGCAACAAACCAGTATGGTGCGGCAGGCTGAGGTGGGAGGGCATGGGCTGGACGCCTTGTGGAATGAGGATTTCCACCGCTCCGCGACAGTGGCGCTGACGGGCCGCAACGAAGCCTATTTTCATGATTATTGTGGTACCGCTCAGGAGCTCGTTTCTGCCGCCAAATATGGCTGCCTGTTTCAGGGACAAAGATATGATTGGCAGGACAAACCACGGGGCACTGCGGGGCTCGACCTCAAGCCGTGGAATTTCGTACACTTTCTCCAAAACCACGATCAAGTCGCTAACTCCGGCACAGGAGCGAGGATCGGCCACATAACATCGCCGGCTCGCCTTCGAGCCCTGACGGCGCTCCAGCTGCTGGGGCCGCAGACCCCCATGCTCTTTCAGGGGCAGGAGTTTGGTTCCTCTTCCCCGTTCTATTATTTCGCTGATCACACCGGAGAAATCGCCGACATCGTACGGCAGGGACGGCGCGATTTTATCAGTCAATTCCCGAACCTGCGGGATGAAGAACTCATCAGACACATGGCGGATCCATGTGCTCGCGAGACGTTCGACAAGGTGAAGCTTGATTGGGCCGAATGGGAGATGAACGCGGCAGTCGTTCAGCTTCATCGCGACCTGCTGAATCTGCGTCAGACAGAAAAGGCATTTTCCCGCCAAGCCTGCGCCCGTGACGGGCAATTGGACGGCAGTATCTTGTCCAGCGCCTCCAGCACCGCCTTCCTCCTCAGATTCTTCGCGGAAAAACCGTCTGAGGAGAGACTATTGCTGATCAACTTCGGCAATGATCTCGTGATCGACAGTCTGCCGGACCCGCTTTTTGCTTCACCAAGAGGTCACCAATGGCATCTCTGGTGGTCGAGTGAAGATGCCGCCTACGGTGGCAGCGGACGCCGCCCCTATGACTTTCAGAAGCGTTGGGTATTGAACGGGGATATCGCCCTGGTTCTCGCCCCCGTAAAAGTCGACCACCGGCAAAACGCCTCGGCAGTGCCGATGGAGGAATGGCAGGCCGGCATTTTGCGAGCCGGAGACTCCCGGTAGCTAACGGCAGGCACCCGGCCTTCGGCGTTCAAGCAGACGTTCGAGGAACTGAGCGAGGGAGTGGCCTGAATTCTCGCCCTCGCCACTGAGGACGGTAACACCCCACCTCTTTAGAACATGCACCTGGACTTCGGTTGGCTCGTGCATTAGAGAAAAAGAGGTGGTCGGTGTCGGTCCAGTCCTGTCCGCCGCCATGTTGACCACAAGTGATGCAGCAAAAAGCGTATATTCAGATCGGACATGCTGTAGCCGATGAACAGCAACGTCGAGGCGAAGGCATCGCTCCTGAATTTAATATCCAAGGGAGCGTCGAATGAGAGGCGGTCGAAATAATCCGACTCGGTCAGCACCAGCGTGTCGGGATCGGAGAAATCACCGTGGTATTTGACGATCTGCGTTTTGCCGGCTGGCGCGGCCGCCATGTCTTTCGCACTTGTGATCCGGGTGAACGGCCGTTCGAATGTCTCATAGGACATTTCGAGATTTGCATCATAATTTGTGGTGTAAACGAGAGGAAAGTCCAGTTCCACGATGAGCCGATGCAACTCCGAACTCCTCAGTTGCTCCGGCGAAATCTGCCACTCGCGCTTCATCCATGCGACCAACTGAGACAATGACCCGTGCTTCAGCCGGTAATATTCGGCGATTTCCTGATAGGTGGTGCCGTGCTCGGCGGCGAACGACGACGGCAGGCCGAGATCCACCAACATGTGGTCGACGAGGCAGTTCCACGACGGCAAGCCGACATTCATCGATATGCCTGCCCCAACGAACAAGATGGCCTGCCGGCGTTCAAGCGCACCGGCGATCGCCATTATCTGTTCATCGTGTGGCACAAATTCTCCTGACTGCCATAGATCGAACGTCGTCTGGAGGGACTTGTTTCCGTTCGCTAGCGTACCTCCGTGAGGTGCCTAAGCGGCCGACTGCAAGGATGCAACCGAACCGGCAGCTCCGTGGTCCAGCTTAGCCTGCCTAAGTGGCGTCGCCGGTCCTCTGGGGGCCCCTGCGCGTCTCCAGCTCGTGGGCATAGGGTCCCGCATGTCCACCGGTTCTCATGAAGTGCTTATCGATCTCGTCGATAATCGCTTCAGCTTTTTGTCCGGCATTTAATCTGATCAGAGCGTCCAGTTTCGCTTCGGTGCGATCATCGTTTTCCTTCGAAGACGGAGAGCCGATATAGAGAAAGTAGGCAAGACCGACGACCTGCCAGAGCAACTGCAAGAATTCGGACTGCCAGTTTTCAAAGGTGTCTCGGCTCATCTCCATCAGGTAGGCATTGATATCAGGGGCTTGACCGTGGCTCTGTTGCTCGCCGACAAAGGCGAACCAGCCAAATAACCAATGGCCGGCGAGCGAAAATAGAAAGAAGCCGACTGTGATCCAGGCGTAGGCGTATTTCTTGAACATGATACCTCCTTTGGCAGGCTACTGGTGCGTCAGCCGCAATAGAAGTCCGATCAGCTGGTTCCTGGCCTGCCCTTCAAGTTTACCCGGATCGAGAAATCGGAACTGTCGCGCCGGCTCTGAAAACGGGCAGGACCTCGCGTCCGTAGACTTCTATGAATTCGCACTGATTGCGCCCGACATTATGAATGTAGATCTCTTCAAATCCCATCGCGATGTCAGCTTCCAGCCACTCGACATGCTGTTGCGGATCGGCCGAGATGCGCACATGCTCATCCATGTCTTCGGGCCGCACCTTCAGGCACGCCTCGTCGAACTCCTCCGGCAAACGAAGCGTTTCCGAGATCGCGGCCGAAATCGCGTTGCTCCGCCATTGGTCAAAAGCGTTTGCCCTGGCTTCGCCTTCGGAGTCGGCATAGGACACATGCGCCTGTAAATAGAGCGGCTTGTCCTTCCCGCCGCCACGGCGGAAGGCATCGACGACTTCGCCGAGCTTGTCGGGCGGCTGGTTGATGGTGATAAGCGCATCCGCCCATTCTCCCGCCCACTCGGCCGTTTCGGGCGAAAGAGCACCGGCGACAATGCGGGGAAGCCTGTTCGACAGGGTATGGACCCGCGCCTGATCGACTTTGATCGGCGTTGACCGACTGACAAGCTTCCCCGACCATAAGTCCCGTATGATCTCGACCGCCGCTCGCAGTCGTTCATTTCTTTCTGCCTTGGAAGGCCAGCGTTCCCCCATGACGTGTTCATTCATGGCTTGCCCGCTGCCGACCGCGATCCACGGCAACCGTCCGGGAAACATCTCTGCGATCGTCGCGCCGGCCTGTGCAGTAATCGCCGGATGATAACGCCAGCCCATAGGGACGGTTATGATACCGAAGGGAATAGACCGCGTCGCCTGGAGGCCCGCCCCTAACCAAGCCCAAGCAAAGCCTGACTGACCCTGCCTCTCGCTCCATGGCGTCAGATGATCGGACGACATCACGGCGCCGAAACCTGCAGCTTCCGCCGCCTGCACATATCCAAGGAGCTCACTTGGCGAAAATTGTTCATGGGATGCGTGATAACCGATGAGCGTCATGATCCGTTTCCTTCCGAAACAAACCAATGGTTGGCATAGGGCTCGAGCTCCGGGCGTGGTTGGAGGATACCTTCGAACTCCACATCGCCGATGAGATCTCTGAACTTCCTGGGCTGCATGCCGCTAAAATCGATTTCCGTCTTGCAGGAAAACGGTCCGTCGGCGACGATCGGCTGACACAGTTTTCCGACATTCGCACTGGAGAACCCCGCCTTCCTCTCCGACCACCATTGCATCGGCAGCCGCACTGCTGGTCGCGGTGCTTGCCTAGGACGGGTTCTGCACCTTCGAATATGGGATAGCCTATGCATACCAGCTGCTGCTTTGGTTCGGCACCGCGACGGTCTCCCGATAATCTCTGTTGCCACACCTTCTAACGGTTCCGGAGGGAGGGGGTTCCTTGAGCCGCGCCACGGCTACGAACGGGAAGTGGGGATGAGGTCTGGCCCGATGGAACCCAAGCGCACCACCGGTGTTCTCCAAAGATCCCAAACAAGTAGGAAAGCTTCCGATGGATCAGTCCACGACACCGCTGGGAGGTCCCACGCGATCACCTCTCCAACCGAAATGGTGGCATACGGCAACTGTCTATCAGGTCTATCCGCGCAGCTTCTGCGATTGTAACGGAGATGGCATCGGCGATTCCGGGCATTACCTCGAAGCTCGATTACCTGAAGAAACTCGGGATCGACATCATCTGGCTGTCGCCGATCTACAGGTCGCCGATGGACGACAACGGCTACGACATATCCGACTATAGGGACATCGCCCCCGAGTTCGGCTCGCTCGCAGATTTCGACGAGCTGGTGGCGGAGGCGAAAGACCGCGGGATCGGCATCATGCTCGACCTCGTCGTGAACCACACCTCCGACGAGCATCCGTGGTTTCTTCAATCTCGCCGCGACCTGGACAACCCATTCCGCGATTTCTACATCTGGCGCAAGCCCGCCCCGGACGGAGGACCGCCGAACCGGTTAACATCCTCCTTCGGCGGGCCGGCCTGGACGCTCGATCCCGCCACCGGCGAATATTACCTGCACATGTTTTCCCGTCGCCAGCCGGACCTCAATTGGGAGAGCGAGAAGGTCCGGTCGGAAATCTACGACATGATGAACTGGTGGCTCGAGCGCGGCATTGCAGGCTTTCGAATGGATGTCATCGACTATATCGGCAAGCAGGTGGATCAGGAGCTCGTCAAGGACGGACCACATTTGCACGATTATCTGCAGGAGATGAATGCCAAGACCTTTGGCAGCCGCGATATCCTGACGGTCGGCGAAGCCTGGAGCGCCACACCCGGCGCAGCGCTCCTCTATTCCGGGCGTGAACGCCGGGAACTGTCGATGATCTTCCAGTTCGAGCACGTCACCCAGCAATGGGACGCGGTTTATGGGAAATGGCGCCCGAAGCCGTTCGACCTCGTAAACCTCAAGACCGTCCTCAGCAAATGGCAGCTTGCTCTATCCGAAGATGGGTGGAATTCGCTCTTCTGGGGCAATCATGATCTTCCGCGCGCAGTCTCGCGCTACGGCAATATCACCGGCTATCACGTTGAGTCGGCGAAGATGCTGGCGACCGCGTTGCATCTCCTGAAGGGCACGCCTTTCGTGTATCAGGGCGAGGAGATCGGCATGACGAACGTCCCCTTCACCTCCATCGAACAGTATCGCGATATCGAAACTATCAACATGCACAGACTGCACGTGGAGGCCGGCCTTTCACCGGAGGAATTCATCCGCGGAGCAAACGAGAACGGCCGCGATAACGCCCGCACGCCGATGCAATGGAGTGCTGCCCCCTATGGCGGTTTTTCCACAGGCGTCCCCTGGATCGAGGTCAATCCCAATTATCCGAAGGTGAACGCCGAAGCGGCCATCAAGGAAGAGAAGTCGATCTGGAATCATTATCGCAAGCTGATCGCTCTCCGGAAAACCCACCCTGTTATCGTTTATGGCGAGTACCGGTCCTGGCTCGACCAGCACCCCGATGTCTTCGTTTATACCCGCACGCTCGACAGGAGCTGGATCATAGTGGTCGCCAACTTCACACCCAGGGACATTACGCTGAGTTTGCCGACGGAGCTCGCTATCAACGGAGAATGCCTCATCTGCAATTATGAACCAGTGCACATGATCGGCGAAACTGTTGAGCTCAAGCCATACGAAACCTTCGCGATAGAATGTAAGTGAAGCTCTCGAGCCAGTGCGCGCTTTGCCAACCGACGGAGTGACGGTTTTCGGCGATCTCGAACTCTTTGAAAAGTTGCACCCTATGTTGGCATCACGCGATCAGCCGCCGAATGACTTCCGATAGGCGTGCGGGCTCGTGCCCAGCCGCTTGCGGAAGTGGTGCCGCATCGTCGCCAACGTGCCGAAGCCGCTTGATATCGCGATATCGTCGAGCGATACGGCAAGTTCTCTTTCGAGAAGGTCGCGCGCATGGCGCAGCCGCTCCTTCAGCAGCCATTCGCCGACGCTGAGACCCGTCGTCGCTTCGAAGCGGCGCTGGAAAGTGCGCATGCTCATGCCGGCCTTTTTGGCGAGCAGGCTGATCGGCTGCTCCTCGGCAAGGCTTGCGCGCATCCAGTCGATCAGCGGGCTGAGGCGTATGCCCTCACGTTCCTCCGGAACCGGCGCGCCGATGAACTGCGCCTGCCCGCCTTCGCGGTGCGGCGGAACCACGAGGCGGCGGGCGACGCTGTTTGCCGCCTCCGAGCCGAAATCGCCGCGAACCACATGCAGGCAGAGATCGATGCCTGCGGCGCTGCCGGCCGCTGTCAGCAGGCTGCCCTCATCTATGTAGAGTACATCCGCGTCGAGCGTGATGTCGGGATAACGCTCCGCGATCGAGTTGACATAGCGCCAATGTGTTGTCGCCCTGCGGTTGGCAAGCAGTCCGGCGCCGGCAAGGACTGCAACGCCGGAACAGAGCGACATGATGCGCGCGCCGCGCTGATGCGCTGCCTTGAGAGCGGCGGCAAGCGGTTCCGGCACCGGCGCATCGATCGACCGCCAGCCGGGCACGACGATCAGGTCCGCCGCGTCGAGGACTTCCAGCCCCCTGTCGACCCCGACCGTCAACCCGCCGGCGGCGCGAAGCGGCCCCAGCTCGATGCCGCAGACGGAGAAGCGATACCACCCCTCGCCCATCTCGGGACGCGGCAGGCCGAAGACCTCATAAGCTATCCCGAAT
The DNA here is from genome assembly GCF_002117485.1 of Rhizobium sp. NXC14. NCBI lineage: Bacteria > Pseudomonadati > Pseudomonadota > Alphaproteobacteria > Hyphomicrobiales > Rhizobiaceae > Rhizobium > Rhizobium sp. NXC14. The sequence continues at coordinate 3,499,148 of NZ_CP021030.1, forward strand.
TCGAAGGTGCAGAGCCCGTCATAGGCAAGCACCGCGACCAGCGGTCCGTTCGTCTTCGGAGATATGTTTGGCATGATCTTTACGCTGTCAGTCACGATGGCCAATTTCGCCGAGCTTTAACATCGGCGATATCAGGGGGCAATCCAGCACGAAAGGAAAGACCGATGCCAAGCGCCGTCTCCGAAATCCCCGCCGCCGAGCCTGACCTCGCCGCCGCCCATTATGCCGCTAAGCTCGCCTTCGAGACCGATTGTTCGGATGTCCGCGCCGCTTTCGCAGCTGGAAAGGTCGATTTCGTTCTTCTCGATGTGCGCTCGCCGGCACTGTTTGCGCAGTCCCATGTGCCGGGCGCGATTAACCTGCCGCACGGCAAGATGACCGCACATCGCATGTCGGAATGGGCAAAAAACACGCTCTTCGTCGTCTATTGCGCTGGTCCTCATTGCAACGGCGCCGACAAGGCGGCCTTTCGCCTTGCCAAGCTCGGCCTCAGAGCCAAGCTGATGATCGGCGGCATGACCGGTTGGGCCGATGAGGGTTTTGCCTTCGAAACCGAAACCATCGCTGCCGAATAACAGAAGGCTCCCCTCCACGATGCGCAGGGAGCCTCATGTCTCAAAACTCAATGACGATCTTGCCGAAGGGGCCTCGATAGAGATGATCGAGCGCCTGCGGCAGCTCTTCGAAGCCATAACGCCTGTCGATAACAGGCTTCAGCCCGGTCTGGTCGACGGCGCGCACCAGATCCTCCAGTGCCCTGCGGTGGCCGACCGTAATTCCCTGCAGGACGGGCGCCTTGAGAAGCAGTGGCGCCACCGGCGCCGAGAGCTCAAAACCCTCGAGGACGCCGATCACCGAAATGCGGCCGTTGATCGCCACAGCCTTCAGCGCTTGGCCGAGATGTGGTCCGCCGACGATTTCGAGCACGTGGTCGGCGCCGTAATCGCCGGTCAGTTGATGGAACTGCGCCACCCAGTCGCCCTCGTGCCGGTTGATCAGATGATCGGCGCCGAGCGCCAGCGCCCGGTCGAGCTTTTCGCTACTGGCTGACGTAATGAAGACCTCGGCGCCATGCGCCTTGGCGATCTGCAGGCCGAAGAGCGCGACGCCGCCGGTTCCCTGCACCAGCACCTTGTCGCCAGCCTTGAGCTTGCCGCATTCGATCAGTGCGAACCATGCCGTCAGTCCGGCGCAGGGCAGCGTGCTCGCTTCAGCGGCATCGAGCGTTTTCGGCGCATGCGTGAACCACTCCTCGGAAAACACGGTGTGTTCGGTCAGCACGCCCGGATGGAAGCCGCCGCGCGTCTGGTAGGGTAGATTACGCGCGTTGCCCGGGCCGCGTCCATCGATCCAATCCGGGGAAAAGGTGGATATAACTCGATCTCCGGGTTTGAAGCGTGTGACATCCGGCCCGACGGCCTCAACCACGCCTGCCATGTCCGAGGCCGGGACAAAGGGAAACTGCAGCGGCAGTCCCATGCCGCTTTCGAGCACAAGCCTGTCGCGGAAATTGAGGGAGACCGCCTGCGTCCGCACCCGGATCATCCTGCCAGACACGTCGGGAATTCTCGCTTCACCGATCTTCAGATTGGCCTCCGGCCCAACGGCATCGGTTTGCCACTGCTTTGTCGTCTGCATCTCCTGCTCCTTCTCGATTGGAGGAGCAGCAGGTATATCGTTGAATATTCATCGCCTGTTGCGATATTATGTCGTCGAACTGGTGCCATAAAGGAAACAAAGATGGAGCAATTGAAGGGGATTTCGATCTTCGTCCAGACGGTCGAAGCCGGCGGTTTCTCCGCCGCCGCCGAACGGCTTCACCTCACCCGCTCGGCAGTCAGCAAGACGATCGCAAGGCTCGAACAGCGACTCGACGTCCGGCTCTTCAACCGCACGACCCGGACCCAGAGCCTGACCGACGAGGGCCGGTTCTTCTATGAGCGCTGCCTGAAAGCTATCGAGGAAATCCGGATCGGCGAGGCCCAACTTGAATCGGGCAGGCGCGAGGTCCGCGGCAGGCTGAGGGTATCGATGCCGGCGCTGTTTGGACGCCATTGCGCCGCTCCGATCCTGACCCGCCTGCTCGACGACCACCCCGATCTCGAATTGGACTTATCCTTCAGCGATCGGGTCGTCGATCTCCTAGAGGACGGCTTCGACCTTGCCGTCCGCAACGGTCCGCTGAAGGACAGTCCCGACCTGATGGCGCGAACGATCGCCCGGCAGTCCATGATGGTCTGCGCCTCGCCCGCTTATCTCGAAAACTATGGCGTGCCGCAAACGATCGACGATCTCGCCCGCCATCATGGCATCGTCTATCGCAGGGGTGACAATGACAAGGCTTGGACCTTCCCGGCTCCGGCCGGTCCCCCACGCGAAGTTCTGCCGAAATCACGGCTGCGGCTCGACGATCTCGCTTCGATCGCAGACGCCGCGGTTGAAGGCCGCGGGCTTGCCTGGCTGACCTGCTGGCTGGTGCGGGACAAGGTCCTCTCAGGTGAACTCGTGCGGGTTCTGACCGATACACCATCAACCATATTTGAAGCCTATGCCGTCTGGCCGCGATCGCCGGTGATGCTGCCGAAAGTGCGTCTTGCCATCGATACGCTGGCCGCGGAACTGCCGGCGATCATGAGCTGAAAAAGGCATCCTCTCAGGAAATCGAGCTGTTAGCCACCCTCCGGCCGCAGCCCGCCAATAAAGAGTTGCTCCAGAAACCGCGCGGCATCCTCGAAGCGCCCTTCGCCGGAATGTTCCTGCCCCAGCACCGCGCGCACCTGGACGTCGAAATCCGCATAGTGCTGGGTCGTCGACCAGATCGAGAAGATCAGGTGGTAGGGATCGCATTCAACGATCTTGCCAGATTTCGTCCAGGCGCGGATGACCTCCGCCTTCTCGTCTACCAGTTGCTTCAGCGGCCCCTTCAATTCGTCCTCGATATGCGGTGCGCCCTGCAGCACCTCATTGGCGAACAGCCGGCTCTCGCGCGGAAAATCGCGCGCCATCTCCAGCTTGCGCCTGATGTAGCTGCGGATTTCTTCTTCCGGATTGCCCTCGGCGTCGAAGGCCCGCAGCGGCTCCAGCCAGGTATAGAGGACCCGGTCGATCAGCGCCCGGTGCATCGCTTCCTTGGTGCGGAAATAATAGAGAAGATTGGGTTTCGACATGCCCGCGACTTCGGCGATCTGGTCGATCGTCGAACCGCGAAAGCCGCGTGCCGAAAACACGTCGAGCGCCGCCTCCAGAATCTGCTCTTCCTTCTCCTCCTGGATTCGCGTTCGCCTCTGGGTCTTCGCTGCTCTCGGAATAGCCATCGGCTATTGTTTCCCCTTGATATTCAACTTCTTCCCTCAAGTTTCGGCAGAGGCGCCCCCTGGCGCTTTCTTGAGCAACTGCCCGCATTTTTATCGGCAAATTTCGTGATTTTCGTCTTGAGCCCCGCGGTGGAAGTTGTAATGTTTACCAATCGGTCAAATATCCGCCAGATGAAAAACAAAGGCAACTGGCGATTTTCCGGCGCTCGACAAAACCAACAACAGGCGCGGGAAAGGACCACGGGAACAGGCGGGCATGCCCCTTGCATGACTGCCGCAAACAGGTGAGGGCTTGAAGAATGGTGGCAGCACCAGGCGAGAACATGCGCATCAATGGCGACCGTCTCTGGGACAGTCTCATGGACATGGCGAAGATCGGCCCCGGAATCGCCGGCGGCAACAACCGCCAGACGCTGACGGATTCGGATGCCGAGGGCCGCAGGCTTTTCAAGACATGGTGCGACGAGGCCGGCCTGACCATGGGTGTCGACCGCATGGGCACGATGTTCGCCACCCGCCCCGGCACTGATCCCGACGCCCTGCCGGTCTATGTCGGTTCGCATCTCGACACCCAACCAACCGGCGGCAAATATGATGGCGTGCTTGGCGTGCTCTCGGCCCTCGAAATCGTGCGCACGATGAACGACCTCGGCATCAAGACGAAGCACCCCATCGTCGTCACCAACTGGACGAACGAGGAAGGCGCACGCTTCGCCCCTGCCATGCTGGCGTCGGGCGTCTTCGCCGGCGTGCACAGCCTGGACTTCGCATATAACCGCAGGGATCCAGAGGGCAATCTGTTTGGCGACGAGTTGAAGCGCATCGGCTGGGTCGGCGACGAAGAGGTCGGCGCCCGCAAGATGCACGCCTATTTCGAATATCATATCGAGCAGGGTCCGATCCTCGAAGCCGAGGAAAAGCAGATCGGCGTCGTCACCCACTGTCAGGGCCTGTGGTGGCTGGAATTCACGCTGACCGGCAAGGAGGCCCATACCGGCTCGACGCCGATGAACATGCGCGTCAATGCCGGCCTTGCCATGTCGCGCATCCTGGAAATGGTCCAAGGCGTGGCGATGAGCGAGCAGCCGGGGGCCGTCGGCGGCGTCGGCCAAGTCTTCTTCTCGCCGAATTCCCGCAACGTGCTGCCGGGCAAAGTGGTCTTCACTGTCGACATCCGCTCGCCCGACAAGGCCAAGCTCGATCGCATGCGGGCAAAGATCGAGGCCGAGGCTCCTGGCATCTGCGACGCGCTGGGCGTCGGCTGTTCCATCGAGGCGATCGGCCATTTCGCACCGGTCACCTTCGACGAAAAGCTCGTCACCTCGGTTCGCTCCGCCGCCGAACGGCTCGGTTACAGCCACATGAACATTATCTCCGGCGCCGGCCACGACGCTTGCTGGGCCGCCAAGGTCGCGCCTGCCACCATGGTCATGTGCCCATGCGTCGGCGGGCTCAGCCACAACGAGGCGGAAGAAATCTCCAAGGAATGGGCGACGGCCGGAGCCGATGTGCTGTTCCATGCGGTGGTCGAGACGGCGGAGATCGTGGTGTGATGTCTAACGTGGCGCCCGGAGCCCCCTCATCCGACCCTTCGGGCCACCTTCTCCCCGCCGGGGAGAAGGGAACGATGGACGTCGCGGCTCCTCCCTTCCCCCCTCGGGGAGAAGGTGCCCGAAGGGCGGATGAGGGGGCCCCCGGTGCGGCCAGAATTATCAAAGCGGATATGCGGAAGTATCGTCCCAACAAGGCTAAGCAGGACAAGAGCTTCCATAACGAAGTCATAACGGCTGACATAGCGCCCGGAGCCCCCTCATCCGACCCGTCGGGCCACCTTCTCCCCGCTGGGGAGAAGGGAAGGGTGGACGTCGCGGCTCCTCCCTTCTCCCCTCGGGGAGAAGGTGCCCGAAGGGCGGATGAGGGGGCCCCCGGTGCGAAGAAGATTATCAAGCAGGACATCCGGAAACACCGCGCCAACAAGACGGACCAGGCCAGAACCCTCCGCCGCAACGAAACCGAAGAGGAATACCACCTCTGGAGCGACGTGCGGGCCCGCCGCTTGAACGGCTATAAGTTCGCAAGGCAAGTTCCTCTCGGCCCATTCATTGTCGATTTCCTCTGTCGCGAAAAACGATTGATCGTCGAAGTCGATGGCTTCCAGCATGCCGAAAGCGTCAGCGATCAACGCCGAACCGAATGGCTCAATGCAAATGGCTATTCTGTCCTGCGCTTCTGGAATCAGGAAGTCTCTCGCGAAAGACGCTCCGTACTCGAAACAATCCTGGCAGCATTGGAAGGCCGACTTGAAGCCAGCGAGGAAACGGTCAGCTTCTATTCACCAGGCGAATGCAAAGAAAAGAAGAGGGAACGATCATGACCACAGTCATCAAGAACGGCACCATCGTCACGGCCGACCTCACCTACAAGGCTGACGTCAAGATCGATGGCGGCAAGATCGTCGAGATCGGTCCGAACCTCTCTGGCGACGAAACGCTCGACGCCTCCGGTTGTTTTGTCATGCCGGGCGGCATCGACCCGCACACCCATCTCGAAATGCCCTTCATGGGCACCTATTCCTCCGATGATTTCGAGAGCGGCACGCGCGCGGCCCTTTCCGGCGGCACGACCATGGTCGTCGATTTCGCCCTTCCCGCCCCTGGCCAGTCGCTGCTCGAAGCGCTGACCATGTGGGACAACAAATCCACCCGCGCCAATTGCGACTATTCCTTCCACATGGCGGTCACCTGGTGGAGCGAGCAGGTCTTCAAGGAGATGGAGACCATCGTCCGCGACAAGGGCATCAACACCTTCAAGCACTTCATGGCCTATAAGGGCGCGCTGATGGTTGATGACGACGAGATGTTCGCCTCTTTCCAGCGCTGCGCCGAGCTCGGCGCCCTGCCGCTGGTGCATGCCGAAAATGGTGACGTGGTCGCCTCCATGTCGGCAAAGCTGCTGGCCGAAGGCAATAACGGCCCCGAGGCGCATGCCTATTCCCGGCCGGCTGAAGTCGAGGGTGAGGCCACCAATCGCGCCATCATGATCGCCGACATGGCCGGCTGCCCTGTTTACATCGTCCACACCTCCTGCGAGCAGGCGCATGAAGCGATCCGCCGGGCCCGCGCCAAGGGCATGCGCGTCTATGGCGAACCACTAATCCAGCACCTGACGCTCGACGAGAGCGAATATTCCAATCCCGACTGGGATCACGCCGCTCGTCGCGTCATGTCGCCGCCCTTCCGCAGCAAGCAGCATCAGGATAGCCTCTGGGCGGGGCTCGCCTCCGGTTCGCTGCAGGTGGTCGCGACCGACCATTGCGCCTTCACCACGGCGCAGAAACGTTTCGGCGTCGGCGACTTCACTAAGATCCCGAATGGCACAGGCGGCCTGGAAGACCGCATGCCGATGCTCTGGACACACGGTGTCAACACCGGCCGACTGACCATGAACGAATTCGTCGCCGTCACCTCGACCAACATCGCCAAGATTCTCAACATCTATCCGAAGAAGGGCGCGATCCTCGTCGGCGCCGATGCCGATATCGTCGTCTGGGACCCGAACCGTTCGAAGGTAATCTCGTCCAAGACCCAGCAGTCGGCGATCGACTACAATGTCTTCGAGGGCAAGGAAGTGACTGGCCTGCCGCGCTACACGCTGACGCGCGGGGTCGTCGCGATCGAGGAAAGCACGATCAAGACCCGCGAGGGCCACGGCGAGTTCGTCAGGCGCGAACCGGTGACAGCCGTCAGCAGGGCGCTGTCCACCTGGAAGGAGATCACTTCTCCGCGCAAAGTGGAACGCAGTGGCATCCCGGCAACCGGCGTATGACGATGGAGCATAGCGATACGGCCATCAGCCGGGGAACGACGCCTTCATGCGGATGACTTCACGCCGGCACCAGCGCGTCCAGTTCCGGCAGAAGCACGACGCTTTCCTGCTCGTGGGGATCGGTGCGCGCAATGACCGCCGTGCAGGGCGTGCTGCTGAGGTTCGCAGGCATATGCGGCACGCCGGCCGGGATGTAGAACAGTTCGCCGGCATGGGTGATGACGTGATGCTCCAGCCGGTCGCCGTACCAGGTATGAGCCTCGCCGGAGAGCACGTAGATCGCCGTCTCATGCGCCTCGTGCAGGTGCGCCTTGGCACGCACGCCGGGCGGGATCGTCAGGAGGTGCATGCAGATGCCCGTGGCGCCGACAGTCTCGGCCGCTATCCCTTCGAAATAGCTGAGCCCCTGCTTGCCGTCATAGGCGTGCTTGGGACGAACGATGTGGCAGGTGGGTTTTGATGTCGCGTCCATTTTCTTCCTCCAAGAATTGCGCCGCCGGCAAAGCCGGCAGCGATGGTAACATGCAAACCGCCGTCAAGCGGGGAAAACAAGATCGGTCGCATTGATGCAAGCACCCTCCGTCGTATCCGCCAAGGACCTCTGTCTCACCTACCAGGCGAATGACGGCCCGGTGCGGGCGCTGAGCGATGTCAATCTCGATGTCCGCAAGGGCGATTTCGTCTCTTTCATCGGCCCGTCCGGCTGCGGCAAGACGACTTTCCTCCGCGTCATCGCCGATCTCGAAAGGAGCACCTCGGGCGAAATCTCGATCAACGGCATGACGCCGGCGGAGGCGCGCAAAGCCCGCGCCTACGGCTACGTCTTTCAGGCGCCGGCGCTCTATCCCTGGCGCACCATCGAGAACAATATTGCCTTGCCCTTGGAGATCATGGGCTACCGCGGCGCCGATCGGACGAGGCGCATCGCCGAGGCGCTCGATCTCGTCGGTCTTTCCGGCTTCGAGAAGAAATTCCCCTGGCAGCTTTCCGGCGGCATGCAGCAACGCGCCTCGATCGCCCGCGCGCTCGCCTTCGACGCCGACCTGTTATTGATGGACGAGCCCTTCGGCGCGCTTGACGAGATCGTCCGCGACCATCTGAACGAAGAGCTGCTGAAACTCTGGGCCCGCACCAACAAGACGATCTGCTTCGTCACCCACTCCATCCCTGAAGCCGTCTACCTCTCGACCAAGATCGTGGTGATGTCGCCGCGCCCCGGCCGCGTCACCGACGTGATCGACTCCACGCTTCCGGCCGAACGCCCGCTCGACATCCGCGACACGCCAGAGTTCCTGGAAATCGCCCACCGCGTCCGCGAGGGGCTGAGGACGGGGCATAGCCATGAGGTTTAGGCCATTGCGCTCTTGGGCCACCCCCCTCTGCCCTGCCGGGCATCTCCCCCACAAGGGGGGAGATCGACATGCCGAAGGCCCCCTAGCCCAGCATGGGAGCATTGGGGAACGACCCGCCATCTCCTTGCCGATCTCCTCCCTTGTGGGGGAGATGCCCAGCAGGGCAGAGGGGGGTAACCGCCCACGCGGTGCCGATATATGGAGGCGATCCCTGTGAAATCCGACACATTCAAGGACAAGATCGTCCCCGTCACCACCATCCTGCTCGCCCTCGTCGCCATCTGGTATGTCGCCGCCATTCTCATGAACGCGCCGTTCCAGCGTGACATGGACAGCCGCGCCGGCGTCACGCCGACCACGATGGAATTCATCGGCAGGACGCTGGCGCAGCCGAAGCCGATCCTGCCGGCACCGCATCAGGTGGCTGAGAATGTCTATGAGAACACTTTCCTGCGCAGCCTTTCGAGCAGCCGCAGCCTCGTCTATCACAGCTGGGTAACGCTCTCCTCCACCCTGCTCGGCTTCGGTTTCGGCATGCTGCTCGGCATTCTTCTCGCCGTGCTGATCGTGCATAACCGCGCCATGGACCGCTCGCTGATGCCTTGGCTCGTAGCCAGCCAAACAATCCCGATCCTCGCTATCGCGCCGATGATCGTCATCATCTCCTACAACGTGCTGACCGGCGACAATGCGCTGGCGCATCTGCTGAATCTCGATTCCGACGCCTCCCGCCTCGTCTCCAAGGCGCTGATCTCCACCTACCTCTCCTTCTTTCCGGTCGCCGTAGGCATGGTGAAGGGGCTGCGGTCACCCGAACTCCTCTATCTCGACCTCATGCGCACCTATAACGCCAGTCCGATGCAGACCTTTTGGAAACTGCGCGTCCCTGCCTCGATCCCCTTTCTCTTCACTTCTATGAAGGTCGCGATCGCCGCAAGCCTCGTCGGCGCCATCGTCGGCGAATTGCCGACGGGCGCCGTTGCCGGCATTGGTTCGAAGCTGCTCGCCGGCTCCTATTACAGCCAGACCATCGATATCTGGGCAGCGCTGGTCGCCGGCTCGCTGCTTGCAGGCGTTCTGGTAGCGATTGTCGGCCTTACGGCGAAGATCGTCGACCGCGCCATGGGCGGGAGGCCGGCATGAGACGTCTGAGCTTCTCCTGGCAAGGCGCGGCCGCTCTTCTTTTCTGCATCGCGGCGCTGGCTGCTGCCTTACCGCTTCTGGCCGAGGGCGCGGCCCGTCCTTTAACCGATGGCACCGCAAGCCTGATCTTCATCGTCATCGCCGCGGCCGCTCTCCTGTCCTTTGCACCGCAACCGCCGGCCTATCGCGCCACCGTGCTGTTCATCGGCGCCCATGGCGCCGCCTGGCTGCTGCTTGCAGCGATTTCCGGCAACGAGGGCACGGCAACGCGGGCTTACTTCCTGCTGCTCTTCGCCGCGTGGCTGCTCGCCTGGCGATGCGTCACGGAGCTTTCGAAAGTGCCGCCTGCCGCCGCCTTCGGTGCATCGGTGCTCGAACTGCTGATTCCGGCGATTTTCGGCGCCTGGATTCTCATCCTCTGGGAGGCGATCACGCGCGGTGCCGGCGTCCCCTTCATCCTGTTGCCGCCGCCTAGCGCCATCGGCACCCGCATCATGGCCTCTCTGCCCATCCTCGGCGACGACGTCAGGCAGACGATCTTCAAGGCGGTGCTGATCGGTTATATCGTCGGCTGCCTCAGCGGCTTCGTCGTCGCGGTGCTGGCCGACCGCATCGCCTTCCTGCGCCGCGGCCTGCTGCCGATCGGCAACATGGTGTCGGCTCTGCCGATCATCGGCATCGCTCCGGTCATGGTCATGTGGTTCGGCTTCGACTGGCCGTCGAAAGCCGCCGTCGTCATCATCATGACCTTCTTCCCAATGCTGGTGAACACCGTGGCAGGCCTTTCCGCCTCCGGCAGCATGGAGCGCGACCTGATGCGCACCTACGCATCGAGCGACTGGCAGACGTTGCTCAAGCTCAAGCTTCCGGCGGCGATGCCCTTCATTTTCAACGCACTGAAGATCAACTCGACGCTGGCTCTGATTGGTGCCATCGTTGCGGAATTCTTCGGGACGCCGATCGTCGGCATGGGCTTCCGCATCTCGACCGAGATCGGCCGCATGAATGTCGACATGGTCTGGGCGGAAATCGCCGTCGCGGCGCTGGCCGGCTCGATCTTCTATGGCATCATCGCCCTGACAGAACGGGCGGTGACGTTCTGGCATCCGTCTATCCGTGGTGGCTAGGCGCGCGCGGGCCTCGCAAATTGGGTCCGGGCATAACTTCAGAGGGTAAGGACAAGAAAATGAAAAAATTGATGGTTGCAATGATGGCGAGCGCCATGTCGCTTGCAGCGGCCCATGCTATGGCCGCCGACAAGGTGGTGCTGCAGCTGAAATGGGTCACACAGAGCCAGTTCGCCGGTTATTATGTCGCCCAGGAGAAGGGTTTCTACAAGGAAGAGGGCCTCGACGTCGACATCAAGCCCGGTGGTCCCGATATCGCGCCTGAGCAGGTGATCGCCGGTGGCGGCGCCGATGTCATCGTCGACTGGATGGGCGGCGCGTTGGTTGCCCGCGAAAAGGGCGTTCCGCTGGTCAACATCGCCCAGCCATATCAGAAGTCCGGCCTGGAAATGATCTGCCGTAAGGACGGCCCGGTCAAGACCGAGGCCGACTTCAAGGGCCATACGCTCGGCGTCTGGTTCTTTGGCAACGAATACCCCTTCTTCGCTTGGATGAACAAGTTGGGTCTTTCCACCGAAGGCGGCCCGAACGGCGTCACCGTGCTGAAGCAGAGCTTCGACGTACAGCCGCTCGTCCAGAAGCAGGCCGACTGCATCTCCGTCATGACCTACAACGAATACTGGCAGGCGATCGACGCTGGCTTCAAGCCGGAGGAACTGACGGTCTTCAACTATACGCAAATGGGCAATGACCTTCTCGAGGACGGCCTCTACGCCATGGAAGACAAGCTGAAGGACCCGGCATTCAAGGAGAAGATGGTCAAGTTCGTCCGCGCCTCGATGAAGGGCTGGAAATATGCGACCGAGAACCCCGATGAAGCCGCCGAGATCGTCGTGGACAACGGCGGCCAGGACGAGAACCACCAGAAGCGTATGATGGGCGAAGTTGCCAAGCTGGTCGGCGACGGCTCCGGCAAGCTGGACGAAGCGCTCTATGCCCGCACGGCGAAGGCTCTGCTCGACCAGAAGATCATCAACAAGGAGCCCTCGGGGGCCTGGACACACGAGATCACAGACGCCGCATCCAAGTAAAGACGGCAGGAAGTAAAGCGAAACGCGCGGAGAAAATTTCCGCGCGTTTCTCATTTTTGGGACGACACGAAAAACAGCGTCGCTGATGTCGCATTTTTCCGGCGTCAAACGTCATTAGGGGAGAAGCGGGATCAATGATCGTCATGTTCGCATAACTCTGCGATGATTGATTCAGGTTATGATGGTAATTATTATCGGCTCATGGGGAATTGTTTTCTGCCGGGCTTGCATATCGAGCAAATCGATACCAACTAGAAGCCGATTTGCCGGCGAGGGATGAAGACGGCAAATGACGTGTGGATACCCCTGAGAATGCAGGAAAGGCAGTGGCCTGGTCGCGAGCTCAATGGCAGACGCGCGAATTCGGCTAACCTTATGACGAGATTGGACGAAAACGCATGGCACGCAAGCCGACTGGAAGTTTAGGCGCATCCACCCTTTTTGCAGCGGCGCTGGCTGCATCCGCCGCCTTTTCGCAGGAAGCGCAGGTCGCAAAGCCGCAGCAGAACCTGCCGGCGATCGTTGTCACCACAGCCGTCAATCGCACCCTCGTCGACCGTGTTATCGGCACCGGAACGGTCAAGCCGGTGGAGGAAGTCTATATCCAGCCGCAGGTCGAAGGCCTTTCGATTCGCACGCTGAAAGCCGATGTCGGCGACAAGGTCCAGGCTGAAAGCACGCTGGCAACGCTCAATGACGACGCCCTGGTCCTGGAGAAAAGCCAGATGATGGCGACGAAGGCCAAGGGCGAGGCAAGCCTTGCCCAACTGCGCGCCCAGCTCATCGAAGCGCAGGCCAATGCCGAACAGGCAAGGCAGCAGCAGGCCCGCGCCCAGGAAATGGGCAAGAAGGGCACGGTTTCTACAGCCCAGGTCGAGCAGGCCGATGCGACCGCCGCTGCCGCCAACGCCCGAGTCGTCTCCGCCGAGCAGGCGATTGAGGTCGCCGAAGCCGATCTGAAGGTCTTCGACAGCCAGATCGCAGACGCCGATCTGAAGCTCGCCCGCACCGATGTGAAGACGCCGGTTGCCGGTGTGGTTTCGGCTAAGAACGCCAAGGTCGGCGCGATCGCCGCCGGTAACGGCGATCCGCTATTCACCATCATCCGCAACGGCGATATCGAGCTTGTCGCCGAAGTCGCCGAAAGCGATATTATCAGGATTGTGGCCGGCCAGAAGGCAACCATTTCCCTTTCCGGCAGCCGCGAAAAGCTTTCCGGTGCCGTGCGCCTGGTTTCACCCACCGTCGATTCCGTGACCCGCCTCGGCCTCGTCCATATCTCCATCGACGATGACAGCAAGGCGCGTTCCGGCATGTATGGCAGCGCCGAGATCATCGTCCGTGAAACCGAGGGTGTATCGCTTCCCCTGACGGCGGTGCTCACCGGCAACGAAGGCTCCTCCGCCCGCAAGGTCGAGGACGGCGTGGTGAAATTCGCCAAGATCGAGACCGGCATCCAGGACGGCGCCTATGTCGAGATCGTCAATGGATTGAAGAGCGGCGACGAGGTCGTCGCCAAGGCGGGCGCCTATGTTCGCGACGGCGACCATATCACGCCGGTGCGTGAACAGCCCTCGGCTTCCAACTAAAGAGACCATCCGATGAATTTTTCAGCCTGGTCCATTCGAAATCCCATCGCACCGCTGCTGGCCTTTTGCCTGCTGATCCTCATCGGCATTCAGTCTTTCAACACGCTGCCGATCACGCGTTTCCCGAATATCGACGTACCGCTCGTCTCGATCAGCGTTACGCAAAGCGGCGCTTCGCCGGCCGAGCTCGAAATGCAGGTGACGAAGGAGATCGAAGACGCGATCGCCTCCATCACCGGCATTGACGAAATCCAGTCGACGGTGACCGACGGCAGCTCGCAGACCAACGTCATGTTCCGGATGGAAGTGCCGACCGAACAGGCCGTGCAGGACGTCAAGGACGCGATCGACCGCATCCGCAGCGATCTGCCGGCAACGGCCGAAGCACCGATCGTCACCAAGGTCGATGTCGAGGGCCAGGCGATCCAGACCTTCGCCGTGTCATCACCCGACCTGTCGCTGGAAGAACTCTCCTGGTTCGTCGACGATACGATCAAGCGAGCGCTGCAGGGCCAGGCTGGCATCGGCCGCGTCGACCGTTATGGCGGCGCGGAACGCGAAGTGCGCATAGAACTCGCGCCCGGCAAGCTCGATGCTTACGGCATCACAGCTGCAAGCGTGAACGATCAGCTGCGCGGCACCAATGTCGATCTCGGCTCCGGTCGCGGCCAGGTGGCGGGCAGCGAACAGGCAATCCGCGTTCTTGGCGACGCCCGCAATGTCGCCGAACTTGCAGACACGACGATTGCGCTGCCGAGCGGCCGTTTCGTCAAACTGTCCGATCTCGGCGTCATCAAGGACACCTATGAGGAGCCAAAATCCTTTTCGCGCTTCAACGATACGCCCGTCGTTACCTTCGGCGTCTTCCGCTCGAAGGGCGCCAGTGAGGTCAGCGTCGCCGAGACGGTCGCGCAGAGCCTCGACAAGGTGCGAAGCGAAAATCCGAACGTGAAGATCGAGATGATCGACGATTCGGTCTATTTCACCTACGGCAACTATGAAGCCGCCATCCACACGCTGCTCGAAGGCGCCCTGCTCGCCGTCATTGTCGTGCTGCTGTTCCTCAGGAACTGGCGCGCGACGCTGATCTCGGCCATCGCGCTCCCGCTCTCTGCGATCCCGACCTTCTGGGTCATGGACATGATGGGCTTCTCGCTGAACCTCGTCAGCTTCCTGGCGCTGACGCTCGCGACAGGTATCCTGGTCGACGACGCGATCGTGGAAATCGAGAACATTGCCCGCCATATCAAGATGGGCAAGACGCCCTATCGGGCGGCGATCGAGGCGGCGGATGAAATCGGTCTCGCCGTCATCGCCACCACCTTCACCATCATCGCGGTCTTCGTGCCAGTTTCCTTCATGCCGGGCATTCCGGGCCAGTACTTCATCCAGTTCGGCCTGACCGTCGCATTCTCCGTCTTTTTCTCGCTGCTGGTGGCACGCCTCATCACCCCGATGATGGCCGCCTATCTCATGCGCGCCGAAGACGGTGTCGACGACCATCACGACAATGACGGTCTGCTGATGAAGGGTTATACGCGCCTGATCCGCGCCACGACCGGGCACAAATATTCGCGATATCTGACGCTGCTTGCGGCGATCGGTTTCCTCGTCGGCTCGGTTATGCTGCTGATGAAGGTTCCAGGCAGTTTCCTGCCGCCCGAAGATGCCTCGCGCATCGTTCTCTCTGTTGAACTGCCGCCCAATGCGCGGCTCGACGACACCGAGAAGACGACGAAGGCGATCTATGACAGGGTCAAGGACCTCAACGGCGTCGAAAGCGTCTTCGTCCTCGGCGGCGCGTCGCCAAAGGGCGATCTCGAACTGCGCCGTGCGACCATTACGCTGGCGCTCCACAAGCTCGACCAGTCGCTGGTCAAGAAGGTGGTCAACGACGTGCTCGGCCATATCCCGGTCATCGGCCCGATGCTGCCGAAGGTGGAAGTCCACGGCCGCGAGCGCCCGCAATGGGATATTGAAAAGGAAGTCTTCGCCAAGCTGCGCGATATTCCCGATGTCCATATCCTGAAGCTTAACGACCGCGGCGAACGCGACCTCTCCTTCAACTTCCTCTCCAAAAACGAGAAGGACCTGAACGAAGCCGTCGGCATTCTGGAATCCAAGTTGCGTGCCGACCCGCTGCTCGCCAATGTCAGCGCCGACGGCGCCCTGCCGCGTCCGGAACTGCAGGTCTATCCCCGCAAGGACGAGGCGGCGCGTCTCGGCATCACGCCGCAGCAGATCTCCGAGACGATCCGCGTCGCCACCATCGGCGATGTCGATGCGGCCCTCGCCAAGATCTCGCTCGACGATCGCCAGATCCCGATCCGCGTCCAGGCGGCCCTTGACATGCGCCGCGACCTTGCCGCCATCCGGGCGCTGAAGATCCAGACCGCCAGCGGCGGCACCGTTCCGCTCTCGAGCGTCGCGAATATCGACTATTCGGAAGGCGTAAGCTCGATCAAGCGCAACAACCGTAACCGGGTCGTCTCTATCGGTTCCGACCTGCCGCAGGGTGTAGCGCTCGACACCGCCTCGGCCCGTTTCCGCGAGATCGTCAAGGCGGCCAACATTCCGGCCACGGTACACCTCGCGGAAAGCGGCGACACCAAGGTGCAAACCGAGATGCAGCAGAGCTTCGTCAACGCCATGTTGATGGGCCTCATGTTGGTACTGACCGTGCTGATCCTGCTCTTCAAGGATGTGATCCAGCCCTTCACCATCCTGTTCTCGCTGCCGCTCGCGATCGGCGGCGTCGCGGCGGGCCTGATCATCACCAACAATCCGCTGTCCATGCCTGTCATGATCGGCATTCTGATGCTGATGGGCATCGTCACCAAGAATGCCATCCTGCTCGTCGATTTTGCAATCGAGATGCGCCATCAGGGCATGTCCCGTGTTGAAGCCATGGTCGAGGCCGGCCGCAAACGCGCCCGGCCGATCATCATGACTTCGATTGCCATGTCGGCAGGCATGCTGCCGTCGGCGCTCGGCGTCGGCGAAGGCGGCTCGTTCCGCGCGCCGATGGCAATCGCCGTGATCGGCGGCATCATCGTCTCGACGGTGCTGTCGCTCGTCGTCGTTCCCTCCTTCTTTCTCATCATGGACGATCTGTCCCGCCTGCTCGGCTGGATATTTGGACGCCTGGTCGGCAGGAAGGATGAGGAAGACCTGCCGCTCTCGCGCGAGGATCTTACCCGCGTGACCCGCGAGAACCGCAGCGATATCGATGCGCTGGACGAGCGCCTGACCGCGATCGAAAAGCCGGAAAGCAAGCGCAAGGGCGCCAACGACACCAATGTGCTCCGCCTGCCGCCGTTTGCGGCGGAGTGAGCAAAGCCTCAGGAAACGAGACGGGCCGGGAGCGACCTCCCGCTCGTCGGGCTGCTGACAAACCGCATGCAAAACCCCCGACGTCATCCTCGGCCTTCTGCCGAGGATCTATGCCGGCCCAATTAAATACCTGGAAATAAATGTTTACCCGTCAGATAATCGCGGTGGTTAGATGCTCGGCACGAGCCCGAGCACGACGGAAGAGACGTTGTCAACAAACTACGGACCGGGAGCGATCTCCCGGCCCGTTTTTGTTTCGCCACCCTCGCCGCCATCCGCCAGATGCGGCGGGCTTGTCCCTCAGAGCCCGCCCTGCTCTCTCAAGAAACGAACGATCGAGCTGACGCCATCGCCACGCTTCATATCGGAGAAGACGAAGGGGCGTGAGGCGCGCATGCGCGTCGCATCCCGCTCCATCACCTCAAGATCGGCGCCGACATGGGGTGCCAGATCCTTCTTGTTGATGACGAGCAGGTCGGAGCGGGTGATGCCGGGCCCGCCCTTGCGCGGGATTTCCTCCCCTTGGCAGACCGAGATGACATAGATGGTGATATCGGCGAGGTCCGGCGAAAAGGTCGCCGCCAGATTGTCGCCGCCTGACTCGATGAAGACGACATCGAGATTGGGGATCCGCTCGTTAAGGCTCGCGATCGCCTGAAGATTGATCGTCGCGTCCTCGCGGATGGCGGTATGCGGGCAGCCGCCCGTCTCGACGCCGACGATGCGATCGGAAGGCAATGCCTGCATGCGCACCAGCGCCTCGGCATCCTCGGTCGTATAGATGTCGTTGGTGACGACGGCGACAGAATAGTCGTCCCGCATCGCCTTGCAGAGCTTTTCCGTCAGCGCCGTCTTGCCCGACCCGACCGGCCCGCCGATGCCGACGCGCAGAGGTCCGTTTCTTGATTTCATATGGCGTACTCCAATAGGATTCCGATGATAGCGACGCCGCCGGCATGCGCCACCGTCAAATGACGCAGTTGCGGGATAATTTAGTAGTTACGAGCGGAAAAGCCTGATCGTCTGGGTTTCGTGGCGCAGGCTGGCGATATCGGCCTGCACCGTCGCCGAACCGAGATCGTCGAGGGTTGAGGCTGCCGCCCGCCGCGCGATCCCCGCAATCTGCTCTTCAAGCCCGGCAAGTATGGCAACGCCATCCTTTTGCCCGGCGACGCCGAGACGGATACCTGCTGAAACCGTCTGTGAGGCATAGGCATGCAGGAACACCGCGAGCACCTTCTCAGGCCTTATAGCATGGGCGCCCGCAACCGCTCCGACCGCAATGGGATAGGCGGTCTTCCCAGGCAGTCTTTCGAAGACCTCGTCCGGCCAGGCTCGCGCCGCCAAGAGGAACGCCTCGCCGAGCAGCATCGTTTCCTTATGGCGCTCACGCGATCCGGCAAGCGCTTCGGCAAGCGCAGCGATTTCGGCAAGGCCCGGAGCCTCGGCCTGGCGCCTGTGGCTCTCCGCCAGAAGCACCGCATCGTTCCAGACCGAGCCATGGCCGATCAGCGTGCCGATCCAGTCCGCAAGCGAGGCCGCGTCGGTCACGAGCCCATCGGCTACCGCCCGCTCCAACCCGCCTGAATAGGCGAAACTGCCGATCGGAAAGGCCGGTGAAAACCATGCGATCAGGCGCAACAATGCCTGCAATTCACGATCTTCGCTCATCGAGCCTCAATCGTGTTTGTGGCCGTGATGCCCGTGCCCATGACCATGGTGGTGATCATGGTCGCAGGTGTGATCATGTTTGTGGTCATGGCCATGCGCGTGATCATGGTCATGACCAGCGTTGTGATTGTGCCCGTGGTCATGATGCGCATGCGCCTGGTCATGCGAATGTCCGCCATGTGAATGATAGGCCCCGCGCGCAGGCTGGAAGGGCTCTTCGATATCGAGCACGGTGGCGCCGAGCCCCTGCAGCATGGTTCGGATGACATGATCGCGCAGGATGACGATGCGGTCTTCCTCGATCTGGGCGGCGAGATGACGGTTGCCGAGATGCCAGGCAAGCTCGACCAGATGCGTGCGGTCGCGTCCGCGAATCTCGAAGAGCTTCTCGTCGGCGGCAAGGATCTCGATCAGTTCGCCGTCTTCGCGCACAAGCAGGTCGCCATCGGCGAAGAGCACCGGATCCTTGAGGTCGAGCATGACCATCTCGCCATTCTCCAGATGCAGGAGCTTGCGGCGCAAATGCCGCAGATCATGCGGCAGCTTGACCTGGGCAGTCGGATGGGAGGAAGGGGTTCCGGCGGGAAGATAGGAGGTGACGCGCTGCATGATATGTCCGTTTTGATGAGACGACGACCATGCAAAATAGCCCTTCCCGATGCAAGCACCAATGGGAGGCCGGCTTTTATATTCCGTAGGCCTGCATCATGTTGTCGCTCCCCAGCCCCCTGCCCTCTGTGTTGGCACTGGTTTCGGCGAGCCCGTGCCAGGCATGATGCAGTCCCTCCCGTTCGTGCACGACGCGATTGCGTCCGAGCGCCTTGGCGAGATAAAGCGCCCGATCGGCCGAGGCATAGACCTGCTGCTTGCTGCGCCCAGGAATGAGATCGGCCACGCCGCCGGAAATGGTGATGGCAATATGATTCCCATCTGCGACGAGCGGTCTGTTGGCGATATCGGACTGCACGGCCTGGATCCGCTCCAACCGTTTCTCCAGCGGTTCGCCGGAGACGATGACGCCGAATTCCTCGCCACCGAGGCGCGCAACGACGGACGATTCGTCGAAGGCGGAAAGCAGCACCGCCGAGACCGCCGTGATAACCGCATCGCCGCAGGCATGGCCGAAACGATCGTTGATCGCCTTGAAACGGTCGACGTCGAAAATAACGAGCGAGGCGTCGCCTTCGATCCGATCCAGCGCCTCGGTGAAGGCGCGCCGGTTCAACAGGCCGGAGAGGGTATCCGTGCGGCTGAGCTTTTCGAACTCCGCCCGCGACAGCGTCAGTTCATGCATTGCAAAACCCGCCGCCAGCGACATCATGCCGGAAACCGTGCCGCCGACAAGCCAGGAAAAAATGGCGCCGAAGCCGATCGCGTGCGAAAGGGTCACCGGCAACAGCCCGAGAAAACCGAGTGGCGGTATCGTCAGCGCAATGATAACGCCGGAGAAAATGACGGCAAGAAAGCTCATCTTCAACGCAAAGACATAGACCTGCCTGCGATATAGAAAATGGCCAAAATCGGCCTGCAGCGACATCCAATTTCTCATGAGAATCGACCTTCCTGCCCGGCGTTTCAAGGCATTGATAAGAGCCCAATTGCTGCGGGTGTCTTAATCGATTCGCTAAAATTCGAACGATTTCAGACGATTCGGTGGTTAGATTTTTTCTAGCAGGGGCTGCAAGTCTTCAATCCCTGAATCGAACAACGTACACAAGCAGCTAATGTGTTGATATATAATAGCTTTGCCACGATCTTGCGCCGAGCTGTTTCAGAATGGTCTAGCTCAAGAAAAACTGCGGTGTTTTAGCGATTTTTACAACCTTACAGAGAAATCCATTCACAATTTCGTTTAAGAGCGGATGGGCCAGCGAGTGCGTCAATTGTAGACATCAACAGACAATCGCAATGATTGTGGAAGAGGGTTCCATAAGCCAGTCCGAAGCCCTGCCGAGCGGAGTGCAGCGGCAGTCCAGGTGTTGCAGCCGAAGAGGGCATTGAAGTATCCCTTGGCTTCGAAAAACCGATCGATCTCCCCGTAACCCGCATCCGGGATCGGCGCGATCGCGCCCGCGTTGCGGACGAAGCTGTCCGCGATGAATTCGCGCAGCCGCGCCAATTCATCATCACCAATATCGAAGGCCGTAACATCAGACTGCGGCTCGGCAATATGGCCAGCGAGATCCACATGCAGCACCGAACGATCTATCGTCAGCGCCCGTAGCACCGGCAGCGGCTTCAGCTCAGCCCAGGTCGGTGTTTCGAGATAGAAGGCGCGGCCGCCCCAGCCGATCACGAGCCATTCCGCATTCTGATGACCGAGCGGAAAATCCGGCTCGTCGAGGAAGGAAAATGCCGCCCGCGTCTCCTCATCGAGCGGAATGGCAATATCGGTATGAATCGATCCCGATAGGAGGAGAATGCGGTGGATTGCCTCCGCCGACGACGCCTTGACCGGGGCAATCAGCGGCCGGGGAATGAAGGTTCCGCCCGCTGCCAGAGTTGCGAGCAGGAGCACGATCCGCAACAGCCAGCGCATCCCCCTCAGCACGGAATGACTGGCCTAGAACAGGAAATAGCGCTGCGCCATTGGCAGCACCGTCGCGGGCTCGCAGGTCAGCAGTTCGCCGTTCGCCCTGACTTCATAGGTCTCCGGATCGACTTCGATCTCCGGTGTCAGGTCATTGTGGATCATCGACGCCTTGGAGATGCCGCCGCGCGTATTCTTTACCGCCACGAGTTCCTTCGCGACCCCGAGCCTGCTCTTCAGCCCGGCATCGAGCGACGCCTGGCTGACGAAGGTGACGGAGGAATTGGTGAGGCTGCGGCCATAGGAGGCGAACATCGGCCGATAGTGCACCGGCTGCGGCGTCGGGATCGAGGCATTCGGATCGCCCATAGGGGCGGCGGCAATCGAGCCGCCGAGCAGCACCATGTCGGGCTTCACGCCGAAGAAGGCTGGGTTCCAGAGCACGAGGTCGGCGCGCTTACCGATCTCGACCGAGCCGATCTCATGGCTGAGACCGTGGGCGATCGCCGGGTTGATCGTATATTTGGCGATATAGCGGCGGACGCGGAAATTGTCGTTGTCGCCCTTTTCCTCCTTCAGTCGGCCGCGCTGGCGCTTCATCTTATCGGCCGTCTGCCAGGTGCGGATCGCCACCTCGCCGACGCGGCCCATGGCCTGGCTGTCGGACGAAATGATCGAGAAGGCACCGATATCGTGCAGGATGTCTTCGGCCGCGATCGTCTCCTTGCGGATACGGCTTTCGGCAAAGGCGATGTCCTCGGGAATCGACGGCGACAGGTGATGGCAGACCATCAGCATGTCGAGGTGCTCGGCGATGGTGTTGACCGTATAGGGCCGCGTCGGATTGGTGGACGACGGGATGACGTTCGGCTGCCCACAGATCTTGATGATGTCTGGCGCGTGCCCGCCGCCCGCTCCTTCCGTGTGGAAGGCATGGATGGTGCGGCCCTTGATGGCGCCGATCGTATCCTCGACGAAGCCGCTTTCGTTCAGCGTATCGGTGTGGATCATCACCTGCACGTCATATTCGTCGGCGACCGACAGGCAGCAATCGATGGCGCCAGGCGTCGTGCCCCAGTCCTCATGCAATTTCAGCGAGGTGGCGCCGGCCAGCACCATTTCCGTCAGTGCTCCCGGCAGCGAGGCATTGCCTTTGCCGGCAAAGGCAAGGTTCATCGGGAAGGCGTCCGCCGCCTCGATCATACGCGCCAGATGCCAGGGACCCGGCGTGCAGGTGGTGGCGAGCGTACCATGCGCCGGTCCCGTGCCGCCGCCGAGCATGCAGGTCATGCCAGACATCAGCGCTTCCTCGATCTGCTGCGGCGCGATGAAATGGATATGGCTATCCATGCCGCCTGCGGTGACGATCTTGCCTTCGGCGGCGATAGCCTCCGTGCCCGGGCCGACGATGATGTTGACGCCCGGCTGCATATCGGGATTGCCGGCCTTGCCGATGGCAACGATGCGCCCACCCTTCAGCCCGATATCGGCTTTATAGATTCCGGAATGATCGACGATCACCGCATTGGTGATGACCGTATCGACCGCGCCGTCCGCCCGTGTCACCTGGCTCTGGCCCATGCCGTCACGGATCACCTTGCCGCCGCCGAACTTCACCTCCTCGCCATAAGTGGTGAAATCCTTCTCGATCTCGATGAAGAGCTCCGTATCGGCAAGGCGCACCTTGTCTCCGGTGGTCGGTCCGAACATGCCGGCATAGGCGGCGCGGGAGATCTTGTAGGGCATTCATCAGGCTCCGTGGAAGGAAGAGACAAGTGTTTTTTCGCCGAGTCGTGTGAGGCGGCCAGCGGCTACATAAGTATCGACAAGCTGCCGTTCGGCCGCAAACGGGTGCCATTCCCAGCCGACGTGACCGAAGCCAGCCAGCATCACCTCGGCCTCGGCATATTTGTCCAGCACCTCGGCGGTGACGATCATGCCGCTGCTCGGCACCACATAAGGCGCCGGCTCAAAGGCCGAAAGCGAGGCGTCGACGGCCTCGTAGACCGTCTTGCCGATGACGATATGCGCCTTGCCGGTTTCCGCGCAGAAGGCAGCGAACGCATCCGTATAGTCGTCGCAGAAATCATCGAGATCGGGATGCGAGACGGCAAGCGGCGCCCGCATCGCGGCAAATTTTTCCGGGTCGCGCACGCTCCAGATTTCGCGCGCCGAAACAACACCGGGATGGGCGCGCCACTCGGGTGAGCCGAGCATTGCCTTTGCCGGCCGGCCGGTATTGCAGACCGCGACGGCATCCGTGCGGCTGCCGCCAGTGCGGTAGGAACGGCAATCGTTGAAGCGGATGACGAAATCGGCGGCATCGATGATGCCTGCCTGTCCTTCCCCAATCTCGCCATTGCCGACGATTACGATCTTTTCGATCACCCTAGTTGCTCATCGTGTCTTCGAGCTGTTTCAGCTCTTTCGTGCGTTTATCCGTCTCTTCGGCCAGACATCCGGCAACCAGCATCGGCTCCATCGTGCCGCCGCGGGCCTGAAAGCCGAAGGCATCGCATTCTGCGTCGCGATAGTCGATCCAGGCGCGCTGCGCCTTGACCAGCGCCCTTTCAGCACCCTTCATGTCGCCGTCGAGATCCTTGTCGATCGCCGCCATGGCGGCGCGTGTCTTCTTATATTGTTCGTTCAGCGCCTTGTCGGCAGCCTCATGGCCCGCCTCTTCGCAGGAGGTCATGTCCGATTGCGTCTGCGGATTCTTGCAATCGACATCCTGCGCGGACACACGGCCGGCCACAAACAGCATCGCCGCCCCGATGAGGCAGATATTCAGACGCAATCACCTCTCCCGTTCTTCTAAAGCTTGCCCATCACGAGCTGGCGGAAGCCGTAAACCTCGCGCTTGCCGGAAAGCGGGATCAGCGTCACCGAACGCGTCTGCCCCGGCTCGAAGCGCACGGCCGTCCCGGCCGGAATATCAAGACGTTTCCCGTGCGCCGCCGCGCGGTCGAAGGAAAGCCCGGCATTGGTCTCGGCAAAATGATAGTGGCTGCCGACCTGCACCGGCCGGTCGCCTGTATTGGAAACTTCCAGCGTCACCGTCTGCGCGCCGGCATTGAGTTCGATGTCGCCGCTTGCGGCAATGATCTCGCCCGGAATCATCTCATTCTCCTTAAGCCGCTCTGGGCGCACAGCCCTCGGCCTTCAGCACGCGTTTCGTCGACGCCTGATGTTTGGCGAGCATGGCGGCCGGCCGGATGGGCCTGGCGACGAGATTGCCGCCGCAATTGGGGCAAGTGCCCTTCAGCACGCCGTCCACGCAATCGGCGCAGAAGGTGCATTCGTAGGTGCAGATCCGCGCCTCAGCGCTCTCCGGCGGCAGATCCTTGTCGCAGCATTCGCAATTGGGTCTCAGTTCCAGCATTTTCTCTCCCTACCGAATCGGTTCATGTACGGTGACGAGCTTGGTTCCGTCGGGAAACGTTGCTTCCACCTGCACGTCGTGGATCATCTCGGCAACGCCCTCCATCACCTGATCACGGCCGATCACATGGGCGCCGGCTTCCATCAACTCGGCGACGGGACGGCCGTCGCGGGCGCCTTCGACGACGAAGTCGCTGATCAGCGCAATCGCTTCGGGATAGTTCAGCTTGACGCCGCGCTCCAGCCGCCGCCGTGCCACCATCGCCGCCATCGAAATCAGCAGCTTGTCTTTTTCTCTCGGAGTGAGGTTCATTGCTTGCCCATCTGCCTCATGCTTCGCTTCATAGATTCCAGACTTTCGGCACAGGCGCACCGTTGCGCAAGACGGAAATGACCGGAATCAGGATTTTTCTGAGCGTAAAACCGTCGGCTGCGGCAAGGCGAACGACGAGCTTGTCGCTCCAGGCGCTCGCGCCGCCCATGATCCCTTCGACGAGCGGCCGCACCTTGCCGAGATAGGCTTCAGCCAGCGGACCGGCATAAAGCAGCGTCGCAAAGGCCACCTGCCCGCCGAGCACGGCCTGACGCGCGGTCAATGCCGCGATACCCTCGGAAAGTCTAAGCTCCTCGGCATGGATCAGCCGGCCCGAGCGGCGGATACGCCAGCGGTCACGAAAGAGCCCAGTCTCCACCGCCTCGCCCATTGCCTTGCGGCCGAGCAGCACCGCTTCGACGGCCAGGAATTCGGCGCTTTCGTCGAGATCGACGTCCAGGCGGCGGAAAAGCGCTGCTCTGTCGAAGAGGATCGTTTCCTGCGGAAGCCAGTCGACGCGCGCTCCAACGCCGACTTCGATGCGGGTCGTCACCTCGGCTGTGCCGGCCGACGCCTTGTAGATCTTTTCGCAGGCCTGGGTGGTAACGTCGATCTTCGTGCCCGCGCCGGCAACAACGCTCCAGTCCAGCCGATCGCCGCCGGTCAGCCCGCCCGCGGTGTTGATGATGACGGCTTCCATCGAGGCGTCGAAAGTATCAGGCAAGCGGATCTTCGCCGCGCCCTCCTGATAGAGCTCGCGAATACGAGTGCGCCCATCGAGCAGCCTTGCCGCCAGATGCCCCCGTCCCTCCGCTCTTTGCGGTCTGGTACTCACTGCCGCACTCGTCATGTCGTCCTTTCAATCGCGCCACCGCTTTCCATTCACGCGCGCGAATGACGGAAACCAAGCAATTCCCATGCCGCCCGACAAGGGCTGCGGTCCGCGCAGAAGAGATCAACGAGCCGTCGTTCTCGCTGCCGCAAATTGCGGCATTTGCCGGTCAGACGGTCAGATGGCGGCGAGCTTCCTGCGTATCCAGAGTTCCGGCAAGCCCTTCATGCACGATCTCGCCGCGGTCCATGATGTAGACATAGTCGGCAAGCTCCCGGCAGAAATCCAGATATTGCTCGACAAGCAGGATCGCCA
Source organism: Rhizobium sp. NXC14 (assembly GCF_002117485.1). Lineage (NCBI taxonomy): Bacteria > Pseudomonadati > Pseudomonadota > Alphaproteobacteria > Hyphomicrobiales > Rhizobiaceae > Rhizobium > Rhizobium sp. NXC14. The sequence continues at coordinate 3,524,904 of NZ_CP021030.1, forward strand.
TGCCTGTGGAATCGCGGAGATAGCGGATCGCCCGGCCGATATCTTTGATGATCGACGGCTGAATGCCCTCGGTCGGCTCGTCGAGCACGAGAATTTTCGGCCGCGTCACCATGGCGCGCCCGATTGCCAGCTGCTGCTGCTGCCCGCCGGAAAGATCGCCGCCGCGCCGTGACAACATCGATTTCAGCACCGGGAAGAGACTGAAGATATCGTCAGGAATGTTGCGGTCGCGGCGGCCAAGCGGAGCGAAGCCGGTTTCGAGATTTTCCTTGACGGTAAGCAGCGGAAAGATTTCACGCCCCTGCGGCACATAGCCGATGCCCTGCTTGGCGCGGGCAAAGGGCGGCAGGCCGTTCAGTTTTGTATCGTTGAAGGTGACGGTGCCGGCCGACAGCGGATGCTGGCCGGTGACGGCGCGCAGCAGCGAACTCTTGCCGACGCCGTTGCGCCCCAGCACGCAGGTGATCTTGCCCATCTCCGCCTTGATGGAGATGCCGCGCAGCGCCTGCGCCGCGCCATAATGCAGATTTGCGTTCTCGACTGTCAGCATCCGTTCACCCATTCCCCATCAGTTCATCAGACTGCGCCTCAGCGTCTGCAGGGCGTAGTCCTGATCTTTCGTTCTCTCGCCGCCGGTCTCGGCCACGTCCTCGGCAATGCCGATCAATTGCTGGCGCTCCTGCATGTCGAGCGCCTTTAACCAGAGATCCCGGAACCGGCGGATCGGATCTTCCGGACTGGTGACGTTCTTGGAAGCCCACTCGCCGAAAACCAACACCTCTTCCAGGTCGCCCGGCCGGATGATGCCTTTCATGCGGCTGCGGATAACGTCCTTCGCCGCGTCGACATACATCGGCTTCTCCTTGGCAAGGCAGAAGAAAAAGGCCACCGCCGCAATCGCCGGATCGGCAATCGAGGCCAGCGGCGCTACCTCGGCCTGCTTGCGAAACTTCCTGCGCTTATAAGCGCCCCGCATGCGCTCGACGGAATCGATGATCTCGTTTCCCGCCTCGCGCACCATTTTAAAACGCCAATACCAGATGACCGCGCCGCTGAGCGCCGCGACCAGAATACCGAGAAAAGCCATAAACCCCACAGTAAACCCCGCTCGTTTTAGAGCGTCTTCCATTGTCAGGTTCAAGCCTGGAAGTTGCATTCCTCACCTTCCTAGATAATTCTCGATCACCTTCGGATCCGAACTGACGAAATCGATCGATCCCTCCGCCAGCACCGATCCTTCCGCAAGGCAGGTCACCTTGACGCCGAGGTCGCGGATGAAGCCCATGTCGTGCTCAACGACGACGACCGACCGGGTCTTCGCGATATTCTTGAGCAGAATCGCCGTTTCCGCTGTCTCCGCATCCGTCATGCCGGCGACCGGCTCGTCGACGAGCAGCAGCTTCGGCTCCTGGGCAAGCAACATGCCGATCTCCAGCCATTGCTTCTGCCCGTGCGATAGATTGGCAGCCAATTCGTCGCGGCGGTGGGTCAGCCGCACGGTTTCGAGAATCTCATCGATGCGCGTCCTGTCTTCGCTCGAAAGTCGATAGAACAGCGTCGAGAAGACGGAGCGGCGGCGGTTCAGCGCCAGTTCCAGATTGTCCCAGACCGTATGGCTTTCGAAGACCGTCGGCTTCTGGAACTTGCGGCCGATGCCGAGCTGAGCGATGTCGGCCTCATCCTTCTTGGTGAGGTCGACGGTCCCGTTGAAGAAAACCTCGCCCTCATCAGGCCTGGTCTTGCCGGTGATGATATCCATCATCGTCGTCTTGCCGGCGCCGTTCGGGCCAATAATGGCGCGAAGCTCGCCGGGCTCGATGACGATCGAGAGCGAATTCAGCGCCTTGAAGCCGTCGAAGGAAACGGAGACGCCGCTGAGATAGAGCACGCTGTTGGGTTTGACGTCGGGAATCATGGGCGCTCACTCCGCTGCCTGGATTTTCGCTTCGATGTCATCTTCCTCTGCCGCCGGGGGTACAGCGTCGGTGACGGCCTTCCGTTTGCCGAGTTGGTGCGCGATGGTGCCGACGACGCCCTTCGGCAGGAACAGCGTAACGGCGACGAAGAGACCGCCGAGCGCAAACAGCCAGAACTCGGGGAAGAGACCGGTGAAAATCGTCTTACCGCCATTGACGAGGATCGCCCCGATGATCGGCCCGATCAGCGTTCCCCGCCCGCCGACCGCCGTCCAGATGACGACTTCGATGGAGTTTGCGGGCGCGAATTCGCCGGGATTGATGATGCCGACCTGCGGCACGTAGAGCGCGCCGGCAATGCCCGCCATCATCGCCGAGACGACGAAGGTGAAGAGCTTGAAATGCTCGACGCGGTAGCCGAGGAAACGTGTGCGGCTTTCGGCGTCGCGTACGCCGACGAGCACCTTGCCGAACTTTGAGCGGACGATTGCCGAGGCGATCGTCAGCGATAGCGCCAGAAAGATCGCGGTCGCGGCGAAGAGGCTTGCGCGCGTGCCGTCTGCCTGGATGTTGAAGCCGAGGATGTCCTTGAAATCGGTCATGCCGTTATTGCCGCCGAAACCCATGTCGTTGCGGAAGAAGGCAAGCAGCAGCGCATAGGTCATCGCCTGGGTGATGATCGAGAGGTAGACGCCGTTGACGCGCGAGCGGAAGGCGAACCAGCCGAAGACGAAGGCGAGCAACCCAGGCACGAGGAGCACCATCAGCGCCGCGAACCAGAACTGGTCGAAGCCGTACCAGAACCAGGGCAGCTCCTTCCAGTTCAGGAACACCATGAAGTCGGGAAGGATCGGATCGCCGTAGACGCCGCGCGAGCCGATCTGGCGCATCAGATACATGCCCATCGCATAACCGCCGAGCGCGAAGAAGGCGCCGTGGCCGAGCGAAAGGATGCCGCAGAAGCCCCAGACGAGATCGAGCGCCAGCGCCAGCAGCGCATAGGTCAGATACTTGCCAAACAGCGCCATGATGTAGGTCGGGACGTGAAGCGGATGGGTTGGCCCGGTGGCGAGGTTCAGCACCGGCACGAGAATGGCGACCGCCAGCAGCAGGGCGACGGCGATTGTGATCCTGCGATCGAGCGATCGGAGAAGGAAGGCCGTTATCATGCTTCCACCGCCCTTCCTTTGAGTGCGAAGAGCCCGCGCGGACGCTTCTGGATGAACAGAATGATGAGGACGAGCACCAGGATTTTGCCGAGCACGGCGCCGGCGAAGGGCTCAAGGAACTTGTTGACGACGCCGAGCGACAGGGCGCCGACCAGCGTGCCCCAGAGATTGCCGACCCCGCCGAATACGACGACCATGAAGCTGTCGATGATGTAGTTCTGGCCGAGGTTCGGCGAGACGTTATCGATCTGCGAGAGCGCCACACCGGCCATGCCGGCGATGCCGGAGCCGAGCGCGAAGGTGAAGGCGTCGACCCAGCCGGTGCGGATGCCCATGGAGGAAGCCATGCGCCGGTTCTGCGTCACCGCCCGCATCTGCAGCCCGAAGGCGGAGCGCTTGAGCAGCATCAGGAGCGTCAGGAATACCACCACAGAGAAGGCGATGATCCAGAGCCGGTTCCAGGTGATGACCAGCCCGCCGAAATCGAAGGCACCGGACATCCAGCTCGGATTGCGGACCTCGCGGTTGGTCGGGCCGAAATAGCTGCGGATCGCCTGCTGCAGGATCAGCGACACGCCCCAGGTGGCAAGCAGGGTCTCCAGCGGGCGGCCGTAGAGATAGCGGATCACCGAACGTTCGATGACGAGACCGACCAGACCGGTGAAGAGGAAGGCAGCCGGCACCGCGAAGGCCAGTGAATAATCGGCAAGCGAGGGGAAGGCCGAGGCGATCGTTTCCTGCACGACATAGGTCGTATAGGCGCCGATCATCACCATCTCGCCATGCGCCATGTTGATGACGCCCATGACGCCGAAGGTGATGGCAAGGCCGATAGCGGCCAAGAGCAGCACCGAGCCGAGCGACAGGCCGTACCAGACGTTCTGGACGACGTCCCAGAGCGCCAGGTCACGGTTGATCGAATTGATCTCCGTCTGGATCGCGGGCTTCAGATCGTCGGGCGCATTCGCCATCGCCGTCGTCAGGATCGTCAGCGCATCGCGGCCGCCGCGGGCGGCGATCATATCGATGGCAGCCCGCTTCTCCTCGAGACCGGCATCGCTCTTCAGCACCATCACGGCCCGCGCCGCTTCCATCGTGTTTTTGATCTCGCCATCCTTCTCGGCTGAAAGAGCCGAATTCAGGAGTTCGAGATTGGCAGGATCGGCATCCCTAAGCATGCCCTCGGCCGCAGCGAGCCGCGCCGAGCGATCCGGGCTCAGAAGCGTCAGCTGGCTCATCATCGTCGTGATCGTGGTGCGCAGTGCATTGTTGATCTTGACCTTCGACATCAAGTCGGGATCAACATCGGCAACCGCCTCCCCGGTGATCGGATCGGAATAGGTGGGCTCGTCCTCCGTCCCGCCCTGCACGAGCACGGGACCACCCTCCGAATTGACGTAGAGTTGGCCGTCGCTCAGCTGCTGCAGGATCTGGCTGACATGCGTATCCCCGGAAGCGGCAAGCGCCCGGATGGCCGCGTCGCGCTCGGGAAAGCCGCCGACGCCGAGCGCATCGACGAGAGCGTGCACGTCGTCCTCGGCGCGAAGGCCGGTCCCAGAAAGCGTCAGGCCCGAAAGCATCAGACAAAATGTCAGAAGGAGAATCTGGATGGCGCGAAACATCGGCTCTCTCGCCTTGAGTGTCGTCGGCCTTGCGGCGCAGCGGTAAAGATGGAGCTTCCGCCCGGATCGGCTCCGGACGGAAGTCTTCAGGCTATCAGCGGATGGGTCTCCTCAGGAGCCCTTGCCGCCGCACTTGCCGGTGGCAACGTTGAAGTTGCCGCAGTTCAACGGCTTGCGCCAATCAGAGATCAGGTCCTTGGAGTCCGGCAGATAGTCCGACCATTCGTCGCCGACGACAGCGGGCGTTTGCTGGACGATTTCGAACTGGCCGTTGGCCTGGATTTCACCAATCAGCACCGGCTTGGTGATGTGGTGGTTGGGCATGACGGTGGCATAGCCGCCGGAGAGGTTCGGAACGGTGACGCCGATGATGTTATCGAGAACGGCATCGGTATTGGTGGTGCCGGCGGCCTCGACGGCATTCACCCAGGCGTTGAAGCCGATATAGGCGGCCTCCATCGGATCGTTCGTCACACGCTTGTCGTTCTTTGTGAAGGCGTGCCATTCCTTGATGAACTTCTTGTTGGCGGGGCTTTCCACCGACTCGAAGTAGTTCCAGGCAGCGAGATGGCCGACGAGCGGCTTGGTGTCGAGGCCGGCAAGCTCTTCTTCGCCGACCGAGAAGGCGACAACCGGAATGTCGGTCGCCTTGATGCCCTGGTTGCCGAGCTCCTTGTAGAACGGCACATTGGCGTCACCATTGATCGTGGAGACCACGGCGGTCTTCTTGCCGGCAGAGCCGAATTCCTTGATCTTGGCGACCTCGGTCTGCCAGTCGGAGAACCCGAACGGCGTGTAGTTGACGAGAATGTCTTCCTTCGGAATGCCCTTGGATTCGAGATAGGCTGCCAGGATCTTGTTGGTCGTGCGCGGGTAGACATAGTCGGTGCCTTCGAGCACGAAGCGCTTCACGCCTTCGGTCTTCATCAGATAGTCGACAGCCGGGATCGCCTGCTGGTTCGGAGCCGCACCCGTGTAGAAGATGTTGCGCGAGGATTCCTCGCCTTCATACTGCACAGGGTAGAAGAGCAGCGAGTTCAGCTCTTCGAAAACCGGCAGCACCGACTTGCGCGAGGACGACGTCCAGCAACCGAAGACCGCGGCGACCTTGTCCTTTTCGATCAGCTCACGCGCCTTTTCGGCAAAGAGCGGCCAATCGGACGCCGGATCGACGACGACAGCTTCGAGCTTCTTGCCGAGAAGGCCGCCCTTCTTGTTCTGCTCGTCGATGAGCATCAGCATGGCGTCTTTCAGTGTGGTTTCGGAAATTGCCATCGTGCCCGAGAGCGAATGCAGCACGCCGACCTTGATCGTATCGTCGGCGGCAATCGCGCTGCTGAAGGCAGCCGAAGCTGTCATGATGGCGCCGAGCGCGGCACCCGTAATCGTGGATTTGAGATTCATATGGTTGATCCCCTCTCTTGTTCCGCAACAGGCCGGAAACGGAGTTAACTGTTGCCGAGAGGACTATCGGGTGCTGCAGCGCAAAAACACATACGCAAAATGACGTAGGCGCAGGGGCCGAATGCGCAGTCATGACGAGGAGGGCATCCCCGCCGCAGGGGTGCCCGGTCGGTTCGATATTAGCCGTCGATCGTCAAGGTGACCGAGTTCGGGCCGTAAGACAGGGTCGCCCTGTGGCCGGAGATGGTGAACTTGCCGAAGGTGCCGGTAATGGCGGCAGCCTTCAGGATTTCGATCTTCGTTCCCGGCGCCGGCGCAAAGCCATGGGCGAGCGCCACGTCAAGATCGCCGGCAAGCGCCGCCTTGCCTGCAACGACCAGCGTGCCGGCGCCATTCGCGCCGAGCGTCGGCTTCGCCGTCGCACTGGCGAGCTGCTGATAGTCGCCGCCCACGGCTAAGGGCTTGTCGGCGGCCACGATGAGCGAACCGCCATTGACCATCAACCCGCCGGCGCCGAGGGCCGAGGGAGAGCCGGCAACCAGCACGCCCTCTTCCAGCACGGTGCCGCCGGCATAGCTGTTGGCGCCGGAAAGACCGAGAATGCCGCTGCCGCGCTTCACCAGTCTGCCCTTGCCGCCGATGTCGTTGCGCCAGGTATCGATCGCATTGAAGCCGCCCTTTGCCGCATCCATCGTCACGGTCACGTCCTGTTCGAAGGCGCCGTAACCGTCGGCGGCGGCAAACAGGTTGAGGCGGCCGTAGCCTTCCGCGTCGTCGAGCAGCGGATAGCCCGAGGCGATTTCCGTTGTACCAAGCACCTCGCGGCGCTGTTCACCATCAAGATAGGGCAGACGGGTTTCCAGAAGCGCTTCGGCGCCCTGCGGCACGCGGGCCGGCTGATCGGTCGCATGGATCGTCGGCAGCCCATAGCTCAGGCGCTGCAGCACATAGGCACGATTGGCTTCGTGATCGGCGAAACGGTCCGCCGAAAGCGGCGCTGCATGGGCGGCGACTTCGAGCGCACCCGCATCGGCAACACCCGACTTGGCGATCAGCCATGACTGCGCCTGGGCGTAGGCAGCGCTCTTCAGCGCTGAATTGTCGGACTTGTTCAGGTTATAGACGACCGTGGCGGTTCCGAGCATGCGGCCGCCCATCACGTCGAGCGGAGAGTGCATGCCTGCAAGGATGCGGTCTTCACCCATTTCGCTGGCGCGCGCGATCATTTCCTGGAATCGCTGCGGCACCAAATAGGCCATGGCGAGCGCATCCCGCCAGGCTTCCGCCGTATGTCCGCTGGGGAAGCCACCGTCCTCGACCGGCTTGCTGCTTTTGGCGGGCTCGAGCGTCGGGACGACCGAGACGTCCGGGCTCCAGCGATAGGGACGGGCATATTTGAAATAGCGCTTGGCGGGCTCCGTCGAGCCATCGCCGCTTGCGGCATTGATGAAGTCGATGGCGAGGCCCATGTCCGGGTTGGCGTCGGTCTTGTTTTCCGTATCCGCTTTGCTGCCGGCGCCGCGATTGTTGCCCTTGTCGTCATATTTGACCGTCGTCGCGTCGGCCGCCACCTCAGTGATCGTGGTGATCTGCTTGGAACCGGCCTTCCAGGCATCCGTCAGCGGACCGAGACCATCGACGATGCTGGCATTCTTGCCGCGCCGATCGTCAAGATAGGCGGCAACCGCCTGCTCGGCCGTTCGCGCCTTCGTCGCCTTCACGACATAGGCGATATTAGCATCATGGACTGGCTTGTTGACGATCTGGCCGTCGGTCTTGCTGAAGGGAATGCCGTCCCAATCTGACTTGGCGACTGCAGGGCAATTGTCCTTGGCTGCGGCTTCCACACCGGCATCGACGAAAGGCGTGCGCGGCATCCATACTTCGAGGAAGCCGGAGAGAAGATGGACGGCGGCGTTGGTGTCGGCCGTCGAGAAGCAAGCGTCACCGCGCTTGTTGGTGTTTCCGGTCTCGGCATAGGGCGCTTTCGCGCTTGTGGCTTGCTCTGCGGCGGCAAGCGAGGGCACGACCGAAAGAAGGCTGACGAGAGCGGTGCTCAGGCGGCAAAGTTTTGAAACAGACATGAGTATACCCGAAATGTTTAACGAGTGGCGGTAGGGTTAGAGCGGATATGTGACAGAGCCGTTTCAAAAATATGACTGTTCTGCAAATCCGCCAGTGCTCACCCCTTGCCTTTCCCGTCCATCCCGCCAAAACTGCCGTGGAAACGATGAGCCCAACGAGAGTGCCGGAAAGAGGGCATGACAGCGCGCCAACGCATCATTCCGGTGAGACGCGAATATAATCGCTGGGTCGCCAACCAGACGCTTGAAGACTATGCGCTGCGCTTCACCGCAAAGAGCGCCCGCCATTTTTCGTCTGAGCGCATCTCGCAGACGGCAATCGGCGCTATCTCCTTCCTGGCGCTCGAAGCGATCGGCGGGGCGATCACCCTCTCCTACGGCACCACCAACGCCTTCTACGCCATCATCGTCGCCTCGATCGTCATGCTGACAATAGGCCTGCCGATCAGCCGCTACGCCATACGCCATGGCGTCGACATCGATCTTCTGACGCGCGGCGCCGGCTTCGGCTACATCGGCTCGACCATCACCTCGCTGATCTATGCGAGCTTCACCTTCATGCTGTTTGCGATAGAGGCCTCGATCATGTCCGGGGCCCTGGAGCTCACCCTCGGCATTCCGCTCTGGATCGGCTACATCATCAGCGCCGTCATGGTGATCCCGCTAGTGACGCACGGCGTGCGGCTGATCAGCAAGTTCCAGCTGATCACCCAGCCCTTCTGGATCGTGCTGAACATCCTGCCCTTCATCTTCATCGCCTTCATGGACTGGGAGAAATTCGATCTCTGGCGCGCCTTTTCCGGCATCCGCCACGCTTCCGGCCCGCCCGGTACCATCGCCGACTTCGATCTGATGGAGTTCGGCGCCGCCTCCGCCGTCATTCTGGCGCTGATGTCGCAGATCGGCGAGCAGGCCGATTTCCTCCGCTTCCTGCCGCCGGTGCTGCAGCGCAAATGGCGCCATCGCCTAGCCGTCTTCCTTGCCGGACCCGGCTGGGTTATCATCGGCGCGCCGAAGCTGCTTGCCGGCTCCTTCCTGGTCGTGCTCACCTTCACTTCCGGCGTTCCCCTCGACCGCGCCGCCGATCCCGCGCAGATGTACCTCACCGCCTTCGGCTACATGGTTCCCTGGCACAATGCTGCGCTACTGCTGATGGCCGCCTTCGTTGTCGTCTCGCAGCTCAAGATCAACGTGATGAACGCCTATGCCGGCTCGCTCGCCTGGTCGAATTTCTTTTCCCGGCTGACCCACAGCCATCCCGGCCGCGTTATTTGGCTTGTCTTCAATGTTGCGATCGCCCTGCTTTTGATGGAACTCGGCATCTACCGGCTGCTGGAGGAGACGCTCGGCATCTTCTCGATCATCGCGATGGCCTGGCTCTGCACGATCTCCGCCGATCTCTTCATCAACAAGCCGCTGGGGCTCGCGCCTGCCGGCATCGAGTTCAAGCGTGCCCATCTCTACGACATCAACCCGGTCGGCCTCGGCGCCATGACGCTGTCGGCGACGATATCGCTGATCGCCCACTTCGGCGCTTTCGGCGAGATGGCCGCGTCGCTTGCTCCCTATATCACCCTCGTCATCGCGCTGTCTGCCTCGCCTGCCATTGCCTGGGCGACGAGGGGCAAGTTCTATCTCGCCCGCAAGCCGCGCCAGAGCTGGAAGAATCTGACCAGCATCACCTGCTCTGTCTGCGAGCATCCTTTCGAGCCGGAGGATATGGCCTGGTGCCCGGCCTATGCAGCCCCGATCTGCTCGCTCTGCTGTTCGCTCGACAGCCGCTGCCACGACATGTGCAAGCCGGCCGCGCGTTTCAACGCACAGGTCGGAACCGTCGCGAGGAGGCTGCTGCCGGAGAGCGTTCTGGGCAAGCTGACGACACGCCTTGGCCGCTACGGCATCGCCGTGGCGCTGGCGCTGACCGCCATCGGCGCGATCCTGGCGATGATCGCCCATCAGGTCGCCTCCGCCTCGCCGGAGACGGCAGAGGTGGTCAATCGCACCATTCTGATCGTCTTCTTCGTCTTCTCGGTGATATCAGGCGTCGTCTGCTGGTTCTATGTGCTCGCCCATGATAGTCGCGTCGTCGCCGAGGAGGAATCCTCGCGCCAGAACACGCTGCTGCTCAAAGAAATCGCCGCCCACAAGAAAACCGATGCGGCCCTTCAGAACGCCAAGGAGACGGCCGAGGCCGCCAACCGCGCCAAGAGCCGCTATGTCGTCGGCCTCAGCCACGAGCTGCGCACACCTTTGAACGCCGTGCTCGGCTATGCCCAGATCCTCGAACGCGACGAAACGATCCCGGCGCCGCGCCAATCCTCGATCAAGGTCATCCGCCGCAGCGCCGAACATCTCTCGGGGCTGATCGACGGCCTGCTCGATATTTCGAAGATCGAGGCCGGCCGCCTGCAGGTCTATTCCAACGAGATCAATATCCATGACTTCCTCGACCAGATCGTCGAGCTGTTCCGCCCGCAGGCGCAGGCCAAGGGACTTGTCTTTCTACATGACCGTTCGCCTGTTTTGCCGCAATTCGTCCGCACCGACGAAAAGCGCCTGCGCCAGATCCTCGTCAACCTGCTCTCCAATGCCATCAAGTTCACCGACGAAGGCAGCGTCGCCTTCGATGTCGCCTATCGCAGCCAGGTCGCGACCTTCACCGTCACCGATACCGGCCGCGGCATTGCCGAAAAAGACCTGACACGCATCTACGAACCTTTCCAGCGGGGCGAGGCAGACAGCGTGCGGCCGATGCCTGGCCTCGGCCTCGGCCTCACCATCACCCGGCTTCTGACCAACACGCTCGGCGGCGAGATTGCGGTATCCAGCGTCAAGGATGAAGGTTCGACATTCCGTGTGCGGCTCATGCTGTCCGCCGTCATGCGCGCCGCCGCACCGCCGCAGGAAAAACGCATCGTCGGCTACGACGGTCCGCGCCGCACCATCGTCGTCGTCGACGATAATGAGGATCACCGCGAGATGATGCGTGAAATCCTGGCGCCGCTCGATTTCATCGTGCTGACGGCGGCAGGCGGCGCCGAGTGTCTGACACTGATCGACGGCATCCAGCCCGATCTGTTCCTCGTCGATATTCTGATGCCCGGCATGAGCGGCTGGCAGCTCGTCTCGCGTCTGCGTGAGGCCGGCCAGACGGCACCAATGCTGATGCTTTCGGCCAATATTGGCGATGCGACGGTTCTGAGCGACAGCGACGACAGCCACAATGACGCTATCGGCAAACCGATCGACATTCGCCAACTGCGTGACAAGCTTGCCCTGCATCTCGGCCTGAATTGGGTCTATGCCGATGACGCGCCCGCCGCTCCTGCAAAGATCGAGGCGCAGCTGCTAGGCCCGGGTGCAACCCATGTGCAGGAATTGCTACGGCTCGGCGAGATCGGTTACATCAAGGGCATCGAAGCCAAGCTTTCGGACCTTGCCAAGGTGGAGGCAAATCGGCCATTCACGGAGGCTCTTCGACCCTATGTGGCCGCCTTCGATCTGGCCGGCTTCATGTCCTTCCTGCACGACTTCGACGAAAAGGTGGAATCCATTGGCTGAGCCGGCCCTCCCCCGCGACATCGTTCTGCTGGTCGACGACTCGCCGGAGGCACTCGGTTTCCTGACGGATGCGCTCGAACAGTCCGGCTTCTCCGTTCTCATCGCCACCTCGGGCACGGCAGCGCTTGGCATCGTCGAGCGCATCACGCCTGATCTGATCCTGCTCGACGCTGTGATGCCTGTGATGGATGGCTTTGAGACCTGTCGCAGGCTGAAGGCAAATGCCGCCGTCGGCCAGGTGCCGGTGATTTTCATGACCGGCCTGACGGAGACCGAGCATGTCGTGCACGCCTTGGAATCCGGCGGCGTCGATTACCTCACCAAACCGATCAACATCGACGAACTGCGCGCCCGCATCCGCGTCCATCTGCGCAATGCCCGCTCGGCCCAGAGCGCCCGCGTTGCACTGGACGCTGCCGGCCGTCACCTGCTGGCGGTCAAGGGCGATGGTGCGATCCACTGGTCGACGCCGCAGGCAACGCGGCTGGTCAATGCCGCCATGGGCAGTGACGACGGCATGGAGATCGTCGTCCGTCATATTGCCGGCTGGATGCGCGACCGCCCAGGCGCGGGACGAGACGGCATCATCTCAATCAGCCATGCCGGCCAGGCAGCGCTGCAGCTTGCCTTCCTTGGCGCGATCGGCCCGGATGAATATCTCTTCCGCCTCACCGCCGCCAGCCACCGTAGTGACGACGAGATGCTGCGCCAACGTTTTTCGCTCACCCAACGAGAATCCGAAGTGCTGCTCTGGATCGCCAAGGGCAAGGCCAACCGTGACATCGGCGAAATACTGGGTTTGTCAGCGCGCACCGTGAATAAGCACCTCGAACAGATCTACGTGAAACTCGGGGTAGAGAATCGCGCATCGGCCGCCGTGAAGGCGACGCATGTGCTGCATGAGATGTGATGGATAGCGGAAGGCGTTCCGGGGATCACGTCTCCTCCACCGCACCGCTGACAAGCAGCAGCAGTACCACCTTCTCCATCCGGCCAAGCCAGCGCCGCTTCACCGGCTGACCGCCCGGTGGACGAAGCGCCGCCAAAAAAGAAGCCCGGTGAACCGGGCTTCAATGATCATATTCCTAGAGAGGAAGCTAAGCTTACTTAGTCTCCTGCGGGACGTAGGTGTATTTGCCGTCCGCGCCCTTCTTCCATTCGTACATGATGTAGCCAGGAATCTTCGGGTCGCCCTTTTCGTCGAACGAAATGTCGCCGAGCACCGTCGGGAACGGACCCTTTTCTTTCATGGCCGTGGCGACGGCTTCAGGGTCCACCGAACCGGCAGCCTTGGCAGCGCCGGCAATCGCCTGCATCGCAGCGTAGGAGTAGAGCGTATAGGCTTCCGGGTTGAAACCAGCAGCCTTAAACTTTTCGACGAGCTCCTTGTTCGCCGGGTTCAGCGTCGGATCGGGGCCGAAGGTGTTCAGGGTACCGGCGACAGCGTCACCAGCGATCGAGGCCAGCTCGTTCGAAACGATGCCGTCACCGGAAACCAGCGTTGCCTTCAGGCCCTGGTCTGCGGCCTGACGGATGATGAGACCGGCTTCGGTGTGCAGACCGCCCCAATAGATGATCGAGACGCCGGCTTCCTTCATCTTGGCGATGAGGGCCGAGAAGTCCTTGTCGCCGACGTTGATGCCTTCGTACATGACTTCCGTCAGGCCGGCGGCATTCATCGCCTTCTTGGTTTCGTCTGCAAGGCCCTGACCGTATGGGGTCTTGTCATGAATGACGGCGATCTTGGCGTCCTTGAAATGGTCGGCGAGATACTTGCCGGCGATGGCGCCCTGCTGGTCGTCACGGCCGCAGGTGCGGAACGTGTTCCAGAGGCCCCGTTCCGTGAACTTCGGGTTCGTAGCGGCCGGGGTGATTTCGAGGATGCCGTTTTCGGCATAGACTTCCGAAGCCGGGATTGAAACGCCCGAGTTGAAGTGGCCGATGACGAACTTGACGCCGTCGGCAACGAATTTATTGGCAACGGAAATGCCCTGCTTCGGGTCGGAAACGTCGTCGCCGAGCTCGATCTTGATCTGCTCGCCATTGATGCCGCCAGCAGCGTTGATGTCGGCGGCTGCCTGCTCGGCACCCTTCTGAAGCTGAGCGCCGAAAGCGGCGTTCGGGCCGGTCAGCGGACCAGCGACAGCGATGAGGACGTCGGCCCAAGCGTTGCCGCTGAAGGCGACCATCGCCGTCAGAGCCACTGCCGACAGAAGAGACTTCTTCATATTGTTACTCCCAATTTTTGGGCGGGTTCCGGTCCAAGGCCCGACGCATTACCCACCATAGACTGCGCCAGGAAAGCTGTTCCGCTCTGAAGGCAATTCATGCCTAGTTTCAACGGACTGTCAATGTTTGTCCTTCCACGAAAACGCGGAAGTTTTTTCGTACAGCCAGTAATAGTTGTTGACCATCTGATTGGTACGGCGAAAGCGAAAGCCTGCCGTCGAGAAGACAAGCAAGGTCACGAAGTCGATGCCATAGTAGAGGGCGCTGAGCATCGGCCCATTGAACAGGGCGTGGTGTAGAAACTGCATCGCCCAGGCAAGGAGGAAGGTGTAGACGACGGCCAGTGGATAATTGTTCCAGCCGTCAGCAACAGCCTTGCCGGCTCGCCAGGCCGTCCAGAAACCGATCAGAACCACGAGGGCGCGGATGACGACGCGAACGCCGTCGTCACTTTCGAAGAAAAGTCCCTGCATGTTAAACTCTCCCTTCGACTAGTGTCTTCCGCCTTCGAGATAGGCGGCGCGGACTTCCGGATTGGCGAGCAGTTCCTTGCCGGAGCCGCTCATCGTCACCTTGCCGTTCACCATCACATAAGCGCGGTGCGAAAGCCTCAGTGCCGCGAATGCGTTCTGCTCAACGAGGAACACGGTGAGGCCTTCCTGCTCGTTGAGCTTCCGGATCGCTTCGAAAATCCCCTTGACGATCAGCGGCGCCAGGCCGAGCGAAGGTTCGTCGAGCAGCAAGAGCTTCGGACGCGCCATCAGCGCGCGGCCGATCGACAGCATCTGCTGCTCGCCGCCCGAAAGCGTGCCGCCGCGCTGGGCATGGCGTTCCTTGAGACGCGGGAAGAGCGTGAAGATCTTCTCGACGTCCTCAGCAAAATATTTGAGATTGTCGAGACCCGCGCCCATCTGGAGGTTTTCCATGACCGTCATGCGCGGGAAGATGCGACGCCCTTCCGGCGACTGCGCGATGCGCAGGCGTGCGATTTCATGGGTCGGCATACGGGTGATCTCGCGACCCTCGAAGACGACCGATCCCTTACGGGCCTGGGGGCTGCCACAGATCGTCATCATCAGTGTCGACTTTCCGGCGCCATTCGCGCCGATCAGACTGACGATCTCGCCCTTGTTGACCTCGACATCGATGCCGGCCAGCGCGCGGATATTGCCGTAATAAGTTTCGACGCCATTCACCTGAAGAAGCGGTTGACCCGTCATGACTGCATCGCCCATCAGTTTGCGCCTCCTTCGAGCTGCTCGACGGTTGCGATCACCTCTTCCACTTCTTCATCCTCGACGCCGAGATAGGCCGCAATGACCTTTGGATCGTGCTTCACATGATCCGGCGTGCCGTCGGAAATCTTCTGGCCATATTCGAGGACGACGACGTGATCGGAGATTTCCATAACCACAGACATGTCATGCTCGATAAGGAGAATGGAGGTTCCGGTATCGGCGCGAATGCCCTGCAGAAGCTCGTTGAGCTTAGCGGATTCGCGTGGGTTGAGGCCTGCGGCCGGTTCGTCCAGGCAGAGCAATTCCGGGCCCGTGCACATTGCACGTGCGATCTCGAGACGGCGCTGGGCGCCGTAAGGCAGATCGCCTGCTGGATCGTCTGCACGCTCGATCAGATCGGCCTTTTCAAGCCAATGACGCGCCAACTCGACGGCTGCGGCGGCTTCTCGCCGATAAGGGCCGATGCCGATGAGGCCGAGAATGGTATAACCCGACGCCTGCATCAGCTTGTTGTGCTGGGCGACGAGCAGATTTTCCAGAACCGTCAGGCCGGAAAACAGCCGGATGTTCTGGAAGGTGCGCGCCACCTTGGCTTCCTTGGTGATACGAAAGTCCGGGAGACGCTCCAGCAGGTACTGCTTGCCGCTTCTCTGATTAAGCGTGATCATCCCCATCGTCGGCTTATAGAAGCCGGTGATGCAGTTGAAGACGGTGGTCTTGCCGGCGCCGTTCGGACCGATCAACGCGGTGATGTCGCCGCGCTTGGCCTCGAAGGAGAAGTCGTTGATGGCCATCAGGCCGCCGAACT
The DNA here is from genome assembly GCF_002117485.1 of Rhizobium sp. NXC14. Classification (NCBI taxonomy): domain Bacteria; kingdom Pseudomonadati; phylum Pseudomonadota; class Alphaproteobacteria; order Hyphomicrobiales; family Rhizobiaceae; genus Rhizobium; species Rhizobium sp. NXC14. Next base: position 3,540,935 of record NZ_CP021030.1, read on the forward strand.
TCATCGACAGGTGCTCGACCTTGAGAAGCGTGTCGCTCGACATCGTATTGGTGACGGGGCTCATCAACCGTGGCCCTCCTTGGTGAAGCTTCCGGATACGGCCTTGCGTGTCTTGAGGAAGGCGGTTGGTTCACGCGATCCGACGAAACCGCGCGGTTTGAACAGCATGACGACCACCATTGCGAGACCGAAGAGCAGCATACGGTAGAGTTCCGGCGTGAAGTCGGGCCCGAAGACTGCTTTCAGGAAATCCATTTCGCGCAACGCTTCGGTACCGCCCACCATGACGATCGCGGCGATCGCAATGCCGGTCAGCGAGCCCATGCCGCCGAGAACGACGATGGCGAGAACGACGGCCGATTCCAGGAAGATGAAGGATTCCGGCGAGACGAAGCCCTGGCGAGCGGCGAAGAACGAACCCGCGAAGCCGCCGAACATGGCTCCGGTCGCAAACGCCGTCAGCTTGGTCGTCACCGTATTGATGCCGAGCGAACGACAAGCGATCTCGTCTTCACGCAGCGCTTCCCAGGCACGCCCGATCGGCATGCGCCGCAGGCGGATGGTGACGTAAGCCGTCAACATGCACAGCGCCAGGATCAGGTAGAAGAGGAAAATCTTGTAGTATGCGGAAGACATCGGCAGGTGAAAGAGCTTGGCAAAGCCGCCGGCCGTCGCATCGAAGGGAATGCCGAAGAGCGTTGCCTTTGGAATGCTTGAGATACCGAAGGTTCCCTTGGTCACGTCGGTCCAGTTGATCAGCACGAGGCGGATGATTTCACCGAAGGCGAGCGTGACGATGGCGAGATAGTCGCCGCGCAGACGCAGCACCGGGAAGCCGAGAATGACGCCCCAGAGCGCAGCCAGGATGCCGGAAAGCGGCAGCAGCAACCAGAAGGACAGGCCGAAATAGCTCGACAGCAGGGCATAGGAATAAGCGCCGACCGCATAAAAGGCGACATAGCCGAGATCGAGAAGGCCCGCGAGGCCGACGACGATGTTCAGCCCCCAGGCGAGCATCACATAGATCAGGATTTGGATGCCGAAATTGTCGACCCATTTCAATGAACCCTGAGCGCCGACTGCCGCCACGATTACCATCGGATAGAGCAGCAGCGCAATCAGCGCGATCTTCAGGAAATGCCGATGGAAGAAGCTCTTCTCGGTCGAAATGTCGAGATCGCCCTCCCGCGCCTTCCGCAATTTGCGGCGGTCGATATTCGGCTTGATGAAAACGACCATGGCGAAACGGCCGATCGCCGCGATGGCGACGAAAATCGCCAGCAGACCCCAGCGCTGGATGATGATCAGCTCGTTATTGATGTTCTGATCGGTCTTCAGACCGACATAAAGAACAAACATGCCGAGCGACAGGACGGCGGCGAAAAGGGCTTCGATAAGACCTTTGCGGACAAGTCCGGCATCGGGCTTGCCTGCAGAATTCTCGATGTTTGCCATGACGTTATACCTTCTCGACTTCCGGCCGTCCCAGGATGCCCGTCGGCTTGAAGATCAGCACGAAAGCGAGGATGGCGAAGGTCGCCACATCCTTATACGCGATGGTGAAATAGGCCGACCACAGCGATTCGATCAGGCCGATCATCAGCCCGCCGAGAACGGCGCCCGGCAATGAGCCGATGCCGCCGAGAACGGCTGCGGTAAACGCCTTCACACCCGGCGTGAAACCATCGGCGAACGAAGCGACGCCATAATACATCAGATACATCGTCCCGGCGACGGCAGCCAGCGCCGCCCCCATGACGAAAGTGATCGAGATCGTCTGGTCGACATTGACCCCGAGCAGCGCCGCCATCTTGCGATCCTGCTCCGTGGCGCGCTGGGCGCGGCCAAGCGCAGTATGATTGACGATATACCAGAAGACGGTCAGCAGCACCGCCGTGATCAGGATGATGATGATCTGCTTCAGCGACACCGAGATGTTGCCGAACTGGTAAACCGAGCTCACCATCGGCGGAATCGGCTTGTTGCGCGGTCCCTGCGTCACCTGGATGAAGTTGGACAGCACGATCGACATGCCGATTGCGGTGATCAACGGTGCAAGGCGGAAGGATCCGCGCAGCGGACGGTAGGCAACACGCTCGATCGTCCAATTCCACAAGCTCGTCATCAGCATCGCAACGACAAGCATGGCCAGCAGCAAAATTGCCACCGGGAGACCTGCGAAGATGGATGTAAGGACGAGAAAGACGATAAGAGCGGCGAAACCACCGAGCATGAAGATGTCGCCATGGGCGAAATTGATCATGCCGATAATGCCATAAACCATCGTATAGCCGATAGCCACGAGGCCATAGATGGATCCGAGCGTCAGCCCATTGAAGAGCTGCTGGACGAAATACTCCATATGTCGTTTTCCCCTGGATGCGAGCCGAGGATGCTGCATCTCTTTTTGGTTATTCGGCTCCCCGTTCAAGGAACCTCATGGGCCGCATCCATACCGGTTTCGTTGAAAATGTGAAGACAAAAAGGGGCTACTCCAGCAGATTCTTGTTCGAACAGGCGTAAATGGCGCATTTTGAACCAGAATCCACAGAAAATCGGCAAAGCCCGACCCATTTTTAGCCAAAATCCTCTGCCGGCTTAACCATCCGGCAAGCGCGCCTTCGATTTCCTGCGTCGCTTCCCACGTAAGCTATTCCGCAAGGCTGGAAGAAAGCGCAAATTCAACCCTTGAGCCCGCAGTTTTTGCGAATGGTTTTTCACATGCAAATGCCGCCATCCTCGACTGACAGCTGCATGAACTTATGGTAGCATCAACTATCTGCGTTTTCGGGGTTCGGGGCGCGGCGAGAACCACCATATCGATATCTGGTGCGACAGGGATGGTTGACGACGAGCGACAGCGGGCGCTCGCGGCGCGGCGAACGGCAAAGGACAATGCTGACCACATTTGAAAAGGCGGCGCTCGAAGCCGGTAAGGCCATCATCGCGGTTTTGCGCGAAGGCTTTCCCATCGCCATGAAGGCGGACGCAAGTCCGGTTACGGTTGCCGACGAGGAGGCCGAACGCATCATCCTCGCCCATCTCTCCAGGGATTATCCCGACATACCCGTCGTGGCGGAAGAGTCGGTTGCCGCTGGCAACGTGCCCGACATCAGCGGCCGGGGCTTCTTCCTCGTCGACCCGCTCGACGGCACCCGTGAATTCGTCGACGGACGGCAGGAATTCACCGTCAACATCGCCTATATCGAGAACGGCGCCCCGGTCGCCGGGATCGTCTACGCGCCGGCGCTCGGGCTCGCCTTCTCAGGAGAACGCGGCCGTGCCGAAAGGCTTGATGTCACCGAGGATTTCACCATTAGGGCACGCACCGCAATTGCCGTGCGCGAGCAGCCGGACGATCGGCTGGCACTTGCAAGCCTTCGTCACAACAGCCCGGAGACAGGAACCTTCCTCGCCGATCATGCGATCTCCAAATGCACCAATATCGGCTCTTCGCTGAAATTCTGCCTGCTGGCGGAAGGCAAGGCCGACGTCTATCCACGCTTCACCCGCACGATGGAGTGGGACACCGCGGCCGGCGACGCGGTGCTGCGCGCCGCCGGAGGGTCGACAGTGACGCTCGACGGGGCGCTGCTGACCTATGGCAAGACGGGGGCGGCGGCGGATTTCGACTTTGCCAACCCCAACTTCATCTCCTGGGGCGGCAGGAAACGCGTTCTCGAACCCGCGTGACCATCCAGGCATTCGGCAAATGCCGTGATAGCGCGATGCCGCCCGTTATGATGTTCTGCGCCTGCCGCGGCATTCCCTACCGCGCTCGATCGCACAGCACACCCTCGCACAAATTGGAAAGCGATTTGGCCGGGGCGGTCGCGTGATTCCGGCCGGCTTGCCTCTCCATCGCTCACAGTTTGGAGCTTGTCGATTCGGCCTTGATTTTGTCATATTCTGACACACTTTGAGAACGGCCGAACATATCCGGCAAAAAAATTCACGTCGGAATTCGTTAAAAATGCCGTCAGCCGACCGTCGGTCGCGTGTCGAAACAACACGAGGACAGCCCCATGGAAGCCATGGCCAAAGGCCTAGAAACCTTGACGAAATTGTAATTCTTAACGAAATATCATGAGCTTGCCTCAACTTAACGCAGGTGCGAAAGATTTGTTGCGATGCGATATTTCTCTGGACACCATTACACAATTGTCGCATTTTTCCGTTTTAGTAGGGTTACCAACACCTGAGTGCAGCCCTGGTCACAGGGCAAACCATTGATCGCCTATTGCCGCCGCGCCCCTCGAAGACAACAGAGTACGATCCTTGAGCATCACGGAATTAAACAACACCATTTCGACTGATTCCTTCCGACCGAGCCGCCGCCAGCAGCCGAGCTTGAAGATTCAGACCCCTGTTATCCACAGCGATGCCTCCCAGGCGCCGTGGATGGACCTCGCCCTGAAGCGGGCGTTCGACATAGTTTCGTCGTTGAGCGCCCTCCTCGTCCTCGCTCCTTTCCTTCTCCTCATAGCCCTGCTGATCAAGCTCGACAGCCCAGGACCGGTGCTGTTCAAGCAGACCCGCTGGGGTAAGAACTGCAAGGCCATCAAGGTCTACAAGTTCCGTTCCATGCGCACCGATCTTTGCGATGTCTCGGGCGTTGCCCAGACGGTGAAGAACGACCCGCGCATCACCCGCATCGGCGCTATTCTGCGCCGCACGAATATCGATGAGTTGCCGCAGTTGTTGAACGTGCTGTTGGGCGACATGTCGGTCGTCGGTCCTCGCTGCCATGCAATCGGCATGCGCGCCGGCGGCATGCTCTATGAAGAGCTCGTACCCGAATATCATCAGCGCCATGCGATGCGCCCCGGCATGACCGGTCTTGCCCAGATGCGTGGCCTGCGCGGTCCGACCGATCGTCCCGCCAAGGCGCGCGCCCGCATCGCTTGTGATCTTTATTATGTCGGGAATTTCTCGATTTTGATGGATATGCGAATCATCGCCGGGACCGTCGTATCCGAACTAACCGGCGGAAAAGGCTTCTAAACTTTTGTGAGAAAGGGCCGGCTGCCCCAGGGCGGCCGGTGCCGTTCTGGCGATCTCCTGCGTGCGGTTGACCGTATATGGCTTGGACATCGCGCTCTTCAGATAACCATCGACCGCGTGCGACGAGAGATCGAGAATGATCGCAATCTCATCGCTGCTCGTGCGTTTCGCCGACAACGCAGCTCTTCGATCTGGCGCCGGCTAGACGTTTCCGGCAAGCCATCTTCCGGATTGCTGTTGCGTGAGAGGCGGTCCAGAATCTCACGCAGCCATAGCGCATTGCCACAGAGTACTCCCGTGCCGACATCGCTGCCCGAGTAGCGAAAATGTATTGCTTCCGGTCAGTGTCGTGCAATGCGAAGGGATGTTCAGGCCGGACACCTGGAACAGCGCGTCGAGGCGGCAATTTTCCTGATTGGCAGCACCGCCCGCAATCGATCCATCCTCGCAGAAGATCGGCGGAACCGTACGCTTCATCGGCGTCACCGGTCTGATGCCATAGAAGAGATCGACGTGCTCGTGAGAGCCGGCAAGATTTTTTTCGCTCGTTCACCGGCCACTCCGGCACCTAAATTTGTTATCAAAGTCTTACGTTGGGCTTAGGCAATTTTTAAATGTGGCAGGCTAGAGTGGCGCTCGTGGTCTTGCGTTGTGTAGAGAGTCCAATGACCGAAATGATACGTCCCCGAGTGAAATATGTCATCGGCCCCGATGGCAGCCCCCTGACCATCGCGGACCTTCCGCCGCCCAATACGCGGCGCTGGGTAATCCGCCGCAAGGCAGAGGTTGTCGCGGCTGTTCGCGGTGGCCTGTTGAGCTTGGAAGAGGCCTGCGAGCGTTACACGCTCACGGTCGAAGAATTTCTTTCCTGGCAGTCGTCGATCAACAGCCACGGCCTCGCCGGGCTGCGCACCACCCGCATCCAGCAGTATCGCCACTGATCACGCGCCATTCGTCGCCACTTATTTCGGGCCCGACGCATCTCCCATCAGGGAATGAAGAAGGCCCGAAATCATTGACGAGGCCGCGTAGCACCAGAGGCCGGGCTGCGTGAAGGCATCCGCCAACCCCGTTGTCTTCGCCGCCGCAATGACGATCGCGACAAGCAGTACGTCCATCATTGACCACTTGGACAGATGCGGCACGACGCGACGATAGAAGAGGCTCCCGGCCCCGCTGCCGGCAGCCGTCGCTTCCGCCGCAATCCCGATCATCTTCAGAAACGGAAGCACGATCGAGACCAGCGCGACGATCAGCGCCAGCAGCCCATCTCCGCCTTTCCAGAGCGAGACGACGATTTCGATGAGCGACGGAGTCTGATCGAAGAAATACAGCGTCTCGAAACGGACCAGCGGCAAGATCAGGCCAAGCGCCAGGAGGAACGGCGCTGTCACGAGAAGAGCAGGGCGGACGATCGAAAGCGCGCTCATTCCCAAAGACCTCGCGCAAATCCGACATTTTTCATGAACACTGCGTCTCCCTGAGGATCTGTTCCACCCGCTTGGCACGACCGCGCCGCCGTGTCACCGTCGGCTGCAATAAATATCTGAGTACGAGGAAAGACGATGGATATCCGAAATGAGGAAGGCGAATCCGGCGGCCGTTATGCCGTGGATGTCGAGGGACACGAGGCGGAGATGACCTATTCACGTGCGTCGCCGAAGCTCGTGATCATCGATCACACGGCGGTTCCCGATGCCCTGCGTGGCAAGGGCGTCGGCCAGGCATTGGCGCTTCACGCGGTGGGAGCGGCCCGCGCCGGCGGTTGGAAGATCATTCCGCTCTGTCCGTTCTTCAAGGCGCAAGCACAACGTCATCCGGAATGGCAGGATGTCGTGAACTGATTCGCGACGCTTGAAGCGGTCGTCGCGTGGAGCGGCGGCGTGCGGACGCAAAACAAGGGAAACACCAAAAGCCATGTATGACGGACGGCACGCCCATCATACATGGCTTCTCTCTGGCGAATCCCGGGGCGCCGACGCCGGCGCCCGCATTTTCTCTCAGGCCCTGGCGGCGCGGGCGCCGCTGTCACGTTCTTCCAGCGCCGTCGCCCTTGCAAATTCCGCCTGCATCTCCTCAAGCGCCAATTCCAGCGCCTCTTCCTGCATCTTCAGTTCCTTGATTGAAACCTGCAGGTTGTCGGCCCGCTGACGCGCGGCCTTGGCGAAGGTCGGATAAGCAAAGTGATTCGGGTCGGATATACCGGACTTCTTTTCCTCGACGACGATCTGGCTCTCCAGATCCTTCGTCATCCGTTCGAATTCGGACATCATCATCTGCAATTGCTGCAATTGACGTCGTTTTTCGTTCACCTGAAACTCTTTCAGGCGAACGAGACTTTCTCGCGACTTCATACGCATTACTCCCGTGATGCGAGACCCCGGCTCAACTTGAAAACCGCCCTGCGCGCCGCTTTGACACGGTTTGCTAAAAAATTTCCTGCGATATTAACAAAAACCTACCGCTGGTAACCTTTCGTTTACGGGCATCGTTAATGATAGGCCCGATGATTTAAGGGTCGGTAAATGCCACGGCATGAAGTTCGAACCTTTTCATTGGCGAGTCGGATGAATCACTTAGCGCTGTTTCCTAATGTTAAAGTTGAGGAACGCCTTTTTGAGATTCCTATTGGAAAACAGAGAAATGGAAAAATTATTTAATAAATTCGATACTCCTTGCCAGAGTGAATTAGAATTTGTTAACCATTTCGTGGCAGCTTCCAAATCACGTAGCTTGTTCGGGTAGCGTGTTGGGGGCCAGACCACCTTTCGGCGGCGGTAAAGGGGATAATTATGCGGGTACTTCTCATCGAGGATGACAGCGCTACGGCGCAGAGCATCGAATTGATGCTCAAATCAGAAAGTTTTAATGTTTACACCACCGATCTCGGTGAAGAAGGCGTCGATCTGGGCAAGCTGTATGATTACGACATCATCCTTCTCGATCTGAACCTGCCCGACATGTCCGGATATGAAGTGCTCCGCACTCTCCGGCTTTCCAAGGTCAAGACACCGATCCTGATTCTGTCGGGCATGGCAGGCATCGAGGACAAGGTTCGCGGCCTCGGCTTCGGCGCCGACGACTACATGACCAAGCCGTTCCACAAGGACGAACTGGTCGCCCGCATCCACGCTATCGTTCGCCGCTCCAAGGGTCACGCCCAGTCGGTCATCATGACCGGCGAGTTGATCGTCAATCTTGACGCCAAGACTGTCGAAGTCGGAGGCCAGCGCGTCCACCTGACGGGCAAGGAATATCAGATGCTGGAGCTGCTGTCGCTTCGCAAGGGCACCACGCTCACCAAGGAAATGTTCCTGAACCACCTTTACGGCGGTATGGACGAGCCGGAACTGAAGATCATCGACGTCTTCATCTGCAAGCTGCGCAAGAAGCTCGCCAACGCCGCCGGCGGCGCCAACTACATCGAAACCGTCTGGGGCCGTGGTTACGTTCTTCGCGAGCCGGATGGCACCGAATATGCGGAAACCGCTTGATCTTCCGATCCCCCTTATCGGATGAAGAAATCCCGCCCTTTCGGCGGGATTTTTCGTTTGTACCGCCGGCGCTGCCGTCGCATTAGAGGGAGCCCGCTTGATCTGGTCGAATAGGCTGATATCCCGGTCAAGGAAAAGCGCAGCGTCAGCCGGAGCCCGGCGGCGCTTTCGGCACTATGCTCGGGGACGGCCGATGCGGCCGGGAAGAAAGCTGCTGTCAGGCAGCAATCGCGCGGTTTCCGAAAACCGCGGTTAGGATCTTACGATCGAACGGCTTCAGCAGGAAATCGGTGGCGCCGGCTCGTTTACCCGCCATCAGCTTCTTTAGATCCGCCTCGATAACGCAGTAATAGATCTTGACCTCTTTGCCGCCGTCCATGGCGCGGATGGCCGCGATGAGATCGAGCGCACCTTCCATGCCGGAATCGACGATCAGGTATTCCGGCAACTCTGTCTGGCAGCGCTGCAGCGCCTCGGCGGCATTGGAGGCCTCGCTGACGAGAAAGTCGAGTTCGGAGAGAATGCGCTTGCCGACCTTACGGACAATATCCGAATTATCGGTGATCATGAACCTTTGCATGACTGCTCCTTTCCCCGCATTCGTCGTAACGAGGGGTCTTCCACAACCTAAGAGAATAGGTCCATCAGGCTAAGGAATCGTTACCAGACGGGCGAGAGCATGCTGCTGCACCCGAAAATCAGACCGCAGCAACCGTCGCAGTAAACACCAGTTCGTCCGGGCTTGCGCTGTGGTCAAGCGTCATTCCGCACTCCTCGGCCAGAAGCACGGCGTAGTACGGCTGGATCGAATGGGCGTCGATCGCTTCCTCGATCGTGCCCGTCGATATCTCGACGAATTTCGGCGGCAGACGCATCAACTTGCCTTTCGCCGTCAGCGTGAACTTGGCGTCGAATTCGGGATTTTCGAGCGTTACCTCGAGCACCCCGCCGCGCGGAATCGCCGAATAGGCGACGAGGAAGAGGTTGAGCAGCAGCTTGACGCGGTTCTTGGCGACGATGGCACGCGGTCCATTCCAGATCACCTCGGTCTTCTTCTCGGCGAGTGCAAAATCCTTCGCGGCCCGCTCGGCCTCGCCGGTATCGATCGAGGCCCCGACGGATCCGGAGGCGCCGAAGGCGAGGCGCGCGAATTTCAAACGGACCGAGGCGTTGAGCGCACTGGTGCGGATCAGATCCATTGCATCGGAATCAGCGCCGCCTTCATCCAAGAGTTCCAGGCCGTTGTTGATCGCGCCGACGGGCGAGATGACGTCGTGGCAAACGCGGCTGCAGAGAAGCGCGGCCAGATCCGGGCCGGACAGGGTGAGGTTCGGGTTCTTGGACATCATCGTCTCCTGAAAGGCGGCAATCTCATCGCGCCCGCAAATATGCTTCATCAAAATTGCGCGAAGTTTGCGATCGTATTCCGCGCCATAATGACACCATATTTGGTAAACCGATTGTTAAGATCATCGGCGCAAAATGCAGCAATCGACGCGAGCGGGTGCCCGCTCCAGCCAAACGACGAACGGATGACATCATGCGCCCTCGATTTCCGCACCGATTCATTGGCTTCTGCAGGTTGCTTTCGGCCCTCGTCTTCTCCTCGCTGATGATTGCCGCGCCGGCCGCCGCCCAGAACAACGGGCAGTATACGATGCAGGAAATCATCGATACCGGCCACTCCTTCTTCGGCTCAGCCAGTGGCGGCCTTGCCAAGGTGGTCGAGAGCGCCTTCCAGAAATACGGCCTGCCGAACGGTTATATTCTCGGGCAGGAAGGCGGCGGCGCCTTCATCGCCGGTCTCACCTACGGCGAGGGCCAACTCAACACCAAGAATGCCGGCGAGCATCCGCTCTACTGGCAGGGCCCGTCTCTCGGCATCGATTACGGCGGCCAGGGTTCGCGCGTCATGATGCTGGTCTACGACCTGCCCTCTATCGACGGCATCTATGCCCGCTTCGGCGGCGTCAGCGGTTCGGCCTATGTGATCGCCGGCTTCGGCATGACGGTGCTGAAAAACAATGACGTGCTGGTTGTGCCGATCCGCACCGGCGTCGGCGCCCGCCTCGGGGTCAATGTGGGTTATCTCAAGATCACCCAAGCGCCGACCTGGAACCCCTTCTGAGGCCGTAAAGCGGCAGGAATCGGCCGCCGCCGGCGCCGGCGGCCTTGCCATGCGTGCCATGCCTCTTTAATCATCGCGGCTGACCCCGCATTAACTGTCGAACCGATGGCCGCGCCGTGATCGAATACGCTCTCTTGTTCGGATTGGGCTTCCTGACCGCGGCCTTCCTCGTCTTTCTGGTTTCGCCGGCCGTTCACCGCCGCATTGTCTGGTATACCGAGAACCGCCTGAAGGCGACAATGCCCCTGAGCCCGCAGGAGGTTCGCGCCCAGAAGGATATGGTGCGCGCGCTTCATGCCGCCGAAAATGCCCGCACCACCCAGGACCTTCTGCGTGAGCGCGAGAAATCCCTGTCTCTCCAGCTGCGCCACGATGCGCTCGCCGTCGATGCCGGCAGGCTCGCCGCCGAGATTGGCGAATTGCAGGCCCAGATCGGCGAGATGCACGTCGAGGCGGCCGAGCAGCGCTCGCACCTGCGTAAGGATGAGAGCTATATCAGCCAACTGAAGACCAATCTGCATATTGCCGAACAATCCGCCGCCAACAAGGAGGCCGAACTGACGGCAATGCGGACGCGGCTGAGCAAACTCAGCGAACAGGCCGACGGGCTGAGAATCGATCTCGCCGCGCGTGAGACCGAAGCGGAAAGCCTGAAATTCCGCGCCAACGCGTTGTGCGACGAACGCGACACCTTGCGCCAGGACGTCAACTTGCTGCAGAAGCGGGCTAGGGATGTCGAGCAGAAACTGACGCAGCAGCAGCATTTGGTGATCCGCCTGGAGGACAAGGCTGCGCGCGAAAGTGCTTCCGCCTCCGAGAAGGAAACGCAGCTCGCCCGCCGTCAGCAGGAGATCGCCAAGTTGAAGGAGCAGTTGAAAGCCGCCAATGCCGAGATCCGCAAGATCAACCGGGTGCTGCGCGACGCCGGCCTGGCCAAGATAGCGGCAGAACTACCGACGGAACTGACAGTCGAAGACACGACCGCATCCGTGCTCGACATGGCCGCTGTGACGGCTGAGATAGGCGAGGATGTCCGCAAGCGCAGCGCCGCCCTTGCCGAACGCTTGCAGAAGGCAAAGTCCGTCACCGGACGCGATGGCGCGATCCGCGAGGAGATCGCCTCGATCGCCGCCAACATGGTGGCGCTGACCGCACTCAACGAAGGCCCTTCGTCGCCGATCCGCGCGCTACTGCCGGATGCCGGCAACAAAAATCCGAGCGATCGCGTCAGTCTTGCAGACAGGGCGGCCGCCATCATCGCCAATCCGCTGCGTTAAAGCTCATAGCCGCCCCATGGCGGAGGCCATGGAAAACAATGCGATCCCTGTCGCAGTTGCCGCGTTGAGACTATCGAGCTCGTCCGATTGGGGAATGCGCGCGCTCTGAAACCGCGCCAGCAGCGCCTCCGGCAAGCCCTCCCCCTCCGTGCCGATGACGAGCGCCATGCGTGCCGCAGCGGGAATGGCGCGGATGTCGGTCTTTCCGTGCGGCGAAAGCGTCCAGATGGCAAAGCCCCGTTGGGCAAGCGTCCGGAGCAGGTCCAGCGCCTTGCCGCCGCGCCGGTGCGGAACGCTAAGCACCGAGCCGACCGACACACGTAACGCCTTGCGATAGAGCGGATCGCAGCAGGTTTCGTCGAGCAACACAGCATCCGCCCGGAAGGCAGCAGCATTGCGAAACATCGAGCCGGCATTGTCGTGGTTGGAAATGCCGCAGCCGACCAGCACCAGCGCCCGTTCCGGCAATGCGTCGAGAAGTGCCGCCTCGCCACGGTCCTCTCGCTTTCCAAGGGCGAGAACGCCGCGATGCAGATGAAAGCCGACGACACCATCGAGCACTTCGGCCTCGGCGACATAAACCGGCACACTAGCCGGAAACCGTTCCAGGATGGATTGCAGGCCGTCGACGCGATTGCGCAGCAGCAGGATTTTCTCGGCCGAGAAGCCGCGACGTGCCGCATGCGCCTCGACGAGCATGCGCAGCACGACAGTGCCTTCGGCGATAAAGCGGTTTTCCCGGCCCGTCAGGTCACGCTCTCTTATATCGCGAAACTCGGCGATGCGTGGATCGTTGGCGCTGTCGATGACGATCGGGGCGACCATCCCGCCTCAATTTCCCCCGACGGTGACGTCGGCGACCGTGCGGCCGGTCCTCAGATCGAATACCAGCGCCTTCCTCGTGCCTTCAACCGTTTCTCCATAGAACAGCATCTGTCCCGCCGAAAACGAGGTGGACTGCACCTTGAACCCGAGAGGCAGGGAGAGGCTCGCCGCAAGCGGTGCATCCGCAGGCACGCCGGAGGCTGCGGCAGTGGACGCAGTCTCCTTGGGCTCGCGCATCGTCTTGTAGACAACAGCGCCGAAGACCGCCATAAGGCTGACGAACATGATGGCGCCGGAAACAATCTGCAGGCGGACCATCTTGCGCCGGACACTTTCCATCGCCGGATCAAGGGGCTTCTCTTCCTGGTCGTCTGGCTCGATTGCTGTCATCTGTGCGTTCCGTTCTAAAAATACGTCGGAGAAGAAGCGTCTTGAGCGACCCCTTTAAACAAGCAGCCGGCATTAGAAAAGTCCTGACCGCCGATGAAACCGCCGAAGGCCGGCTCGACGCCTGGCTGACGGCGCAGGTCGGTGAGGATTTTTCCCGTAGCCGCATCAAGGCGCTGATCAAGGAGGGGCTGGTTTCTTTGAGAGGCGAGCAGGTTACCGATCCGCAGCGCAAGGTGCGCGTCGGCGACAGTTTCGAGATCACCCTGCCCGAGCCGGAGGACCCGACCCCAAAGGGTGAAGATATCCCGCTCGACATCCTGCATGAGGACGATGACCTTATCGTCATATCGAAACCGGCGGGTCTGGTCGTCCATCCCGGCTCTGGCAACTGGACAGGAACGCTGGTCAACGCGCTGATCCATCATTGCGGCGATACGCTCTCAGGCATCGGCGGCGTGCGCCGTCCCGGCATTGTCCATCGTCTCGACAAGGACACGACAGGCGTCATGGTCGTCGCCAAGAACGACGTCGCCCATCGCCACCTCTCGCTTCAATTTGCCGACCACGGCCGCACCATGCCGCTGGAGCGGGCCTATCGGGCAGTCGTCTGGGGCCGTCCCCGCACTCTGTCGGGAACAATCGATGCGCCTCTCGGCCGCGCCACCGGCGACCGCACCCGCCGGGCCGTCAAGCGCCCCGACAGCCAGGATGCGGACGCGGCGATCACCCACTACGAAGTAATCGAGCGCTTCCAGGAAAACCCTGACGCGACCGCGCTCGCTTCGCTGGTCGAGTGCCACTTGGAAACCGGTCGCACCCATCAGATCCGCGTGCACATGGCCCATATCGGTCATCCGCTCGTTGGCGACACCGTTTATGGCGCCGGCTTCAGGACCAAGGCCAATCTTCTGCCCGAAGAAATCCGCAAGATCGTCAACGGTTTCCGCCGTCAGGCACTGCATGCCTTCATGCTGCAATTCGAGCATCCCCGCACCGGCGAACTCATGCATTTCGAATTGCCGCTGCCGGACGATATGATGAAACTGGTCGAAGCTTTGCGACGATAAAGGCGGTCCGGGATACCGCTCTCGCCGCCTCACACCTGCGTGAGCAGCACCTTGAACCGCCGTTTCGCCATACTTATCTGTATATGGACTTAGTGCGGGCTTGGAACAAAAGCCGCACGTCCCGGTTCGCCTTTTAACGCGGGGGCGCGTTTCCATCGGGAACCGGAATTCACTTTAGGAGGGTGCAATATGGCCCGAAATACCTTGCCGTCCATTACCGCCGGCGAAGCCGGTCTCAACCGTTATCTAGACGAAATACGCAAGTTCCCGATGCTGGAGCCGCAGCAGGAATATATGCTGGCCAAGCGTTATGCCGAGCATGGCGACCGCGACGCTGCCCATAAGCTCGTCACCAGCCATCTTCGCCTCGTCGCGAAGATCGCGATGGGCTATCGCGGCTACGGCCTGCCGATCGGCGAAGTTGTCTCCGAAGGCAACGTCGGTCTGATGCAGGCCGTCAAGAAATTCGATCCCGAACGCGGCTTCCGCCTCGCCACCTACGCCATGTGGTGGATCAAGGCCTCGATCCAGGAATACATCCTGCGGTCGTGGTCGCTGGTGAAAATGGGCACGACGGCCAACCAGAAGCGCCTGTTCTTCAACCTGCGCCGGCTGAAGGGCCGCATCCAGGCGATCGACGACGGCGACCTGAAGCCGGAGCACGTCTCGGAAATCGCCACCAAGCTGAATGTCTCGGAGGAGGAGGTCATCTCGATGAACCGCCGTCTCTCCGGCGACGCTTCGCTGAACGCGCCGATCAAGGCGGCCGAAGGCGACAGCGGTCAATGGCAGGATTGGCTTGTGGACGACCACGACAGCCAGGAAGACGTGCTGATCGAACAGGATGAGCTCGAAACCCGCCGGCGCATGCTGGCAAAAGCAATGAGTGTTCTGAACGAACGCGAGCGCCGCATCTTCGAAGCCCGCCGCCTTGCCGAGGATCCGGTGACGCTGGAGGATCTCTCGGCCGAGTTCGACATCAGCCGCGAACGCGTCCGCCAGATCGAGGTCCGCGCCTTTGAAAAGGTGCAGGATGCTGTCCGCAAGGAAGCCCTGGAACGCGCCAAGGCCATTCGCGTCGTCGAAGCCACGGCCTGATAGAACTGAACTGACGGTTGGAAACGCCACCTTCCGGATGCGGGAGGTGGCGTTTTTGTTTTGTGGCGGGCGATGCCGGCAGGAAGGACGTTGAAGGGCGTGCCGTGCAGCCCCCTCATCCGAGCCTTCGGGCCACCTTCTCCCCCTGGGGAGAAGAGGAGAAGAAAGCTGCTCGCCCTCATATCCAAAAGGAATGCTTTAAGAAAGACAGGACGCTGCCACGATTCCCTTCTCCCCCGCGGGGAGGTGCCGGCAGGCGGATGAGGGGGCCGGTGGCACAACGCACCGAGACCCACTCACTGGCTCGTCGAGACATCCCCGAGTGCAGTCCACTCCTTGATGGCTGTATTGAAGGCATCCGTTCCCGTACCACCCTTCTCCATCGTCAGCAGCGCACGGCGGCCGTTGCGGTAGGTGATCGGAATATCGATCCAGTTGCGGGTCGACAGCAGATCGAGATTGGCCTTGCGCGCATCGGGATAGTCGTTGAGCGCGATCATGTGAAAATCATCCGTGATCTTGGCCGGAACCGCGATCAGCGCATCGCCGCGATCCTGCTCGGTGCGCTTCATCGAGATGCGCTGGACGCTTTCGATGCTGCCGCCTTCAAAATTGGGCGGCACCGAAAAGACGATCTCGACGAGATGGCTCGCCGGAAGCGACGGATCGGAATTGCGCTTGAAGGTGACGAGAGCCGAGAGGTTGCGCTCGGGAACGGTGACATTGCCTTGTACCGTCGCTTCCTGCCGGCCGTCCTGGCCGGCCTCGTGCTGGACGGTCCAGACGACTGTTCCCTCGATCGCCGTCGGCGAGCTCTGGCCGATACGCTCCTCATAGAGGAACATTTTTTCCGACGAACCAACCGGCGCAGCCTGCTGCGGCGATGCCGCAGGACCGTTGGGCGTCAGCGTTTCGGGCGGGGCCGCATCGCCTTGCGCACTGGCCGCCGGCGTATCCGCCGCCGCGACGTTCTGCTCGGCCACCGATTTTCCTTCAGCCGTCGGCGTTCCCGGCACCGTCGCCGGGCCGCTGTCGACTTCGGTCCCGTCGGAAAGCAGTCGTTGCGTGAATTTGGAATTGGCCGCCGCGCCGTCATTGTTCAAGGACGCTACTTGCTGGTTAGGCTGTGCCGGCGCCGGCGGCGTATTCTGTGCTTCTGGTGCGGCTGGCTGGGCTGGCGTCGGCGCGGGCTGGGCCGGCGTCTCGGAGCCCGCCGGCGTCATTGCCGCCTCGTTCCTCGTAGCCTGCGACGGTGCCGAACTGACAAGCCCATCGACCATCGCCACCAGCGCTTCTCTGTTCACCCAGCCGGCATAGGCGCCGCCACCGATCAGGATAAGCGCGAAGAGAAGAGTAATTATCGTGCCGATGCCGAAGCGGCGGCGCTTCGGTTCCATGCGGAAATTCTTGCCCTGCAGCTTCGAGGCGACGATCTGATCGATATCCATCGCCGGGTTGGCGTCGTCATCGTCAGTGGCGATCGGGCCGCGGCGGTCATAGCCCCGCAGCGCCTTCGCTTCGCGCCATGCCTCGCTCGGCGCGCCGGCGGGAGGTGTAGGCTTGCCGTCGTGCACCTCCGCAAAGACATCAACGTCGTCGAAATGCGAGGACACCGGCGTCTTCTTGTCGGTGCCCGCCTCGAGCGGCGGCAGGTCGTCGAAGGCAGCCTTCTCCCAGGAGAAAGCTTCCTTGGCGGCCGGCATGACAGCGGCGGGCGCCATTTTTTCGAGGCTCGATATCACGTCTTCGAAGGCACGCGCCGAAGCGTCGGCGGTAACTGGCGCCGTTTCCGAATATTGGCGGAGCTCCTCTTCGGCCCATTCGGTCTCCGCATCCTTGGGCGCCGGAGCCGGCGTCTCGACGGCAGGCTCGGCCCAGACAGGATCGAAATGTCCCGCAGCATCCGCCTGCAGCGGCTGCTCGCGGCTATGTTCGACGAATTCCTGGGCACGATTGAAATCGGCGACCGGCTCCACGAGCCGGTTGGATGCATGCTCTAGGCCGCGTGTGATCGGCTGAAACGACTCGATGGGCTCGTAAGCGGCCTCGGCCTTGGGCTCACGGCTTTCCGCCATCGCCGGTTCGGCCGCGATCTCCTCGGCCTCCACGGGATGCTCTTCATCGGCACGATGCTCGTCGGCTTCCTCGTAAGAATGATCGGCAGGTGGCGTTTCGAAGCCGTGATGTTCCGGCTGCATTTCTTCGGCGGCGACGTCACGCGCCTCGCCGGCATGCCATTCCTCGGCCGGAGCCTCCTCCTCATGCGAGGGATGCCAATAGGTCTCGGCGGGTGCAGCTGTCTCAGCGGAAACAGGTGTTTGTGCGGCCTCAGCTTCCGCGGAAAGCGGCTCCTCGGCCGCGACCTCTTCCTCAGTTTCCTGCCGTGTGTCAGCTTCATGGTGATCCGGCTCATGGGCGGCGTCGGCCGTCGCCGGTTCCACATCGGCTTCACCGGCCGGCTCGCCGACAGCGGTCTGGGGCGCAGGCGGCAAGGTGCTTTCGTCAGGAACCGCTTGTTCTTCCAAGGTTTCCGGCGCAGCACCGGCGCCGACCGTCTCCTCGAGGGGCAGCGCTTCGGAGTTTTCAGCCTCCACTTCGCGGATGGCGGCCTCGAGCTTTTCGAGCTGGCGTTGCAGCATGGCTTCCGGCGGACGCGGCTTCATGTTCTCGAGCTGCCGCTGCACTGCACCGCGAGCACGTTCGTAGACTTTCACCCGCATCTCGGGGGTGTTTTCAGCCAAGCCGTCGACGGCCCGCCGAATAACTGCAATAAAATCCGCCATTCTTACTTTCTCAAGAAGTCCGACCTTCTGCCGAACTGTCCTCCACAGTGGGCCGTGACCTTAATCCTCAAACGGATCGGTCACAAGTATCGTGTCGTCTCGCTCCGGGCTGGTGGAAAGGAGCGCGACCGGCGCCCCGATCAGTTCCTCGACTTGGCGAACATATTTGATCGCCTGTGCCGGAAGATCCGCCCAGCTGCGGGCGCCGACGGTCGATTCCTTCCATCCCTCAAGCGTGACATAGATCGGTTCGACCCGAGCTTGCGCTCCCTGGCTTGCGGGAAGATGATCAATCTGTTCCCCGTCGAGCATATAACCGACGCAGATCTTCAGTTCCTCGAGACCGTCGAGCACATCGAGCTTCGTAAGCGCGATGCCGGTAATGCCGTTGGTCGCAACCGACTGACGCACCAGTGCCGCGTCGAACCAGCCGCAGCGGCGCTTGCGCCCTGTCACGGTACCGAACTCATGCCCCTTCTCACCCAGGAACTGGCCAATTTCGTCGGTCAGCTCCGTCGGGAACGGGCCTTCGCCGACGCGTGTCGTATAGGCCTTGGTGATGCCGAGGATATAGCCGAGCGAGCCTGGCCCCATGCCGGAACCGGCCGCCGCCTGGCCAGCCACGGTGTTGGAGGAGGTCACGAAAGGATAGGTGCCGTGATCGATGTCGAGCAGGCTGCCCTGCGCACCTTCGAACAGGATGCGGGCGCCCTTGCGGCGCTCCCTATCAAGCAAAAGCCAGACCGTGTCGCGGAATGGCAGCACCCGATCGGCGATTGAGGTCAGCTCGTCCATGATCGCCTGGTGGCTGATCTCGGCGACTCCGAGGCCGCGGCGAAGCGCATTGTGATGCGTCAGGATACGGTCGACCTTGCCGGAAAGACTGTCGAGATCGGCGAGATCCATGACCCGGATGGCGCGGCGGCCGACCTTGTCCTCATAGGCCGGACCGATGCCGCGGCGCGTCGTGCCAATCTTGGTGCCGCTGTTGGACGCGGCATCCTCGCGCATCGCGTCGAGCTCGCGATGCAGCGACAGGATGAGCGTCGCATTGTCGGCGATGCGCAGATTGTCAGGCGTAACCGTCACGCCCTGCGCCTCCAGTCGGCCGATCTCAGCGATCAGCGCATGCGGATCGACGACGACGCCGTTGCCGATCACCGCCATCTTGCCGGGACGCACGACGCCGGAGGGCAACAGCGAGAGCTTATAGCTCGTGCCGTCGATGACGAGCGTATGGCCGGCATTGTGGCCGCCCTGATAGCGCACGACAATATCCGCACGTTCCGAAAGCCAATCGACAATCTTGCCTTTGCCTTCGTCACCCCATTGCGAACCGACCACGACTACGTTCGTCATCCAACTCTTCCTGTTACCGGCGGAAAACCGCGCACCTGCTCAAACCCGCGCATCTATAAAGCTTTGTTTTTGGGAAAGCGACCCTGTTGTCACAGACGATTGGGCTTTTTACGTGACAAATCAGCAGCCGGCAGTCTATTTCCCCTGGGAAAAATCCGAACTTCGATCGCAAGAAGACGAGGAAGAACGCTCTTGCAAGCCACAGCCTATATCTGCCTCGTCATCGCCACCCTCTGCTGGGGCGGCAACTCCGTCGCCGGCAAACTCGCGGTCGGCCATATCAGCCCAATGATGCTGACCTTTCTGCGCTGGTTCCTCGCCGTCGCGTTCATCGCCATCATATCTGTGCCGCAACTGAAGAAGGATTGGCCCGTGGCGAGGAAAAACCTGCCGCTGCTTCTTTGCTACGGCGCCATTGGCTACACGCTCTTCAACGCCATGCTCTATTCGGCAGTGCAATATACAACGGCGATCAACGTCGCCATCGAGCAAGCCGGCATTCCGATGCTGATCTTCCTGTTGAATTTTTTCTTTTTCCGCACTGGCATCTCGCTGGCGCAATGTCTCGGCTTCGGCATGACGCTGATGGGCGTGGCGCTGACCGCCGCCCATGGCGACCTCGCCACGCTGCTGCAGTTGCAGCTCAACCGCGGCGACGGGCTGATGCTGATCGCTATTGCCGCCTATTCGCTCTACACGATTTTCCTGCGCTGGAAACCGCCGGTCGACTGGCGCACGCTAATGGCCTTCCCTGCCCTCGCCGCCATGCTGACCTCGCTGCCGCTGCTTCTCTGGGAGATCGGCCGCAGCGCTGCGCAGTGGCCTGACCAGGCCGGCTGGAGCATCACCTTCTATACAGCGATCTTCCCCTCATTGCTGGCGCAGATCCTTTATATCAAAGGCGTTGAGGCTATCGGCGCCAACCGCGCCGGTCTCTTCATCAATCTCGTGCCGGTATTCGGAACACTGCTTTCCGTCGTACTGATCGGAGAAAGGCTTCAGTCCTTCCATATGGTAGCGCTGATGCTGACGCTCGGCGGCATCGCAATCGCCGAAAAGGGCCGGCCGAAAGCGTCCGCTCCAACCGTGCCCGCCTCCCCCGTGGATTAGGCTTAACCAAGCTCCAGCGTCGTCACGCCGAAGACGTGTTTCAGCGGGATCGCCGGGGCGGGTCCTCGATACATCCGCATGGTCTCGAACACCGGCTGAAGACCCATGCCTTCGGCAAGTGCAATCGCCTCGCGATTGTCGGCGGGGATATCGATGAAGATCTGAGCGCCCTTTGCCTCGGGGATCAATCCGGCAAGCAGTGCCGCGGCGCTGTCTGCATCGTTGGCGAAAAGCGGGCCGATCTTGTAGCCCTCGTAACAGCGGCGAATCGTGCCGTAACCGCGGATCTTGTGGCTTTTGCGGACTACGGCCGTACGCCGCCCCTTGCGGCTGGTGCACCAGGCGGCGAGGAAGGCATCCCGCGGCTGCGGAAAGATCGCCGCATCATAACGCTGCAATCCTTCCAGGCGTGAGTCCAGCACCGGCTGCGCGACAAGCGTGGAGGCCGGCAAAGAGGAGGCAACACCGCCGTAACGAATGGTGGAATAGGCGGGCTCGAAGCCGGCCTTGCGATAGTTCCCCTGCTGCGCGGCAACGCCGTCGAGACCGATCGTTCGGCCTTCCGCCGTGGCAATCCCCGCTTCCCAGATCGCCTTGCCGTAACCCTTGCCGCGGAAATCCGGGTGGACGATGTAGAGGCCGAGAAAGGCGAAGCTGTCCCCATATTTGACGACCGAGATCGAGCCGACGGGGACTTCACCGATAGAGCCGACGAAAAATCCCGACGGATCGGCTTCGAGGAATGCAAGCGAATCGTCGAGACCCGGATTCCACCCCTCCTGACGCGCCCATTCGAGCACGAGTTCCAATTCGCCGGGCCGCATCGAACGAACGGCAAATTCCGAATTCATGCGACCTTCCCAGATTGAATGTCCCGCAAGTCCATCCCGCCGACGGCAAAGCAATTTTCAGATCACCGCCACCCGATCGCACCGGACGAACGATGGAGAAGCCGCGCCGATGGTCTTGACCACGCGTATAATCGTTTTCGATGCAATGCAGTAAGCTTCGTTTCCGCATTACCATGAAACAATGCCGTTGCAAGCTCAAGAAAATTACTTGGCGCCCAATAACTTCCGGCGCGGATAAATGTCGCGCCGAAATCTCTCGCTTACTCAACCCGGAGGACGGGAAGCATTTCAGCGGAAATTAGCCACTATCGCTGCCCTGCGCCAGAATCAATGGTTGTGCCGTGGCGGGTTTTTCGCGATCTGGCGAAACTCCGACGCACCTTCCAGAACCGCGCCGTCCGACAGCTGCGTCACCGAGCGGCGGTAGATCTGCTGCCATGGCGTGGCATCTGCCGGCACCGGCGGAATACCGTCGCTCCTGCGCCGCTCGATCTCCGCGTCGTCGACCAACATGTCGCAGCGCCCCTGGTTGAAGTCGATGCGGATGATATCGCCGGTGCGAAGCCAGGCGAGGCCGCCCCCGGCAGCGCTTTCCGGTGATGCATTGAGGATCGACGGGCTGTCGGCGGTGCCCGACTGACGCCCGTCGCCGATTGTCGGCAGGCTGCGAATGCCACGCTTCAACAGATGATCCGGCGGCTGCATATTGACGACCTCGGCCGATCCCGGCCAGCCGAGCGGCCCCGCGCCGCGGATGACGAGGATGGTATCCTCGTCGATGCCGAGTTCGGGGTCGTTGATGCGCTTGTGATAATCCTCGGAACCGTCGAAAACCACCGCCTTGCCCTCGAATACACCTTCCCGCCCGGGTTCCAGAAGATAGCGCTGGCGGAAATCCTCCGAGACGACGCTCATCTTCATGATCGCGAAATCGAAGAGATTGCCCTTGAGAACGAGGAAGCCCGCCCGCTCCTTCAGCGGTTCGTCGAATGGCCGAATGACCTCCCGGTCGCTGGCCTGCCGACCGTTGAGGTTCTCGGCCATGGTCCTCCCCGTCACTGTGCGACAATCGCCGTCGAGTTTTCCGGCCTGCAGCAGCTCCCACATGATCGCCGGCGTGCCGCCGGCGCGGTGGTAGCGCTCGCCGAGATAGGCGCCGGCCGGCTGGATATTGGCCAAAAGGGGGATATCGAAGCCGTGCACCTGCCAATCATCGGGATAAAGTTCGACACCGGCATGTTTCGCCATCGCAGCCAGATGCGGCTGCGCATTGGTCGAGCCGCCGATCGCCGAATTGGTGCGGATCGCATTGAGGAAAGCAGCCCGCGTCAGGATATCCGATGGCTTCAGATCCTCGAACACGATCTCGACGGCGCGCCGTCCGGTGCGGTAGGCCATCTGCCCCCGCTCGCGGTAGGCGGCCGGGATGGCGCCACAGCCGGTGAGCGACAGGCCGAGTGCTTCCGCCAGCGCATTCATCGTTGAGGCTGTGCCCATCGTGTTGCAATGGCCAACGGACGGAGCCGAGTCGAGCGCTGCCTGCAGGAACTCCTCCCGATCGATCTCGCCTGCCGCATATTTCCGCCGCATCCGCCAGATGACGGTGCCGGAACCGGCCAGTTCCCCTTCGTGCCAGCCATCGAGCATCGGACCGCCGGAAAGCACGATAGCCGGAATATCGACCGTCGAAGCAGCCATGATCGCAGAAGGCGTGGTCTTGTCGCAGCCGGTAGTCAACACGACACCGTCGAGTGGATAGCCGTAGAGGATTTCGACGAGGCCGAGATAGGCAAGATTGCGATCGAGGGCGGCGGTCGGACGCTTGCAGTTCTCGAAGATCGGATGTGTCGGAAACTCGATCGGTATTCCGCCTGCGTCGCGAATGCCGTCGCGCACGCGCTTGGCGAGCTCGATATGCACTCTGTTGCAGGGCGTTAGATCGCTGCCGCTTTGGGCAATCCCGATGATCGGCTTGCCCGAGCGCAGCTCTTCCGGGGTGATGCCGTAATTCATGAAACGCTCGAGATAGAGCGCCGCCATGTCGATATGATCGGGATTGTCGAACCAATCCTGCGAACGCAGGCGGCGTTTCTTCGGTTGGCGGTCCGTCATCATTATCCTCCCGATCGGCCACTCTTCTCTTCGAAATTTAGAAGCCAAGCGCTGCAGTCCGCCTCACCAACTTCCGCAAGCGCGTCGGCTTTGCCGGTCTTGCTTATCCGGACAGCGGGGCCCGCGCCGATCCTCCCAGCTGCTATCCGCCTTTGATAGTCCCCTCCTCCACGGTTGCAACCGTTTTGATGAACGTAACGCATTTTCATCGGGTGTCACAAAACGATACGGGCGAGAACCGAAGTTCCCGCCCGATTTACTCGACAAAGGAAGGTTGAATTCCGCTTATTCCGCCGCGAGCCGAATGACCTCGGCCTCTTCCTCCTTGTGTTCGTCCGGCTTGTGCTGGATGAGCGGGCGATTGCCCGTCAGCCGCCGCAGCAGCACGTAGAACACCGGCGTCATGAAGATGCCGAAGAAAGTCACGCCGATCATGCCCGAGAACACCGCAACGCCCATCGCCGCGCGCATTTCCGCGCCGGCGCCGGTCGAGACGACGAGCGGCACGACGCCCATGATGAAGGCCATGGAAGTCATGAGGATCGGGCGAAGGCGCAGGCGGCTGGCTTCGACCGCGGCTTCGCGCGGCGTCCGGCCCTCGAACTCCAGTTCGCGAGCGAATTCCACGATGAGGATCGCGTTCTTCGCCGACAGGCCGACAAGGACGACCAGGCCGATCTGGGTGAAGATGTTGTTATCTCCGCCGGTGAGCCAGACGCCTGTCAGAGCGGCCAGGACGCCCATAGGTACGATCATGATGATCGCCAGCGGCAGGGTCAGGCTTTCATACTGGGCGGCAAGCACCAGGAACACCAGCAACAGCGCGAGCGGGAAGACGACGACGCTCGAATTGCCGGCAAGGATCTGCTGATAGGTCAGGTCCGTCCATTCGAAGTCGATGCCAGCAGGCAGCGTCTCGTGTAGGATCTTCTCGATCGCCGCCTGTGCCTGGCCGGACGAGAAGCCCGGCGCCGGCCCGCCGTTGATATCGGCGGCGAGGAAGCCGTTATAGCGGTTCGCCCGCTCCGGACCCGTGCTCGGCTCCACCTTCAGAAGTGCCGAAAGCGGGATCATCTGGCCCGACGCCGAACGAACCTTCAGCTGACCGATATCTTCCGGCTGAGCGCGGAATTTCGCGTCGGCCTGCACACGGACGCTGTAGGTGCGGCCGAAGGCGTTGAAGTCGTTCACATAGAGCGAGCCGAGATAGATCTGCAGCGTCTGGAAGACGTCGGTGACGGACACTCCGAGCTGCTCGGCCTTGGCGCGGTCGAGATCGGCATAGAGCTGCGGCACGTTGATCTGGAAGCTGGAGAACAGCCCGGCGAGCTCAGGCGTCTGGTAGGCCTTGGCAAGCACTGCCTTGGTCGCCTCGTCGAGCGCCTGGTTGCCCAAGCCTGCGCGATCCTCGATCTGCAGCTTGAAACCGCCCGTCGTGCCGAGACCGTTGACCGGCGGCGGCGGGAACATGGCGATGAAGGCATCCTGGATTGCGCCGAATTTCTGGTTCAGCGCCATGGCGATGGCGCCGCCAGAAAGATCCGGCGTCTTGCGCTCCTCGAAATCCTTCAGCGTCACGAAGACGATGCCGGCATTCGAGGAGTTGGTGAAGCCGTTGATCGACAGGCCGGGGAAGGCGATTGCATTGGCGACGCCGGGCTGCGCGAGCGCGATATCGGTCATGCGCTTGATGACGTCTTCCGTGCGATCGAGGCTTGCGGCATCCGGCAGCTGAGCGAAGCCGATCAGATATTGCTTGTCCTGCGACGGCACGAAGCCGCCGGGAACCGTGGTGAACATGCTGTAGGTCGCGCCGACCAGCGCCAGGTAGACCACCATGACGATGCTCTTGCGCGACACCAGGCCGCCAACACCTTTGCCATAGGCATTCGAGCCTGCGCCGAAGACGCGGTTGAAGCCACGGAAGAACCAACCGAAGATCGCGTCCATGAAGCGCGTGAGCCAGTCCTTGGGCGCGTCGTGGCCCTTCAGCAGAAGGGCGGCAAGCGCCGGTGACAGGGTCAGCGAGTTGAAGGCCGAGATGACGGTCGAGATCGCGATCGTCAGCGCGAACTGACGGTAGAATTGACCCGACAGGCCAGAGATAAAGGCGAGCGGCACGAAGACCGCGACGAGCACCAATGCGATCGCGATGATCGGACCGGACACTTCCTTCATCGCCTTATAGGTGGCCGCGCGCGGCGACAGGCCATGCTCGATATTGCGCTCGACGTTTTCCACCACCACGATGGCGTCGTCCACCACGATACCGATCGCTAGCACCAACCCGAACAGACTGAGCGCGTTGATCGAGAAGCCGAAGACATACATGACCGCGAAGGTGCCGATGATCGAGACCGGAACCGCGATCAGCGGAATGATCGACGCGCGCCATGTCTGCAGGAAGACGATGACGACGAGGACGACGAGCGCGATGGCTTCGAGCAGCGTGTCGATGACCTTCTCGATCGAGGAGCGCACGAATTTCGTCGTATCGTAGACGATCTCGTATTTGACGCCCTCAGGCATGGCCAATTGCAGCTGATCCATGGTTGCGCGCACATTGTCGGCGATTTCGATCGCATTCGAGCCGGGCGCCTGAAGGGCGGCAACGGCAACGGCCGGCTTGCCGTCGAGCAGCGACCTTAGCGTATAGTCGGCGGCACCAAGCTCAATGCGGGCGACGTCGCGAAGGCGGGTGATCTCCCCATTGGCCCCCGTCTTGACGATGATGTTGCCGAACTCCTCGGGCGTGCGCAGGCGGCCCTGTGCATTCACGTTGAGCTGCAGGTCGACGCCCGGCTGGCTCGGCGACGCCCCGATAATGCCGGCGGCCGCCTGGACGTTCTGCGAGCTGATCGCGTTGCTGATGTCGCTGGCGGCAAGTTCATGCTCGGCGGCCTTCTGCGGGTCGATCCAGACACGCATCGAATAATCGCCGGCGCCGAAGACCTGCACCTGGCCGACGCCGGGGATGCGGGCGAGCCGATCCTTGATGTTCAAGGTCGCGTAGTTGCGAAGATAGGTGATGTCGTGGCTGTTCCCGTCGGAGACAAGGTTGACGACCATGATGAAGTCGGGCGAGCTCTTGACTGTGGTGATCCCGAGCGCGCGCACTTCCGCCGGCAGGCGCGGTTCGGCCTGGCTGACGCGGTTCTGGACGAGCTGCTGCGCCTTGTCTGGATCGGTGCCGAGCTTGAAGGTGACGGTTACGTTGAGCACGCCATCCGAGGTTGCCTGGCTCGACATGTAGAGCATGTCCTCGACGCCGTTGATCTGCTCTTCGAGCGGTGTTGCCACCGTTTCGGCAATGACGCTCGGATTGGCGCCGGGATAGGTGGCGCGCACGACGACCGACGGCGGCACGACGTTTGGATATTCGGAAATCGGCAGCGCGCGCAGGCCGATCAGGCCGGCAACCACGATGAGGACCGAAAGAACGCCGGCAAAGACCGGCCGGTCGACAAAGAATCTGGAGATGTTCATATCAAAGCCCTCTCCGGGGTGAACATGGATGCAACGTCCCTTTCCGGCGGTTTGGGGAGCCGCCGGCGGGTCCTGTCATTTCGGATATTGGCCCTCCCCGAGAGGGGAAGGCTGCGTCTTACTGCGCGGTCGCGACTTTCTCTTCCATCTGCGGAATGACGACGGCGCCCGGACGGATGCGCTGCAAGCCGTTGACGACGATCTTTTCGCCGGCGGTGAGGCCGCTTTCAACCACCCGCTGGCCGTCAGCCAGAGCACCGAGCTGGACCTGCCGGTACGCGACCTTGTTGTCGCCGTCGACGACGAAGACGAACTTCTTGTCCTGGTCCGTGCCGACGGCGCGGTCGCTGATGACGATCTTGTTCTCAGCCTTCGGCTGGCCCATGCGCACGCGCACGAACTGGCCGGGGATAAGGCGTCCGCCCGGATTATCGAAGACGGCGCGCACCCTGATGGTGCCGCTCGATGCGTCGACCTCGTTGTCGATCAGCTGCAGCTTGCCCTTGATCGGCGTGCCTTCGTCGGCGAGCGTGCCGACCTCGACCGGAATCTCTTCGACGGGCGGCAGAGCGCCATCCGTCTGCGGCAACTGGGCGAGAGCGCGGGTCACCATCTCTTCGCTGGCGTTGAAGCTCGCATAGATCGGATCAACCGAAACGAGTGTCGTCAGCGCAGGCGAAGCCGATCCGGCCGCAACCAGGTTGCCTGTCGTCACCTCGATCTTGCCGATGCGGCCGGAAACCGGCGCCCGCACCTGAGTGTAATCGAGATTGAGCTGGGCCGACTGCAACGCAGCCTGCGCTGATCGCAGTCCTGCCTGCGCCTCGGCCAGCGCGCTCTGGCGCTGATCGAGATCGCTCTGGGAGATGGTGCGGTTGTCGGACAGCCTGCGGCCGCGGTCAAGCTCGGTCTGCGCCAGGCTGACCTTGGCTTCGGCCGAAGCGACCTGGCCTTGAGCCTGCGCCACGCTAGCCTGGTAAGGAGCCGGATCGATGGTGAAGAGCAGGTCACCCTGCTTCACCAGCGCCCCCTCACGGAAAGCCACCGAAAGGATGGCGCCTTCGACACGGGGACGGACCTGGACACGATCGACCGCTTCGAGACGGCCGGAAAAGGTCTCCCAGGCCGTCACGTCGCGGGCTTCGACCATGGCCACCGTCACCGGTACGGCAGGAGGCTGCGCGGGAGCGGAAGCTGCCGTAGCCGTCGTGCTCATCGGCAGCTCGAAAAACAATGCAGCGCCTGAAACGGACGCAATAAGTCCTATGCCGGCGCCCACGAGGGCCCAGCGCTTGCTTCTGGACGTCATCAGTACTCTCCTTGCGGCCTCAGGCCGCCGAAATATCAGATCTTCTTCAATGCAATTGCGGTTGGACGCTTACGTCCTGAAGGAAACTTCCGAAATGGCGGCTGACGTGTTCCTGCCAGTCGGGTGTCTCCCCAGATTTCCCACCATAAATCGAGGGCCAGCCCGTCCCGGCGGGAAGGACATGCTGGCGCACACCGACGCCGGCCTTTTTCAGGCGGGCACCGTAACCAAGTGTTTCGTCGTGCAGGGGATCATCCTCCGCGGTGAATATCAGCGCCGGCGCGACGCCTGAAAGACGCGAACAGAGGCAGGGGGCCGCGTAGGGGTGGCAGCCGCCACCGCTCAGATAATGGCTCCAGCCGTCCGCCCAGCGCTGCCGCATGCCGATCGCTTCGGCCTTGCGGATGGACGACGTGCCCATGAAGGGATCGAGCAGCGGTGAAATCAGTACTTGGCCGTCGAGCGCGTGCGGCATCTGATCGCGCGCCTTGAGCGCCACTCCGGCCGCGACATTGCCGCCCGCCTCCTCGCCGGCGACAAACAGCAGCGACTTCCGGTCGCCGAGACCGGCGGCGCGCTTGTTGGCGAGATAGGTGAAAACGGAGAAGGAGACTTCCAATGCCTTCGGAAAGAGGTTGCCGGACAGTGTGCTGTAGTCGACGGCGGCGACGATGGCGCCGGCTTTGGCGAGACTGACGGCAACCGGCCGGTCAACATTCGTTTCGCTGTCGAGAAATGCGCCCCCATGCAGGTAAAGCACGATGGGCGGACCCTTGCCGTAATCGGCGCCCTGGTAGACACGCGCGGAAACGGGGCCGATGGCCACCTTGTCCAGCATCATGTCCTTCCATTCTACCGTCATCGGTCCGGTCTCTTTGCACGCAACCGCAGGCACACAACACCTGCCGCTTGCATTTCGTATAAAAAAGATATTGTTATTCAGAACAGGGAATAAGAAGCAATATCACGATAACACTGTTCCGATTCTCGAATAATGGTGCAACGCAAACTGCGGATTGAAACCGATGGATCAACTTTCGGCAATGCGCGTCTTCATCCGCGTCGTGGAGACGGGCAACTTCACCCGCGCCGCCGACATGCTCGCCATGCCCAAGGCGACGGTGACCAACCTTATTCAGGGCCTCGAAGCGCATCTGCGCACCAAGCTCCTGAACCGCACCACGCGCCGGGTCATGGTGACCACCGACGGTGCACTTTATTACGAACGCGCCGCCCAGATCATCTCCGAGCTGGAGGAACTCGATGGCAGCCTCTCCAATTCGCAAAGCCTGCCGAGTGGGCGGTTGCGCATCGAAATGAGCGGCGCTTTTGCCGACGCCATTGTCGTTCCGGCACTTTGCGACTTCTACCAGCGCTATCCCGATATCCGTCTGGACCTGGGCGTCGGGGACCGCACGGTAGACTATCTGGTCGAAAACGTCGATTGCGCGCTGCGGGCCGGTACGCCCACCGATCAGTCACTGATCGCCCGGCGGGTTTCGGAGATGGAGCTGATCACCTGCGCTTCGCCGAGCTACATTCAGAAATTCGGCATGCCCGAACGGCCTGAGGATTTGGAGACCACGCACTACTCCGTCAATTATTTCCGCGCCCAGAACAACCGGACGCTGCCTTTCGAATTCCGCAGGGGCAACGAAATGGTCGAGACGACCCCACGCTGCATTGCCTCGGTCAATGACAGCCGCACCTATCTGACCGCGGCCCTGACGGGGCTCGGCGTCGCGCAGGTGCCGACCTTCATGGCGCGTGAACCGATGCGGCGGGGCGAACTCGTCCGCGTGCTGCCGGACTGGCGCCGTGACCCGGTGCCGCTCTATGTGGTCTATCCGCCGAACCGCCACCTCAGCAACAAAGTCCGCGTCTTCGTCGATTGGCTGGTCAAGCTCCTGGTCGAGGCCAAGCTGAACGATTTCTAGAGCATGCCACGCGGCGGCAAACAGAGACGGCCCGGAAGGCAGAGAAACCTTCGACGGGCCGTAAAATTTGAACATCGGACCTGTCGCGCCGCAGACTGGGCGCGGCAGGCTCTGGAGGTTCGGGAGAGAGCGTCAGGGAACTCCACTCTCTCGCGATAAAACAACTATAGGCACTCTCCACACGATTGTAAGGGGGGAGACCTACAATCTTCAATCACATGATTGCGATGAGGGCGCCTTCATCAGATCACGCCGCCGTTGGCGCGCAGTGTCTGACCATTGATCCAGCCGCCGTCCGGGCCGGCGAGAAAGGCGACTGCGGAGGCAATGTCCTCGGGCGATCCGAGCCGTTCCAGCGGATTCATCTTCGACATGCGGGTAATGAGTTCCTCCGTCTTGCCATTGAGGAAAAGATCGGTCGCCACCGGCCCGGGCGCAATGGCGTTGACGGTGATGTTACGGCCGCGCATCTCCTTGGCCATGATTGCCGTCAGCGTTTCGACGGCGGCCTTGGTGGCGGCGTAAACGCCGTAGGTTTCGAGCTTCAAGCCGACGACCGAAGTCGAAAAGTTGATGACCCTGCCGCCATCGCGCAGACGCCGGGCCGCTTCCCTGAGTGTATTGAACGTGCCCTTGAGATTGACGCCGATCTGGCGATCGAAGTTTTCGTCGTCAGTCTCGGCGAGCGGCGACAGCATCATGATGCCGGCATTGTTGACAAGCACATCAACGCCGCCAAAGGCGCCTTCCGCAGCGTCGAACATCCGCCGGACGGCTTCAGCATTGCTGACATCCGCCTTGGCCGTCAGCGCCCTGCCGCCAGCCTGTTCGATCTCCCGGGCGAGGTCCTCGGCCGCTGCCGCACTGCCGGCATAGTTGACGACGACGGTGAAACCCTCCCTGGCGAGGCGTCTGGCAACGGCCGCGCCGATACCGCGGGAAGCGCCGGTGACGAGTGCGACCTTGCTGTCTTTGTTGGAAGCCATTGTTCTTCTCCTTTTACGCCGCAGCGCGTTTTCGATGAGAAGAAGATGCGCCTTTTCTTGTGCCGGTTAATCGTGCATTCTCCGGCATCACTATCCGGAGAACACGAACAAACAAGATGGACAGATTCGATGCCATGCGTGTGTTCTGCCGTGTTGTGGAGCGCCGCAGCTTCACCCTCGCAGCGGAAGACACGGGCCTGCCGCGCTCGACCGTTACCGACGCGGTCAAGCAGCTCGAGGCCCGCCTCGGCGTGCGCCTGCTCCAGCGCACGACACGCCATGTCAGCCCGACGCTCGACGGCGAGGCCTACTACCAGCGCTGCCTGTCGATCCTCGCCGACATCGAGGATGCGGAAGGAGCCTTTGCAGGCGCCAGACCGAAAGGCCTGCTGCGCGTCGATCTGCACGGCACGCTCGCGCGCCATTTCGTGCTGCCGAGCCTGCCGTCCTTTCTGGAGACCTATCCCGAGATCGAGTTCTATATGAGCGAAGGCGATCGGCTGGTCGATCTGGTGCGCGAGGGCATCGATTGCGTGCTGCGCGTCGGCACGCCTGCCGACAGCGACATGGTCATCAGGCGCGTCGCCATGCTTGATGAGGTCACGCTCGCCTCTCCCGCCTATATCGCCGCCCGCGGCCCGCCGCAGCATCCTGACCGGCTTGCCGGCCATCGCATGGTCGGCTTCCACTCCAGCAGCACCGGCAGTCTGCTCCCGCTTGAATTCACCATCGGCGGTGCGGCACGTAACATAACCATTCCAGCGACGATCACGGTCAACGCCGCTGAAAGCTATGTTGCGGCAGCGAGGATGGGCCTCGGCCTGATTCACATCCCGCGCTACCACGCCGAAAAAGATCTGTCCGACGGCACGCTGGTCCACGTGCTCCGGGATTTTCCACCGACCCCGACCCCGGCTTCCCTGCTCTACCCCCGCAACCGCCAGCTTTCGCCCCGCGTCCGCGTTTTCATCGATTGGCTGGTGAAGCTCTTCGCTCGACAAAATTCCAAAAACACGCTTTGCTAATATAAGCGTTTAGGGGAAGAGCCATGGCACTCAGCGATATCACCGTCTACCAGACGGAAGATGGCTTCGTCGTCGAATTCGGCGGTGAGGGCGAAGACAGCATTGCCGTAACGCTGCGAAGCGCACCCGAACTGACATTGGAAAACGCGATCCGGCGTGCAAAGGCCCTGCTTGCGGCAGCAATCGAACCGGCCCATGGTGACGGCGCGCGCAGTAAGGATCCGGCCCTGCTCGAAGAGGAACTGGAGGAAGGCCTGGAAGATTCCTTCCCCGCGAGCGATCCGGTCTCGGTTACATCATCCTCGATCCCCATGCGTAATCCGAATGCCGGCCGCTGACGCGGCCAGCCCCATCAAGTGGTTTTGGGATGACGGCGGCGGCAGCGAATGTTATCTGCCTCGGTTATGACCGATGGTGGAATGACAAAAGGCGCGATCGGCGACGGCACGCTTGCCGGCGAAGGCCTCAGGGCGTTTTTCGAGCGCGATGCGATCACTGTGGCCCGCGCCCTGCTCGGCTGCCATCTGAGCGTGGATGGCGCCGGCGGCCGCATCACCGAGACCGAAGCCTATTTCCCCGATGACGAAGCCTCGCACAGTTTTCGCGGGCCCACCAGGCGCAATGGCGCCATGTTCGGCCGGCCCGGCAATGTCTACATCTACCGCATCTACGGCATGTACTGGTGCCTGAACTTCGTCTGTCATCCGGGCTCGGCCGTGCTGATCCGGGCGCTCGAGCCGGAAACGGGAATTGCCGCTATGACGGAGCGGCGCGGCACTGATATGCTGACGGCGCTCTGCAGCGGCCCGGGCAAGCTCTGCCAGGCGCTCGGCGTCGACATCGAAATCAATGACAGACTGCTCGACCGCCCGCCCTATGCGTTGACGCCGTCCACGCCGGTGCCGATTGTTGTGGGGAAACGCATCGGCATCACGAGAAATGCCGAAGCACCGTGGCGCTTCGGCATTCAGGGATCGCGTTTTCTCAGCAAGCCGTTTCGCTGATCACTCCATGACCGCACTGTGGTCGACGGCAGGCGCGGCCTTCGGCTTGCGCAGCAATAGCACCAGCGGAATGACCGCGAGCGACATCAGCATCAAGAGCTTGAAATCGTCCATATAGGCGATGATCGTCGATTGCAGCGTGATCATCTCGTTGAGCGAAGCGCGGCCGGCGGCCGTGAGCGGGCTCAACCCCTGCGCCGCGACAGCATTGAAGGCGTGGTTGAAAGGCGTCACATAGGCTGCGATCGACTCGTGATTGCTCTGCGTGTTCTCGACGATCAGTGCCGAGACGATCGAGATGCCGACCGCCGAGCCGATGTTTCGCGACAGATTATAGAGGCCGGTGCCGTCGCCACGCATTTGGGCGGGCAGCGTCGCGAAGGCGATCGTCGTCAGCGGCACGAAGAGAAAGCCGAGCCCGGCGCCCTGGATGAAGCCGACCGAGACGATCGTCCATTGCGAAACATCAGGCGTCCATCCCGTCATATCGTACATCGCCCAGGCAGTCAGGCCGAGACCGAGCACCAGCAGCAAGCGCGTATCGACCTTGCCGATCAGCCGCCCGGCAATGAACATACAGAGCATGGTGCCGAGCCCGCGCGGCCCCATGACGATGCCGGCGGTAATGACGGGATAGCCCATCAGCGTCTGCAGATAGGGGGTCATCAGCGCCAGCGAGGCGAGGTAGGTCACGCCAACCACGAAGATGAAGATCATGCTCACCGTGAAGTTCTGGTCGAGTAACAGCTTCGGATTGACGAAGGATTTCTCTGCGGTGAGCGTGTGCACCAGAAGCAGATAGAAGGCGGCGGCGCAGACAATCGCTTCGACCACGATCTCGCCCGAAGAGAACCAGTCGAGCTGCTCGCCGCGATCGAGGAAGAGCTGCAGCGCGGCGATGAACAGGCTCATCATCCCGAAGCCGAACCAGTCGAGTTTGGCGCGCGCATCCCGCTTGGTCTCGGCAACGAAGACAACGATGCCCATGAAGGCGAGCGCGCCGATCGGCACGTTGATATAGAACACCCAGCGCCAGCTGATATTGTCGGTCAGCCAGCCGCCGATGACCGGGCCGAGCACCGGCCCGACCATGACCGAGACGCCGAAAAGCGCCATGGCCGAGCCGCGTTCCTCCACCGTATAGATGTCGAGGAGAATGCCCTGGGAAAGCGGCACCAGCGAGGCGCCGAACAGGCCCTGCAGCAGGCGGAAGGCAACGATCTGGTTCAGCGATTGCGCCAGGCCGCAGAGAACGGAGGCGGCCACGAAGCCAGCGATAGCGACGAGCAGCACGCGCTTGCGGCCGAATTTGGCGGCGAGGAAACCGGAGGGCGGTGTCATGATCGCCGCCGCAACGATGTAGGAGGTGAGCACCCAGTTGATCTGGTCGGCGGAGGCCGACACGCTGCCCTGGATATAGGGCAGCGCCACGTTGGCGATCGTCGTGTCCAGCGCCTGCATGATGACGGCGAGAATGACGCAGGCCGTGATCGCGCCGCGATTGGCGACCCGGGTCGCCGGAGATACAGGAGCGTTACTCATGGTCCTTGCCCTGAGGCCAGCCCAGAAGCGTGTTGACGAAATCGGGCAGGCCGCGGGCATGGCCGGTATCGACATCGACGACCGTGCTCATGCCGACGCGCAACGGCGGCTTGCCTGCGGCATCCTCGATGCTGACGCGCATCGGAATACGCTGCACGACCTTCACCCAGTTGCCGGTGGTGTTCTGCGCCGGCAACAGCGAGAAGCTGGAACTCGAAGCCGGGCTGATGCTCTCGACCTTGCCCTTCCAGGTCACGCCGGGATAAGTGTCGACATGGATCTCGGCCGACTGCCCAGGCTTGACATAAGTCAGCTCGGTTTCCTTCGGGCTGGCGGCGATCCACAAATGGTCGGAAGCGACGAGCGAGAAGGCCTGCTGCGAGGCCTGCAGGTACGAGCCGACCTGCAGCGCGTTGACATTGGTGACGATGCCGTCGAAGGGCGCCTTGACGACACTGTGGTCGAACTCGCGCTGGGCGTTGTCGACCTGCGATTTGGCCTGCAGGTAGAGCGGGTTTTCCTCGACCGGCTGGTCGGCCCTGCCGCCGAGCTGGGCGAGCGTCGTTGCTGCTTCCGCCTTGGCGACGGCAACCTTCTGCTGAGCGGCCTCGAGATTGTGCTTGGCCTCGTCATAGGCCGATTGCGTCGCGCTGCCGTTGTTGACGAGGGCCTGCTGCCGGTCGAACTGATCCTGGTAATAGGGCAGATCGGCTTGCGCCTGCGTGATCTCGGCAAGCGACTGCTGATAGCTGGCCTTGAGGTTCATGATCTGATTGCGCTGCACGCCGAGCTGCGCCTTGGCGCCGTCGAGCGCGATCTTGAAGGAATCGGCCCTCAGGCTGAAGAGCACCTGCCCCGCCTT
Organism: Rhizobium sp. NXC14; assembly: GCF_002117485.1. Taxonomy (NCBI): domain Bacteria; kingdom Pseudomonadati; phylum Pseudomonadota; class Alphaproteobacteria; order Hyphomicrobiales; family Rhizobiaceae; genus Rhizobium; species Rhizobium sp. NXC14. The sequence continues at coordinate 3,576,584 of NZ_CP021030.1, forward strand.
GACCGCCTCGTTTTCATGCACGTCGATCCGGTCGACGATGCCCGAGACATCCGTGGTGACCCCGACCATATCGGCCTGGATATAGGCGTTGTCGGTCGACATCACCTGACCGCCATTGACGTAATAATAACCGCCGACAACGAGCGCGACCGGCAGCAGGGCGAAGAGAACGGGCCGCGTGAGACTGCGCTGGCGGCGGACCTTGTTGCCGCCAGGCGCAGCCACGGCGACAGCCGGCGCTGAACTGGATGAAGGCGCTTCGGCTACCGTTTCCTGCTGTTTCGCTTCATTTTCTTCAATACGTGACTTTGCATTGGCGTCGGCAACGACGCGGAGCGGAGATTGATCAGCCATCGTTCATCTCATTCTCGTCAACCGGGGTCCGGCATGCCTGGACCAGGTTGGTCTTCATTACGGACAGGATGTGGAAAAGCTGCTCACGCTGCTCGACTGACACACCTTCCAGCGCCTCTGCGCGGGTCACATCGCCAAGTTCGCGCATTTCGGCGAGCAGAGGATGCGCTTCGTCGCGCATGTAGAGCAGCCAGATCCGCCGGTCGGTCGGATGCTGGCGGCGCTCAATGAGCCCGCGTTCAGCGAGTTTGTCGAGAATACGCACCAGCGTGATCGGCTCGACTTCGAGAATTTCGGCAAGGCCGCTCTGGTGGATCCCCTCGTTATTCGAGAGATAGGCGAGCGTCTGCCATTGCGAACGTGTCAGCCCAAGACACTTGGCGCGTTGCTCGAAGCGCTTGCGCAGCAGTCGTGCGACATCGTGGAGAAGGAATCCGAGTGTGGGCGTGGCGTTCATGGAAACCTATGCGATATTTATAAGCATACTTATGATGTGCTCACATATTGAGCGCAGACGGTCACACAAGAGCGTAGGCCGCAGATTCTGCAACCGGGGCCAAAATGCCGCAGCCCGCAGCCGGCAGCTTGCCGTCCCTCACAGCTTTAGGCTCGAACAGTGGCCGCGGCATTGCCTGGCCCTAGTTTCTGGCAAGAACTATCCGCTGAAATGGTCTGGAGGGCCTATGGCGTTCTTCGAAAGCATGCTGACGCTGCTCTTGGTGGCGATCATCTTCCTGCAATTCTCCAGGAAGTTCCGTGTGCCTTATCCGACCATGCTGGCAATCGCCGGTATCATTGTCGCTGCTTTCCCGTGGGCTCCGGAGGTGGCGATCGATCCCAGGCTTGCGCTGGCGCTCTTCATCGCACCCGTACTTTTCGACGCCGCCTACGATTTGCCGCCGAGGACGTTGAGGCGCAACTGGCTGCCGCTCTTTTCGCTTGCCGCAATCGCCGTCATTTTGACGGCCGCGTCCGTTGCCGCCGTCGGCGTCGCAATGGCCGGCCTGCCGCTTGCCGTGGCCGTCGCACTCGGCGCCATCGTGGCGCCGCCGGATGCGGTCGCGGCGACCGTCATGCTCGACCGCTTCAATCTGCCCCGCCAGACCTATGTAATCCTCAAGGGCGAGAGTCTGCTCAACGATGCCGTCGCCCTCCTCATCTTCAGCGCCGCAGTGGCGGCCGCCACCAGCCCCGCCTTCCTCACCGGCATTCTGGCAGAATTGACGCTGGCAGCGCCGGGTGGTCTCATCCTCGGTTATCTTCTCGGCCGTCTCTACATGATCGTCGGTCTGAAGCTCGCCGGCACGCTCGGCGGCACACTGCTCGAGTTCGTCGCCACCTTCGGCACGTGGATCATCGCCGAGCGACTGCACCTTTCGGCGATCCTGGCGATCGTCGCATATGCCATGGTGATCGCCCGCTACATGCCGGAGCGGCAGACGGCCCGCCACCGCATTCATTCCTATTCGGTTTGGGAAGCCGCGGTTTTCCTGCTTAACGTGCTCGCCTTCCTGCTGATGGGCTTGCAGGTCCGCCAGATCGTCCTCGATCTCGATCCCGGCCGGCTGAGTTTTGCGATCACCTTGGCAACCGCGGTCTTTGTCACCGTCATCGTCGTGCGCCTAGCATGGGTGCTCGTCTATAACCGCGCCATCACCTTTCTTGCCGAGCGCGGTCTCACGACACAAGCCGCTCCCTCATTTGCTGCGAGCTTGCTTGCCGGCTGGTGTGGCATGCGCGGTCTCGTCACGCTGGCAACTGCGCTCGCCCTGCCGATCGACTTCCATGATCGCGATATCATCCTGCTCAGCGCGCTGGCCGTCGTTCTCGGCACGCTCATCGTCCAGGGGCTGACGCTCGCGCCGCTGATCCGCTTCCTGAAATTCGATCCGGACAAATCCCTGAACCGCGATCTCACCAAAGCCCGCGTGGCATTGATCGACGCGGCTCTTGCCGAGCTTGAAGGCGAGGACAAATCCACCCGAATCCTGCGCGACGTCTACACCTCCGAGCGTGAGATTGCTGCGGACGGAAGACACCCGCGCGAGGTCAGCAGGCTCGACAGGCAGCGCCGCAGCGTCATCGCCGCGAAACGCCGAAAACTGGCGGAGATGCGTCGTGCCGGCGAGATTGATGACGATGTTTTCCATGCGTTGGAACAGGAGCTCGACTGGGCAGAGCTCGCCGTCCTGCCGCCCGGCCGCGACGAAATCGTCGAGAGCTGACGCCGCCAGTGAGTTTTGACGGATCGCTGAACGGCAGCCAATTGGCATTTGCTATTTTTCGCCGCTGCCGTTTATATCCAGTTTCATAGCGTTACGATTTTTCCGATTTGCATTGCATGCCGGCCTTCCTTTCCAGAATTGAACGCCGGGGGGATCACGGAGGCAAGGCCTTCGTTCAAAGCAGCAAGACATGAATAGCATCACTTCATCTTAAGTTCGGTGGCAGTCGATCGGCCATCGCGATTGGAGGGACCGATTATGAGTTTCGCGCTTCGACGGATATTAATGCTCGGCTGCATCGCCACGTTCATGCCTCTGGTCGCGATGGCGCAGGGCGCACCGTCCGCCCCTCCCCCTGTCACGGTCGCAAAGCCGGTGGTGCGCGATGTCATCGACAATGACGAATTCATCGGCCGTTTCCAGCCGGTCGACGAAGTCTCCGTGCGTTCGCGCGTCGGGGGCTACCTACAGGAAGTCCATTTCGAGGACGGCGCCTTGGTCAAACAGGGCGACCTGCTCTTCGTCATCGACCAGCGGCCGTTCGTCACCGCGCTCAACCAGGCAAAGGCCACGCTCGAAGCGTCGCAGTCCACTCTTGTCTTCGCCGACGCTCAGTACAAGCGCGCCCAGTCTCTCGCTTCGAGCGGCAGCCAATCCGCGCAGACGCTGGACGATCGCCGCCGCGAATTCGATTCCGCTGAGGCCAATGTCCGCGGCGCTCAGGCCGCGGCCGACCGCGCGGCTCTCGATCTCGAATATACCGAGATCCGGGCGCCACTCAGCGGCCGTATCGACCGCCGCTTGCTCTCGACCGGCAATCTCGTGCAGGCCGACCAGACGGTGCTCACGACGATCGTCTCCCTCGATCCGATCGACTTCTATTTCGATGTCGACGAGCGCCGCCTGCTGAATTTCGCCGACACCGCACGCAAGCAGGGCAAGGACCTGCAGCTCGGAGGCGGCGGTGTCGACGTAACCGTCACGATCTCCGATCCGACCGCCAAACCTTTTATGGGGAAGCTCGATTTTGCCGAGAACCGGGTGGACAACGAGAGCGGCACCATCCGCATCCGCGCCCGCCTTGCAAATCCTGATCTCGTCCTGCAGCCGGGCCTGTTCGGCCGTGTGCAGGTCGCAGCCTCCAATACATACAAGGCCATCCTCGTCCCGGACGAGGCTATCGGCTCGGACCAGAATGAACGTGTCGTCTATGTGGTCGACGCGCAAGGCAAGGTTTCGACCAAGCCCGTGAGGCCCGGACCGCGGCTCTACGGCTATCGCGTCATCCGTGAAGGCCTCGACGGCAACGAGACGATCATCGTCAACGGGCTGATGCGCGCCCGGCCTGGCTCGACCATCACGCCTCAGATGAGCGAACTGCCGCAGGAGCGGCAGGACACTGCGCCTGAATCTGCGAATGCGGAGACCGGACAATGAGATTTGCGCACTTTTTCGTGGACCGGCCGATCTTCGCGGCCGTCATTTCCATCCTCTTTCTGGTCGTCGGCGGCATCGCCTATACGCAGCTGCCGGTCTCTCAATATCCGGAGATCGCGCCGCCCACCATCGTCGTGCGCACCTCCTATCCGGGCGCCGACCCGCAGACCATCGCCGACACCGTTTCGACCCCACTCGAGCAGCAGATCAACGGCGTCGAAGACATGCTTTACATGTCTTCCTATTCCAGCGCCGACGGCGCCATGTCGCTGACGATCACCTTCAAGCTCGGCACCGATCTCGATAAGGTGCAAGTCCTAGTCCAGAACCGCGTTTCCATCGCCCTTCCCCGCCTTCCCGAGGAAGTCCAGCGCCTCGGCGTGACCACGGACAAGAGCTCGCCCGACCTGATGATGGTGGTGCACCTCCTGTCGCCATCGCATCGCTACGACCAGCTCTACGTCTCCAACTACGCCCGCAACCGCATCCGCGACGTTCTCGTGCGTCTCGACGGCGTCGGCGACGTGCAGATCTTCGGCGAACGCCAGTATTCGATGCGCATCTGGCTCGATCCGGAAAAGCTCTCCGCCTACGGCATGACGTCCGACGACGTCGTTTCGGCCTTGAGAGACCAGAACGTCCAGGTATCGGGCGGCAAGATCGGCGCACCGCCGGTGACCGGCAGGAACGCGTTCGAATATACGGTGCGAACGGACGGGCGCTTTTCCGATGTGCGCGAGTTCCGCTATGTCATCGTCAAATCGACGGGAGCAGGCCGGCTCGTGCAACTGCAGGATGTAGCCCGCATCGAACTTGGCGCCCAGGACTACGTCACCAACAGCTATCTCAACAACGACCCTGCGGTCGCGCTCGGCATCTTCGCCCGGCCGGGAACCAATGCACTCGACACGGCCCACCAGGTCCAGACGCTGATGAAGGATATCTCCCAGAATTTCCCAGAAGGGCTGGAATATCGCATCGTTTACGACACGACCGAATTCATCTCGGACTCGATCAACGAGGTCTATAGAACCATCGCCGAAGCGGCCATCCTGGTGGCGATCGTCGTTCTGGTTTTCCTGCAATCCTGGCGGACCGCGATCATACCGATTGTCGCCATTCCCGTCTCGCTGATCGGCACCTTCGCGGTTCTGCTCGCCTTCGGCTTTTCGCTCAACATGCTGACGCTCTTCGGCCTCGTGCTGGCGATCGGCATCGTCGTCGACGATGCGATCGTGGTGGTGGAAAACGTCGAGCGAAATCTGGCGCGCGGAATGACGCCGAGGCAGGCGTCGCACGTGACGATGGACGAAGTCGGAACCGCTGTCGTGGCGATCTCGCTGGTCCTGATCGCGGTATTCGTGCCGACGGCTTTCATCCCCGGCATATCGGGCCAGTTCTACAGGCAGTTCGCCGTGACGATCTCCGTCACCACTGCCATATCGGCCTTGAACTCCCTGACGCTTTCGCCGGCCCTCGCGGGCATATTGCTGAAAGCCCATGATCACCAGACGAAGCGCAAGAGCATCGCCTCACGGCTGGGGACAGGTCTTGCAAGCGGCTTCAATCGCGGCTTCGACCGGATGAGTTCGGGCTACTCATGGATTGTCCGGCACCTTGTCAGAAGCTGGGTAGGCCTGACCTGCTCGATGCTCGCCTTTGCCGCCCTTCTGGGCGCAACATGGTACATGAGCACCAGGGTTCCCTCGGGCTTCATCCCCACTATGGACCAGGGTTACGCGATCATCGTCGTGCAGCTTCCCGACGGTGCCTCGCTTGCGCGTACCGATGCAGTCGTCAAAAAGGTGGGTGATATCGCCCGAACCGTGCCCGGCGTCGGCAACGCCGTGCAGTTTGCCGGCTTCAGCGGAGCGACGTTTACCAATGCTTCGAATTCGGGCGTTGTCTTCGTTCCGTTCAAATCCTTTGCCGAACGCGAGGAAGGCGGAGAGAACGCCAACAAGATCATCGGCGAACTCTTCGGCAAGCTGCAGAGCATCCAGGAAGCCTTCATCATTGCCATCCCCCCGCCGTCCGTGCGCGGCGTCGGCAACTCCGGCGGCTTCAAGATGCAGATTTCCGATCTTGAAAACCCTGAAATGACGCGCGTGCTCGGCCTTGCCCGCCAGATGATGGGGGCGGCGGCTACGACCGAGGGTCTCACCGGTGTCTTCACGACGTTCTCCGATGCCAGCCCGCAATATTTCCTTTCGATCGACCGCGACAAGGCGCGCTTCCTGAACGTGCCGATCCCCAATATCTTCAATGCGCTTTCGATCAATCTCGGCGTAGCTTACGTCAATGATTTCAACGCATTCGGCCGTGTCTACCAGGTCCGCGCCCAGGCAGACCGACAATACCGGATGGACAAGGAAGACATCCTCGCCCTGAAGGTGCGCTCGGCCACCGGTGCGCTCGTGCCTTTGGGAACGCTGATGGACATTCAGGATTCCAGCGGACCGGCGCTTGTCCAGCGCTATAACATGTATGTCTCGGTGCCGCTCCAAGGCAATCCGACGCCCGGCACCTCGACCGGCGATGCCATCAAAAAGATGGAGGAACTGGCCGCCAAGATCCTGCCGCCGGGAACGACTTTCGAATGGACGGAACTCGCCTATCAGGAGACTCATACCGGCAACACCGCCGTCTATATCTTCGCCCTCTCCGTCATTTTCGTCTTCCTGGCGCTGGCCGCCCAATATGAAAGCTGGGTTCTGCCCCTTGCGATCATTCTCATCGTTCCGCTTGCTGTACTCGCGGCGCTGATTGGAGTGTGGCTCAGAGGCATGGACAACAACGTCCTCACCCAGATCGGCCTGATCGTCCTGATCGGACTGGCGGCGAAGAACGCCATTCTGATCGTCGAATTTGCAAGACAGGCGGAAGAGGAAGGCAAATCGCCGGTGGAGGCCGCAATCGAGGCCAGCCATCTTCGCCTGCGCCCGATTTTGATGACGGCATTCGCCTTCATCTTCGGCGTTCTGCCGCTTGCCATCGCCACCGGCCCCGGCGCCGAAATGCGTCAGTCACTCGGAACAGCCGTTTTCTCGGGCATGCTCGGCGTGACGCTCTTCGGCCTGTTCCTGACGCCGGTGTTCTACGTCGTGCTGCGCGGCCGACGCCGCAGCCGCTTGGTTGAAAGGCCTGTCGAAGCCGTTCCGGCCGAAAGGGAGACAGTCTGATCACTCTAGCCTGGCGCAAAAGTGTGCAGCGGTTTTGCGGCAACGACATGTTTGAAAACCAAGACTCAAGCGCAGGGGAGAATCTGAAAGATTGCGACGCGCTTTATGACACAGCCTCGTGCTGGGACGATGTCAGGTGGAAAATAGATGCACCCGGCCCTGCCAGAACCGTGCGACGGTCAGCTTGCCGCTGCGAAAGGCGCGTGTATCGAGATTGAGCCGCCTCGGGCGAATGTCAGGCTCATCGCTGGGCGTATGGCCATGCACGACGAGCTTCGGCAAAGGAACCCTGCTTTCGAGAAAGCGGTGGCGGATAAGGACCAGGTCCTCCTCCGTCTGCGCGGAGAGCGGCAGCATCGGATCGATGCCGGCATGCACGAACACCACGCTCGGTGTGTCCAGCATGATCGGCAGCGCCCGCATGAAATCGATATGCGTATGCGGCAGCGACTGCCGCAGAAAGGCGTCGAGCTGCGCGCCGGAGGGGAAGACGAGCGGCAGATGCTCCGGATCGAGCCCATAGGATTTAAGCGATTCCGCCGATCCCATCCGCATCCAGTCGTCATAAGGGAGCCAGCCGTCGACATAATCGAGCATGGCGATCTCGTGATTACCGGCAAGACAGATACGGTCGAAACCGTCAGGCGGCGGCTCCATGAGGTGAGTGATGACCTGTGCCGATTCCGGGCCCCGGTCGATATAGTCACCCAGCGTCACGATCAGCTTTTGCCCGGGCAATCGCTCGCCATCTTGCAGAATCGCCTCCTCAGCTTTCAGAAGCAGGTCGTAGCGGCCGTGAATGTCGCCGATCGCATAAGTTGGAATCTCGGCGATATCCAGCGTCAGGCGCGGTCTCGGCTGGCGCCCCATTTTCCAAACCTCGCTATGGCGAGCAAGTGCTTCACCCATCATATTCCTCGATTGGATAGCCCGGTTAACCATAAGTAGAGTGCAAGGCGAGGCGATCAAGTTGGTGAGAAAATTCGAAGCTTTGGGTTTTTCTGGAAAAACCGTTCTTATCATCCGGACGAAAATCCCTCACTCCTGTCACCCGTCGAGGAAAGAGTGAGCGATGGGAACAGTATCGCAGTTTCAAGACCGCATCAGGCCGCCGGCACGCCGCATCGAAAACGAAGAGGAGGCGGTATCTACGGCTCGCAACCTCGCCGACACATTCCGTCGACAGGCAAGCGAGCGCGATATCAACCGCATCCTGCCTTTTGCCGAGCTCGACGCGCTGTCGGTCTCGGGTTTGACGGCAATCTCTGTTCCGCCCGAACATGAAGGGCTCGACGTGCCGAACGCCCTGCTGGCCGAAATCATCGCGATCATTGCCGAGGCCGACGCCTCGATCGGCGAGACCATGGAAAATCACTTTTCCGTCCTGGAAACCCTCCGCACCCAGGCGCCCGAGGATCTGAAGGCATCGCTGTTTACCCGTGTGCTGCTCGGCGACCGCTTCGCTGGCGCAACCGTTGCCGACGGCAGCGAGCTGTCGCCCGAAGGATCGGGGTACCGCCTGAGCGGACGGATGCGGCAGGCGCCCGGTATTCTCTACGCCGATTGGATTGCCGCTGACCTCACACTTCCGCCCGGCCGCCCTGTGACGCTTTACTTCAGCCGCAACAGCGAGGACGTGCAGGTGGTCGATGATTGGGACGGTTTCGGTCAGCGCACCAATGGGTCGGCAACGACGATCGCCGGCGCAGTGCATGTTGATGCCGGCACAATCGCGCCGGCCCCCTCGTCCGCATATTCGACGGGCATTTCGCTCGGCCTGCTGCTTAAGGCGGGCGTGGGCCTCGGCATCGCGCGAGCCGCATGGGCCGACCTGATGACAGCCATTGGCGATCGCACCGTCTTCCCCTCCCGGCTCGGCGAACACGCTGTCGGCATCGAAATCACGGCGGCAGCTCTGGAGCGGGCGGGCCGCAAACTCGATATTGCCCAGGTCAATCCTGTAGAGGCGGCGATGGCGGATGCCTATTTTTCTGCCTCGGCGGCCGCAATAACTGCCGGGGAAACGGCCCTTAGCGCCGCAAATGCGCTGTTCGAACTTGCGGGCGAAGCGTCAACCGGCATCGGCCTCAATCTTGACCGCCATTGGCGCAATGCACGTATCCACGCGCTGTCGCTGCCGCGCGATCGATTGCTGCACCGCGCCGGCGACCATATGTCAAGGTGAGCGCTGAACGATCACAGCATGACGCCCTGTGAGTAACGCAGACCACATGAAACGAAGCGTCTCAGCTGGCGGCGGAGATCGGCAGTTCATCCCCGGTGTCTTCAATGCGGCCACCGGCGGCGACGAATTGGTCGAGAGTCATATTGTCCAGAATGGCGGCGATCGCGTCCCGAACATCGGTCATCGAACGCCGCACTTGGCAGGTTTCCGGGTCGGCGCAGTCGTCGCACGCCTCGTAAGCCGTGCGGCTGGCGCAACGGATCGGCGCGAGCGGACCATCGAGCGTGCGGATGACATGGCCGATACGGATCTCGGATGCCGGCCGCGAGAGAGAATACCCGCCGCCGGGGCCTTTCTTTGAACGCAGGATACCGACATTGCGCAGTTCGAGCAGGATCGTGTCGAGAAACTTCTTCGGAATATTGTTCCGCGCTGCGACGTCATTGATGAAGGCGGTCTCGCCCGGCGCCAGACGCGCCAGATCGACCAGGGCCTTGAGGCCGTATTTTCCCTTCTTCGTCAGCATCGTCGTCGCCTTTTGGAAACCGAAATATTTGCCCGTCAATAGCAGCCAAATAACGTCGAAATCGTGAAGATACAACAAAATAGCTAATATTTATAGCTTGTATCGGCAACGTCCGCGGTCGGCTCTTTGCGGCAGCTTCGATCAAATTGTCTTCAGCATGCCGCCATCGACGAAATAGGTCGATCCGATACAATAGCTCGCCCGCTCCGAACTCAGAAAGACGAAGACATTCGCCAGTTCTTCCGGTGTGCCGAAGCGTTTGGAGGCGGCATGTTCATTGGCAACGCTCTGCAGGTAGCCTTCCCAGTTTCCGCCGCTTTCGGCCGTCAGCTGCTTGGCGGTCTTGATCCAGTCGGGCGTCAGGATCAAGCCGGCGTTGATGCAGTTGACGCGGATATTGTCCTGGATGAGCTCGGTCGAGAGTGTCTTCGAAAACATCATCAGCGCCGATTTGCTGACATTGTAGATCGGCTCGTACCAGAGCGGCTGGACGGCGCAGATCGAGGCATTGTGCAGGATCACCCCGCCGCCGCGTTTCTTCATCTGCGGTGCGATGCCGCGCGCAAGCCTGACGGCGGCCATCACATGCAGGTCCCAATAGGCCTGCCATTTCTCATCAGGCGCCTCCATGACGGTCTCGTTCGATCCGGTGCCGGCATTGTTGATGAGGATATCGGCGCCTCCCTTTTCGGCAGCCGCCGCAATGATCGCCTCGGTTCCCTCAACCGTCGCCACATCTGCGGCGACAGCGACGGCGCTGACGCCGAATTTCTCGGCGATGCGGACGGCTTCCGCCTCCAGCCGTTCGCCGCCACGCGCCGCCAGAACGAGGTCTGCGCCCTCAGCCGCCAGCCCTTCGGCGATCGCGAGTCCGATGCCGACCGACGCGCCTGTTATGACGGCGACCTTTCCCTTCAATCCCAGATCCATACCTTCCTCCCGAGCGGCCAGCGATCCCGGCCCTAGATTAGGGGATGAGTGTTCCGCCAATGAATCCGGGCGTCAAGCACCCAAACGCCTCTTGCGGCAGGCTCCGTTCTGTCGCAGCCTGCATCCGCACCGGGAGGAATTTTCATGCGACGTTATTCGGCCTGCATAGAATGGCTGTTTGCCGAAGAGGGCGACAGCTTTGCCGACCGCATCCGCCGCGCCCATGCCGGCGGCCTGACGGCGATCGAATTCTGGCGCTGGACCGACAAGGATCTGGATGCGATCGAGACAGCGCTGAAGGAAACCGGCCTTGCCGTCACCAGCCTCGTAGCCGAGCCGATGATCGCACTGACCGATGCCGCCAACCGGCAGGCCTGGCTGGCGGGCCTTGCGGAATCCGTCGCAGTCGCCAAACGCCTCGGCGCGCCGGTGCTGATCGCCCAGGCCGGCGACCATCTCGCCGGCTTCAGCCGTGATGAACAGCGCGTGGCCCTCACCGACACCCTGAAATCAGGCGCCGATATCCTGGAAGGGAGCGGCGTGCGGCTCGGCGCAGAACCTCTCAACATCCGTATCGACCATATCGGCTACTTCCTCGATTCGACCCGCGAAGGCCTCGACATCGTCGATGACGTCGGCCGCCCCGAGATCGGTATCGTCTACGACATCTACCATTCCGCCGTGATGGACGAACGCACCGAAGACGTGCTGGACGGCCGCCTCGACCGTGTTTTCCACGTCCATGTCGCCGATCATCCCGGCCGCAACGAACCGGGCTCCGGCGGCATCGACCTCGCCCATCGCCTCAACTGGATCTTCGCCAACGGCTATGACGGCGCCGTCGGCCTTGAATACCGGCCAACGAGGGCCGGCGCGGGCGCGGTCAAAGCCGCGATCGCCTCGCTAAACGGCTAGGAGCCGGTGCCTTCTGCGAAAGCCTCAAGCTCCGGGTCGAATTCGACCTCGACGACATTGTTGAAGACAGCGGTCGCCAGCATGATGCCGGCGAAGGCGACGAGATCGACGAGCGCCTTGGTTTCGTAGCGTTCTTTCAGCCTTTCCCAGAGCTCGGCCGGAACGGCGTTTGAATCGGCGACAACAGCCCTGCCGAAGGCATCGAGCAGCGCCTCCGCTTCGGAAAATTCCATAGCATCGGGATCAAACCCCTTGTTGATCAGCGCCCTGCGAAAGAAGGTGATGGCAATCTACGATTTCGCCGCCTTCGAGATCGCATGCGAGAAGATCCAGATCTCGCGGTCGCTGATGACAGGATCGAGCTCGGCCCGCAGCGTAAACCATTCGGCATAGATGCGATGGGCGACCGGCGAATGGAGGAGCGTCCGCTTCATGTTGGTCATGCGTCCGCGCAGTCTGATTTCTTCATCATGCGCCGCGCGAACCTCAGGCGAAGCGGTGTCGTAATCGATCTGCGGGAGGTGGCTCATCGGCTCCGCTCTTTCTGCTGCTTCAAGGTAAATCCGCTTGGCCGTCGCGGTAGTCCCGCCTAGACTGATTCAATCAAGGCGGAGGCTAGGCATGAGCGGCGACCACCAGCATTCTCACATCGACTGGCGCGAACACGGCGTCAAGGTCATTCCCGGCAATTCGCTCGACCCGAACACCGCGCAGACCCCGGGCATGAACCGCGCGACCGCGATCAACCATGCCCGTGCCGGCGCAGAGAAAATCTGGGCCGGCACGGTGACGATCCATGCCAATGCGAAAACCGGAGCCCACCATCACGGCGATCTCGAAAGCATCATCTACGTCGTCAAGGGCAAGGCCCGCATGCGCTGGGGCGAGCATCTGGAATATACCGCCGAAGCCGGCCCCGGCGACTTCATCTATGTTCCGCCCTATGTGCCGCACCAGGAGATCAATGCCAGCCGCGACGAGACGCTGGAATGCGTGCTCGTTCGCTCAGGCCAGGAACCGGTCGTCGTCAACTTAGATATCGAACCGGTCGAGAAACCGGAAGACGTCGCCTGGATCGATCCCATCCACCGCTGACGCCGCTCAGGCGTGAACGGCACCGGCGCTGTTCACCGCCGGGTTTTCGATGATCCGGCCGGTATCGGCGGCATAGAGGTGGATCGCATTGTGATCGATCGCGATACCGATCGGATCCCCCGATTTCACGGTCACGGCCTCGGTCAGCGCCACGGCAAAGGGCAGCCCGTCGAAATCGGCATGAACGACGCGGCTTGCGCCGAGCTCTTCGATGAAATCGGCCGTTGCCACCAATGCGCCGGGCGCATCCGGGGCCACCAACCGGGCCGCCTCGGCGCGCATGCCGAGCACGACGCGTTTGCCCTTCAGCGGCGTGGCGCGTTCGCGCGGCAGCGCGAGCTTGCGGCTCTGGTCGTAGACGAAGACGCCCTCGTCGTTGATCGTGCCTTCGAGAAGGTTCATCGCCGGCGTGCCGACAAAACCGGCGACGAAGCGCGAGACCGGATGATGATAGACCTCTTCCGGCGTGCCGACCTGCTCCACCCTGCCGCCGTTCATCACCACCAGCCGGTCGGCCAGCGTCATCGCCTCGGTCTGGTCATGGGTGACGAAGATAGAGGTGGCGCCGAGACGGCGGTGAAGGCGGCGGATCTCGGCGCGCATGGCGATGCGCAGCTTGGCGTCGAGATTCGACAGCGGCTCATCGAAGAGGAACACCTTCGGTTCGCGGATCATCGCGCGCCCCATGGCGACGCGCTGGCGCTGGCCGCCGGAAAGCGCGGCCGGGCGGCGGTCGAGGAAAGGTTCGAGGCTGAGCGCCTTGGCGACCTCGGCGATGCGCCGATTGCGCTCCGCCTTCGCAACGCCCGCAACCTTCAAGGCATAGCCGATATTCTCGGCGACGGTCATATGCGGATAGAGCGCGTAGTTCTGGAATACCATGGCGCAGCCGCGTTCGCGCGGCTCGAGCTGGTTGACGACGCGGCCGTCGATGGCGATTTCACCGCCGCTGATTTCCTCCAGTCCGGCGAGCATGCGCAGCAGCGTGGACTTGCCGCAGCCGGACGGACCGAGGATGACGATAAATTCGCCGGACTGGATCTCCAGATCGACGCCATGAACGACAGGATGTTTGCCGTAGCTCTTCTTCACATCACGGATCGAGATCGGTGCCACAGGACTGTTCCTTCACTTCTCGGTGGAGATGAGGCCGCGCACGAACCAGCGCTGCATCAGGATGACGAGCAGCAACGGCGGCGACATGATGATAAGTGTACCGGCCATGGCGACGTTCCAGTCAGGCAGGCCGAATTCGGACGGGATAAGGGTCTTCAGCTGCGTCACCGCAATGCCGAAATTCGGATCGGTGGTGACGAGCAGCGGCCAGAGATACTGGTTCCAGGCCCAGACGAACATGATGGTGAAAAGCGCGATCATATTCGACCGCGACAACGGCAGCAGTATATCGACGAAAAAACGGACAGCGCCGGCGCCGTCCATCTTTGTTGCCTCAGCGAGCTCGTCGGGGACGGTCAGATAGAACTGGCGATAGAGGAAGGTACCGGTGGCGGTGGCCACAAGCGGCGCCACGAGACCGGTATAGGAATTCAACAGCCCCCATTTGAGCTTGATCTGAATGCCCGACACCCAGGCGACGAGCGCGGTAATGCCGGTGACGTCGAGGATTGCCTGGAACGGCTGCAGCGCGTTGGCCGCAATCGAATAGGTCGGCACGATGCGGACTTCGAGCGGCAGCATCAGCGTGATGAAGATGATCCAGAAGATCAGATGCCGGCCGCGGAAGCGGAAGTAAACGATCGAGAAGGCGGCCATGGCGGACAGGATCACCTTGCCGGCGGCGACCGCGGTCGCAAAGATGATGCTGTGAACCAGCTTGTTGCCGAGATCGGCGCGGACCCAAGCAGCTTGTGCATTTTCCCAGAAATGCGAACCCGGAGTGAGCGGCAGCGGCACCCGATTGACCGTCTCCAGATCGAGCGTCGATGCGATGATGACGATGACGAAAGGCAGAAGTGCGATCACCATGCCGAGCGCCAGAAGCGTATAACAGACGAAATTGAATATCGGCGTGCGTTCGATCATGTCAGCGGCCTCACTTGTAGTGCACGCGCCGCTCGATGAAGCGGAACTGGAAGACAGTGAGAAGGACGACGAGCGCCATGAGGATGATCGACTGGGCGGCGGCGCCCGAATAATCGAGCCCCCTGAAGCCGTCGAAATAGATCTTGTAGACCATCAGTTCCGTCGCCCGGGCCGGACCGCCCTGCGTCATGACGTCGACGATGCCGAAGGAATCCTGGAAGCTTTCGGTGATGTTGATCACGAGCAGGAAAAATAAGGTCGGCGTCAGCAGCGGCAGCTGGAGGTCCCACATGCGGCGCAGCGGCCCGGAGCCGTCCATGGCGGCCGCTTCGATCAGCGAACGCGGGATGCCCTGAAGCGCTGAAAGGAAGAAGATGAAATTATAGCCGATATATTTCCACGAAAAAGCGATGATGACGGCGATCATCGCGTCCTTGCCGTCGAGCGCCGGGTTCCAGAGGCCGGGCCAGACGTGATTGATAACGGAGAGAAGGCCGGCCTCCGGCGCCAGGATGAAGCGGAAGGCGAGACCGAGAGCGGGAGCAGCGATCGCATAGGGCCAGATAAAGACCGACCGATAGATTTTATGGCCGCGCAGTTCACGATCGGTCAAAAGCGCCAGGACGAGCGCAAACCCCATGGAAATGATCGTCGAGCTAAAGGCGAAAACCATGCTGCGGCTGATCGAATCCCAATAGATCGGGTCGCTGAGCAATTGCTTGAAATTGTCGAAGCCGACCCAGGCATTGCCGCCGCCCCATGGCTGCTCGAGCGTGAACGCCCAATAAAGCGCCTGCGCGCTCGGCCAATAGAAGAAGACGAAGATCAGCAGCAGCATCGGAAACGCGAAGAGCAATCCGATCGTCGTCGAGGAGAAAGTGACGCGCTTTTCCATGGGTGATCGTTTTCGACCTGGTCTGGTTTAAGCACGGGCGGCGAGTTCGCCTCCGCAGCCCCGGCATGAATGTACAAGGATGCCTCCGGTCCGCAAGGCAGGCCGGGGGCGGCGCATATCGGACGCTCAGGGAAGCTGAACGTTCTTGTAGGTCTGCTGGAAGCGGCGCAGCAGCTGGTTGCCGCGATCGGCAGCGCCGTCGAGCGAAGCCTGGACGTCGGCATTGTTGACGAAGATTGCCTGCAGGCCGTTGGCGATCTCGGTGCGGACCTGCAGCAGGCCGCCGAGGCGAATGCCGTGCGGAGCCGTATCGTCAGCCGGCGATGCGGTCAGGCTCTGGATGGCGAGCTCGCGGCCGGCATAGGGCGCCTTCTCGTAGAAGCCCTGCTTCTTCAGATATTCGAAGCCGGAGTTGCGAACCGGGATATAGCCGGTGACGGTCGACCAGGTCAGCGCTTCTTCCGGCTTGGCGATGAAGTTGAAGAAGGCAGCGGCAGCCTTGTATTCGGCATCGGTATGCCCCTTCAAGACCCAGAGCGAAGCGCCGCCGACGAAGGAACTGTGACGGGTTGCATTGCCATAGGTCGGGAGCATTGCCACGCCCCAGTTCATGCCCTGCTTGGCGGTACGGCCGATATTGCCATGGTCGCCAACGGAGGTCAGGATGACCTGGCAGTCGCCGGCAGCAAAGGCTTCGACGAAGGTCTGGCCGACGGCCTTGTTCTTGATGATGGCGAGCTTGTTGTCGTACCAGGACTTGAGGTCCTTGATGTAGCTGACGAGAAGCGGGTTCTTGTTGAACACCAGCTCGGCGTCGAGGCCTTCGAAACCGTTCTTCTTCGTCGCGATCGCTTCGCCGTTGACGGCTTCGAACTGCTCGATGTACTGCCAGACTTCGTTGTTGGAGATATCAAAGCCGAGCGGGCAGGCGTAGCCGGCCTCCTTCAGGGCCTTGAAATCTTCACCGGCTTCCTGCCAGGTGGCTGGAGCATGGTCCTTGCCGATCTTGGCGAAGGCGTCCTTGTTCCAATAGAGCAGAGCGGTCGACGAGTTGAAGGGGAAGGAGTACATCTCGCCCTTCGACGTCGCATAGTAGTTTGCGATACCGGAGAAGTAGTCTTTCCAGTCGACCGTATAGCCCATGTCGGTCATCAGCTGGTTTGCCGGGTAGAAGGCGCCGGAAAGCATGATGTCGAGCGTGCCGGCGTCGGAAACCTGGGCAATGGTCGGCTGCTTGCCGGCGCGGAAGGCGGCAATCGTGTTCTGCAGGGAAGCGTCATAGCTGCCTTGGCTGGTGCAGACGACTTCATAATCGGCCTGCGACTGGTTGAAGCGATCGCACTGTTCCTGGACACGCTTTGCGATGTCACCGGAATTGCCGAACCAGAAGTCAATCTTGGTCTTTTCGGCGGCGGCAGCGGGCCCGGCAAGAAACGCTGCGGCGAGAAGGGCGCCAACGGCGCCGAGAAGCTTGGCTTGCATGAGAACCTCCAACGTAGAAAAGGGCGCGCTTTAAGCGCACGCCCATTTAGCTGGTTCAAATTGCCGCTGCCAATGAATATTACATGACATGAAACCTTCGAATTCTAGTTGTCACAAAAATGACATGCAATCGCTATTCGAAACACCATGAGAAGTATTTAGAGAATATTTGAGCCATCCTTAAACATATTGTCAGATGTATGCGTATATATTCGAATAACCGTCATTTTTAAGAGTCTGCAATGTTTTGCTTATATTGCTGCAAGGCATCCCTATTCGCGCGACCGAAGACAACTAAACTTGCGAAAAACATTCGCATTTTTATCGTTGCACTGCTGTGCAACGTCCGGTTTCAGCCCGAAAATCACAGAGAATCCTTCAAAATTGCAGCAAAGCGCGGATCGAATGCACGGCTGATCGGGCCGGCGGCCGCCCCGAGCGCCACCGACCAGGGATCGGCCATGCCGGGCTGCAGCCGTGGCAGCATCCGGCCGCGCCTCTCGGCGATCGAAGGCAGCAGCGGGCCGATCGCTGCAATCAGCCTGTTCACCAGCGCTTCCGGTGCGCTGCCGCAGAGGATCACCGTCTGCGGATCGAAGACAGTCTCGATGAGATGGATGCTCCAGCGCAGGTCCGCCGCCGCCGCCTCGATCCAGGCCTCGAAGCTTGGATCCCCGCTGGAGGCAAGCTCGTTGATGCGCGCATGGAGATCGGGATCGGCCGGATCGGCCGATAGGTGCTGGTAGAGCGAGGCGAGCGAGGCGCGATGTTCGAGCGGCGTCGTTTTGCCGTCGGCAAACAGCAGCGCCATGCCGATCTCGCCGGCATTGCCGTTGGCGCCCCGATAGAGCTCGCCATTCAGGATCAGGCCGGCGCCGATGCCGTAGCCGACGAACAGACAGACGGCATGGTCGATGCCGTGGGCGGCTCCCACCATGCGCTCGGCGGTCGCAGCCGCTGCCGCATCGTTCTGAAGGCTGACATCGAGGCCGGTGCCGTCGCTCAGCGTTTCCAGGAGCGGAAACTTCTGCCAAGCCTCCATCATCCAGGAATCGTCGCCGCTGCCTTCCATGCCGAACGGGCCAGGCATTGCGGCGCCGAGGCCGACCAGCCGTTTTTCCGACTGCTGGACGATACCGGCAAGCCTGGAACGCACACCGGCGACGAGATCGAGAATGACCTTCGTTCCCGTCGCCGGACCTCCGGGCGGCAGTCCGGCTTCTGCGCGTACGAGAACGCTGCCGACGAGATCGACGGCGATCGCCCGCGTCACGTGCCGGTCGATCTGCAGGCCGATCGCGAAAGCGCCTTCGGGCACCAGGCCGTAGGGCGTCGAGGGCTGGCCTCTGCCCTTGCGCACAGCCTCCTGCGAACCGACGAGACCATCGCGCTCGAGCTCCTCGATGATATTCGACACCGTCTGCTTGGTCAGCCGCGTCGCCCGCGCCAGATCGGCGCGTGAGAGCGCACCATTGATCCTCAACGCATCGATCATCACGCGCCTGTTATGCGCGCTGGTGCCTTCGTGATTGGTGCCGCTCTTGGCTCGGATCGGCCTGATGTCGCTCATGTGTCAATTGCCTCTTGACTCCAGTAGAATGTTGGCGAAGTAATAAGTCAAGACATTTGACTTAATAGGGACCGGAGAGTTCCAGGGAACGCGGGAGGCCGCGAAGGGCATCCAAAGACGCTCCGAGATGATGACCCGGCACGCTTTTTCACGCGTGCCTTCTCGAAAATCGATGGCGGCGAAACCGCCCTCGGTCATGCGTAAATTTCAAAAACTGGAGGCTGCAATGCTGAAATCTCTCAATAAGACGCTTCTGGGTGCGGCCTTGATCGGCGCATCCTTTGCTCCGCATGCTTTCGCCGAAACGACGCTGAATGCACTTTTCATGGCGCAGGCCGCTTACAGCGAGGCCGACGTGCGCGCCATGACCGATGCCTTCGTCAAGGCGAACCCGGATATCAAGGTCAATCTCGAATTCGTCCCCTATGAAGGCCTGCACGATAAGACGGTGCTGGCCCAGGGTTCCGGCGGCGGTTACGACGTCGTCCTCTTCGACGTCATCTGGCCGGCCGAATACGCCACCAACAAGGTGCTGGTCGACGTCTCCTCCCGCATCACCGACGAGATGAAGAAAGGCGTGCTGCCGGGCGCCTGGACCACCGTGCAGTATGACGGCAAATATTACGGCATGCCGTGGATCCTCGATACCAAATATCTGTTCTACAACAAGGAGATCCTGGAGAAGGCCGGCATCAAGGCGCCACCCAAGACCTGGGACGAACTGGCCGAACAGGCAAAGACCATCAAGGACAAGGGTCTGCTCTCCACGCCGATCGCCTGGAGCTGGTCGCAGGCCGAAGCCGCCATCTGCGACTACACCACGCTCGTCAGCGCCTATGGCGGCGACTTCCTGAAGGACGGCAAGCCGGCCTTCCAGACGGGGGGCGGTCTCGATGCGCTAAAATACATGGTCGCGAGCTATACGTCAGGCCTAACCAATCCGAACTCCAAGGAATTCCTAGAAGAGGACGTCCGCAAGGTTTTCCAGAACGGCGATGCCGCCTTCGCGCTGAACTGGACCTACATGTACAACATGGCCAACGACCCGAAGGACAGCAAGGTCGCTGGTAAGGTCGGCGTCGTGCCGGCGCCAGGCGTTGCCGGCAAAAGCGAAGCTTCGGCCGTCAACGGCTCGATGGGCCTTGGCATCACCTCCGCCAGCCAGCATCCCGATGAGGCCTGGAAGTACATTACCTTCATGACCTCGCAGGCCACGCAGAATGCCTATGCCAAGCTCAGCCTGCCGATCTGGGCATCCTCCTATGAGGACCCTGCCGTCACCAAGGGGCAGGAAGAGCTGATCGCCGCCGCCAAGATCGGCCTCGCCGCCATGTATCCGCGCCCGACGACGCCGAAATATCAAGAGCTGTCGACCGCGCTGCAGCAGGCGATCCAGGAATCGCTGCTCGGCCAGTCCACCCCCGAGGACGCGCTTAAATCGGCCGCCGAAAACAGCGGTCTCTGAGCCCAGCATGAACATCCGGGCGGCGCCTGCCGCCGCCCGGCCTCCATAACCTATGAATGAAAAGGGTCGCCTCGATGTCGGGCACTTGGCTGACAACCCGCGCGTGGCTTCTGATGCTGCCGCTTCTCGTGGTGATGATCTCGGTGATCGGCTGGCCTCTGGTCGATACCGTCGGCCTCTCCTTCACCGATGCCAAGCTTGTAGGCACCGAAGGACGCTTCGTCGGCCTCGACAATTACGTGAAGATGCTCTCCGGCTCGAATTTCCAGCGCACGCTCGTCACCACAGCATGGTTCGCGATCGTCTCGGTCTCCGCCGAAATGGTGATGGGCGTCCTCGCGGCCCTGCTGCTGAACCAGCAATTTCGCGGCCGCACCGCGCTTCGTGCCCTGATGATCCTGCCCTGGGCGCTGCCGACCGTCGTCAACGCCACGCTGTGGCGGCTGATCTACAATCCGGAATATGGCGCGCTGAACGCCGCGCTGACGCAACTCGGCCTGCTCGACGCCTACCGCTCATGGCTCGGCGAACCGGGCACGGCGCTCGCCGCCCTCATCGTCGCCGACTGCTGGAAGAATTTCCCGCTGGTGGCGCTAATCGCGCTCGCTGCACTCCAGGCCGTGCCGCGCGACATCACCGCCGCCTCGCTCGTCGACGGCGCCGGCCTCTTCGCGCGTTTCCGCTTCGTCATCCTGCCCTATCTCGCCGGCCCGCTGATGGTGGCGCTCGTGCTGCGCACGATCGAAGCCTTCAAGGTGTTCGACATCATCTGGGTCATGACCCGCGGCGGCCCGGCCAATAGCACACGCACGCTCTCGATCCTCGTCTATCAGGAAGCCTTCTCCTTCCAGCGCGCGGGCTCGGGCGCATCGCTCGCCCTGATCGTCACGCTGCTGGTAACGCTGCTTGCCGCAGGATACGCGGCGCTCGTGCGTAAGACTGCCGGGAGCGCCGCCTGATGGAACGCCGGAGCCCGCTCTTCTCAGCATTCATTCACCTCTGCGCCCTGCTGCTTGCCGCTGTCATCCTGGCTCCGATCCTGTGGCTTTTCATCATGAGCATCGCGCCGGCTGCCGATCTCGCCGCGAAGCCGCTGCGCTGGTGGCCGCAGGCGGTGGACTTTTCGCGATACCAGGTGCTGCTGTCGACACTCGAAAACAGCGCCGGCGCCGCCTTCACCTCGTCGCTGCGCAACAGCATCGAGGTGGCGGGCACGGCGACGATCGCCGCCATCGCGCTTGCCATTCCCGCCGGCTGGGCCGTGTCGCGCACACCTTCCGTCGGCTGGTCGCTGTCGATGGTGATCGCAACCTATATGCTGCCGCCAGTGGCGCTCGCAGTACCGCTCTATATGGGCCTCTCCCATCTCGGCATGCTGAACAACGTCTTCGGCCTCGCCCTCGTCTATTTGACGATCCTGGCGCCCTTCACCACTTGGCTGATGAAATCCGGCTTCGATTCCATCCCGCGCGAGATCGAATCTGCCGCGATGATCGACGGCGCCGGCCTGTTCCAGACGCTCCGGATCATCACATTGCCGCTCGCCGCCCCGGTGGTGGCGACCTCGAGCCTCTTTGCATTCCTGCTTGCCTGGGATGAATTCTTCTATGCGCTGCTCTTCACCTCGGACCAGCGCGCCAAAACGCTGACCGTCGCTATCGCAGATCTCGCCGGCGGCCGCGTCTCCGATTACGGACTGATCGCCACGGCAGGCGTGCTCGCCGCCCTGCCCCCGGTGTTGATCGGTCTCGTCATGCAACGCGCCCTGATTTCCGGGCTTACCAGCGACGGCGTCAAGGGATGAACATGACAACAGAAAGAAACCGGCCTGCCGGGCTTGCTGCGATCGATCGCGAAATGGCCCGCCAGCACGCCGATGCAATCGCCTCCTATGAAACGGCCGGACCGATGGCGGCAAGGGCCGCCGCCTCGCTGAAAAAGACCGGCCGCCTGCTCCTGATCGGCATGGGCGGCTCGCATGCGGTAAACCGCGCCGTCGAACCACTCTACCGTGGTCTTGGCATCGATGCCGTCGCGCTGCCGCTCTCCGAGCAGCTCGGCCAGCCGCTGCCGAGCGGCGGCAGGACGATCTTCGTTACCTCGCAATCGGGCGAAAGCGCCGAGGTCATGCGCTGGTTCAACGAGACCGGCGGGACGCCGGAAACTTTCGGCCTGACGCTTGAAGGCAGTTCCTTCCTAGCCAGGACCGCCCCCTCGCTGATCGGCAGCGGCGGCACCGAGCTCGCCTTTGCAGCCACCCGCAGCCTGACAGTGACCTTTGCTTTGCATCTGGCAATCCTCGCCGCCCTTGGCGAAGATCCGGCCCCGGCGCTTGCCGTCCTCAGGTCGCCGGAAGAGCATGACGTCGCAGCCGCGCTTGCAGCACTCGAAAACGTCGCGACCGTCGTCACGTCAGGCCGCCGCCTGCAAGGTGTCGCCGAAGCGCTGGCGCTCGGATTGACGGAGCTTTCGCGCCGCCCCTGCTTTTCCCTCGAAGGCGGGCAGCTCCGCCATGGCCCGATGGAAATGCTGGGGCCGGAGATTGGCGTCGTGCTGTTCCGCGGTCTGAACGAGACGGCCGGCCTGGTAACGGCAATGGCGATGTCTGCTGTCGAGACCGGCGCTCCCGTCATCATCTTTGACGCATCGACCGAAGCTCCGGTCGCCGGGGCGGTCACAATCCGCTTTCCCCCGGCAACGGGCCTCGCTGCGATCTTTGCGATGCTGCCGGTTGCGCAGCGGCTGATGATCGCCTTCGCCGACGCCCGCGTTGAGAATGCCGGAACGCCGGTTCGATCCACCAAGATTACCCGGAGCGAATGAATGCGGCCGCTTGCAGTCATCGGCAACGTCAACGTCGACCTGATCCTCGGACCGGCCGCCCCCTGGCCCAAGGCCGGGACGGAAATCATCGTCGATCATGACGAACTCAGGGTCGGCGGATCGGCCGGTAACAGCGCGCTCGCCTGGAAGGCGCTCGGGGTCGAATTCGAGATCGCCGCCAATATCGGCAGCGACCAGTTCGGTCACTGGCTGGCCGAAGCCTTCGGCCACCGTTCCGAGAAGTGGCCGATGCGCCCTGAACAAACGACCCTCTCCGTCGGCATCACCCACCCCGACGGCGAACGCACCTTCTTCACGACGCGGGGCCACCTGCCGCGCTTCAGCCTGGCCGATGTCTTCGCCGTCATCGACGGCAAAAGTCTGCGCGGCGGCTACGCGCTTCTCTGCGGCGGCTTTCTGACCGACGATCTGACCAGCCAATACGACGCCTTCTTCGACTGGGCCGAGAGCCATGACATCGCCGTCGCCCTCGACACCGGCTGGCCGCTCGACGGCTGGACTGAGCAGAATTGCGCTGCGACACGGACCTGGCTTTCTCGCAGCCGCATCGCGCTGCTCAACGAAGTCGAAACGACGACGCTTGCCGGCATCGCCGATCCGATCGAAGCCGCCCGGCACATCAGCTCGCATATGCCGCCAGGTGCGATCGTCGTCGTCAAACGCGGCCCCGATGGCGCCATCGCGATCGGACCTGACGGCCAGCTGGTGTCGGTGGCCGCGCCCGTTGTCGCGGTCGTCGACACGATCGGCGCCGGCGATGTCTTCAATGCCGCCTTCCTCGCAGCGCTGGCAAAGGATGAACCTTTGACGTCTTGCCTGAGAGCGGGAACCGAGGTCGCCTCGCGCGCCATCTCCACCCTCCCCCGCAGCTACGGTGACCCGACCTCTCCTCAGGAGCCACGGTCATGAGCGCCCTCGACATCGAAAACATCCGCAAGACCTATGGCGACGTAGAGACGCTGAAAGGCATCGATATCTCCCTGGAAAGCGGCGAATTCCTCGTCCTGCTCGGTTCCTCCGGCTGCGGCAAGTCCACTCTCCTGAACATCATCGCCGGCCTTGCCGAGGCGACGAGCGGTGACGTCAGGATCGGCGGCCGCTCGGTGCTCCGCGTGCATCCGAAGGACCGCGACATCGCCATGGTCTTCCAATCCTATGCGCTCTATCCCAATCTGACGGTGCATCGAAACATTGGCTTCGGCCTGGAAATGCGCAAAGTTCCGGCGCCGGAGCGCGACAGGGCCGTGCGCGATGCGGCAAAGCTCCTGCAGATCGAAAATCTGCTCGATCGCAAGCCGAGCCAGCTCTCGGGCGGCCAGCGGCAGCGCGTTGCGATCGGCCGTGCGCTGGTGCGCAAGCCGGAGGTGTTTCTCTTCGACGAGCCGCTTTCCAATCTCGACGCCAAGCTGCGCATGGAAATGCGCACCGAGATCAAGCGGCTGCACCAGATGCTGAAGACCACGGTCGTCTATGTCACTCATGACCAGATCGAGGCGATGACGCTTGCGAGCCGCATCGCCGTCATGCGCGACGGCCGCATCGAGCAGCTAGGCACGCCGGAAGAGATCTACAACAGTCCGGCGACGCTTTATGTCGCGACCTTCGTCGGCGCGCCGCCGATGAACCTTCTGACGGCAACGATCCGGGATAATCGACTGGTGCTCTCGGGTTCCGATACCAGCCTGCCTCTGCCCGTCCGCTTCGGTAAGGCGGCAGCCGATGGCCGCGACCTCATTCTCGGCATCCGCCCCGAGGCGCTTCGCACGGCTGGATCCGGGGCTTCGCTCGAGGCAACCGTGGAGGTTGCGGAGTTGACCGGCCCGGAGCTCGTTGTCACCGCCCTCGCGGGAAACCAGCGGCTGATGGCCTGCCTGCCGCCTCGCACCCCGGTCCGCGACGGCGAAAAACTCACGCTCTTCTTTGACGAGGAGGCGATGCATCTCTTCGATGCGCAAACCGGTCTCAGTTGCCTCCGCGGGGAGTAGAGCGATCAACGGTCGCTCGCTCAATTCGCCGCGTCGGCCGGCTTGCGCTTGTAGACGTGGATATAGTCGACGAGCAGGATGGAAGGATTTGGCGTTTCATCGATCGGCCAGCCCGAGCCGAGCGCCAGGTTCACCAGCGGATAAAACGGCATATGGAACTCCTTCGGCGTGTCGAAACTCCAGAGGTACTGGCGATCCAGGTAAAACGTCGTCTTGTCGGCCTGGATATCGACGCCGTAGGTATGATACTCGCTGTTCAAAATACCATCCTGCACGGTCTTCCAATAGCCGCCGTTGGAATTCTGGCCGCCATGAGCCTGGCGCCAGATATGAAAGCCCATGCTGAACTCGTAGGGCGCGCGTCCATAATATTCCAGGACGTCGATCTCGGCGGTGTATCTCGAGCGGTCGAGTCCGATGAGCCAGAAGGCCGGCCACACCCCCTTGCCCGGCGGCAGCTTCATCCGCGCTTCGAAATAGCCGAATTGCTGCGAAAAGCCCTCGCCTTTCGGATTGACAGCCGAGAGGAGGCCTGATCGCCAGGTTCCATCCTCGCCCTTGCGAGCCTCGATCTTCAGAATTCCCTGATCAGTCGTGAACGGAAAGCCGGGAGCCGGATCGGTAAAGCGGGCATCGCCGAAATCGCCGTTCCAGGGCGTATGAGCGATCCAGCGGGAACTTCTCTCTCCCCACGCCGAGACGTCGAGGTTGTCGAAATTTTCCTCGAACGTCAGCTGATACGCATTCATATTGATCGGCTCCTGGGCCACGCTCGGCTTGCCGGGCAAAGCTCCCAGACCAAGAACGACGAGCAGACCCAAAGTCTTAGAAGATATCCTGTAACGCATTCCGATTCTCCGAAAACGCTAAACCCGATCGCTGAACTTCACCTCTCGCCATCATGAGGTGAGAACTCCGTTTCGTCGCGGTGCCAGCCTTTGCACGAGGATGGTCTCGATACCGTCGGGCCGTCCGACGATCTGCCACAGCAGCAGCGCGAAGGCCCAGAAAATCGCCGCAACCGCGGCGCCGCAAACCGCCAGGCTGGCGATCAGGTTGAAGCCGACAGGCATGGCGGCGAGCATCGGCTGCACCCAGAGCAGGAAAGCGATCATCGGCACGCCAGCGGCCAGCGGCCGGCAAAAGGCGTTCAGCTGCGCGGCGAAACTCGCTCCGATCAGCCGCCGGGTGATGATGAGCGACGCGGCATAGGCGACGACCACGGCGATGATCCGAGCGCCGAGCGCGCCGGCCACCTGGAAATAGGCGATGCCAAGAATAGTCACCGGCACCCTGACGGCGAATTCGGCAAACATTCTGAGAGCGAGGGAACGGGTGTTATCCAGCACCATCGCCAATGCCGGAATGATATTCGTGGGAAGACCGAGCAGGCTGACAACGCAGAGCCATTGCAGGATCGGCGCGGCGGATGCCCATTTCTCGCCGACGAGGACGCGCACGGTCGGCTCGGCGAGCATGGCGAGCGCGATAAGAACGGGGGCTGCAACGAAGGTGATCGCGTTTGTCGCCTTCAGGTAGGCAGCGACCAGATTGCGGCGGTCTTCGACGGTGGAGAATCCCGCCATCAGCGGGCGCAGCAGCGGCCCGACGAAGGTTTGATACGGAATTCCGGCAATGTTGTCGGCGACGCTGAAGGCCCCGAATGTCGACAGGCCGGTAAAACGCGGCAAGAGCAGCCGGTCCAGCTGCCAGTTGATCGAATTCAGCACCTGCGACACGGTGTTCCAACTGATCATGTCCTGAAAATGCTTCCATTCCGACAGACTGAATGCCGGCCGCATCGGGGCAAAGACATAGGAGGTGATCATCGCCGCGGTCGGGCCTGAGACCGCGCCGACCGCGAGCCCCCAATAGCTGCCCGTCGCCACCGCCACGCCGACACCGAACAGCAATGTCGATCCCTTGGTAATCAGATCGAGCACGAATTCGCGCTTGAAATCGAACCGCTGCATGAAGAGCACCATCCGCGGGCTGACCATGCTGCGCATGGCAGGCGCGATCGAGAGAACGGCGACGAGGGCAAAAAGCCGGGGATCGCCGTAGATCAGGGCCATCGGCCAGGAGAGGACGATCATCAGCAGGCTGATAGCCGCCCCTCGAAGCAGGCTGAGAGTGAAAGCCGTGGCAAACATCTCTTTGGAAGGCGACGGCTGTCGCAGCAGAGCCTGCGTCAATGGCAGATCCAGAATCGTTTCGACGATGACGAGAACCGAGGTTGCAATGGCGACCAGACCGAAGTCCGCGGGACTCAAAAGCCTCGCCAGGATAAGCAGGCTCACAAAATCGAGCAGCCGCGCGAGGAACTTTCCGCTGATCGTCCAGATGCTTGCCGTCGCCGTTCTCTGAGATACGCTTGACATGATCTGCTATCTATTCCTCGTTGGCGGATTGAGACGGATTCAGTCGCGACCGCAAGATGACGCAGCTCCGGCCCCTGTTCTCAGCCCTGCCGTCTTCTCAGGCCCTCTGCGGATCGGTCGCCTCGGGCGGAAAGCTGTTGCTCAATGAGATCGGCCAGACGATCGCGGAACACGGCGGAGGAGAATTTCAGCGAGTGCGCGCGGATCGCTTGCGGATCGATATCGTCCTCGATTTCTTCGAATGCTGCCATCGTCTCCAGCAGCGCTTCCGTCGTCTGTTCGGCAAAGCGGAAGCCGACCTGCGGCGACGAAACGGTTTCCCTGGCGCCGCCGGCGTCGAAGGCGAGAACCGGACGGCCCGATGCCATGGCTTCCACTGGCAGGATGCCGAAATCCTCGGTGCCCGGAAACAGCAACGCGCGGCATCGCGACAGGTGGTCGCGCAGCACGTTGAAAGGCTGATGACCAAGGAACTGAACGGTCGGTCCGGCGATCGACTTCAGATAGGACAGCTGTTCTCCCTCGCCGATCACGACGAGCTTCCGGCCGGCCTCGGTGCAGGCGCGGACCGCAATATCAGGCCGCTTGTAGGTCGTCAGCTGCCCGGCATAGAGATAAAATTCGCCTTTACCCTTCCCCACCGCAAAGTCATCGGTCGCAACGGGCGGGTGGATGACGACGGATTCCCGGTCATAGAAGCGCCGGATGCGGCTTGCGACATAGTCGGAATTGGCGATGAAGGTATCGACGCGCGAAGCTGTCGTCACATCCCAGGCGCGCAGCATCGGCGCGGTGATCGACATCAAGGCACGACCTACCCAAGGCAGGCCATGACGGTAAACGTGGAATTGATCCCAGATGTAGCGCATCGGCGAATGGCAGTAGCAGACATGCAGCGCGTCGGCGCGCGTGATAATGCCTTTGGCCGGCCCGGATTCGCTCGACAGCACGAGATCGTAATCCTGCAGATCGAACTGCTCGAGCGCGAAGGGCATCAGCGGCAGCATCTTGGTGTAATGCCGCTGCGCGCCGGGGATCTTCTGCAGAAAGGAAGTGCGGATATTCCGCGTCTTTAGAAAGTCGCTGATGCGGTCCCGGTTGCAGACGAGGGTGAAGATGTCAGCCTGCGGAAACATGCGGCACAATTCTTCGACGACCTTCTCGCCGCCGCGCATCGAGACGAGCCAGTAATGGACGATAGCGACGCGCAGTTGCCCGGTCTCCTTGACGCTTCCTGCCTCGGCCAGGCGTCTCTTCGACATCACCGGCGCATCGCCGAGAAATGCCCTTGCGTCGGAAAGAGAGGTTGTTGCTTTGAAGGTCAAAGGAATGCTCCTTGTGTCGCCACACCGTCTGTCAGCTCGGGAACCGCATTCGTCGAAAGCAGCCTGCAATATTCGGCAAGGAGCGCGTCGCGCCATTGCTCATGCGTCGAGGCGAGATCCGGAGACATCAGGAAAGCCCTCTCGCTCATGGCGCGGATTTCATGCCTCGGCATTTGGCTAAAACGCATCAAGGCATCGGCAAAGACGATCTCATCACCCGTGTCGCAGGCGAATGCCATACCGGCCTGCTCCATTTCTTCGGCAAGGAATGCGTTGCGCGACATGATCACGGGGAGGCCGCTCCTCGCCGCTTCGATCGCCACGAGGCCGAACGGTTCGGGATAACGCGAGGGCATCAACAAGGCCCGCGCTTTGCGGATCGTGGTGCCGATCTCCGCATGCGATTGCCAGCCGACGGTCCTGACGTGATCGCCGGAAGCCTCAACCAAACCCCTCAGCGGCCCGTCACCGATCACGCAGAGCCTGGCACCCGCTCTTCGCGTCGCGGCCACGGCGTCCTCCACACCCTTTTCCTCATCGAGCCGTCCGATGAAGACGAACTCGTCGTTCGCCTCCGCCTCGATGCGCTGTTTCGACAGGGGAGCGACGGGATTGCGGATCGTCGTCATCCGGTCGGGCCGATAGCCGGCGCCGACGAGAAAGCTCGCCATTTTCTCATGCAGCAGGATGATCCGGCCGAAATCGGCCTGCGCCTTCAAAAGCCTGAGGATATTCGAGCCGCGGGCGACCCGCCACAATTTGTGCGAATAACTTCGCTTGTCGCACGCGGTCGCAATGCAGCCCGCACCGAGCGGACGCCGAAGGCAGATCTCTTGCGCCTGGTAATCGAAGAAGGCGCCATTGGGGCAGGCGGTGAAGAAGTCATGGGCGTGAACCAAACACCGTCCCGCGACCGGAGCCAATGCTCGGAAAAGCGCCGGTGACAGTATCTGATGCCAGCCATGTACGTGATAGACGGTTTTTGCCGTATCTTCTGCGGCAATCCAGTTGGCAACCATTCGGGTTGCCGCCCCATTATGAATGCCGGTCACGAAAGCCTTCGCGCGGTCGGCGCTCAGCAGATCGCGGCTGTTCAAGCCAACCATGGAGACACCAAGCGCAGCAAGCTCCGCGTTGGCCGCGTCATCCCCACAAATATAAGTGACGGGGATATCCAGGCCTCGAAAAAGCTTGGCTGACAGGACCGCCAACCCTGTTGCCCCGCCCCTGGCCACCGAGTAGTCGTCGATGACGACCACGCGATCAATGCTTGGCGTGCCGCCGCCGGGAAAGCGGCTGGCATTTGCGGCGAATCCGTGGACATCGGAAAGCGACGGGTGCATCACTTCACCGAAAACGCGCCGTTTACACAGGCCTCAAGCGCCTTGCGATTGAGAATTCTGATCTTGCCCTGCCCTCCGTCGATGATCTTGCATTCGCGCAGGCGCCGCAGGCACTGATTGACCTTCTCGCGGGACGCCGGCAGCGTTGCAGCCAGATCATTTTGCGAGATAATCACTTCGTCGCCGCTGTTTGCGGCATCTTTTCCGTAAACAGCCGAGAGCCGCAGCAGCGTGCTCGCCAATCTTGCCTGCAGCGTCGACGCCGCATTGGCGATGATCCTATCTTCAAGCTCCGAGATACGCGCCAAGGCCCTGGAGAAAACTTTTTCGCGGAAGTAAGGATCGCTGGCATACATGTCGCGCAGCAGCCGGCCTTCGAAGAAATGCAGCTCGCAATTGGAACCGGCTCGGTATTCGAGGTTCAACGTCTGCCGGCGCAAGACTTCAAGCTCGCCGATCAGACCTGTTTTCGGAATGATTTCGACGATGAATTCCCTGCCGTCAGGCAGCATCGTGCTTGCACTGACCAATCCCGAATGCACGCGAGCGAACATATCGACAAGGACGCCGGCGCCGGCAATGACCTCGCCACGACGGAAACGCCGTACGCTCGAGCGGCATGAAAGAAATTCATCTTCGATAACGATACCACTGTTGAGACGAATGCCGCCATTGGTCGAAATCGCGGCCTTGCCGATGCCGAGTCTGCGATCTGATGCATGCGTGATCCCGTCCATGCACTCCACTCCAGTACGAGAATGACTCTATAAATGCTGCACTGCATCAATTAGCTTGGATTAGTACGTTAGTCAAATAACATCAGCAAAGCGTGACTAAATTTCAAGTCTATATCAAATTAAAGTCTCAATCCCTCAAAAATTTGCGGCGCAAAGGTCAAAAATTCATCGTTGTAACTAGTATACATGCACATAAAGAGACTATTTTGATCAAAAAAAATCAACGCGTTAAAAGCAACATCAGAACTACGATATCGAATATTAGAGAATATTCATCTTGGTAGAGATTACAGAACCACTTAAAAGAATTGATGACACAGCTAAGCGATCGGAAATCTCTTATTCATCGTGGTAGCATAAAGAATTAATTAAGAATTATGACCTTGGTAACAGACAATCAGGGTGCGGCGCAGCAAGCTTTGAATGGTTCTTGACGGCAATTTTTTGGAGGCCGCGATGACATGGGAAGCACACAGTTTTGAGACCTGGTCGCGCGTCGAACGGACGGCAAAGGGCGGCGAGTTACGGGAGTCCCAGCCTCGCTCAGTGGGCAGGTCGGCGAAGCGAGCTATCGACCTTGTTGTCGCGATCACCGCGCTGGTCTTGCTCTCCCCGCTTCTGCTGATCGTGGCATTGATCGTGAAACTGTCCGACCGCGGCCCCGTCTTGTATTCCCATACACGCATTGGCTTCGGCGGCGCGCCCTTCGGATGCATGAAGTTCCGGACAATGAAGACCGATGCGAGCGTTCAGCTTGCCGAACTGCTGCAGAACAACCCGGCGGCCCGCAGCGAATGGGAAGCAACGCGCAAGCTGAAGAACGATCCGAGGATTACCGCAGTCGGCGATATCCTCAGGCGCTCGAGCATCGACGAGCTTCCCCAGCTGATCAATATCGTGCGCGGCGAAATGAGCCTCGTCGGACCCCGCCCGGTCACAGCCGAGGAATTGCCGCGCTACGGCGAACATATGTGGGCCTATATGGCAGTCCGTCCGGGACTGACCGGTCAATGGCAAACCAGCGGGCGCAACGACGTCAGTTACGACTACAGGGTTTCTCTCGACGTCCACTATCTCAACAATTGGTCGCTCGCTCGAGACTTCGTCATCATCGCCAAGACCATTCCTGCGCTGTTTTCCCAGCGCGGATCGTACTGAGCGTTCAGGGGGCCGCCGACCGTGCCCGAGATGGGGCGATGCGCTTCTCCCCGTCTCCTCCTAGCTGCCATTACCTGGTTATTCCTTGATTTCCCATTCCGGATTAGGACGACATGACCTCCAGCACGATCTTCAGCGGTGTCTCTTCCATATCCCTGCCTGCAGCAGCCACAGGCGGCGGGAATTCGCCGCTGACGCTGCGGGATATGCTCTTCTTCTTGAAAATGCGCTGGCATTGGATCGTCGTGACCACCATCGCTTTCCTGGCGATCGCCGGAATCTACCTGCTGACAGCCGAACCGACTTTCGTTGCCAGCACGCAGCTGGTGATCTTCCCCCAGGTGAGCGGCTCTGAAGCACAGAGGGCGTTCGCGGAAGATGCATTCATTGAAGGACAGCTGGAGATCGCCAGATCGAGCGATGTCGTCGGCGGAACGGTCGCAGCACTTGGTCTTGTTCACGACCTGGAGTTTGTCGATCAGACGCCTTCCCTGCAGGACAGAGCGAAGAATTGGTTGATGGGGCTTTCATCGCAAGCGGATATTCCATCGCAGGATACGGCGGGCAAGGGAGCGAGCGAAGCGCAACCGCGGACAGAGGAGGAACGGCTCCAGGACTGGGCAACCGCCAAACTGCTGAACATGATAGACATCCGACGGATCGGAAACTCGATGATCATCGAGATATCAGCTGCGGCATCCAACCCTCAGAAGGCCGTCGACATCGCCGACACGCTTGCCAGACAGTATATCCAGAAGAATATCGCAATGAAAGCCAACGCCGCCCGCCAATACAGCGACTGGCTGGCGAAATTCATAGCCGAGCAACAGCGAGGGCTGGCGGATACCGCCAGCGCCCTCGCCAGTTTCACGAGCAATCCACGCGACCAGGCCAAGCTTGCGGAGCTACAGAGCGCGACGGATGCCCGCCGGACCCTTTATGAAAGCACCTTGAACCAGCTGACCGAAGCCAGGCAACGCATCACTTATCCGATCTCCGATGCGACGATCGTCTCGCAGGCCACGCTGCCTCTTTCGAAGGCGAGACCACGCAGCACGCTCATCGCAGCCTTTGCGGCGGTTGTCGGCCTCGGTGCCGGTCTCGCACTCGCGATGATAAGGCACGCCAGCGACCGCCGGCTCGTCCGCCCGCATCAGATCACGGAAACCTGCGGTCTGCCCTTCGTCACAGTGCTGGCGACATCGAAAAGGATAGGGAACGGCGACCCGGCTCGTTTCCCCGCCGGGACGGACAGCAGCAGAGCCGCCTACCCCCCTATTCCTGGCATGGCGGAGCTGAGCGCAACGGTCGTCGGACTTCGGCGCAAGCGCCGGATCGTCATCGGAGTGGTCGCCGTCAATCCAGGCAGCGGAACATCGACCATCGCAAGTGATCTTGCTGTGCTGTCATCGGTATCTGGAGCGAAAACACTTTTGATTGATGCGGCCGCGCATAAATCATCGCTGAGCAACGCGCTCGCGCCTCATAGTTCCAGCGGTCTCGTCGATGTCCTCGACAATGGCGACCTCATTCAGACGGCCGCCTTGCCGCTCACCCCGACGCTGAAGTTCCTGCCGCTCGGCAAGGTGGATACCGTAACACCGGCCATTCGCCTGAGTTCCCGCCGCACGCAATTGAGCTTCGCCGAGCTGAAAAAGCAGTTCGACGCCATATTCGTCGACATTTCCGCCTTCTCCACGTCACCGGATGCCAACGCCATCGCGCCGGAGCTGGACGGCGTCTTGGTTGTCGCCTCGTACGGACGCACATCGATCGACGACGCCATGCGCGTCATCGACACGATGCGGAACGTCGGCGCGGAGATCCTCGGCGCAATCATCAATCACGCCCCGAAGAGCATGCAGTCATGACCGCCCGTTCGGCAGAAACGTCCAGGCAGGGCTACCGGATCGCACCGACGACTGTTTCCCACGACACGGAAGCAATAACGAGCCAACCGTTGCGGATTGCCATCGGAATTGCTTCGGCGGGGCGCCCTTCGATCCTGCTGGAAACGATCGAATATCTCGCCGGCCTGCCGGATCAGCCGCAGCGGTTAATCGTCTGCGTGCCGGGGATCGACGACGCCGCCGGGCTCGCCGGCCGCCTCGACGTGGAAGTCATTGTCGGCAGTCGTGGCCTGACCTCCCAGCGCAACAGCATCATCCGGGCAGCCGCGGTCGATACGGATGTCTTGATCTTCCTGGACGACGATTTCATTCCCGCGGCAACCTTCCTGTCACGAATGATGGCCGTCTTTGCAACAAAGCCTGACGTTGCGATCGCCACCGGCGAAGTCCTGGCGGACGGCGTCCTTGATGGGGGGCTCGACATGTCGAAGGCCCTGCAGGTTCTTCACACCGCCGGCGAAGGGTCCGAGCGGGTTACGGATGTCTATAATGCATACGGGTGCAATATGGCGGTTCGCTTGGCCCCCGTCCTCGAACACGCACTAGCGTTTGACGAGCAACTGCCGCTCTATGGCTGGCTTGAGGACGTCGATTTCAGCAGGTCCATTGCCCGCTACGGCAGATCCGTGCGCGTTGAAGGCGCTCGCGGAGTGCATCTCGGCGTTAGATCCGGGCGGCAGCCTGGCCGGAGACTCGGCTATTCGCAGGTTGCCAATCCTATCTACCTGATCCGCAAGGGCACGATGTCGAAGACCCGCGCGATAGCGCAGATCGGCCGCAACATCCTGGCGAACGCATTGGGCATAGTGTTCAACGATCGCTTGGTCGACCGATGGGGCCGTCTGAACGGCAATTTGCTGGCGATCGCCGATCTTCTTGCCGCGCGCTCCGCACCGTCCCGCATTCTCGAATTCGGCAATCCGCCGTCCCGCGCAATGGCGTCGCCGCCTATCGCAACGAAACGGAGATAGATCAATGCAGTCCACATTCTTAGCCGATCGCGTCGTCTCCGCACTCGCCTTGCTGGTTTTCTGCTGCATGACCGGCTGGAGCGTCGCCCGCGCGCAAACATTCACCCTCGTGGCGGAAGACAAGGTCAGACTTCGTGTCGTCGAATGGCGTTCAGCGGATTCCCGCTATGCCAGCTGGGAAGCTCTCGATGGCGTCTATACCATCGACGATACTGGTGATTTGTCGATCCCGATCGCTGGCCATGTACAGGCGTCTGGAAAAACATCCGAAGAACTCGCCGATGCCATCGCCAGCGCGCTCGCCGAAAAGGCGGAACTTCCTGGCAAGCCATACATCGCCGTGGAGGTTGCCGAGCATGCTCCGATATTTGTGACCGGCACCGTTCAAATTCCGGGACGCTACCCTTTTGAACCGCGGATGACGGTCATGAAGGCCATCAGCATCGCTGGCGGCTTTCTGCGGGAACGCGAGGACAATACTTATTTCGAACGCGACCGGATTCAGGCAGCCGGGGCCTTTCGGACCGCCGTCCTCAACCGGCGGGATCTCCTGATGCGGCAGGCCCGGCTGCGGGCGGAAATCGCCGGTGCGCAGAGTTTCGAGATTCCTGCCGAACTCGTGGGAACGCCCGACGTCGACAATCTGAAGGCACAGGAATTGAACCTGATGCGGCTGCGTCGCGTCGATATCGATAGCCAGATCGAAGCGGCGAATGACCTCGCCCGCCTCTATGGTCAGCAGGTCGAGTCGCTCGAGGCCAAGATCAGTTCGCAAAAGCGGCAGATTGACCTTGCCCAAAAGGAACTGGACAACGTCAACAGCCTGGTGAGCAAGGGGTTGGTCAGCAATTCTCGCCAGGTGTCTGTCGACCGCTGGGTTGCGGATGCCCAAGGTACCCTGATTGATCTCGAAGTTGCGCTGACCACGGCTCGGCAGGGCCTCAGTGAGGCCGACCGTTCCAAGATCAATATCGTCAATAGGCAGAACAGCGAAAACCAGGAGTTGCTGAATCAGGTCAACCTCGCGATCGGCAGAGCGGCGATCGATATCCAGGTGGCGCAGCTTCTTGGCGAGCAGGCCGGCTACGACGCTCAACTTGCTCAGATGAACACGGAGGCGCCGGGTATTGGCAGAGCGCAGAAGAACTACAGGATTGTGCGTCGCAATAGCGATGGAACCTCCAGCAACATCGTTGCCGACGAGCAAACCGCATTGCTGCCGCATGATCTTGTCGAGATCGGTTTGGACACCAATCTTCAGGCGCCGACTTCGCCTATACGGCCCCTACCCCAGGCCCAGAGCTCGACACTCCCGTCGTCTGATGTGGCCGGCGATGATCGAGCGGGTCACGGTTGGATATCCCAGACGGGCTCGAATTAGGAGGCGCGATGATGATCAGCGACGACAGCTGGCGGCTATCGCCTCGCATGGGATTTGACGCATGTCGATAGAGCCACTCGGTTTCATCGTTCTCCTGCTTGGCCTCCTCGCCATCGTCAATGGCGCTCGTTTTGCAGTGACGACCCTCTGCC
This sequence comes from Rhizobium sp. NXC14, assembly GCF_002117485.1. NCBI lineage: Bacteria > Pseudomonadati > Pseudomonadota > Alphaproteobacteria > Hyphomicrobiales > Rhizobiaceae > Rhizobium > Rhizobium sp. NXC14. The sequence continues at coordinate 3,613,075 of NZ_CP021030.1, forward strand.
TGTTGACGCTGCTGGGAGCCGCGGCGGCTCTGCAATTGCCGGCGCTCGGCGGCAGCAGTATCCAGCCAAGCCATCTTCTGCTCCTGTTTATCGTCGCCGCCACCTTGTTGCGTCCAGTCCAGACCCAAGCGGCGCTGGCGAGCATCGCTTATCCGGGGCCTGGCTTCTGGTTTGCCGCCTATATCCTGTTTTCCGTCCTGTCGTCTTTCTTCCTGCCGCGCATTTTTGCGGGCGCGACCCTCGTCTACTCCTCTGCGAGAGATGCGACCGGCATGATGTCGACGGTGGCCGCCCCCTTGTCGCCAGGCTCATCCAACCTTAGCCAATCTGTCTATCTGCTCGGCGATCTCGCCTGCTTTGCCATGGTCTCGGGGCTTGCGAGGCTCGGATATGCACGCTTCATCGCACAACAGTTGATCGTCGCGTCAATCGCATGTTTTGCTTTTGCCTTGCTCGACATCGGAACGTTTTTGACCGGACAGTCCTACCTGCTAGATGTGATTAGAAACGCGAATTATACCATGCACACGGCCGAGACGATCAGCGGTTTCAAACGCATCGTCGGCGCCTTTCCCGAAGCGAGCATATACGGGACGGTCGCACTGGCCTACTTTTCATTCACTCTTCTGCTCTGGCTGGAGCGTGTCCGAAGCCGCATGGCCGGCATGGCAACGCTTTTCATCGGCCCCACGATCCTGCTCTGCACGTCGACAACCGCCTATATCGCCGGGCTCTTCGTTGTCTGCATGCTCGTGCTTTTCTGCTTCAAACGTATGATTGCCGGGTCGGCTAAGAGCTCGCATATGACTTTCCTGGCGATAACCCTCTTCCTAATCCCTTGCGCCATCGTAGCCCTCAGCCTTGTCCCCGATGCGTGGGATTCGATCACGAGCCTCGTCAACACCACCCTATCGGACAAACTCCAATCGCAATCCGGCGAGGAGCGTACCGCTTGGAACACGCTGGCTTTGATCGCATTCGTCGATACTGCAACCTTCGGCGCCGGGCTCGGGACTGTTCGAGCGTCAAGTTTCATCGCCGCATTGCTGTCCAACGTCGGATTGACCGGCACGCTTCTCTTCGCCGCCTTCCTGTACAGCCTCGTCAGAGCCCCCAGCCGGCAGGTCTCGGGCGATCGGGAGACACATGCGATCGGAAACGCCGCTATTATGGCAACGATCTCACAGATCGTCTCTGCGGCGATTTCAGGAAGCGGCACCGATCTTGGCCTGCTGTTCAGCACCACAGCGGGTTTGGCTGCCGGTTGCCTGGCCGCTCCCTATGTCTCGCAGCATCGAGTGACCCGATCTGTCGCAAATCGGCATCGACCGGAGGCATCGGCATCTCTGAGGAGAGCGCCGGTGTTTGCAGCGTGATGACCCCAGCCGCGAATTTCGTTCAAGGCCAAAAGCCGCTGCATCCGTCAGGAAATACCGGCGTTGGAATGCGGGAGGAACGCGGTTCCGCACCACGGTCCTCGGAAGGACGCGTGGCCGGTCGTGTTTCAACATCAGCCCTGCTGGCGCTCGCTGGTGGGTGCTATGCTATCGGCGGCGGAATTGCTTTGCCGCAGCCTGGCGCTACGCCGCGCAAAACCCGACAGGAAGACGCCGGCGAGATAGCCGATCTCCATGAGCACGAGGAGAGCGAGGCCGGAAGCGATCGCTGCGATCAGCGAGGAGCCGTCGGCGAATGCCAGGCTGCCGAAGCCGATAGCCACAAGAATTGCGAAAATCGCGAAGGCCCAAGCGCGGATCGAAGCGCCGGCGGCTATCGAAATCACGGCCGCCACCAGGGTGGTGATCAGCATGGCCATCTTCCATCCCTCTGCATTTCGACAAGGACCCTGGCACCAATCGTCCTGCCACGGTTCAAGATATCGAAGCACAGTCCTGTAATAGGCACGGCTTTCTCCATGACGAGCGTCTCAACAATGGAACACACAACCGGAGGCGGGACGCTGTTTCAGCAAACGAGCGGTCCTGCGATCCGCAATATATACCCGACCGGACTGTCATACGACAGGTCAGCCGGGTCAATCAACAACTGCTCCCTCAACCCTGAAGAGAGCAGCCATTCAGTCGCATTCAAGACAACCGGAAGGGTGATGACATGAACAATCAGTGCGTTGTCTACGTCACGGATGTGGAATATTCATTTCCGACTATCCTTTCCGCGCTTCAGGCTCGCAAATTCGCAAGTTCCGCAACCGACGTTTGCGTGCTTATGTCTGAACGTCTCGACAATTTCGGCGAGTTGAAGGCCCTGCTCGCCGCGAGCGGCGTCGAATTGGCAGATGCGACCGACGCACTGCAGGATTCGCTCGGCAAGCTTGACAGTTCGCATTTTCAGGGGCGCATCAGCGTCAGCACGATGGCCAAACTAGTCCTTTGCGAGATCCTGCCCACCCATTACAGCCAGATCATCTATCTCGATGGCGATACCCAGATCGTCAGCGATCTCGGCAAACTCGAAAACGCCAACGTGCCTGAAGGCCGGTTTTTCGCGGCCCGCGATTACACGGCAATCCAGGACTTCCTCAACACTGGGAAGGACAACCACTACTTCAATGCAGGGGTCCTGAAATTCCATCGCAACGGCTGGATCGGACAGGAGGCGCTTGAGCTTTTTGCCAGAAATCCCGAGGCTTGCGAGGGCAAACATGATCAGGGCGCATTAAATTATGTTTGCGGTTCGTCGCTCATCCTCGTGTCCAACCGCTGGAACTTTCCCAAGCAGTTTCTGCATCTGGTGAACATGTCGTCACTGGCGATCGTCCACTATATGGCGCATCCAAAGCCATGGCATGGGACCTTCTTTCCATGGACAGATCGTGAAAGCCAAGTCTATGCCGATCTGCGCAGAGCGCATCCGATTTACAGCGCGCTCTATCGCGGAATAAGCCTCGATCGGAAGATACTCTATAAATATCGGTCGATACGGGCACGCCTCGAACACGCAATCGAAAGGAACGGCGCCCACCCGCGGGTTCAGAACCTGCTGGTTGGCGACTACGCAGTATGATGACGCATACTGGTCCGACCCAACAAATAAAGATCCGCATATAGAGCTCAGGATTGAAAATGAGTTATCGGGCTTCCGTCGCCAGTATCTCGCATTACGCAAAAGCCCGCCTGCGCCGGTCACTCAAGGCTCGGCAAGTTCGCTATGACGTGCTGCGCAGTGGGCTCATACAGGCCCGCCACGTCGTCATCTGCGTCATCCGTGACGAGGGCCATCGGCTGGCATTCTTCCTGCAATATTATCGCGATCTCGGTTTCGAGCACTTCATCTGCATCGACAACGGCTCGGCGGATGGAACGGCAGAATTGCTGTCCGGTTTCGACGATGTCTCGCTTCTCTCGGCTCATGGCTCCTACAAGGCGGCAAGGTTCGGAAACGACTGGATCAATGAGGTCATCAACCGGCACTGTCAGGAGAAATGGGTTCTTTATGTCGATGCAGACGAGTTCCTGGTCTACCCGCATTGCGACACTCGGCCAATCGATCAGCTGACCGCCTATATCGAATCCACCGGCGGTCATTCCCTCCGCTCGGTCATGATCGACATGTACAGCGAGCGTCCCGTTCTCGAAAACATATGTGAACCCGGCCGCAACCCGCTCGAAGTCTGCAATCTATTCGACCGGTCCGGCTACGTCGCACATTTCGACGACCGCAACAGGACAACGTGGATCAAAGGGGGCGTCCGCGGACGCATCTATTTTCGCGATCGGCTCTGGGACGGGCCGGCGCTGAACAAGATCCCGCTCGTATATGTGACAGGTGAACGGCTGTTTCTCAAATCATCACACCAGGTCTGGCCGCTCTCCCTGAATCTGGGCGACATGCGCGGCGCGATTTGCGTATCCGGCGCGCTTCTCCACTTCAAATTCCTATCGACCTTCGTGCACAAGGTTGCCGATGCCGAGCATGTTTCTCAGCATACGGAAGAATACACTGTTTACTCCGCTGATAAGGGGATGGGCGGCTTCGTCTGTGACGATACAGGCACTTACGCAAGCTGGAGGGACTTGTCCGATCATGGGCTCATTCAAGGCGAAGGCTGGAAATATTGGAAGAATGTCTCCGGGGACGAAATCGAAACAGTCCAGCAGAACATGCCTGGTTCAGCGCAGCGACACCCGCAGAGAAGGCATGAAAATCGCTACGACCCTGCCTCCCTTGGATCGGCATCTTGACCGAACCTGGTAGCCGCCAATACGAAGCTTAGGGGGCAAATCTAAATCGAACGGCTCGACTGAAGCGTCACACGGTATGACTGCTTGAGGCATCATTCGATGGCATAAGCCCAGCATCAGCATTAAGCAGTCAGAGCCGCTGTGACGGCAAATCGCGATGATCTCTTCGCTGGTCGGCTTCGGTTTGCGGGCTCTCCGATGGGGACCGGAAGCCTATTTCAAAACCGCGCCGGCCAACTCCCGTCTTGAACCGCGCTGCAGGTACAGGTTCTCAAGCCAGGTCACCTGTTTCCTCAACCCCAACGCAGGCTTTTCGATGAATCGCCACGAGAAGGCGGCAAAACAAGTGACAATGAGGCTGCAGACGATCCCATTCAGCCACCAGTTATGCGCCCACGGTCCGAGCGCGACGAAGGCCTGCTGGATGGGATAGCCATATAGGAATACGCCATAGGAATAGTCGGCCCCCTGAAGCACTCCGAGCTTGCGGGGCGAGGTGAGGCCGAGAAAGACCGTTACATATCCAATAGCCGGAATGGCAACGAAGTCCCCAAAAGAGCTGAACCAGTAAGCCCACAATATGACGGCAACGGAAGCGATGAAGATGCGGACATCCCACAGAATCTTGTCCTTGTAGAGATAAATCGTCACGCCCACGAGGAAGGCGCCGATCAGCAGATTCCCCGACGCGGTGGTCGGCATGGATGCCCAGTTGCTCTCGTGCTTCCAATATCTCGCAAGCCCAAACCCCACGATCAACGCCGTCGTTGCCACCAGCGCCATTGCACGCCGCTTGACCACGCCGAGCAGAAAAAGCACGGCGATCGCGACGTAACATTCAAGTTCGAAAGGCACGGTCCAGAGCTGGCCATTTACCATCGCGGCGTCCGGATTGTTCAGGAACACCCCCGGAAGATTGAAGTGAATGTGTCCGGTGACATTCAGCAGATATGCAAAAAACTGGGGGTCGGTGAAGTAGTTACTGAGGTCATACTCGGTATAGATCGCTCCAAGTATAAAAGCAGCCAGCAACACTTCCACTGCGAGGGCGGGGTAAATCCGGATAAATCGATTGCCAAGAAAGGAGATCAACGTCTTCGACCGCGCGAGACTGCCGGCGACCAGGAACCCGCTCAAGGCGAAGAACATGGGCAGTACCGACTTGATAAAGGGCCGCAGGGGCGTTTCCCACAAAAACAGATCATCGCCATAGGTGACACGAGCCGTATGTATCCAAAGCACCGAAAAGGCCAACAGCAATCGCATGTAATCGAATCCTGTCGGCCGCCCCTTCGCCAGGTCAAGCTTTTCACCGAGAACCATCAATGCCCCCTTCAGAAGTTTTGACGCAATCGCAAGCATCATTGCCGGCTCGGGGACACGTGTCAGTGACCGCAGCTACATCATGAAAAATTTGAAGCGACTGCTTGTCTTCGGGACGAACACCTGACCATCGGTCCAACGCTCTGTGCTGCCGGAGGCGCCGTTCGATGGTCGGAGACGAATGCGGGCTATTGCGCAGCGAATTGGATGAGGAGACGATGAAATTACTGGCCGCTCTGTTCTGTATCGTTCTCGCCTTTATTGGATTGGGCCTGACGGGAGGCGGCGCCTTGCTGCTCAGCCTCGGCGGCTCGCCCTATTACGCAATCACAGGACTTGCCTACCTCGTTGCGGCAGTTCTGCTGTGGCGCCGGAAGCCTCTCGGCGCATTGATTGTCCTGCTTGTCGCCGTTTTCACTCTTCCCTGGGCTATATGGGAATCGGGCACCAATTTCTGGGCACTCTTCGCACGCTTGATGTCCCCCATCGCACTGGCGGGATTTGCGTTGCTCTTTGCACCAGCGCGCTTGCCCACCGTCGACCGAAAGCTCTTCCACGGCGGCGCCCTGCTTGCCGCCATTCTGTTTGCTGCAGGATTCGGTCTTGCCTTCATCCCGCATGAGGTGATCCGCCCTTCTGCAGACACCCCGGCTTACAAGACCGCCAAGGGCGACAACTCCCCTTCCGACTGGACATCCTATGGCCGCAGCACGGCGGGAGATCGTTATTCCCCGTTCGACCAGATCAACCGCAGCAATGTTGCCCAGCTTGACCTTGCCTGGACATATCGAACCGGAAGGGGCGACGGCGTCGATCAGAATACACCTCTGCAGATCGGGGATACGGTCTACACATGCACACCGACGAATGTGATCACAGCTCTTGATGCCGATACGGGAAAACCCCGCTGGACGTTCGACCCCAAAGCGTCGGCGCCCTATTGGCAGCGCTGCCGGGGCCTCGGCTATTACAAGATGCCGGAGGAACACCGATCGCCCGATGGCCTTTGCGACGAGCGTCTGATACAGACGACGATCGATGCCCGCCTCCTCGCGATTGACAGCAAGACCGGCGCGCCGTGCACGGCCTTCGGCGACAACGGTACTGTGCAGCTCTCCCAGGGCATGGGCGAAGTCAAGACCGGCTACTATTTCCAGACATCGGCTCCGTTGATTGCCCGCAACCTGATTGTCATCGGAGGCTGGGTCACCGACAATCAGGAGGTCGGCGAGCCCTCAGGCGTCATCCGCGCATTCAATGTGGTGACCGGCGAGCTCGAATGGGCCTGGGATCTCGGCAATCCTGCGATCACCAAGCTTCCGCCGGCAGGCGAGACCTATACGCGCGCCACGCCCAATATGTGGACGACAGCGGCCTTCGACGAAAAGCTCGGCCTCATCTATGCCCCGCTCGGCAATACCACGCCGGATTATTACGGCGCCAATCGCCCGGCTTTCGCCGATCAGTACAACGCGACATTGGTGGCGCTCGATGTGACGACCGGCAGGGAGAGATGGAAGTTCCAGACCGTGCATCACGATATCTGGGACTATGATCTGCCGGCCCAACCAGCGCTGATCGACCTGCCCGATGGCAATGGCGCCATCGTGCCCGCCATCTTGCAGACCACCAAACGTGGGCAGCTTTTCCTGCTCAATCGCCAGACCGGCCTTCCCCTCGCCGAAGTTCAGGAAAAGCCGGTGCCGCAAAGGGGAGGCGCGCCGGAGGAGAAACTGTCGCCGACACAGCCTTATTCGGTCGGCATGCCGACGATTGGTGCGGAACGCGTCACCGAGCAGCGGGCCTGGGGCCTGACAATGTTCGATCAGCTGGCCTGCCGCATCGCCTTTCGCAAGATGCGCTACGACGGGGACTTCACCCCGATCGGCACGCGTCCTGCACTTCAGCAGCCGGGAAATCTGGGCGGCCTCAACTGGGGAAGCGTCTCGCTCGACCTCCCCAACAACCGCGTGTTCATGAACGACATCCGTGTACCCAGCATCTTCGCCCTCGTTCCGCGGGCCGATTACGTCGATTTCGCCCTCGTCACGGCGGCGCACGGCCCCTCCGCTCCACAGCGCGGCACGCCTTATGGTATGACGACCGAGAAGTGGACGTCGAGACTGCGCATTCCCTGCACGCAACCGCCATGGGGGATGGTGACGGCAGTGGATCTGAACACACGCAAAATCGCATGGCAGGTGCCGGCCGGGACTGCCGAACAGCTCGGACCGTTCAGGATCAAGATGAATTTACCCATGTCAATGGGCTTGCCGACCTATGCTGGCACATCGGCGACTGCGGGCGGCCTTGTCTTCTTTGCCGGCTTTCAGGATTACTACATTCGCGCCTATGACGCCGAGAACGGCAACGAGCTTTGGAAATATCCTCTGCCTGTCGGCTCGAGTGCGACGCCGATGACCTACGTCTCACCGAGGACAGGCAAACAATATGTGCTGGTCTCGGTTGGCGGAGCGGCAAATTCGACTGACCTCGGCGACTATGTGCTGGCCTTCTCCCTAAAAGAGGGGGATTAGCCGGCCGAAAAATTGGCTGACAGTAGATGATGGCATCGAGATCGTGCGCGCTGGCCATGTCTGATCCTCTTGCTGCCGATCCGGGAACCAACCCGCTTATGCAAGGTTAAGGCGAAATGCCTCCGAGTTGTTGCCTCGGAAACATCTGGAGCGGTTCAGCTTTTCACGGAAGCGCAGAACCGCTCCAACCTTTTGGATTTACGCGATTCCGGAGGGAAACGGCTTCGCACTTTTCCTGGAATTGCTCTAACCGCCTTGCGACTCGGTCCGAAGGCCGGAAGGAAGCTAACAATGCGCAACCACCACAATTCCCGACATGAGGGGATGAGCAGGCATCCCTATTCCATGTTCGCGGTCAACATGATCCTCAGCCTGATCGCCATGTACTTCGTGATGTTTTCAATGATCGACGGCTGGAGCGATTTCCGGAATAATCTCAACATGCTCTACATGGCGTTAGCGATGGTGGCCCCGATGGGCATCATCATGCTCGCCACCATGGGCGGCATGTACCGGAACAGGAAGCTAAACGCCGCCATCCATGCCGGCCTGGTGATCCTGTTCGTCGCGGCCTTTGCAGGCACTCGCACACAGGCTCTCATAGACGACCGCCAATTCATCGCCTCTATGGTGCCGCATCATGCAGGTGCAATCCTCATGTGCCGGGAAGCAGCCCTCAACGATCCTGAAGTGGTTGCTCTCTGCGCCAACATCTCGCGCGGCCAGCGTGCGGAGATCGAGCAGATGAACGCGATCCGCACGCGCCTGGATCAGGGTACGCGGTAAGACTCCTCGACCCGTTGTCAAACAAACAAGCCCGCGCCTAGGCGGGCATTGTTATTTGGATGCCGAGGCCTTATGGCAGAGAGACTTGCAACTTCGGGGGAACAGCTGGTGTTAGTTGCAAGAAATTTCCCACTACGCCGTAACAAACCTAGGTACCTACGGGGTAATCCCATTTGCTTATGGAACAATAAAATAGGTGCGATCCGATCGAAAGCGCGGGCTTGGCAAGCGACCGTCGGCCACGTGCGGACCGGCTCGATCTTGCTCCCCCGATGACAATAATCTTGTGAAAAATCCGATACTAGGGCACAATTTGCGAAGGCATCTGAAGTTGCGGCGCAGTCTCGAATCCGGCCGTCTCGCGCCGAGTGGCAGTTCGCGTCGGAGGGTCGGCGTCGATGGATCAGGGGTTCTTTCTTCTGTTCGCTGCGGTATCCGTGATCACGGCCCTGACGGTGGTCCTGGCGCGCAATCCGGTTCACAGCGCGTTGGCGCTGATGGCGTGTTTCCTGCAGGTCTCGGCAATCTTCGTCTTGCTCCAGGCACCTTTGCTCGCGGTTATCCAGATCTTCGTCTATGTCGGCGCGATCATGGTCCTGTTCCTGTTCGTGATCATGATGATCGATGTGCGCGAAGCGGTGTTGCAGCGGTTCCTGCCAGGCGGCAACCTCCCAGCTCTGGTCCTGCTCGCCCTGCTCGGGGTCGAGATGCTCGTGCTGGTGCTCTGGAGCAACCGCTTTTCGGTCATGGAGCCCGTCGCGATGCGCAGCGGCGATGACGTCAGGCAGCTTGGCACAGCCCTTTTCGCCGACTATCTCCTGCCGTTTGAAACCGCCTCCGTAATCCTGCTGGCGGCCTTGGTCGGCGCCATCATGCTGGCGCGGAAGGAGCAGGGGTGATGGTTCCGCTCTGGTGGTATATTGTGCTCGGAGTGGTCCTGTTCGTGATCGGAGCGGCGGGCGTGCTGCTCAGGCGCAATATTCTCATCGTACTGATGTCGCTGGAGCTGCTGCTCAACTCGGTCAACATCAATTTCATCGCTTTCGGGCGTTTCCACGCCGATTTCCGCGGGCAGATCTTCGCGATCTTCGTCATCGCAATCACCGCGGCGGAAGTTGCCGTCGCCCTCGGTATCCTGGTTGCCCTCGTGAGGAACAAATCCACCCTCAAGATCGACGACGTGACGGTGATGAAAGGATAGCGGCTTTGGACCCGGTTGTATCGATCCGGCCGTTGCTTGCCATCGCCGTCGCCGGTCTGGCGGCCCTTGCAGTTCTCCTTTTGCATAACCGCGAGAGACTTCGCGATCTGGTCTCGCCATTGGCCGCGATCGTAATGTTCGCGATTGTCGTGTCGATGGCGCCCACGGTGCTGGCGGGCGAGACGGTCGAATTGCGCCTGTTCGAGGTTCTGCCGGGGATCGACTTTGCTTTCCGGGTCGATGCGCTCGGCATGGTGTTTGCCACCGTCTCGTCGCTGCTGTGGATCGTGGCGGCGATCTATTCCGTCGGCTACATGCGGCATTTGAACGAGCATGCGCAGACCCGGTTCTTCGCCTGCTTCGCCAGCAGTCTTGCGGCCGCCGCGGGAGGCGCCTTCGCCGCCAATCTGTTTACTCTGGTGATCTTCTACGAAGTGCTCAGTCTCGTTACCTATCCGCTCGTCTATCACCACGAGGACGAGGAGGGATGGAGGGGCGGCCGCAAGTACCTCGTCTATCTGATGGGCGCCTCGAAAAGCGCGCTGCTCGCCGCACTGGCGCTGACCTACCATATTGCGGGGTCGCTCGACTTTGTCGCGGGAGGGCTGCTGGCGGCGAGCGATGCCTCGGCGGCGCTGCTGACGGTCGTCTATTTCTGCTATCTTTTCGGCTTCGCCAAGGCCGCTGTGATGCCCATGCATGCCTGGCTGCCCGCCGCGATGGTCGCGCCGACACCGGTCAGCGCGCTTTTGCATGCAGTGGCAGTGGTCAAGATGGGCGTGTTCTGCGTGCTGCGGGTGGTGTTCCATGTCTTCGGCACGGGGCTGGTGGGTGGGCTGAGCCTCGGCATCGCCACGGCCTATCTGGCTTCGTTCACGATCCTGATGGCGTCGGTTTACGCCCTCACGCGGGACGACCTGAAGGCCAGGCTCGCCTATTCGACGGTCAGCCAGCTCTCCTACATCGTGCTGGGCGCGGTTCTGTTGTCGCCGGTCGCGATGGTCGGCGGGATCATCCACATCGCGGCGCACGCATTCTCCAAGATCACGCTCTTTTTCTGCGCCGGCTCGATCTATTGCGCGTCCGGCAAGCGCAACATCAGCGACATGGCCGGTATCGGCCGCAGGCTGCCCTGGACGATGGGGGCATTTTTCATCGCTTCACTCAGCATGATCGGGATACCGCCGACCGCGGGCTTCGTCAGCAAGTGGTATCTGGCGGAGGGCGCCGCGGCGGCTGGAGAGACGGCGTTCCTGGTCGTGCTCCTGGTGAGCTCGGTCCTGAACGCCGCCTATTTCCTGCCGGTCAGCTATGCCGCCTTCTTCCAGGTGGAGAAGCAGGAGAGCCGGACGACGGTCCGTGAAATTCCGCTGGTCACGATTCCGCTGGTCACGACGGCGATCCTGTCGGTGCTGATGGGCATTTTTCCGGGCTATTTTCTCACTCTGGCAGATGGAGTGATCCGATGATCAAGCGTGTCGTCGACTTCTTTGGTGCCGAGCAATATGCGAGGCCGCGCCGCCGACTGTTCTACCTCGTGCTGGTCCTGATCGTCGTCGCCGACTTTCTGGTCTCTCGCGAACATCCCGAATATCTGTGGGACAGGCTGCCGGGCTGGTCCGCCGTCTACGGCTTCGTCTCCTGCGTCCTGCTTATCTTCGTTTCCAAGTTTCTCGGCCATCGGGTCGGGCTGATGCGGCGCGAGGACTATTATGACTGACTTCATCCATCCAGCTCTGCTGTTTATTCTTGGCGCCCTGCCGATCCCTTTCCTCAGCGGGTCGCTCCGCAAGGCCTATCTGCTGCTGATCCCTGCGCTGGCGATCCTTGCCGTACTTGCCATGGAACCGGGCAGCTATGGCGAAGCGCGATTCATCGGGCAGGAGATCCTGATCGCGAAGGTGGACAAGCTCAGCATCGTCTTCGCCACCGTTTTCACCATTATGGCGTTGATCGGCATGGTCTATGCGCTGCACCTGACGGATACCGGCCAGCACGTGGCGGCATTCGTTTATGTCGGCAGCGCGCTTGGCGTGGTGTTTGCCGGTGACTACCTGACCCTCTACCTGTTTTGGGAGGGCATGGCATTCGCTTCCGCCTATCTGGTCTTCGCGCAGCGTGGCGGACCGGCGGTCTGGGCCGGGTTCCGTTATCTCATGGTTCATATCACCGGCGGCGTCGTCCTGCTCGGCGGCATCATTTCCCACGGGCTCGCCACCGGTTCACTGCTTTTCGGCCCGATCGCGGGGGCCCTCACCAACGGAGGAATGGAGGTCGGCGACTACCTGATTCTCGCCGGCTTCATCCTCAACGCCGCCGTGCCGCCGTTCAATGCCTGGCTGACCGATGCCTATCCGGAGGCGACCGTCACCGGGGCGGTGTTCATGAGCGCGTTTACCACCAAGACCGCCGTCTATGTGCTGGCGCGAGCGTTTCCGGGGACCGAGCTCCTTGTCTGGCTCGGCACCATCATGGCGCTCTACGGCGTCATCTACGCGGTGCTGGAGAACGATTGCCGACGGCTTCTCGCCTATCACATCGTCAGCCAGGTGGGCTATATGATTGCGAGTATCGGCATCGGCACCGAGATGGCGCTGAACGGAGCCGCCAGCCACGCCTTTGCGCATATCCTCTACAAGGCGCTGCTGTTCATGGGTGCCGGTGCAGTCATCTACGTCACCGGCCGACGCAAGCTCACCGAGCTCGGCGGGCTTTACAAGAAAATGCCGCTGACCGTGGCGCTTTACATGGTCGGCGCCTTCGCGATCTCGGCCTTCCCGTTCTTCTCGGGGTTCGTCACCAAATCGATGGTGATAGCGGCCGCAGGAGCGGATCACCGCGCAATGGTGGTGCTTGCGCTGACCATGGCATCGTCCGGGACGTTCCTGCACACCGGCCTCAAGCTTCCCTATTACATGTTCTTCGGGACGGACCGGAAACTGGAGGCGCGCGAGCCGCCGCGCAACATGCTGATTGCCATGGGCATTGCGGCGGTGCTCTGCATTGCGATCGGAGTGTTCCCCCAGCCGCTTTATGCGCTTCTGCCCTATCCGGTGGATTTCGAACCTTATACGGGTTCGCATGTCACGGAGAGCCTCGGGCTGCTGATGTTCACCGCCCTGGGGTTCGTGCTGTTCCTCTGGGCGCTCGGTCCCGAGAACACGATCAGCCTCGACACCGACTGGTTTTACCGCAAGGGCGCGCGGGCCTTCATGTGGCTCGCCGAAACGCCGCTGGCGCGCTATGAGCAGGCGGTGAGCAATGTCTCCGAGACCGCGGCGCTGCCCTTGCTGCACGGCGCGGCGCGGGCAGGACTCCGGCTCGATCTGACCGGCGTCGATGCCGTCGTGAATGGCGTCGCCCACTCGATCCTGCACGGCGGCGGGCGGCTCAGGCGGCTCCAGACGGGCGTCGTGACCCATTACGTGCTGGCGATGATCGTCGGTTTGATCGCAGCCACCGCCGTCTTCGTCGTGGCGTGGCGGTAGGGGGTGCCATGGGCTTCCCGCTGCTCAGCCTCATCATATTCACACCCGTTGTCGGGGCCGCGGTTCTCATGTTCCTGCGCGATGACGATGTAGTGCGGTGGAGCGCGCTCTCTTTCACCGTCCTCGACCTTGCTCTTTGCATCGCCATGCTGGTTGGATTCGACACCAAGATCCATGCCATGCAGTTCACCGAGACGCACCCGTGGGTGCCCGCGCTCGGGATCAATTATGCCCTTGGCATCGACGGAATCAGCGCGCTCTTCGTGTTCCTGACCGCACTGTTGGGGTTGATCTGCGTGCTCGCCTCCTGGGTCGCGATCGACCGCAAGGTGAAGGAATTCATGATCTGCCTGCTCTTCATGCAAGCGCTGATGCTCGGCGTCTTCTGCGCGCTCGATCTCTTCCTTTTCTACGTCTTTTGGGAGGCGATGCTGATCCCGATGTATCTCATCATCGGCGTCTGGGGCGGCGAGGGTCGGGTCTATGCGGCGATCAAGTTTTTCCTCTACACGCTGGCGGGCAGCCTCCTGTTCCTGATCGGCGTCATCGTGCTCTATTTCTACGGTGGAAGGACCTTCGATATCCTCGCTTTGACGGAACAGGATTTGCCATTCCGGATCCAGTCCTGGCTGTTCTTCGCCTTCCTGGTCGCTTTTGCGGTCAAGGTTCCGATGGTGCCGGTCCATACCTGGCTGCCGGACGCCCATGTGCAGGCGCCGACGGCGGGCAGCATTATCCTCGCCGGAGTGCTCCTGAAGATGGGCGCCTACGGATTCCTGCGGTTCTCGCTGCCGATGCTGCCGGAAGCATCGATGTATTATTCGCCGCTGATGCTGGCGCTTTCGGGGCTTGCGATCGTCTATGGCGGGTTGCTCGCGCTTGCGCAGGACGATCTGAAGAAGCTTGTGGCTTATTCCAGCATCAGCCACATGGGCTTTGTGACGCTTGGGATTTTTGCGCTGAATCTCCGAGGGCTCGAGGGCGGTATCCTGCAGATGTTCAATCATGGCGTGACGACAGGCGCCCTATTCCTGTTCGTCGGGCTGATTTACGAGCGCACCCATACCCGCAGCATCGCCGACTATGGTGGGTTGATGAAGGTGGCGCCTGTTTACACCACGTTTCTGGCACTGTTTACCCTGTCGTCGATGGCGCTGCCGGGAACGAATTCGTTCGTGGGCGAGTTGCTGGTGCTGTCAGGCGGGTTTGCGGCCAATCTGGTCGCTGGCTCTGCAGCCGTTTTGGGCGCATTGCTGGGGGCTGCCTATCTGCTTGGCATGTACGGAAAAATCGCGCTCGGCCCGGCCAGCGTCGGTACCCGGTTGAAGACACGCGACGTGAACGCCCGTGAGATGGCCGCGATCCTGCCGCTGGCCGTCTTCGTGCTCTGGGTTGGGCTCTATCCGAAACCCTTCCTCGACATCATCGATGACTCGGTGAAGCATCTGCTGACGCAGGTGAACAGTAAGGGGAGCGGCCCATGACCGCCGCCGCGCTTTTCCAGTCGGCCCTAGCGAGCCTGCCCGAGATCGTGGTGATCACCGGCGCCTGCATCCTGCTGATCCTGGGACAGTTTGTACGAAAGGGACAGGAACATTTGCTTGTCTGGGCGTCGATCGCGATTGTATTGATTGCCGCCTTGGCGACACTCATGCTTGCTAGCGAGGTGCGGCCGGCCTACACGGGCATGTTCGTCGCCGACCGCTTCGCCGTCTTCTTCAAGTTCGTTTTCTACCTGGCCACCGTTCTGACATTCGTCCTTTCGCGAAAATATGCCGATATCGAAGGGATCGGGAGCAGCGAATACTATGTCCTGCTGCTCCTAGCGCTTTCGGGCATGATGATCATGGCCTCGGCGACCGATCTCCTGTCGATCTATGTGGGCCTCGAACTGATGGTGATTTGCACCTATGTGCTGACCGGCTTCCTGCGGCGTGAGCGGCGGTCGAACGAAGCAGCACTGAAATACGTAATCCTTGGCGCGGTCTCGACCGGGATTTTCCTTTACGGCGTTTCGCTGGTCTATGGGCTCACCGGCACGACGCAATTGGACGGGATGGCTGCGGCCGTGACTGGCGATCCGCTCGATCCAGGTTTGTTGCTGGCGGTGGTCTTCATCGTCGCCGGGCTGGTCTTCAAGGTCGGCGCGGTTCCCTTCCACATGTGGCTGCCGGACGTCTATGAAGGCGCGCCCACAACGATCACCGCCTTCATGTCGGTGGGCCCCAAGGCGGCGGGGTTCGCGGTGATCCTGCGGGTATTCCTCAACCCTTTGGTCGCAGCCTCGGACGTCTGGATCATCGTTGCCGTCATTGCCGTGGTGACGATGGCGCTCGGAAGCTTCGTGGCGCTGGTGCAGGACAATTTCAAGCGTCTCCTGGCCTATTCCAGCATCGCCCATGCCGGCTTCGCCATTTTCGGCGTGGCCGCTGGTGGCGCCGATGGGATCGCCAGCGTGATGCTCTATCTGCTGATCTACGCCATCATGAATCTCGGCATTTTCGGCGCCGTCATCATGATGCGGAACGGCGATTTCTCAGGCGAGGTTATCGAAGACTATGCGGGTTTCGCCAAGTCACATCCGTGGCTGGCGCTCCTGATGCTACTCTATCTCTTCTCGCTGGCCGGCATTCCGCCGACCGCCGGGTTCTTCGCCAAGTTTTACGTGCTTGTCGCCCTCATCCAGCATGGTTTCGTCATCCTGGCGGTAATCGCAGTGCTGCTCAGCGCCGTCGCCGCCTATTTCTACATCCGCATCGTCATGGTGATCTACATGCGCGAGCCGAAGAGGACGTTCGCCCCGGCGCTGACGCCTCTGGTGGGCGCGACGCTCGCTGTCACCGCCGCCGGCACCATCGGCATCGGGCTATTTCCGTCGTGGTTCCTGAAGCTTGCCCAAGATTCGGTCCTTGGCGGGTGAGCGATTGGATTTGCAATGATCACACCGACGGAATAAACTTGGAGGCAGAGAAAGGATTGTCCAGTCGCGCCGTGGCGTGATCGACTTACCCGTTCGGGATGAGGTCGGTGGGCAACCGGTGCAGTGATATGGCTGCAATGGAATTCTTGCCGGTTCTTTTCATGATCGCCGGAGTCGTTCTGGTGGCGGGGGTGACGTTGTTCGTTTCCTCGCTGCTGCGCCCATCCAATCCCTATCCCGCCAAGAACATGCCCTATGAATGCGGTATGGACGCCGCGGGCGAGGCGGCGGCGGGCCGCTTCAGGGTGCCGTTCTTTATCCTCGCAATCCTGCTGGTCGTTTTCGATGTCGAAGCGATGTTCCTCTTTCCCTGGGCCGTCGTCCTGAAAGAGATCGGACTGGTCGGCTATATCGAGATGATCGTCTTCATATTGCTGCTTCTCGTAGGCTTCGCCTATGCCTGGCTGAAAGGAGCGCTGGAATGGGAGGCGTAAATAATGTGATCCGCGACAGCGTGCTGTTCACCACGGCCGACAGCATCATCAGTTGGAGCCGGAGATCGGCGCTGTGGCCGGAAACCTTCGGCATTGCCTGCTGCGCCATCGAAATGATCTCGGCCGGTTGCGCCCGCTACGATCTCGACCGGTTCGGCGTGGTGTTCCGCCCTTCACCGAGACAATCCGACGTCATGATTATCGCCGGCACCGTGACGCGGAAATTCGCGCCCGTTGTGCGGCGGCTCTATGACCAGATGCCGGAACCGCGCTGGGTCATCGCAATGGGCACCTGCGCTATTTCGGGCGGCGTCTACAACACCTATGCCGTGGTGCAGGGATCGGAAACCTTCGTGCCGGTCGATGTGCATGTGCCCGGCTGTCCGCCCCGGCCCGAGGCGCTGATGCACGGCTTCCTCCTGCTTCAAGAAAAGATCAAGAAGTCCCGGGCGCTCGCCGGCACACCTCTGGATCGGGTTAAAGCATCATGAGTGCGGAGCCGTCCCTCAATCGCGCTCCGATCATGGAGCGCTTCGGAGAAACAATCGACGACCTCGGCACTGCGCACGGTATCGACGCCTTTGCCGTTCCGCCCGAGAGGATCGTTGAGCTCTGCCGGCTCCTGAAAGAGCATCCGGCGCTGCAGTTCAATTTCCTCTCGGACATTTGCGGCGTCGATCATTACCCCGAAACGCCGCGGTTCGAGGCGGTCTACCATCTTTATTCGCTGCCCAACAGGTGGCGGGTCCGCATTAAGTGCCGACTTGGCGATCCTCCTGAAGTGCCTTCGGTCACGGGAGTCTGGCGTACCGCCAACTGGCATGAGCGTGAGGCCTGGGACATGTACGGTATCCGGTTCGAGGGACATCCCGATCTGCGCCGGATCTACATGTGGGAAGGCTTCGAGGGCTTCCCACAGCGTAAGGATTTCCCCCTCAGGGGCTATAAGGACAAGTTGAATCCCTTCGGTGCCGAGGGTCCGCCGCCAACGCAGCCCGACCTTGCCACCAGGGACATTCCGTAAGGGGGCCGTTCTACACCGGAACATTGAGATGACTGAAGTCACCGAGCTCAGCAGGCCTGAGGGTGAAGCGCTCAATACCAAGGAGGTGCTTCTCAACCTCGGTCCGCAGCACCCCAGCACCCATGGGGTTCTTCGGCTCGTTCTCGAACTGGACGGCGAGTTCGTCGAGCGCGTCGATCCGCATATCGGCTATCTCCATCGGGGCACCGAAAAACTGGCGGAGAGCTTCACCTATACCCAGATTTTCCCACTGACAGACCGGCTCGATTATCTCTGTCCGCCTTCGAACAACCTCGCCTTCGCGCTGGCGGTGGAGAAACTCCTCGGCATAGAAGCGCCGATCCGAGCGCAATATATCCGCGTGATGATGGCCGAGCTGGCACGAATCTCCGGTCACCTCCTGATCACGGGCGCGCTGCCGATGGATCTCGGCGCCATGACCGCGCTGCTTTACGTCATGCGCGAGCGCGAAATGATCATGGACCTCCTGGAAATGATCACCGGTGCGCGCATGCACACGTCCTTCTGCCGGGTCGGCGGGGTGCGCGAGGACCTGCCTGACGGGTTCTTCCCCAAGATCCGGGAGTTTTGCGACATTTTTCCGAACCGTATCCGCGACTATGAGCGACTGCTCGAAGATAACCGGGTGTTTCTCAATCGCACGAAGGGGATCGGCGTGATCTCCGCAGAGGATGGCATCGATCTCGGCCTCAGCGGCCCGAACCTGCGTGCTTCCGGTGTCGACTGGGACATCCGCCGCGACGAGCCCTACGAGATCTATGATAGGCTGGCGTTCAACGTCATCACCCGTGACGAGGGCGATTGCTATGCACGCTGGCGATGCCGCGTCGATGAGATGCGCGAGAGCATGAGGATCATCGAACAATGCATCGACCAGATGCCTGAGGGGCCGTTCCAGATCGACATGCCGACCATCGCCTTCCCGCTGGACAAGGATCGGGTGCACTGCTCGATGGAGGCGCTGATCCAGCATTTCGACCTGTCGGCCTACGGCTTCAAGGTGCCGAAGGGCGAGGTCTATTCGGCGATCGAGGCGCCAAAGGGCGAGCTTGGCTTTTACATCATCAGCGACGGGTCGCCAAAACCGTTCCGCATGAAAGTGCGGGCACCCTCGTTCGTCAACCTTCAGGCCCTCTTCGGGGTCACCAACGCCCGCTATCTGGCGGACATGATCGCCGTGCTCGGCAGCCTCGACCCTGTGATGGCGGAGGTGGACAAGTAGCAAGGATTTGAATGCGATGACCATGCGCGAAAAGATCGAAGAGGCGGCGGCGCGGTATCCCGACCAGCGCTCTGCGATCATGCCCGCGCTCCTGATCGCGCAGGAAGAACATGGCCATCTGCCTGGGCCAGTGCTGGAAGAGGTCGCCGACATTCTCGGAGTCGAGCGAATCTGGGTCTACGAGTTGGCGACCTTCTACACCCTCTTCCATACCGAACCGGTGGGGATGTTCCACCTGCAGCTCTGTAACAATGTTTCCTGCATGCTGTGCGGATCGGAGGACCTGCTAGACCATCTGGAAACGATGCTGGGGATCAGGAAAGGCGGCACCACCCCGGACGGGCTGTTCACGCTTTCGACGGTCGAATGCCTCGGCGCCTGCGAGATGGCCCCGGTGATGCAAGTCGGCGACGATTACCACGGCCACCTTGATGTGACGCGGATAAACGCACTGTTGGACAGCCTGCGGGCGATAGCGGGAGCCGCGAGCGTCGAGCACATCTCTGCGCGGCTGCCGGGGGAGTAGCGCCATGTTCGAGCCGGTTCTTCTGAAAAATGTCGATGTGGCGAATGATCATTTGGTGTCGACCTACGAGGCTGGCGGCGGCTACCAGGCGCTGGCGAAGGCGTTGCGCGAGTACACGCCTGACGAGGTTATCGACCTCGTCAAACGGTCCAACCTGCGCGGTCGCGGTGGTGCCGGATTCCCAACGGGCATGAAATGGGGTTTCGTGCCGAAGCGCACCGGCAAGTCGACATATCTGTGCTGCAACGCCGATGAGGGCGAACCCGGCACGTTCAAGGACCGGATCATCATGGAGCGCGACCCGCATCAACTGATCGAGGGGCTGGCGGTCAGTGCCTACGCGATCGGGGCCGAAACCGCCTATGTCTACGTTCGCGGAGAATATGTGACGGCGATCCGTCGTCTGGAACAAGCGATCGCCGAGGCCCACGCGAAGGGCTATCTCGGAAAGCGCATTCTGGGCTCGGATTTCAATTTCGCCGTACACATTCACTGCGGCGCCGGCGCCTATATCTGCGGCGAAGAGACTGCGATGCTCGAGTCGCTTGAGGGCAAGCGGGCGCAGCCGCGATTGAAGCCGCCGTTTCCGGCCGTGGCCGGGCTCTACGCCAGCCCGACTGTGATCAACAATGTCGAGACGCTGGCCTGCGTGCCGCATATCGTGGCGCGGGGCGCGGACTGGTTCCGCGGTATCGGCCCGGACAAAAGCCCCGGCCCGAAGCTCTACTGCCTCAGTGGGCAGGTGCGCAAACCCGGCCTCTATGAGTTGCCGATGGGCATACCGCTGCGCGAACTGGTCGAAGAACATGCCGGCGGGGCTTTGCCGGGACGCAAGATCAAGGCAGTGATCCCGGGCGGGGTCTCAGCGCCGGTCATCCCTGAACACGGGCTGGAGGTGAGAATGGATTTCGACTCGCTGGCTGCCGCCGGCTCGATGCTCGGTTCGGCTGGCGTTATCGTGATCGACGATAGCACCTGCATGGTCAAGGTCGCCACCAGGATTGTCGAGTTCTTCCACCACGAGTCCTGCGGCAAGTGCACGCCCTGCCGGGAAGGATTGAACTGGGTCGTGAAAGTCCTGCGCCGGGTTGAAGGCGGCGAAGGTGCTGCCGGCGATCTGGAGCAGCTGGAGATGCTCTGCAAGGGCATTTTCGGCAATACGTTTTGTGCCTTGGGTGACGGTGCAGCGATGGGATTGCGGGCAGCACTCAAGCATTTCCGAGATGAGTTCGTCGTCCATGTCGAGGAGCGGAGGTGCCCGTTTCACTGAAGGAGTGTGCTGGATCAGGATTGTGAGGAACCATGCTTAATGTCACGATCGATGGACAAACGCTGGAAGTTGAGGCTGGCTCGACGGTGCTGCAGGCCGCCCGGCATTTGGGCATCGATATTCCGACCTTCTGCTATCTGAAGCGTCTGCCGCCGCTGGCCTCCTGCCGCATGTGTCTGGTGGAGATCGAGGGCCTGCGGCGGCTGCAGCCGTCCTGCGCTACTGCGGTCACCGATGGCATGGTCGTGCGGACGAATACGCCTCTGATCGAGGAAACGCGCTCTTCTATGCTCGACATGCTGCTCGCCAATCACCCCCTCGACTGCCCGATCTGCGACAAGGGCGGCGAATGCGAGCTTCAGAACATGGTAATGGCTTATGGGCCCCGCGAAAGCCAGTTCCGCGATGACAAACGTGTGTTCCACTCCGAGGACATTCGCCTCAGCCCGGTCATCATCATGAACGTCAACCGCTGCATCCAGTGCCAGCGCTGCGTCCGGATGTGCGAGGAGGTCGTCGGCGCGGTGGCGCTGGGCACCGTCGAGAAAGGGATGGATACCGCCGTCACCGGCTTCGAGGGCAGTCTGGCGAGTTGCGACCAGTGCGGCAATTGCGTCGAGGTCTGCCCGGTCGGCGCGCTGATGAGCTTCCCCTACCGCTACAAGGCGCGCCCCTGGGATCTCGTAGAGACCGACACGATCTGCCCGCATTGTGGCACCGGTTGCCAGCTGACAGTGGGCACGCGCAAGGGCGAGTTCATGCGGGTGCGCTCGAAGTGGGGCGAAGGTGTCAACCACGAAACTGTCTGCGTGCGAGGACGCTTCGGCCTCGATTTCGTTGCAAGCCGGGACCGGATCAAGCAGCCAATGATCCGTCAGGATGGCGCCCTGGTCCCGGTTTCCTGGGACGACGCGGGGGATTATCTGCGCCGGCGACTGTTGGCTGTCGAGAGCAAGGAGGCCGGCGGGCTGGTCTCGCCTCGCCTGCCCAACGAGGTGCTTTATCAGTTCCAGAAGCTGATGCGAACAGTATTCCGGACCAACAACATTGATTGTTCGTCACGCTGGGCCGCGCCCTTCGATACGCTCGGCCCGCTATTGGGAACTTTCTACAGCCGCACACCGCTGGCCGACGTAATCGGCAACGACTGCGTGCTCGTCGTCGGCGGCAACGTGACCGAGGAGAATCCCGTCACCGAATACCTGCTGCGAGACGCCGCGCGGCGGCGGCAGGCCGGATTGCTGATGCTTTCGGCGCGGCCCTCGCGGCTGGACGCCGATGCCAGGGTGGTGGTTCGCGTGCCGCCGGGCGGAGAAGAGGCAAGCCTTGCGGCGGTGGTAGCCGCGCTCATGGCGGCGGCCCGTCAAACCTTGCCGGGCGACGCATTTGCGGACATCGGGGCGATGGTCGGCAGGCCGGCAGCGGGCACCGGCAGCGACGGGCCGGATCGTCTGGCCACCGCGCTCAAGGAAGCCCGTAGCGTCACCGTGCTTGTCAGCGTCGACCTCCTGAGATCACCCGAAGCGCGCGCGACGCTGCTGCAGCTCTACAACCTGCTGCAGGTTCTCCGCCTGCTAGGCAAGGGCCCGGCGATGCAGTTTCTCTTCGACCGTGCCAACCAGCTGGGCGCCTGGGACATGGGGGTCCTGCCGGCGGCTCTCCCAGGGCTGCGGGCCGTCGCCGATGACGCGGCGCGCGCAGCTCTTGCACGAAACTGGGGCGCCCAAATCCCGTCTGAACCCGGTGCGAATCTCGATGCCATGCTGGAGCTCTGCATCGGTGGCCGGATGGGCGCTTTCTACATCGTCGGAACCGACCCCCTGGTCGCCTATCCCGACCGGGACTTTGTGACGCGGGCGCTTGGCGCAGTTGATCTCCTGATCGTGCAGGACGCGTTCCTCACGGATACGGCGGGCATGGCCGAGGTCGTCTTGCCTGCGGCGGGATACGGCGAGGAATCCGGAACGTTCACCAACAACGAGGGCCGGATCCAGAATGTTCGCAAATTCCGTAAGCCCGTCTTCGACGCGCGAGGCAATCTGGCGATTATCGACTTCGTCGCGGCGCTACGCAGCAAGGCGTTGCCGCCATCGACGCGAGGCGAAATTTTCGACGAGATTGCCCGGCTGGTCCCGGCTTATCAGGGGTTGACGCAGGACGGACTTGGCGCCGACGGCGCATTCACCAAGGCGGTGCCAACATTATCGGCTGGCGTGTTCCTTGCGCCGCCGTCCGCTCCAACAGCAGCCGACCGGCTCATGCTGATCACCGGCGACTGCCTGTTCCACAACGGATATCTTTCCGAACGGTCGGACACGCTGAACACAGTCGCCAACGATCCCTATGTCACGATGAGCGCGCAGGATACTGCGGAGCTTGGCCTTTCGGATGGCGATCAGGTAATCGTGCGTTCCGGCCAGGGCGAACTGTCGGCGCAGCTCAAGGTCGACAGGCGGTTTCCCAAGGGCCTCGTCTTCGTTCCGGAAAACTATAGAGCCTTGCGTCTCAACAGCCTGCTGCGTCGGGGCGAATATCCATGCGCGGTGGAAGTCCAGAAGGCGCATGCCACTCCTGAAGTCGCCCCCCCAGGCCGGATCTGGCGCGGGGTTTGAGGATTTGGGCTCGGGGGCACCGCAAGACTCCGTGGCAAGCTGCCCGCCCCAGCGTTATTACATCGAGTGGGCGGCGTCAGTGATACCTGGTCCCGCATATGTAATCCTGCAGCTCCTGCTCTGTACGCTGCGCTTCGTCGAGCCTGTGCTTAACCACATCTCCGATGCTGACCACGCCGACAACGTTGCCTCCATCCGTGACCAACACATGGCGCGTACGCCGCTGGGTCATGATCCCCATCGCGACGGGTAGCAGATCTTGTGTCGAACACGTTGCGACATTGCGGTTCATGATGTCCGCGACCCGCATCGCCGCTGCCGCGGCCCCGTATTCCGCCACCGCATTGCAGCAATCCCGCTCCGACACCGTACCGAGGTATTTGCTGTTTGATCGGCTCACGACGACGAAGCCGATATTGTTGTCTCGAAACAACCTCAGTACCTCCACCATCGTCTGATCGGGGGCGACTGCGATGACACCGACACCCTTGTTCTTCATGATTTCACCGACAAACATCTGAGCCTCCTGTTCGAGCGCTTCGGTTTGATGGCTGGCGCTTTCATGTTCGCCGGATATTCCGCCACCAGTTGTAGCCGTGCGTCTCTTTCGTCTCGACGAGTACGTCCTTCTTCGTATTCAGGCGCGCGGCGACCACGCCGCCGCCGGTTGCCGCCTTACCCGGCTTGGCGAGCAGATCGTCGCGCCCGATCACCAGGTCAGCAGAGGAAAAACTGGAAAATTCGTATTGTTGCCCAAGCGCGATTGCATCCGCCGGGCAGGCGTCCTCGCACAACCCGCAGAACAGGCAGCGGGCTGTGTCGATTTCAAATTTCGCCGGGTGCCGGCTGCCCTTCTCGTCCTCGTACGGGACGACTTCGATACAGTCGCAGGGACAGATCCGCGCGCAGAGTTCGCAGGCTACGCACTTGATCTCGCCCTCTTCGTCGCGCTTCAGAAAGTGATGCCCGCGGTAACGCGAGTAGGGTAGCCATTTTTCGTTGTCCGGATATTGCATGGTCACGGATTTGGAGAACAGATATCCGAAGGTCAGAGCCAAGGCATTCGCCAGATCGGCGAAGAACGCCCAGCCAACCCATGTTCCAACTCTGTCCAGCGCGCGCGACATCGCCGCCTCGCTACGGGGCCGTTACGACCCCTAAAAGTATACCGGTTATAATTATGTTCGCCATCGACAGAGGAAGCAAGACCTTCCATCCGATCGCCATCAACTGATCGTAGCGGTAGCGGGGGAAAGTGAAGCGGAACCAAATAAACACATAGACGAAGAACGCGACCTTGAGAGCAAACCACAGGAGCGGTGGCAAGGGAATCAGAACACCGTTCCAGCCGCCGAAGAACAGGATCACCACCAAGACCGACACAAGCAATACGATGGCATATTCGCTGACCATAAAGAAGGCAAAGCGGATACCGCTGTATTCGGTATGGAACCCGGCCCCTAGATCCCCTTCCGCTTCCGCCAGGTCGAAGGGAATGCGCTGCGCTTCGGCCAATCCGGCGACGAAGAACACCAAGAACCCGACCGGTTGGTAGACGATGTTCCAGACATCGGCCTGCGCCCGCACGATCTCGAGAAGGCTCATGGACTGCGCCAGAATGACCACGCCGATGACCGCGAACCCCATCGGGATTTCGTAGCTGATCATCTGGGCGCAGGTTCTGAGGCTGCCCAGGACAGCGTATTTGCTGTTGGAGGCCCAGCCGCCAAAGATGACGCCATAGACCTCGATCCCGATCACCGAGAAAACGAAAAGGAGCGCCACATTCATGTTGGAGACGTAGAGCGTGATCCCGTGGCCGAGGACCGTGACAGTTTCGCCGAAGGGGATCGCGACGAACACCACAAAGGGCGGAGCGAGCGCCAGGATTGGCGCCAGTTTGAACAGGAACCGGTCGGCCTCGGCCGGGATGTGATCCTCTTTCGTCAGGAGCTTGATTCCGTCCGCCACCGGCTGCAACAGCCCGTGCCATCCCACGCGCATCGGCCCCATCCGCTGCTGGATGTGCCCGGCGACCTTGCGTTCCAGCCAGGTGAGCGGCAAGGGTAGCAACAGCAGGATCGCAATCAGGAACGCGACCTTCAAGACGATTAGGCCAAGGGCGACGATAAGTTCCATGATCCGGACTACTTATTCATCGGGTTGAAGCGCGCGACCGGGCTTTGGCTCCGCTCGACAATGAGCACGGCGCACACTTGTCAGATTACATGGTACAACGGCGACGCACCTCACACAATGCCGTCGCCGTTATGCCGTTTGCCGTCGCTGGCTATGATGCCTCCGGGCTCAGGACGTTTTAAGAAGAGTAGTTCGCTGTGCGAGATGAAGGCTTCCCATTTCCGCCTGTTGCACCGCGCGGTCCTGGGTATCAGAAACCGCCGAGGCTCTCATCGTTGCCGAATGAAAGTTCCCTAGCAGGTCAGCCGGCGTCCTGGAGCCGGGCACCCAGCAGAAACGCAAAAGCTCCTCGAGGGTATGTCGAGGCGCTTTCTATCAAGCGACTTGCAAGTTGAATTGGTTAGCGGGGGCAGGCTTGGGTTTTTCTGTCTCGCGGCGTCGGCTTCGCCTGCTTGCGGGCCGCTGACTCGGCGTTAAATTCTCGACCCGCTGCCACAAACGCAAAACCCCGCGATGAGGCGGGCTTTTTGCGTGTTGTGTTTATGGAAGGTTTGGTTGCGGGGGCAGGATTTGAACCTGCGGCCTTCAGGTTATGAGCCTGACGAGCTACCGGGCTGCTCCACCCCGCGTTATTTTATTCCGGACTGTCTGAGCCCGGGAGCGATGTCAGGCGTAGCCTGACGAGGTGAGGCCGTTAAGAGATCGATCCGGTGGATCGATCTTAGGCCGAACGGGCTGCTCCACCCCGCGGAATGATTATAACACGAAAGGCCGCTTGTGAGCGGCCCTTTGTTTCGGCTTTGGGCCGTTGGCTTGTGATTGAGAAGATTTTA
This sequence comes from Rhizobium sp. NXC14, assembly GCF_002117485.1. Classification (NCBI taxonomy): domain Bacteria; kingdom Pseudomonadati; phylum Pseudomonadota; class Alphaproteobacteria; order Hyphomicrobiales; family Rhizobiaceae; genus Rhizobium; species Rhizobium sp. NXC14. Next base: position 3,639,673 of record NZ_CP021030.1, read on the forward strand.
TCAACTGAGTTGCGTTTGGCAGACCTGGCAGCGACCTACTCTCCCGCGTCTTAAGACGAAGTACCATGGGCGCAGGGGCGTTTCACGGCCGTGTTCGGAAAGGGAACGGGTGCAGCCACCCCGCCATAACCACCAGGTCGGCAAAGCGCAACTTTTGATGAGAAGCTGGGGATGAGGCAGTAGGCAGTTGCCATTAGGCAATAGCGCTATTGTCATCGTTTTTTTGAACACGTCTTTGAAGCGAATGAGGAGTGGCTATTGCCGACTGCCTATTCCTTTCTGGCATCATCAGCCTTTGGCTGATGAGCATGAACAATGAGAACGATCAAGCCGATCGAGCTATTAGTACCGGTAAGCTTCATGCGTTGCCGCACTTCCACACCCGGCCTATCAACGTGGTCGTCTTCCACGGCTCTGATAGGGAACACTCGTTTTCAGGTGGGTTTCCCGCTTAGATGCCTTCAGCGGTTATCCCGTCCATATATAGCTACCCTGCTATGCCCTTGGCAGGACAACAGGTCCACCAGAGATATGTCCATCCCGGTCCTCTCGTACTAGGGACAGATCCTGTCAATATTCCTACACCCACGGCAGATAGGGACCGAACTGTCTCACGACGTTCTGAACCCAGCTCACGTACCGCTTTAATTGGCGAACAGCCAAACCCTTGGGACCTGCTCCAGCCCCAGGATGCGATGAGCCGACATCGAGGTGCCAAACAACCCCGTCGATATGGACTCTTGGGGGTCATCAGCCTGTTATCCCCGGCGTACCTTTTATCCGTTGAGCGATGGCCCTTCCACGCGGGACCACCGGATCACTATGACCGACTTTCGTCTCTGCTCGACTTGTCAGTCTCGCAGTCAGGCGGGCTTATGCCATTGCACTCGACGACCGATTTCCGACCGGTCTGAGCCCACCATCGCGCGCCTCCGTTACTCTTTCGGAGGCGACCGCCCCAGTCAAACTACCCACCATACACTGTCCCGGACCCGGATGACGGGCCGCGGTTAGACATCCATGACGATAAGGGTGGTATTTCAAGGATGGCTCCACGGAAACTGGCGTCCCCGCTTCAAAGCCTACCACCTATCCTACACATGCCGACACGAATGCCAGTGTAAAGCTATAGTAAAGGTGCACGGGGTCTTTCCGTCTGACCGCAGGAACCCCGCATCTTCACGGGGAATTCAATTTCACTGAGTCTATGTTGGAGACAGCGGGGAAGTCGTTACGCCATTCGTGCAGGTCGGAACTTACCCGACAAGGAATTTCGCTACCTTAGGACCGTTATAGTTACGGCCGCCGTTTACTGGGGCTTCGATTCAAAGCTTGCACCTCTCCTCTTAACCTTCCAGCACCGGGCAGGCGTCAGACCCTATACGTCGTCTTGCGACTTCGCAGAGCCCTGTGTTTTTGATAAACAGTCGCTACCCCCTGGTCTGTGCCACCCCATCATAGTTGCCTAAAATGGGGTCACGCTTCTTCCGAAGTTACGCGTGCAATTTGCCGAGTTCCTTCAACATAGTTCTCTCAAGCGCCTTGGTATACTCTACCTGACCACCTGTGTCGGTTTCGGGTACGGTCTATACGGTGGAGCTATTTCCTGGAACCGCTCCGCTGCCCTGATAATCCAATAAACCAGAACAACTTGTGCAATCCGTCACTACCACCAGGCCCACGAATATTAACGTGGTTCCCATCGACTACGCGTGTCCGCCTCGTCTTAGGGGCCGGCTAACCCTGCTCAGATTAACTTTAAGCAGGAACCCTTGGTCTTTCGGCGAGAGGGTCTCTCACCCTCTTTATCGTTACTCATGTCAACATTCGCACTTCCGATACCTCCAGGAGCCCTCACGGGTCTCCCTTCATCAGCTTACGGAACGCTCCGCTACCACGTGTATTGCTACACATCCTCAGCTTCGGTGCATGGCTTCAGCCCCGTTACATTTTCGGCGCAAAGACCCTTATTTAGACCAGTGAGCTGTTACGCTTTCTTTAAATGATGGCTGCTTCTAAGCCAACATCCTGGTTGTTTTGGGATCCTCACATCCTTTCCCACTTAGCCATGACTTGGGGACCTTAGCTGGAGGTTAGGGTTGTTGCCCTTTTCACGACGGACGTTAGCACCCGCCGTGTGTCTGCCGAGTAGTACTCCCCGGTATTCGGAGTTTGGTTAGGATCAGTAAGACGGTGAGTCCCCATAGCCCATCCAGTGCTCTACCCCCGGGGGTATTCGCTCGACGCTCTACCTAAATAGATTTCGCGGAGAACCAGCTATTTCCGAGTTTGATTGGCCTTTCACCCCTAGCCACAAGTCATCCCAATCTATTGCAACAGATGCGGGTTCGGTCCTCCAGTTGGTGTTACCCAACCTTCAACCTGCTCATGGCTAGATCACTCGGTTTCGGGTCTAATGCAACAAACTATATCGCCCTGTTCAGACTCGCTTTCGCTGCGCCTACACCTACCGGCTTAAGCTTGCTTGTTACACTAAGTCGTTGACCCATTATACAAAAGGTACGCCGTCACCCTTGCGGGCTCCGACTGTTTGTAGGCATCCGGTTTCAGGTTCTATTTCACTCCCCTTGTCGGGGTGCTTTTCACCTTTCCCTCACGGTACTTGTTCGCTATCGGTCATGCACGAGTACTTAGGCTTGGAGAGTGGTCTCCCCATGTTCAGACAGGATTTCTCGTGTCCCGCCCTACTCTAGGACAATCGTGATATCTACGCGTACGGGGCTGTCACCCACTACGGCCGCACTTTCCAGAGCGTTCCACTTTAATCACAATTGCCACTGGCCTGGTCCGCGTTCGCTCGCCACTAC